>CANRJC010000051.1 GCA_947630795.1 uncultured Phascolarctobacterium sp. | reverse complement strand
GAATGCTTTGCCCTTTGCAGGGTTCTGACTTTGATATTTTGCCGGAGGATTTTGCCAACGATTACTTGACACTGTCTGACACTGTCCGTGACAGATCATTTTCTTGACAGCAACTTTTCTTCTTCATATAATGTAGATGAGCGGTGTACCCTACCATGAGTGGGAGCTAAAAAAGCGGTGTACCCTACCGCAAGTGGGAGCTAAAAAAGCGGTGTACCCTACCATGAGTGGGAACTGAAAACAAAGGGGTCGAGTTCAAAACTTGGCCTCTTTCTTTCGTCAGGGAGATAGAATGAATTTTACTTTCTACATGGTCAAAGCGGAATATTGCGATTTCCTTCGCAAAAGCGATCCCTGTGTTCCCTATACGATGGAACGAAAGTCGCTCCGACCCTTCGTGGGCATCGTCTTTTCTGTGGGCGACTTTCATTATTATGCTCCTCTCACATCGCCTAAGAAAAAACATCTGACAATGAAAAATCAGATCGACTTCATCAAGATAGACGGCGGTAAATTGGGAGCTATCAATCTTAACAATATGATCCCCGTGTCTCTGAACGATTTGATAAAAGTCGAGCTGCGCATCGCCGCTTCCGACGACAAAGCAACTGTAAACTATAAGAATCTTCTCGCCAATCAGCTTTCATGGTGCAACTCTCATCGCGAGGCGATCCTCAAGCAAGCTCATAAACTATATTACACTATCGTTGACGGTAAAGCTTGGCCGAGCCTGTCCCAGCGTTGCTGCGATTTTCGTCTTGACGAAACTAAATGCGCAGAATACGAAGTTGAGCATCGTTCGGCGAAGTGAGCATTGCTCTATTTCTAAAAACTAAACTTATCAACACATCAAGATCAAGGCTCCCCGCCATGAGTCGAGGGCCTTTTTCATTTGCAGGCAGTTTGAGCGAAAATTTCAAAAAATTTTAGTTCTGCAAAGAATGCTCGCAACAATCATTTAGGGCATAAGCAAAAGAGGGGCACTTGCGTGCCCCTCGAAATTTTTGCAACTTCTGCAGTTGCCGCTGTGACGGTTTTTCTTAGAAAGTGATCACCAACTGGCTCCACAGAGCAGCGCCCTCTTTGCTGTCGTCCTTCTTGTCTTCCAAATCGGCCCAATCAACAAGAGCTACCATGTTCTTGGCAACTGCATACTCTGCGCCGATAGCATAGCCGGTGAAACCGTTAGCCAAGAATTTGTTCGGGATGGTGTTATCTTCGCCGTTTTGGATAATAGTGCTGCCGGCCATGTTGTAGTACTTGGCATATACGCCCCAGCTGCCGGGTTTGTTGGCTTTGGCGCCTTTGTATTTCAACATAGCGAATACACTCTGGTCGTTGCCGTCGGCATCGTCTTCCTTAGCCTTCATCCACAGGCCTTCCAATGTCAAGTCCTTCACGATGGGGAATTTGACATCGATGCCCACGATGTTGTTGTCGCCTCTATTAGTAGCGCCATCATTAGCCTGACTCTCTACGTCAACATACATAGCTTCGGCATTCACTACACCGATCTTGCCGCTTACGGAAGCAGCCCAGAAATCTTCGCCGTAAGGAAGGGGTTTTGTGGTAGTAGTCTTGTTAGCAAACTTACCAATATACCCGGTCAGCTTGATGTCTTTGCCGTAAGAAGCTTTTACATAATCAGCGCGGTTGCCGTAGATCTGACCGCCGTTGCCCAACAGAACCAGATGGTTACGGCCTGCTTCGATGGCCACGCCGCCCAGTTTGCCGTTTACGAATGCACGCTGGAAGTCGGTGCCCTCGTCGCCGGTTTCAGACTTAAAATCTTGAATGTTCTCGATCATGCCGGTGTAAGTCCAGTCGTCGTTTACCTGACCCTTGAAGAACAACCGGGAACGCAGTTTGTTCTCATCAACGATGCTAAGGCCATGGAAGCTCTGGTTGTGCAAACGGATCTGGCCGGTAATCTTAACTGCATCAGCCTTCTTCTCCAGATTGGCAACGCGAACGCCCAGAGCATCCAGTTCGTCTGCAAACTCGGCAGCCAGTTTGTCAACGTTGGCGCCGTTGGCCATTGCACGGGCAACGATCTGAGCCATCTCATAGCGGGTCATCAGTTTGTCGCCGCCGAAGGTGCCGTCGCCGTAGCCGTCGATAACGCCGGCAGCAGCCAGTTTCTCGATGCTGTCATAAGCCCAATGGCCTGCAGGCACGTCGCTGAACGGGTTGGCGGCATAAGCGCTGGCAGTTACGCCCAGAGCCATAGCCATGGCAAAGATAAGAGACTTTTTCATTTTGCATTCCTCCTCAGGAATAAATGTATTTTACAAACTCCCGAGGCAGCCGGTCCCCACCAAAGTATCCGTGTTTCCTTTGCGTATCGCCCGGCAGCGCGCGGAGTTCATAAACTTTTCTTATGGGCCCGGGCGCTCGCCTCAGCGCCCAAGCCCGTGATGATGTTTCCGGCGGCTTGCGAGAAAAAGCACGGGAGAAGAAATCCTTGAAACTACTCCCGAACTTTCCCACCTTTCGCATCATTGCTTTTATTGTAGCACAGTTGAACCCCCCCCCACAAGACTTTTTCGGTCGGAACT
>CANRJC010000050.1 GCA_947630795.1 uncultured Phascolarctobacterium sp. | reverse complement strand
GCACCTGAATGACAAACACCGGGTTCACCTGCGCATAGTGCTGTTCGTAGGAATATTGATACCAGTGGTCGCATTTGTTCTTCCATTCGTCGGTTGCCGCCTGAAGAACCGCCATTTCGTTGTTTTTCTCCGGGTCGTCCGGGTAGGTGATGACGATGCGGTCTTTCAAAAGACCGGACGCACGCACCTCATTTGCGGTGATGATACATTTTTGCAGGGTGGAACTGGTATCCCCGACAAGCGCATTAAACCTTGCCGCTGTCGCACTGATCCCGATCACCAGCGGCATGGCGGATAGCTTTGCTTCCGGGTATCCTTTGAGGAAACGTTGCATAATAGAGGTGGCCCTTCCGGCCTCCCGTCCCTGCATACCCCGGTGCGCCTCGTCGATGATGAAATACAAACGGTCGGATTTCTCTCTAACCGTATTCTCCAGTGTCTCCCAAATCGTATATTGGCGAGTGTCGGAATGATGACCGAGATTTCCAGTTTTGCTGAGCTTCTGGGTATTCAGAAAATAGATATGCCCGTCTTCCAGCAGCTCCATATCAAAGGATTCGTCCGTGATCGTGACGCACTGACCCAAGCGGATGCGATCCGCTTTGAGATCGATTTTCTGCTTGGACTGCTCATTCAGAGCAGGGGAGTCGGACAGCCAAACGAAAATTGCCTCCGGCTGTTCCGCAAACTGATCCGTGCCGAAATAAACGTCTTCGATAAAAGACGCCATAATGATGGTTTTCCCGGCGCCAGTGGGAGCCTGAAGCGACACCACCTGCGGAGTATGCGTCCGGCGATAGCTGCCAAGCGCTTCTGCGGTCTTTACCCGCAACTCCTCCACTGCCTTTTTCTGAAACGGAAAGAGTTCAACTTTCATGTTCAGTTCCTCCCCGTGTTGATTCTGAAATTATCGAGATAATCCCGGTATAGCTGATAGGTATGCTTGACTTTCAGGTTCTTCGTCATAGCGGAATACCCAGCCTGATAATCGGTGACGATATAAACCGTTTCGATTTCGGGATGTTCCCGCAATGCCGCTTCCAGCTGCGGGAAGGCATTTTCCTCATTGAGTATGGCGAACCGGTTTTCCGGCAAAAGCAGCATCTTCGAAATGTGATCTCCCTCTATCGTTGGGCATTTGCCGTATGCGCCGGCTTTCATCCACAGCGTCGGCAGCATCTCTTTGAACTGCCTGCCGAGGGCGACGGCGTTTTTATCGAGAAAACCCAGCTTGAAATAGGCGGCGTTGGCCTTGAAGCCATCCGCCATGGGAAGATCGCTGCCGAGATAGTTTCCTTTGAGCGGCTGACCGTTCACGTCGTGCCCCTCGATGGAGCAAACCGTGCGAGGCCACGTTACATAGCGGGCAATACCCAGTTTCTCCCATTCCTCATCGCCGGGACGGTAGCCCTTTGCGGTCAGTTCTTTTGCCTCGGCGTCGGAGACTTCGTTGTTCGTCACCATGATGCACCGGCGATGCCCGCCGTCCTCGGCGTTGAGCAGGTTGACGGCGTGAAGCGTCGTGCCGGATCCGGCGAAGAAGTCGACAATCAGGGCGTTGGGCTTGTTAGCGACGAAAAATCGGATAGTATCATAGACGGCATAGAGTGACTTCGGAAAGGAAAACCGCTTCCCAATTATTTTATTTATTAATTTGCTACCGAACTCAGTAGAATCATGGGATGTTATCCACCATTGATTACCTGGAATATATTTCTGCTCATAATCATCATCGTTAAACATTAGAGATCCGTCTTCTGCTCGGCCAACTACTTCTATCTCTCCGCCTTCAACTCTTTTTTGCCATCCTTCAGATATATAACGGATTGTTGCATCTTTTTTAGTTTGCGTACTTATCCTTGCATACCCTTTTGCCTGCAGATCAAGAAATTTTTCTCTTGAGTATTGCCAGCGTCCCTCGGTTCCATCATCATGAATTGGAAAAATGGCAATAACATCCTTTGGTATGAAAGCTGTACTTCTGTCTACTCCAACGGAAGAACTGCACCAGCTCCGCAAAATTTCTTTTTATCTCTAGAAATAAAAATAGGATAAAAACACCCTGGAGAATCTTTGCGTTCTGCTCCAGTCCCACTTCTCATTAAACTGCCCCATCGCACTTGTCTTGTAGTAGATGTTTTGATATTTCCCAACCATTCATCAGACAAATTAAGCTCAGAAACAAAACAATCCCCAATTTTCACAAAATAAATAAATTCGTTCACACGAAAGAACTCACTGCCTCGTGAAACGCCTTTACCATTGATAGCTGAGCTAACCATTTGTATATTTGCTTCCGGAAACATCTCTTCCAGTAAGCACCCCAAATGCAGATATTCCTTTTCATCGATCGTCACGATCAGCACGGAGTCCTGCGGGTTCAGTAGCTTTTTTGCGATTTTCAGCCGTTTCTGCATCATCGAGAGCCACTTGCTATGCCGGTATGTGTCGCTGCTGTCCACGTAATCGTTGTTATATTTCCAGTCCCGTGCGCCGGTGTTGTACGGCGGGTCAATGTAAATGCAGTCAACTTTTCCGGCATAGAGATACTCCAATAGC
>CANRJC010000049.1 GCA_947630795.1 uncultured Phascolarctobacterium sp. | reverse complement strand
ATAATAAGATATTTTGCATGATCGGGGAAGGGGAAAACCCTTCCCTTTATTTTATTGAGCTTGCCAACGAAAATTATGCACTAACGGTCATGACCACCACTAAGAGTGGTGGTCTGACTTGTATGAAGAAAGGGACGCATCTCTGCATCCCTCGTAAATTTTTGCAATTTGCGCAGTTGCCGCTGTGACGGTTTTATTAGAAAGTGATCACCAACTGGCTCCACAGAGCAGCGCCGTCTTCGCCGCCGTCCATCTTGTCTTCCAGATATTCGTAGTCGATAAGAGCTACCATGTTCTTGGCAACTGCATACTCGGCGCCGATTGCATAGCCTTCGAAGCCGCTGGTCAGGAATTTATTCGGGAAGGTGTTGTCCTCACCGTTTTGAATAACGGTAGTGCCGGCTACGTTGTAGTATTTAGCATATGCGCCCCAGCTGCCGGGTTTGTTGGCTTTGGCGCCTTTGTATTTCAACATTGCGAAGATGTCTTGATCGTTGCCGTCGGCATCGTCTTCCTTAGCCTTCATCCACAGACCTTCCAAGGTCAGGTCTTTCACGATGGGGAACTTCACGTCGATGCTCACGATGCTGTTGTCACCATCAGCAACACCAACATTGAGCTGTCTATCTACGTCAACGTACATAGCTTCGGCATTCACTACGCCGATCTTGCCGCTTACGGAAGCAGCCCAGAAATCTTCGCCGTAGTTGTCACCACCAGCAACATTAGCACCAGTACCGGAAGACATCTTACCTACGATACCGGTCAGTTTGATGTCTTTGCCGTAGGAAGCTTTCACATAATCAGCACGGTCGCCCAGCACTTGGCCGCCGGTGCCCAACATGGCGATGTGGTTACGGCCTGCCTGAATTGACAAACCGCCCAATTTACCATCGACCCAAGCACGCTGGAAGTCAATGCTCTCATCACCGGTATCGTTGAGAAAGTTTTGCTCGTTCTGGATCATACCGCTGTAGGTCCAGTCATCGTTGATCTGCCCATTGAACCACAGACGGGAACGCATCTTGCTCTCTTCAGTGTTATTGTCAAAGCCGTGATAACTACGATAATGGGTACGGATCTGGCCGGTGATCTTAACGGCATCGGCCTTCTTCTCCAGGTTGGCAACGCGAACGCCCAGTGCATCCAGTTCATCAGCGAATTCGGCAGCCAGCTTGTCAACATTGGCGCCGTTGGCCATTGCACGAGCAACGATCTGAGCCATCTCATAACGGGTCATCAGTTTGTCGCCGCCGAAAGTGCCGTCGCCGTAGCCGTCGATAACGCCGGCAGCAGCCAGTTTCTCGATGCTGTCATAAGCCCAATGGCCTGCAGGCACATCACTGAACGGATTGGCGGCATAAGCGCTGGCGGTTACGCCCAGAGCCATAGCCATGGCAAAGATAAGAGACTTTTTCATTTTGCATTCCTCCTTAGGAATAAAATATTTTTACAAACTCCCGAGGCAGCCGGTCCCCATCAAAGTATCCGTGTTTCCTTTGCGTATCGCCCGGCAGTGACGGAGTTCATAAACGATATCTTTTGGGCCCGGGCGCTCGCCTCAGCGCCCAAGCCCTTGATGATGTTTCCGGCGGCTTGCGAGAAAAAAACTGCGGGAGAAGAAATCCTTGAAACTACCCCGAACTTTCCCACCTTTCGCATCATCGCCTTTATTGTAACATATCTGTCTCCCTCGTAAAGACTTTTATGAAGATTTTTGCAAAATTTTTGTGAGGTTCTGTGAAAGGAACGCAAAAAATAAGAGAGGCGCATTTGCGTCCCTCGTCTTTTCGCGCTCGTCTCTCGCTTTTTACGGTAGGCTTGCACTTTTTGCGATCGACTTTGATTTTTTACGTTGGCGTTCGAGAGCTACTCACCTTTTTCGTGAACATAGGGTCGAAAGCCCTTAGTCTTTTCCTGCGGCATCTTGGTCTACCGCCCTTAAGTTTTTGCGCTGACTCTTTTGCACCGCCGACTTTTCCTCAAAACTCCACGCTCCTCCCCCTCGAACATTTAGCTGATTTGAACGACTGTGCTGAGAAGGCCGGCTTGCAAACTCCACACTCCTCTCGCTACGCTCCTCACTCAAAAAGCGCAGCTCTTCTTAACAAAATCAGGTACAAAAAAGGGCAGCCATTTTCCTGCCGACTTTAAAGTTAAATATTTTTCTTTACACGGGGAAAGAGAAAACAAAAGCTCCTATCCTTTCCTTTTGCTCATCGAATAAAGGGATTTCTTCATCTTTTTACTGCTGTAGTCCTGTGCGTGCGGCGATTCCGAATTTGTTCGCTCGTCGTCTTCGCAACATACTGCGCTCTCGACCCGTATGAGGTCATACCTCGTCATCAATGAGCCCGTGCAGAACGACCATTTTTCATCTTGCAATACGTTGCTCACCACCCTTGTGTTTCCGCGAAAGATAGTCGGAAACACTGTTCATCCAAGTTTCTTCCCCTAGGGAGTAAAATGCTTTCGTGATATTTTTGTCATTCAATTCTTCAATGTACTTTACGGCGAGCGAATAGCTGTTTTTTTCCGTTATGTCTCGATCTATCACTGTGCAAAAGTGCGCAAATACGGCCGGATCGGCAGACCCGCTGTCATCAAAAAGGAATGGATTCGCTCCGCTGAGCTACTCTCCGACAACAGCGTCTTTCGTATCATCCCAATCTGCATCAAGAACATAAAATATCATACAGAATAACTCAAACTTGTTCATTTCTTTTTCGCCCTTTTACCGGGATCGTCATCGATCAGTTTAGCTCTCCCGCTCATTCACTTTCGCAAAATCAGGACCGCGCTTGATAATATAACACAGGACAAAACAAATCATAACGGCCTCTCCCCTCGCACACAAAACAAACAGGAGACTGTGAGCGGCAGTCCCCTGTCTGTATGACCTTTGGTCCGATAGGACCAAGGTGAGCCTAAATGTTAGAACTCAGCAAGCGGTGCACATTTAT
>CANRJC010000048.1 GCA_947630795.1 uncultured Phascolarctobacterium sp. | reverse complement strand
GAATACATATTCTGTTTATCGTCTGGTCTTAACAAAGGCCTAAGCGGCATCGGTATATCGATCGTCGCTGACAGCAGGATATCTCTCTATTTAATGCGACTACCAATCGTATCATATAGTAAATTGGGGTGGGTGCAAGATATGAATATAGCTGTTATTCTGGCAGGCGGGACAGGAAGCAGAATAGGCATCGATATACCTAAGCAGTTCATTAATATCCAAGATAAACCTATTCTTGCTTACACTTTGGATAACTTTCAGAATGATCCACAGATCGATGCCATAGAGATTGTATCGCACAAGGATTGGATGAATGAAGTGCAACGAATTTGCGCTAGATACAGGATTACCAAATTGAAATGGTTGACTCATGGTGGAGCAACATTTCAAGAATCTGTAAGAAACGGGATATTTTATCTTAAGGGGAAGATTTTACCCGAGGATATCATTGTGTTAAGTTTCGGTGTCTCACCGTTGACCACGCCCGACATAATCAATGACAGTATCAGGGTTGCCAAAAAGCATGGAAATGCGATCTCTGCCGAGGATTTTCCTTTATGTACATGTATCAAAGATGATGAATATGGTACGACACAAAATATCCTAAGGGAAACGATTAAAGGTTTCAGCAATCCATGGTCTTTCAAATACGGAGAACTTATGGAAGCATACATGGAAGCGCAACGAAGGGGAATTTTGGATACTATCGAGCCCCATACTACATCACTCTATCTCGCGCTCGGAAAACGCTTGTGGTTTTCCAAATCATCCGGGTATAACTTTAAAATAACCTTGAAAGAAGATCTGGATAAGTTCGAAGGTCTGCTGCTATTGAAAAAGAAATGGGAGTCTGAGAAATCCAGGATGGCTCGGTAAGGTAAGGAATAGGAAGAAATCAATGATAACATACAAAGAATTTGAGATTATCAACACAATACTAAAAAGTAAGGAGCCGGTCACAGATATCCCGAAATATGTTTTTAAAAATGTCCACTATTACGCTTTCAAATCTACAGAGGAAGTCGCTGCTCTCGTAACTGACCTTGAAGCTAAAGATTATATTCAAGATGGTGTAGTCACTCCGCTAGGTATGAGAGAGATCGAATCACTCAAAGTGAATAACGCCATAATTCTTGCCGCTGGCGGAGCCGACATTTCCGCAAAATCTATTTACAACATGCCAAAAGGTCTTTTCATAAAGAATGGGGAAACGTTGATTGAAAGGCAGATTAGACAACTGAGGGAAGCGGGAATTAATCAAATCACCGTTGTCCTCGGATATAAACAGGAGCTGTACTTCTTTCTGGTAGATAAGTGGGGTATAAACATTGAGATCAACCCCGATCTAAAGAAAAATAATATCTATTCTCTCTATGTCGCAAGGAAGTTCCTCGGATCTACGTATATTCTTAATTGCGATAACTATTTCGAAGAAAACCCTTTTTCCGGGTATGAATATAATTCTTTTCATGCTACTGTTTATAAGAAAGATGCGCACAACGAGCTTGTTGTTCGTAAGAATGCCTCCGGACGTATACTTAATGTGTACAGTTGCGCAAAATCCGGAGAATGCATTTACGGGCATGCGTACATGGATCGGGAAATGAGCCGACGCTTTCTTGCCTTTATGGAAGAGGAGATTGAAGATTTTCGTGTTTCTTCGCTGTTCTGGGAGGAGTTTGTTTCTCGTCACGCAGATGACCTAGAAATGTATGTACGAGAGTATCCGTCCGATTTTCTGTTTGAATTTGACTCGATTCAGGAGATTCAGAATATCGAAGGCTTATTTCTCAGCACTGTGTCTGGGTGGATCAATAATAAAATATGCTCGATCCTTAATTGCAAGGAAGATGAGATCGTGGACATCAATGTTCTCCAAAAGGGGCTTTCCAATATTCTGTTTACGTTCGTAGTCCGCGGTAAACGTTATATCTTCCGTTATCCTGGAGACAGCACACAGTTTTTTATTTACCGCAAGAACGAGTGTATCGCAAACCGCCTCGCCGCCAAAGCGCATGCCGATGATACATATATCTATATAGATGAACAAGGGGCCAAGATCTCGAAATATAGGGACAACTGCATTGATTTGCACGGAAAATATTATTATGACGTTGAACTGATGAAACTTGTGGCTCGCAAGATACGTGCTTTTCATGATGCGGGTCGTAATCTGGAAGACTGTGAGCAGTATAATTATGATCCAGTCTGGCAGACGGAGCGCCTTTTCAAAGAAGCTGCGAAGGTGAAAGGTAACCTTTTCAAGGTTTTCGAAAAAGAGTGGGGCATGATCCGCAAATTGCAAAAGTATGCGGATAAGGATGGCATAAAACACACGATGTGCCATAATGACATCAATATAGATAATGTGCTGGTGACCGAAGATACATTGGACATTATCGATTATGAGTTTGCTGGTTATAATGATCCGGGATATGATTTCGGACGTGTTATCGCCGGACTTGAATATGAAGTCGATGATCCGAAAATCAAAGATATTCTTGAGGCTTATTTCGGGCGGCCGGCAACAGAGAAAGAATATCTTCACTGGATGGCGTATTCGGCAATCCATAACTGGTACTATGTAGGATGGGCGCTATATAAAGAAAGCATTAATGAAAGTAGTCGTGATTGGATGGTTTTCTTTTTTAAACAAACAAAAAAACTTGCTTCTTGGTGCTTGCCGCAGTATGAAAGAATGTACGGACCAATGGAAAATCCTCAGGCAGCACCTGAAGACTGGGATATAGTTAGATGAGTGGATGCAAAATCTCATAAAAATAGCGCAGATATAAAAATCCGGCATTGTCTTTGCAGATGGCTATCCAAAACTGCTTAAGCGCTTTTTGAATTAAAGTTCAGCTATTTGATCAGTGCGATATACTGTCATTTGTTGGTGCGGCCATTTTTGAAGAAATATAGCTTCGGTTGCTTAGATAAGTTCAAGGCGCTACCGTTGCATTATTCCCGCTTTGTCTTTGACCTGGATGTAAAGATTATGTGATACTTGCACACCTACTTTGTGTGCTAAACTATTTGCCATAGGAAACCTCCCTTCTGATTTTACATTTAGCTTGAACACTTACAGTATATCAGATCGGGTATTTCTTCGCTTGAGATTTAATCTCACCCGCATAGCGGGCGGTTAACGTCCGCTATGCGGTCGTCCAACGCTAAAGCATTAATACAAAAGGGACGCTTCTGCGTCCCTTGAAAATTTTTGCGATTTGTGTAATTTCAGAAGGTCAGCACCAACTGGGTCCACAGAGTCCTCATCCTGATGTCGTAGAGTCCATGGTCTTCAGGACGTACCATTGATGCCCGCCACCATGTTCTTGGCCACGGTATAGTAGCCCATCAAACTGTAGCCTTTGAAGCCCCATGTATTCACTATGTTGCCCTCCTCATCGCCCATAAGGGCTCCGTGGGCTCCGTTCATGGTGTGAGCCAGAAAAGTTGGGGCGCCTTGGTAATAATATTTGGCGTGCAGGCCCCAGCTGCCCAGTTTGGTCGCAGAAGCTCCTTTGTAATTTATGCCCACCACATAGCCGTCATCGGTCTGGTCTTGCCGTCCGCCGTTACGGCTCTTTCTGAGAACGAGCGGGAAGAAGCTGCCAAGGGTGTCACTGTGGCTGTCCTCGCCGTGCAAGA
>CANRJC010000047.1 GCA_947630795.1 uncultured Phascolarctobacterium sp. | reverse complement strand
CGGAAGCGGCCCGGGAGGATAGAACGTTGCCGGTAACGAAAAAGCTCTCACGGAAACGTGAGAGCTTTTTTCGTGGGATGAGCAAAAATCTTCCACAGGAAAATCGTATAGGGTATAATGAAGCTGTGCTCTTTCAGATGACGGACGAGATCATGACGGCACTTATTGAAGACAGCGGCTGAGAGAAAAAGAAAGGCGGTGAAGTAAATTGAAAGACTTTTCCAAATATCATGAAGTTATTAAAGACAGAATCACAGCACCGGGTGCTTATTACTATGAAGTACCTTGGTGGGAGGCTGAGATAAAACAATTCACCGCAGATATCGATGAGGCTATCGCTTTTATCGAAAACGAGTGTACCGATGAGGAACTCTATTGGCTGGGAGAAGTGTTTGACGACATTATGGAAAAGACGCTGAGCAAAGAGTTCCTCGCCGCTTTGCGCAGGAGAGCGGAGAAGGTGACAGACCCGAAATATAAGAAGGATATTTTGGAAGATATACGCACGGCGGCGATGTATGTAGAATAAACTTGCTTCGCCCGAAACTTAAGGCCCGCCTTACGGCGGGCCTTTGCGCTGTAAATTTTAGGTTTATGACGGGCACCGCACACTTCGATGAGTAGGTTTTAACAGCTGTGCCAGATCCTTTTCATTTTCACTCGAGCCTCTTCACTTTAAGAAAGACGGTAGTTAAGGGGGCAAAATTTTAAAAATCGTGGAAAAATGCCCCGTTAACGGGGGAAAAGAGGGGGCGCGATGGGAAGCGAGGGCGAGGGAGAGAAGAGACGGGGGCGATGAGCGTGGCAGATTTTGTCCAAGTGGCGGAGAAGAAGAGGTGTGTGGTATAATAACAAAAAACAGACGCTGCGGCTGCGGCGCCTTTAATAAAAAGAGCGAGCGGGAGGAATGAGGGCATGGCCGAAAATAAAAAAGAAGCAGAACGGGAAGAATTGCACCGAGCTATTTGGGCGATAGCCGACGAACTGCGGGGCGCAGTGGACGGCTGGGACTTCAAAAATTATGTGCTGGGCACCATGTTCTATCGCTACATCTCCGAGAATTTGCGGGATCACATCAATAACAATGAGGCCCAAAGCAATGAGGCGCAGGGAAACGGCAAAAATTTCGACTATGCGGCCATGAGCGATGAGGCTGCCGAACCGGCCCGCGACGAGATGGTGAGAGAAAAGGGCTTTTTCATCCCGCCCAGCGAACTTTTTTGCAACGTGTGCAAGAGGGCCGACAACGACGAAAATTTGAACGAAACATTGGAGCGGGTGTTCCGTCACATCGAAGATTCGGCGAAGGGGAGCGATTCGGAGAGCGATTTTGCCGGGCTTTTCGACGATTTTGATGTGAACAGCAACAAATTGGGCGCTACCGTGGCCAAACGCAACGAAAGGCTGGCGAAATTGCTGCACGGCGTGGCGGCGATGAGATTGGGCACCGTGAAAGACCACGACATCGACGCTTTCGGCGATGCCTACGAATATTTGATGGCTATGTATGCGTCTAACGCAGGCAAATCGGGAGGCGAGTTTTTCACCCCCGCCGATGTGTCCGAGCTGCTGACCAGACTGGGCACGGTGGGCAAGAAAGAGATCAACAAAGTTTACGACCCTGCCTGCGGCAGCGGCTCTCTGCTTTTGAAGGCCGAAAAAATATTGGGCAGGGCTGCGGTGAGAGGAGGCTTTTTCGGGCAGGAGATAAATATCACCACCTACAACCTGTGCCGCATCAATATGTTTTTGCACGATGTGGAGTTCGACAGATTCGACATCGCTTGCGAAGACACGCTGACAGCACCGCAGCATTGGGACGATGAGCCTTTTGAATTGATCGTTTCCAATCCTCCCTATTCCATCAAGTGGGCTGGAGACGACGACCCGCTTTTGATCAACGATCCCCGTTTTGCTCCGGCAGGCGTTTTGGCGCCGAAATCTAAAGCGGACATGGCCTTCATCATGCATTCTTTGGCGTGGCTGGCCACGGGGGGAACAGCGGCCATAGTTTGTTTTCCGGGCATAATGTATCGCAGCGGCGCAGAGCAGAAGATAAGAAAGTATTTGATCGACAACAACTATATCGACTGCATCATCCAACTGCCGAGCAACTTGTTTTTCGGAACTTCCATCGCCACTTGCATCATGGTGCTGAAAAAGGGCAAGGCCGACGACAAAACTTTGTTCATCGACGCTTCCGGCGAGTGCGTGAAGGTGACCAACAACAACAGGCTGACGGCGGCGAACATCGAGAGGATAGCGGACACTTTTGCGGCCCGCAAAGAAGAAAAGCATTTCTCTCACTTGGCAGCTTATGACGAGATAGCAGAAAATGCTTACAATTTGTCCGTGAGCACCTATGTGGAACAGGAGGACAAGCGGGAGAAGATAGACATCGGGAAGCTGAACGCCGAGATAGAAGAGATAGTGGCCAAAGAGCAGCAGCTGCGGGACGAGATCGCCAAGATCATCGCCGAGATAGAGGTGGGATGATGAGCAAGCTGGACGAACTTATAAGAGAATTATGCCCGAACGGGGTGGAGTATAAAACACTTGGAGAAATTGCAACGGATATTTATCGCGGTTCAGGCATCAAAAGAGAGCAGGTTACAGAATACGGCACCCCGTGTGTGAGATATGGTGAAATCTATACAACCTACGGCACGTGGTTTGATAAATGTTTTTCCCATACTAATGAAGATGATATACCTAACAAAAAGTATTTTGGGCATGGGGATATATTGTTTGCGATTACTGGGGAGAAAGTTGAAGATATTGCAAAATGTTGTGCTTATGTAGGATGCGAAAAGTGCTTAGCTGGTGGCGACGTTGTTGTGATGAAGCACAATGAAGACCCTAAATATCTTGCTTACGCTTTATCAACAGCAGATAGTCAAGCACAGAAGAGCAAAGGTAAGGTGAAAAGCAAAGTAGTCCATTCAAGTGTACCTGCTATTCAAGCTATAACTATTCCTGTGCCTCCGTTGGAGGTACAGCGTGAAATTGTCCGAATTTTGGACAATTTCACAGAGCTTACAGCAGAGCTTACAGCAGAGCTTACAGCGAGAAAGAAACAGTATGAATATTACAGAGACAGGCTGCTGACGTTCGATGTTCATAAGGGGGGGACAAGTGAGGTACAATGGCGGACGCTGGGAGAGATCGGAAAAGTTTCTATGTGCAAACGTATAATGAAAAATGAAACATCTTCTGTTGGCGATGTACCGTTTTACAAAATAGGTACGTTTGGAAAAGAAGCTGACGCATTTATCTCACGAGAGTTGTTCGAAAAATACCGCAGTCTGTACCCTTATCCCAAAAAAGGAGATATTTTGATTTCTGCTGCCGGTACAATCGGACGAGCAGTAGTGTTTGATGGGGAACCGGCATATTTTCAGGATTCCAATATTGTTTGGGTTAGTAATGACGAGTCCCAAGTACTTAACAGCTTTCTTTTCTATTGGTATCAAACGAATCCTTGGAAAGTAGCAACGGGTGGAACGATAGCGAGATTATATAATGACAACATATCGGGAGCAAAAGTTCCTGTTTTACCGTTAGCGATCCAACAACGCATCGTAAATGTCCTCGACAACTTCGACAAGATCTGCTCCGACTTGAACATAGGGCTGCCGGCGGAGATAGAGGCTCGCAGGAAGCAGTATGAATTTTATCGAGATGCCCTCTTGACATACGCCGCTACCGGGACGATAATTTCGAAGCAAGCAAGCAAGCAAGCAAGCAAGCAAGCAAGCAAGCAAGCAAGCAAGCAAGCAAGCAAG
>CANRJC010000046.1 GCA_947630795.1 uncultured Phascolarctobacterium sp. | reverse complement strand
CCAGAGACCCGTTTACGGGTAGCCGTTAAACAATGCGTGGCTGGCAGGCCGATAAAAAGCGCACGTGTGCGCAGCCAAGTAGTATTAGGGCTATGCCCGAAAAAGCAAAACCCCCGGCTACGCCGGGGGATATTTATTTGAGTTTGCCAACGAAAATTATACACTAACGAAAAGGGGCTCTTCGTAAAATATCTTTTGCTCTCGGCCCGTCAGGCAAGAAAAAACGGACGGGCTCGGCAACGTCGAAGTTTTGAAAAAAAGTTCGACAGCGGGGCAGGTCGTTTTATATTACGAACAAAATAAATAAAAAGCAAACAAAATGTTCGAAATAATCTTGACCGAGGTGGTGCTCTTTGCTACAATGAAGATGATCGGCGCAAGGGATGAGGAAGTATGCAGCAGGGACGCACGTATATAGCTATCGATCTGAAATCTTTTTACGCTTCCGTGGAGTGCGTGGAGCGAGGGCTGGACCCGCTGGCGGTGAATTTGGTGGTGGCCGACGAGAGCCGCACCGATAAAACCATTTGCCTAGCGGTGTCGCCCACTTTGAAAGCTTACGGCGTGATGGCTCGGCCCCAGCTCTTCGAAGTGAAAGAAAAGGTGCGGGCCATCAACGCCGAGCGGCGCAAACGGGCGGGAAGGCTGCAGGGTTCTTCGGCGATGGCGGCGGAACTGGAGAAGCAGCCGTCGTTGGCTCTCTCTTACTTGACGGCTCGGCCCCGCATGGCTCTTTACATAGAATACAGCCGCCGGGTCTTCGGTATATATCTGCGCTACGTGGCTCCCGAAGATATCCACGTTTATTCTATCGACGAAGTTTTCATAGATGCCACCGCTTATCTGCTTCTCTATGGCCTCAGTGCTCACGATTTCGCGAAGCTGCTGTTGCGGAAAGTGCTGGCCGAGTGCGGTCTCACCGCCACCTGCGGCATCGGCAGCAATCTTTATTTGTGCAAAGTAGCTATGGACATCATCGCCAAGAAGCAGCGGCCCGACGCAGAAGGGGCTCGTATCGCCGCTTTGGATGAACTGACCTATCGGCAGCAGTTATGGGGACATCGGCCTTTGACGGATTTTTGGCAGATAGGTTCGGGCACAGCGGCCAAATTGGCGGCTCAGGGGCTGTACAGCATGGGGGCGGTGGCCCGTTGCTCTTTGGGCGATCACCAAAGCTATTACAACGAAGAGTTGCTCTACCGTTTGTTCGGCGTCAATGCAGAACTTTTGATCGATCACGCTTGGGGTTTCGAGCCCTGTACCATGGCACAGATCAAAGCTTATCGGCCCGACGTGCGCAGTCACAGCACGGGACAGGTGCTGCCCCGCCCCTACAGCATTGCCGCCGCCCTTTTGGCAGTGAAAGAAATGGCGGAAAGTTTGGCGCTGGAGCTTTTGAGCAAAGGACTAGTGACGGAGCAGATCGATCTTTACATCGGCTACGAAGGAAAAAGCGGGGAAACAGAAAGTGTCGGGCCTTCTCTACATCGTCACGCGCACAGCAGCCATGGCAGTTGTCATTTGCCCGGGCCCACTGCCTCCTGCAGTCAGCTGCGCAGCAATTTCGGCGCTCTTTATCGACGTTTGGTGGTGCCGGGGCTGCAGGTGCGGCGCTTGGTGCTGACGGCCTGCCGCGTGAGTCCTGCCGAGAACAAGCCGGAGCATCTATCCCTTCAGTTGGACCTTTTTCAAGAGAAAGAGACAGAGCCGTCTGCGGTCGAGGATGCCAGAGAGACGGCCCTGCAGGAGGCGATGCTGGCGGTGCGGCGGCGCTTCGGTGCTAATGCCCTGCTGAGAGGGATGGACCTGCGGCCCGGGGCCACCGCCGCAGAACGCAACGAGCAGATCGGAGGGCATCGAGCCTGAAGGGGGTTGCTCGCTTCTGTGAAAAGGAGACGAAACGCTCATGGGCGAATACGACGATATCTTGCGCTTGCCGCATCATCGCTCCCTCAGGCATCGGCCGTTGCCTGCAGAGAGCAGGGCCGCTCAGTTCAGTCCCTTCGCCGCCTTGGCCGGTTACGAAGAAGCTCTGGCCGAGAGCACCCGCCTCACTTGTCCTCGGCGCTGCTTGGGGGAGGACGAGGCAGAAGCTTTGGATGCCGCTCTGCGGCGTTTGCGGGAAAGATTGCAAGCGGGAACTGCGGAGGCGCAACTCTCTTACTTTGTGGCCGATGCCCGCAAGGCAGGAGGCGCTTATGTGAAGAGAAAGGTGAGAGCCCGTCGTCTGGAGGCGGCGACGGACAGCCTCTATCTGGACGACGGCAGCCGCATAGCTCTCTCCGATCTTGTTTGGCTGCAGCCGGAAGACGAGCAAAGGGCAGATGACGGAGACGAGGGAGAGCCCTGCGCTCCGGATTGAAAGTCACCAAAAGGAGCTGCGATCAAAGCAGAAAAATGCGGACCCTATACGAAAGATGAGGCGAAAAGATCAGTCGAGGTCAAAACAGAAAGGCAGGAGATAGAGACCGTGTACGGAGCGATTTTGGGAGATATCATCGGTTCGCCTTATGAATTTGACAGAGGCGACAAAAGCAAAGGGTTTCCTCTTTTTATGGGCGAGAGCCGCTTCACCGACGATACGGTGATGACCATTGCCGTAGCCGAAGCGTTGCTGGCGGCGATAGAGGGACATTTTGTCGACGATGAGCCGGCTACGGAGGCCATCGTGGGCGCAAGCATGCAAAAATGGGGGAGGCGCTACATCGACAGAGGTTACGGGGGCCGCTTCCTGCGGTGGTTGCTGTCCTCGCGGCCTCTGCCTTACGGCAGTTACGGCAACGGTTCGGCCATGAGGGTGTCGGCGGCAGGCTGGCTCTTTCCCACGTTGGAGCAAACATTGGAGGTGGCAGGCTGGACCGCTGCCGTGACTCACGATCACCCGGAGGGGATCAAAGGGGCGCAGGCCACGGCCGCGGCCGTTTATTTGGCTCGCACCGGCAAGAGCAAGGACGAGATCAAAAAATTCATCGAAAAAACTTTTGACTACGATCTGAGCCGAACTTGCGACGAGATAAGGCCCTTCTATCACCACGTGGAAAGCTGCCAGCAGACGGTGCCGGAAGCCGTCACGGCTTTTTTGGAAGGCGAAAGCTTTGAAGACGTGATCCGCACCGCCGTCTCCTTAGGTGGCGACACAGACACATTGGGGGCCATCGCCGGGGCCATGGGAGAAGCTTATTACGGCGTGCCCGGGGAGTTAAAACTTATGTGCCGCCGTCTGCTGAAAGACGATCTGCTGGAGGTGCTGGATCTCTTCGAAGAAAAAACGGCGAAGAGGTGAACTGCGCCTTTCTTTGCAAGGGCGGCGTGAACAGTTTCGGTATTTCTTGAAAAAGGGCTCTGTACCCTATGAGGCGCAGGGTCCCGCTCTTTTTGAAAAGAGGCAGCGACGTGTGCGGGAGCGGCGTGCGGACTGAGCAGCTTTTAGAGATATAGCTGTTCGCAGATATCAGAGAGAGTATATATAATAAAACTCCTATTTCAGTACTATATATGTCAGAGAGACGGGGAAGCCGAAAGAAAAATAGAAACGAAAGAAAAAAACGGCAAAAAAGGAAGCAAAGGAAAAAGCTCTCTATAAGTACAAGCGGGTCAAAAGAGAAAAAGCGACAATCTTCGGAAAACATTTCAAAAACGTTCGAAAAAATTTTGCTCCGCAGCTTGTCGCTTTTCGAGCAAAAAACCGCTTATATATATGGAGAGGCAGGAGCAAGAGAAGGCTAAGGAGAGGCAGATGTGCTTTCTCAAGTTAGTGTATAATTTTCGTTGGCAAGCTCAATAAAATAAAGGGAAGGGTTTTCCCCTTCCCCGATCATGCAAAATAT
>CANRJC010000045.1 GCA_947630795.1 uncultured Phascolarctobacterium sp. | reverse complement strand
CTGAGCCTCGCCCGCTTCGACACATTAAGGCTGAGCAAAGGACAGAGAGGGCTGGAAGCAAAGGGCACGCTGCTTTTTTTCGTGCGGGAAAAGAAAAAGGGTTCTGCTTCTGTTGCGGACACTTGAATGTCTGATACCGTGATGCTATATCGTGACTGGAGAACGAGGGCAAATAGGAAAGGAAAAAGTTTATAGGCCGCCTTCATATATGCTTGGACACATGGCAAACTGGAAATTAGCAAAGAAAATTACAAAGAAGGGTGGGAGGTACAATTCTTGTGAGAATCACGATGCTATACAACAAAATATAATTGAATACAGTAGGAAGTTTATCTGCCGAATTTTATATGTCGATATTAGGAGTTTTTAAAATGGGCTTCAGGCAATGGAAGACTCTCTTAGGGATGCGCTGAGAGATGGATACTATAGCTCAACTATGATATCAGGGTTTGGCCAGCATTCAGCATAGCAAAGCGACTTTTTTATTTTAACTTTTTCAATCTCACAACATCGATACGCCTCGTCGGCGGCGTTGTAAAGACAATCTTTTTCTTGCAATATACAGCGTTTTATTTTACAATAACAGTATATACTACTTCTGTTCCGGGAGGGAATAACATGGCAACGAGCATTCGTGACGAAGCTATCAAATTACATTTGGATAATAAAGGCAAATTGGCTACCAAATTGAAAGTGCCTCTGGAAAACGGCCAACACTTGGCGTTGGCCTACACCCCGGGCGTAGCCGAGCCCTGCAAAGAGATCAAAGCCAACGAAGACCTGTCCTTCGAGCTGACCTTAAGAGGCAACAGCGTGGCCATCATCACCGACGGCACCCGCGTGCTGGGCCTCGGCCCCATCGGGGCCGCTGCCGCCATGCCGGTGATGGAAGGCAAGGCCTGCCTCTTCAAACGTTTCGCCGATATCGACGCCGTGCCCGTGTGCTTGGACACTACCGACCCCGAAGAATTCATCCGCACGGTGAAGATCTTGGAGAAAAATTACGCCGGCATCAATTTGGAAGACATCTCTTCTCCTAAATGCTACGACATCGAAGACCGCTGCAAAAAGCTCTGCACCATCCCCGTCTTCCACGACGATCAGCACGGCACCGCCATCGCCTGTCTCAGCGCCGTGTTGGGCGGCCTGCGCTTCGTGAAAAAAGACATCAAGACAGCTAAATTCGTGGTGAACGGCTGCGGCGCCGCCGGCAGCGCCATCGGCCGCCTGTTGGTGACCTTGGGAGCCGAGAACGTGATCATGGTAGAGCGTTTCGGTGCCATTTACGCCGGTATGCCCGAAAAATTGGACCGCATCCAAACTGAGCTGTCCTTAAAGACGAACAAAGAAAAGAGAAAAGGCAACTTGGCCGAGATCGCCAAAGGCGCCGATGTGCTGATCGGCGTGTCGGGCCCCGGCCTCTTCACCGCCGACATCATCAAAGGCATGGCGGAAAAACCCATCGTCTTCGGCTTGGCCAACCCGGTGCCCGAAACAAGTTACGAAGCAGGCATGGCCGCCGGAGCCGCCGTGGTGGGCACCGGCCGCAGCGATGCGCCTAACCAAGTGAACAACGTCACCGTCTTCCCCGGTATTTTCCGCGGCGCTTTGGACGTGAGAGCCACCGAGATCAACGACGCCATGAAAGTGGCCGCCGTTTATGCCATCGCCGATCTCATCGACGAAAAAGATCTGCGCTCCGACTACGTGGTGCCCGATGCTTTCAATCCCAGAGTGGCCCCGGCTGTTGCTGCCGCCGTGGCCAAGGCCGCCATGGATAGCGGTGTGGCCAGAGTGAAAGTGGATCCCGAAGAGGTAAAGGCCGACACCGCCAAGAGAGTGGCCGCCAACTTAGAGGCTTAAAGAAAAAACTTTAAGACAAGAGGAGGAAAAAAGATGCGCGAGATAGACGTGGCCTCGGTAAGAGACACCGTAGCCGAATTGTGCATGGAGGCCTGCTACTATCTGCCTTCGGCAGTGCTGAACAAATTACAGGCCGCTGAAAGCACGGAAGAATCGCCTTTGGGGAAAGAAATTTTGGGCACTTTGATCGAGAACGCTCAATTGGCCAAAAAGAAAGCGGTGCCTATCTGTCAGGACACGGGGCTCACCGTGGTCTTCATCGAGATCGGACAGGAAGTGCATTTTACAGGCGGCGATCTTTACAGTGCCATCCACGCCGGCGTGGCCAAAGGCTACACCGAAGGTTATTTGCGAAAATCTTCCGTCACCGACCCGGTCTTTGTGCGTAAAAACACCGGGGACAACACACCGGCCATCATCCACGCTTCCATCGTGCCCGGCGATAAAGTGCACATGATAGTGTGCCCCAAGGGCTGCGGCAGCGAGAACATGGGCGCTTTGAAGATGCTGAAACCGGCAGACGGTGTGGAAGGCATCATCAAATTCGTGGTGGATACGGTGAGGAGCGCCGGCCCCAACCCCTGCCCGCCCATCACCGTAGGCGTGGGCATCGGCGGCAATATGGAAAAGGCGGCCCTTTTGGCTAAATATTCTCTCACTCGTCAGGCGGGAGAACACAACCCCGATCCTCAATATGCGGCCTTAGAAGAAAAATTGCTGGAGCTGGTGAACGCCACCGGTGTGGGACCTTCGGGCCTGGGCGGCCGCACCACGGCTTTGGCTGTGAACGTAGAATATACGGCCACTCACATCGGCGGTCTGCCGGTGGCCGTCAACTTAAATTGCCACGCAGCCCGCAGGGCCGAGGCCGTGCTGTAAGGAGGGGTGAAGATGAGCGAGCAAGCTGTTATCAAATATATCCAGGCTCCTCTTTCTGCCGAGACGATAAAAGATCTGCGGGCAGGAGATGTGGTGAGGATCTCGGGCTACATCTACACCGCCAGAGACGCGGCTCATAAAAGGCTCTATGAAGCATTGGGCAGAGGAGAGCAGTTGCCTTTGGACTTAAAAGACAACGTTATCTATTACGTAGGGCCCACTCCCGCCAAACCGGGCGAGATCGTGGGCTCGGCCGGCCCCACCACCAGCGGCCGCATGGATAAATACACTCCCACCATGCTGGAGCAGGGGCTGAAGGGCATGATCGGCAAGGGCCTGCGCAGTCAAGAAGTGATCGATGCCTGCGTGAAGAACGGAGCCGTTTACTTCGTGGCCATCGGCGGAGCAGCCGCCGTCATCGCTCAATCCATCGTGGAAGAGAAGATGATCGCCTACGAAGACTTGGGCCCTGAGGCCATCCGCCGCTACAAAGTGAAAGATTTCCCGGCCATCGTCTGCATCGACAGCCAAGGGAACGATTTCTACAAGGTGGGCATCGCCCGCTACAGCCGCGAATAAAAATATTTCAAAAAAAGAAGAGACGAGCGGCTCTCTCAAAAGAGGCTCGGCAGTTCTTCAAGGAGGAGGAAAAATGAAAAAGTTAGCGCTCATAATTTTAGCTATCTGCAGCGCAGTGCTGCTGGTGGCCGGTTGCGGCGGCGGCGAGAAGAAGCCGGCAGCCAAACCGGTTTTGAAAGTGGGGGCCACGGCGGTGCCTCACGCCGAGATCTTACAAGTGGTGAAGCCTCTCTTAGCCAAAGAGGGAGTGGAGCTGCAGATCATCGAGTTCAGCGACTACGTGAAGCCCAACCTTTCCCTCAACGATAAAGAGCTGGACGCCAACTACTTCCAGCATCTGCCCTATTTGGAATCTTTCGCCAGCGAACACAAACTGGCCTTGGTGAGCGCAGGGGGCATCCACATCGAACCCATGGGCGTTTATTCCGCCAAGCTGAAAGATATCAAAGCGGTGCCCGAGGGGGGCAAGGTGTGCATCCCCAACGATCCTTCCAACGGCGGCAGAGCCTTGGCCATTTTAGAAAAAGCCGGCCTGTTGAAATTGAAAGAAGGCGTGGGCGTGAAGGCCGTAGTGGGCGATGTAGTCGAGAACCCCAAAAAATTGCAGCTCATCGAGATCGAAGCTGCTTTGATGCCCCGCTCTCTGCAAGACACCGATCTGGCAGTGATCAATTCCAATTTCGCCATGGAAGCCAAATTGAACCCCGTGAAGGATTCTCTCTTCATGGAAGCTAAGGATTCTCCCTACGCCAACATCGTGGCCGTGAGAAAGGGCGACGAAAAACGGCCGGAGATCCAAAAATTGATGACGGCTCTCCGTTCTCCCGAAGTGAAAAAGTTCATCGAAGAAAAATATAAGGGGGCCGTGGTGCCTGCCTTCTGATAAGGTCTTGCGCAAAATTCTAAGGGCCTCGGCTGTTTTTCGGCCGAGGCCTTGTTATAAGTAAGAGAAGTAAGTAAGAGAAGTAAGTAAGAGAAGTAAGTAA
>CANRJC010000044.1 GCA_947630795.1 uncultured Phascolarctobacterium sp. | reverse complement strand
AATGCTTTGCCCTTTGCAGGGTTCTGACTTTGATATTTTGCCGGAGGATTTTGCCAACGATTACTTGACACTGTCATTCTTTAAGTTTCCCCTTGATTACTTCCTCGTTTAGTTGTAAAATTTTCTCGGACATAGTTCCAGACTCCTTTCGAATGTGTTTTGTGCTGATCTCATTCTACCAGAGTTCGGGAACTGTGTCCTATTTTATTTTGCGCATAATATTGTACCTTATCTGAAGAACAGTCAGTTTGAAGAGAGCAGAGCGTATGGAAAGAGGGAGATCTATTTAAAGGGATCAGTAAGTTTGAAGAGTGTAGGGCACAGAATATAAGCAGTCTGTTTGAGAAGCTAGGACTGAGTGAAAGAAGCAGAGTGTAGAAAATGAGTAGTCTGTTTGAGAGAACGATCTGCTTGAAGAGAGCAGAGCGTAGAAAATGAGCAATGGGTTTGATAAAAGGAAATTTTTTGAAGAGAACAGAACGCGTGAAGAGAGAGGTATCTTTGAGAGGACTGTCTGCGCAGAAAAACGCCATTCGCGAGGTAGAATGAACTTTACGATCCATACGCAAGATTTTAAGAGTTTGGCAGAAAAATAGAGAGTACACGTAAAAAGGCAGTCCACCCAAAAGGTGCGACTGCCTCGTTTATCTTGTTATCTTTGCGCCGTGGCCAGCATCAATTTGATGCGGTTCTCCTGATTGACCTGAGAAGCGCTGCCGTCGTAGTCGATGGCGATGACGTTGATGTGGTCTGCCAGTTCCTTCACCCTGTTGATCATGCCCCGGCCGGCGATGTGGTTGGGCAAACAGCCGAAGGGCTGACAGCAGATGATGTTGTTGTAGCCGTGGTGGGCCAGCTCCAGCATCTCCGCCGTCAAAAGCCAGCCTTCGCCCATATTGTTGCCGTAGCCGATGATGCCCTTGACTAAGGCTTTGGTCTCTTCGTAGCTGGAAGGAGGAGAGAAGGGCGCTTTGGCCAGCGCTTTGCGCATAACTTTTTCCAGCCGCTGCAGATACCATTTGGCGGCGGCATTGGCCAGATAGTTGGTGAGGCGGCCGCCGTACAATTTGTAATCGACTACGTAGGTATCGACACAGTAGATGAGAAAGTGGAGCAGGCCCGGCAGCATATATTCGCAGTTTTGGCTCTGCAAAAATCTTTCCAGATGATTGTTGCCCAAGGCGGCGAATTTGATGTAGATCTCGCCGACGATGCCTACTTTGATCTTTTTGACCGCTTTGGTGGGCAGAGCGGCGAAATCTTTGGCGATGGCCAAGCAGGATCTTTTCAAAGTGCCGAAAGAGGGGGCGCCGCTGTCCTTAAAGTTTTGCCCCAAACTTTGCAGCCATTTGCGAGCCAAAGCATCGGCCGCGCCCTGCACTTTTTCGTAGGGGCGCACCTTGTTGGTGAGATACATCAAAAGATCGCCGTACACCACTGCGGCCAACAGTTTGCGGGCCATTTTGAAAGTCAATTTGAAACCGGGCTGGCCTTCTAAGCCGGCCACATTGAAGCTGATGACGGGGATGCCGGTGAGCCCTGCTTTCTCCAGACCTTTGCGCAGCAGATAGATATAATTGGAAGCGCGGCAGCCCCCGCCCGTTTGCGAGAGGAGAAGGGCTACGTGCTGCAGGTCGTAGTTGCCGCTTTGCAGAGCATCGATGAATTGCCCGATGACCAGCTGAGCGGGGTAGCAGATGTCGTTATTCACATAGCGCAGCCCAGCATCTATGACCTGTCTGCCTTCGTTCTTCAAAATGGCGGCCTTGTAGCCGGCGGCTTCCAGTACCGCTTGGATGAGGCTGAAGTGGAGAGGCAGCATGTCGGGGATGAGGATGGTGTGGGTCTTGCGCATCTCTTCGGTGAAGATGGGGTAAGAAGCGGAACTCGTCATATTATTAAGCTCCCTGATAGATCAATCGGCAGCGGGCAGACCGGCTGCGGAGAAAAGGCTGCGCAGGCGGATCTTGGCCGCGCCTAAATTTTCGATGTCGTCGATCTTCAACTGGGTGTAGATGCGGCCTTTTTCCTCCAAAATGCGGCGGCATTCGTCGGCAGTGATGGCGTCGCAGCCGCAGCCGAAGTTGACGAATTGGACCAATTGACAGTCGTCGTGCTCCGTCACATAGCGGGCGGCGGCGTAAAGACGGCTGTGATAGGTCCACTGGTTGAGCACGCGCAGGTCGCCGAAAACTTCTTGGGGCGGCATGAGAGGTGCTACCGCATCTTCGCTGATGACGGCGGCGCCCATGGTGGTGAGCAGCCGGTCCAGCCCGTGATCCACTTTGGGGTCGATGTGATAGGGGCGGCCGGCCATGACGATGATGGGCTTTTTCAGCCTGCGGGCCTCGGCCATCATCTCCAGCCCTTTGGCCCTAACTTTTTGCAGATAGGCATCGTAGGCATCATAGGCTTTGGCCAAGGCCAAGCGGATATCTTTGCGCTCCACCGTGGGGAAATCTTCTTCCAGCATGGCCTCCAGATGCTTGGCTAAAATTTTGGGATCGTTCAAACTCAAGTAATCGAAGTAACAATGCACTTGAGAAAGATCGTGGATGTTGGCCTTCAGCACTTCCGGATAATAGGCCACTACCGGGCAGTTATAGCAGTTATCGGTGCCTTTTTCGGCCACATTGTAGGTCATGCAGGGGTAGAAGATGTGCTGCAGCCCTTGCCGCAGCAGCCACTTGATGTGGCCGTGCATCAATTTAGCGGGATAGCACACCGTATCGCTGGGGATGGTGTCCTGCCCGTCGCCGTAAATATTTTTGTTTTCGATGGGGCTGACGACTACGTCGAAGCCCAGCTCCGTCAAGAGGCAGTGCCAGAAGGGAAGCAGCTCGTACATATTGAGGCCCAGAGGCAGACCGATGCTGCCCAGGGGCGCATCAGGCCGCCGAGCCTTGCGCAAGTCTTCCAACAAAGTCAATTTATAACGATAGAGATTGAAGCTGTCGTCGGGGTCGCAGTGGGTGATGGGGCGCTCGCAGCGATTGCCGCTGATGAAGCGGCGGCCGCCGGCGAAAGTATTCACCGTCAAATGACAGTGGTTGCTGCAGAGACCGCAGGTGACGGTGAGCACTTTGTGGAAGAAATCGGCCAGCTGACGGGCGTTCAAAGTGCCGGTGGGCTTGGGGTCCGCCTGATATTTTTCACGAGCGTAGAGAGCTGCGCCGAAGGCGCCCATCAAACCGGCGATGTTGGGGCGGGTGACCTCCTGCCCCATTTCTTTTTCGAAGGCCCGCAGCACACAGTCGTTCAGGAAAGTGCCTCCCTGCACCACGATGTGGCGGCCGATGCTTTCTTTGCTGCCGGGGCGGATGACTTTATAAAGAGCGTTTTTGATGATGCTCATGGAAAGGCCGGCGCTGATATTGTTGACGCTGATGCCGTCCTTTTGGGCCTGCTTCACGCCGCTGTTCATGAAAACGGTGCAGCGGCTGCCCAGGTCCACCGGTTTTTCCGCAAAGAGGCCCAGTTGAGCGAAGGCCTGAGTGTCGTAGCCCAAGATCTCTGCGAAAGTTTGCAAAAAACTGCCGCAGCCGCTGGAGCAGGCTTCGTTGAGGAAGATGTTGTCGATGGCCCGGTTATGGATCTTCAAACACTTGATGTCCTGCCCGCCGATGTCCAAAATAAAATCTACGTCCGGTCGCAGATGCCGAGCTGCGAAGAAGTGAGCCATGGTCTCTACGATGCCGTAGTCCAGCCCAAAGGCGTGGCGGATGAGGTCTTCGCCGTAACCGGTGGCGGCGCCGGCCAAAATTTTCAGGTCGGGATAGTCCTCGTAAAGTTTTGCGAGGTAATTTTTCACCGCCACTACCGGGTTGCCCTTGTTGCTTTGATAAAAAGAAGCCAAAAGGCGGCATTCTTCGTCGATGAGGGCGATCTTGATGGTGGTGCTGCCGGAGTCTACGCCTAAAAAGGCGGTCGCTGCTTGCGCCAAAGAAGAGGTGGGCACGGTGGCCTTGCGGTGCCGTTCGCTGAAGGCGGCGTATTCTTCTTCATCGGCGAAAAGAGGCGAAGCATAGGCCAAGCTGCTGACGTTGGAGGCGGTGCGCAAAAGCTCGGGCAAAGTTTCCAAGTTTGCAGTTTCTTCCGCACAGAGGGCAGCGCCGATGGCTACGTAAAAGAGGCTGTTCTCGGGGCAGAGGCCTTTGACATGGAGTTTGGCGTCGAAGCAGTCCCGCAGTTTGCTCATGAAGGTGAGGGGCCCGCCTAAGTAGAGGACGGAGCCTTTGATGGGCCTCCCCTTGGCCAGACCGGTGATGGCTTGGCTGGCCACCGCCTGAAAGATGCTGGCAGCCAAGTCGGTCTTGGCGGCCCCTTGGTTCAGCAGGGGCTGGACGTCGCTTTTGGCGAAGACGCCGCAGCGGCTGGCGATGGTGTAAGTGTCGGTGGCGGCGAGGGCCAGTTCGTTCATGGCCTTGGTCTCTACATTGAGGAGGGCGGCCATTTGATCGATGAAGGCGCCGGTGCCCCCGGCGCAGGAATCGTTCATGCAGGCATCGAAGTGGCGGCCCAAAAAGAGGATCTTGGCGTCCTCGCCTCCCAGCTCGATGACCACATCGGTCTGAGGCTGCAATTTTTCCGTGGCGATCTTTTCGGCGAAAACTTCCTGTACAAACTGCAGGCCGCAGCGGTCGGCGATGCCCAAAGCGGCGCTGCCGCTCACTGCCACTTTGGCGGAAGAAAGGTGAGGAGAGAACTCCTTCAATTCTTTCAGCAGAGCCAAAAGTTTGAGAGCGATCTGACTGTAATGGCGCTCGTATTTGCTGAAGAGCAGCTGCCCGTCGTCGGAGAGAGCTGCCAATTTGATGGTGGTGCTGCCGATGTCGACACCGATGCGCATGGAGGACCTTCCTTACCGATCACAAAAGTTATACGAAAAAAATATGTCTGAGATAAATTAAGTCTGTTTTTCTCCATAAAGAGCGAAAGCACGGTATCTTCAAGAAATCTACCGCGTTAGTGTATAATTTTCGTTGGCAAGCTCAATAAAATAAAGGGAAGGGTTTT
>CANRJC010000043.1 GCA_947630795.1 uncultured Phascolarctobacterium sp. | reverse complement strand
GGGGCATCTCACTCTGCCGGGGATGAGTAAGAATGCTTTGCCCTTTGTAGGGTTCTGACTTTGATATTTTGCCGGAGGATTTTGCCAACGATTACTTGACACTGTCCATACAGCATCGGCGAAAAGACCTATTTGGTGGCCCTCTTCGATCGGTTCTATAATGAGGGCTGGAATTACACCTTCGGTCCTTCCGAAGTGGTGATGATCGATCTTGAGACCGGCAAGGCGGTGGGCGCCGAGGCTAATGTCAATGCCAATGGGTTGACTGTGAATGGCGACTACGCTTATGTCACTTCTTACGGCGGTGCTCAGCAGCCCGGAGGCAATGAGGCATCACAGATGGAGGTGTTTGTGCTTACCAATGGCAGCCCTGAATGGGTAACGTCCATTGATGCTAGCGCTATACCAAATAACTTCGGCGGCGACTTCTCGGACGTTGCCTTCGCCAACGGCAAGGCTTATGTACTAGTTGCTCACTACAACGATGACTATAGTCAGTATGAGTATATGATCATCCAGACTACGGAGAATGATTTGTTGAACGGTGTATTCGGTACAGCTGTAAAGTTTTATGATAGTACCGTAGCCCCCGCTGCGCCGACCATCGTGCTGCTGCCCAACGGCAACGATCTCTACTTCATAGACGGTGTGAGCGTGTACAGCATCGATACGAGCGTAGATATCAGTGCTTCTGCTTTGACTCGATTGTGCACCGCTGCCAACTTCACACTCACAGAAGGCGAGACCACGTACACCGGTTACGAGTTCAACACCGCCGGCATCGTCATCGAAGATGTGAACGCAGGCACCGGCAGAAAGATCCACAGCACCAAGGTAGCCAAACGCAGCATGGACACCAACGCCCGCTTCATTGCCAAAGTTGCCGCCAAAGAGGAAGAAGAGAAATAAGACTTTTCCCTTTTCACCGATCGACACCAAACAGTTGATCTAGTTTCACATTTCATACAAAACCTCATAGTAGCCCGCACGTTCCTCCTTGCGTGCGGACTTTTCGTTTGTCCGCTCTTTCTTCGGCTCTGCTGATTTTATATAAAAAGGCAGCACTTCTTTCTCTTTCGGGTGATCTGTCGCACGCCTAACGCTTCGACGGGGCTCAACGGGCGCTCTGTGGTGCTGTCTTGAATTTTTTTTCTCTACGGGGGGCCGCTGCCTCAAGAGGCAGCGGCCTAATACTGCTGTACCTATACATAAGAGTATATAATATAGATCTCCCATATTAGTATATATATATAATAGGGGAACGGGGATGACGGAAAATAAGAATAGAAAGAAAAAACCGGAAAAAAAGAAAGAAAGAAAAAAGCAGTTTTCGAGGCCTCAAAGTGCCCCTATATATATAAGCGGGTTTTTAGGCCCAAAATGCGACATTTCTCGGAAGAAAATTTTTTTGAGATCGAATGGGCGGCCTGTTCAAAAGGCCCCCTATATATATAAATACCTTTTTTGGCCCGATTTGTGACGTGTCACCGGAAAGAAATTTTTCGAGAAGGGTTTTTAGGGAAAATTCTACAGGCGGCGTGCTCGAGTGGGCGGCCTACTCAAAAGGGCCCCTATATATATAACTACCTTTTTTGGCCCGAAATGCGACAAGTTTTGCACAAAAATTTTTTTGAGAGAGCGATCGCATCTGCACGCCTAACGTTTCGTAAAACTCAACGAGCGGAGTGCTCGAGTGCTCGGCCTGTTCAAAAGGTCCCCTATATATATAAATACTCTCAAAGAGCCGTTTTATTACGGATCGCCGGAAAGAAATTTTTCGTGAAGGGTTTTTAGGGGGCGCAGGGGGCGGCGCAGCAGAGTCTTTCATCCGCGTCGGGCACTTCGACGGGGCTCAGCGACCGACGCTACACGAGCCCGGCGACTTCGCTCAACGGGCGGGCGCTACATGAGTCGGTGACTTCGCGTGCTCTGTCTTCGGCAGAGCTGTAATGCTTTGCGAATAAGAGGATTTATGTTATAATCAAATAATAAAGTTTCGAAGCAAAGGCCTGTGAGGTGAAGACCATGGCGAAGATCTTGATATCGGCGGGAGAAGCATCCGGCGATGTTCATGCGGCGGCGGTGACGAAAGAACTGCGCCGACTGGACCCCAAGGGAGAAGTCTTCGGCATGGGCGGCGACGCCTTGCGGTCTGCGGGAGGAGAAGTGCTCTTCGACATCAAGGAGCACGGGGTGATGGGCTTTACGGAAGTCATCGCCAAACTTCCGGCTCTCTTCAAACTGCGCTCCGCTTTCGCCGAAGTCATGGACGAGAGGAAGCCCGATGTTTTGGTGATAGTGGACTACCCGGGCTTCAACATGAAGCTGGCTGCCTTGGCCAAGAAAAAGGGCATCCCGGTAGTGAACTACATCGCTCCCAGCGCCTGGGCTTGGCGCAAGGGCAGGGCCAAAACGGTGGCCCGTTTGGTCGACAAAGTGGCCTGCATCTTTCCTTTCGAATACGATGTGTACAAGGAAGCGGGGGCCCCTGCTGTTTTCGTGGGCCATCCTCTTTTGGACATCGTGAAGCCCGAACTGAGCAGGGAGGAAGCACTGGCCTATTTTCACAAACAGCAGGACAGGAAACTGCTGGTGCTGCTGCCGGGCAGCCGCCTGATGGAGATCGAAAAGATGCTGCCCACGCTTTTGGCGGCGGCGAAGCTCATAAAGGAAGAACTGCAGGGAGCGGCAGATCTTCTCCTGCCTCGGGCCGCCACCATCCCCAAAGAATTGTTGGAGCGGCACATCGCCGCAGCCGGAGTTGACGTGAAGATCGTCGAAGATCACAGCTACGACCTTTTCTCCGTGGCAGACTTGGCCTTGGCCACCAGCGGCACGGTAACGCTGGAAGCTGCTCTGTGCGGCTTAGGGAGCGTCATCGTCTATAAGGCATCGCCCTTTTCTGCTTTCATCGCCAAATTGGTGCTGAACATACCTCACATCGGCCTGCCCAATATCGTAGCCGGGCGGCAGGTGCTGCCGGAATTATTGCAGGACGATTTCACTCCCGCCAAAGTGGCTCAGGCCGCCTTGGACTTGCTGACGGAAAAAGGGCAGGCTCGTTTGCGGGAAGATATGGCCTTCGTGCGGCAGCGTTTGGGAGAAAACGGAGCCGTCGAGAGAGTGGCCCGCTTGATCTTAAGTGTGGCAAAGGAAGAAAGATGAATCTTTATTTTCGCACCATACGCTACATAAAACCTTATATCTTGATGCTCGTCGGCGCAGGCATCTGCACTGTGGGCGCCACCGGCGGCACCGTCTATCTGCCCTGGATCATCAAGGACATCGTGGACGATGTGCTCACCCGCAAAGACTTGGCCATGCTGAACTACATCGCTCTCAGCATCGTGGTGGTGTTCATCATCAGGGGCCTCTTCTATTACGGACAAAACTATTTGATGAACTACGTCGGCCAGCACGTGGTGATCGATATCCGCAAGGAAGTTTTCGAAAAACTGCAGCGCCTCAGCCTGTCTTTTTACGATAAAAACAAGACCGGCACCATCATGAGCTATGTCACCAACGACGTGAGCGCCCTGCAGACCGCCATGGTGGAGAACATCGTGGAGATGATCACCGAAGGCGTGATCCTCATCAGCTCCATCGTGATGATGCTGTATCTGGATTGGAAGCTCTTCATCCTCACCCTTTGCACCTTCCCCTTCGTGCTGGGCTTCATCGATGTATTCGGCAAGAGCATCCGCAAAAACGGCAGCCGCATCCAAGAGGTGACGGCGGACATCACCAGCGTGCTGCAGGAAACGGTATCCAGCCCGCGGGTGATCAAAAGTTTCGTGCGGCAGGCTTACGAGATAGCCCGCTTCGATAAAGAGAACATCAACAATTTCAAGGCCAACATGAAAAATGCCCGCTTGATGGCCACTCTCACGCCCGTTATCGAATTGGTGGCGGCCTTGGGCGTCACTTTGGTGATCTGGTACGGCGGCCGCAGCGTCATCCGCGGCGACATGACCGCCGGCGCCTTGGTGGCCTTCCTCACTTATGCGGTGAACATCTCCAACCCCATCAAAAGATTGAGCAGAGTCATCGGCAATATCCAAAAGGCCATGGCCGCCGCTCAGCGTGTGTTCATGGTGCTGGATCTGGAAGAAGAGATTACCGATGCCCCCGATGCCGTCGAACTGCCGCAGGTCAAAGGACGGGTGGACTTCGAAAAGGTATCTTTCGCCTATAACGCCGAAGAAGAAGTGCTCACCGACTTGAGCTTCACGGCGGAGCCGGGGCAAGTGATAGCTTTCGTCGGGCCCTCCGGCGCCGGCAAGAGCACGGTGGCCAGCCTGCTGCCCCGTTTTTACGACGTGACGGCGGGGAGCATCCGCATCGACGGCATCGATCTGCGCAAAGTGACCATCAGTTCTTTGCGCACGCAAGTGGGCATCGTCCCGCAGGAGACGGTGCTCTTCAACGGCAGCGTTTACGACAACATCCTTTACGGCCGGCTGGACGCTACGCAGGCGGAGGTGGAAGCGGCGGCAAAAGCGGCCAACGCTCACGATTTCATCAGCGCTCTGCCTCACGGTTATCAAACCAAATTGGGAGACAGAGGCGTGAACATCAGCGGCGGGCAGCGGCAGCGCATCGCCATCGCCCGGGCCATTTTGAAAAACCCCCGCATTTTGGTGCTGGACGAAGCCACCAGCGCTTTGGATTCCGAAAGCGAGCGGGTGGTGCAGGAGGCCTTGGACCGTTTGATGATAGGGCGCACTACCTTCGTCATCGCTCATCGCCTCTCCACCATCAAGAACGCCGACTGCATCCTGGTGCTGGAAAAGGGCCGGCTGATGGAGCGGGGCACCCACGAAGAACTTTTGGCCAAGGGAGGTCTATACGCTCATCTCTACAACATCCAATATGCGGCGGGTCAGGAAGAAGCGAGCGCAGCGGAACATGCGTAAAAGGAAAAGCGGCGGCTAATGTAAAAAGTCGGCGACGAAAAGTAAAAGTCGAAGACTGACATAAGATCGGCAACAAAAGTAAAAATATGAAGAGCCTGTGCTCGGAGAAGATCGTCGACCCGAAGCGGCAGGCTCTTTTGCTTTTATGATCTTTTCGGCTGATTTTGGATAAACACAAAGATCTGCCGAAAAATTCTTGACAAAGCGCTCTTTGTTCGTTCGGATAAGGGATGGTCTTGCGGCGGGTGCTCAGCGGAAAAAAGCGGCGCTCCCGAAATATGAAGCCGTTTCCTTTTGCTTTTTGGAAAAAAACGTGGGCCGCTCCCGCAAAAAATCCGGAAAACGGGAAGCATTTCAACTGTTCTACTTTGTCCTGCGTCTTTGGAAAAGAAATTGACAAGCAATAGTGTATAATATTATAATTGAAGCGTAAACTATAATCTGTCTGCAGGGAGAAAAAGGCGGGAGGCGAGCATATGGCAAGATGCATCGTGGTGGCGGACGACCTGACCGGCGCCAATGCTCATGTACGGTAAGGAAGCAAGCAACCGAAAACAAGAGATAGACCGCCAGCACTACACTATTCC
>CANRJC010000042.1 GCA_947630795.1 uncultured Phascolarctobacterium sp. | reverse complement strand
ATAAAAAGCGCACGTGTGCGCAGCCAGTAGTATTAGGGCTATGCCCGAAAAAGCAAAACCCCCGGCTATGCCGGGGGGATATTTTTTGAGGAGAGGCCGAAGCCTTTCGCTCTTTCCTTATGTTAAGACTCACGAAGCGAAAGCTCCTCACTTGCCGGCTTTAGTGGGCCTGTTGCTGATGACGGGTCTGTCGCCGCCTGCCTCACTGATCCTTTCGCGGATGCCGGAGCGGGCTCTTCTGAGCCAGGAAGGCGGCTCGCTGCTTTGTTCCTTCTCTTTTTCTTTCATCTTGTCCTCATCGTTGCCTTTGTTTTTGATGATGGTGGTCTTGTTGTTCTCTTTGCTCCGCTTATCCGCCTTCTCTTTGTCTTTGGCGTCAGCTTTGTCCTTATCTTCGCCGATCTCCGCTTTGGTCTTTTTATCGATCTTGGGCTCGGGCGGAACAGTAACGCCCGGGTTGACGAAGCGTTTGGCGGGGATCTCTTTCAAAGCTTCCCGCATGAATTCTTCCCAAATGCTGAGAGGCTGCATGGAACCGTACATCTTCTCCATCTGGCGGCCGTTGTCGTCGCCTATCCACACCGCGCAGCTCAAATTGGGGGTGTAGCCCACGAACCAAGCATCTTTGAAATCGTCGGTGGTGCCGGTCTTGCCGGCGGCATCACGGCCCAAGTCTGTCACTGCGGCTGTGCCGCTGGTGAGCACATCTTGCAGCATGTTGGTGGTCAGATAGCAGGGAACGGGGTCCAGCACCCGATGGCTCTCGGTATCGGCAGAATAAACGGTCTTGCCTTCCCTGTCCACTATCTTCAACACAGAGAAGGGCCTGCAGTAGATGCCGTTGGTGGCCAAAACACCGTAGGCCGCCGCCATCTCCAGCGGGTTGACGCCTTTAGTGAGGCCGCCGATGGCCATGGCCAGGTTCATATCGTTATAGGGACCCTTGTCCACTAAAGTGGTGATCCCCATCTTTTCCGCATTGGCTATGATCTTGTGCACGCCCACTTCTTTGGCCAGTTTCACCGCCGGCACGTTGATGGAAAGTTTCAGCGCCGTGCGCAAAGACACGAGGCCGTGCCACTTCAAGTCGGAATTTTTGGGGGTCCAATCTTTATCGAATTTTTCTTCTTTGTCTTCGATGACGGTGGCGGGGGTCAGGCCGCTTTGCATGGCCGTCAAATAAACGAAGGGTTTGAAGGAGGAGCCGGGCTGCCGCACGGCTAAAGTGGCCCGATTGAATTTGTCGTCGCCCCGGCCGCCTACCATGGCTTTCACGTAGCCGGTCTCCGGGTCGATGGCGATGAGAGCGACCTGAGGTTGACGGCGCTTCTCGCCGTCGGTGTAATAGGTGGGCAGAAAGTGGAGAGCTTTTTCCGCCGCTTCCTGCATTTTCAGATCCAGAGTGGTGTAGATCTTCATGCCGCCTTTATAGAGGGCATCGGCACCGAATTCTTCGATGACTTTCTGAGAGACCATGTCGAAGAAGTAGAAGCGGGGGTCGCCGATCTGCTGCTTATTGCCTTCGTTGAAGGTCAGTTTCTCCGCTTTGGCCGTATCGCCGGCGGCCTCGCTGATGAAACCGTACTTCACCATCTGATCGATGACCAGATCGGTCCGCTCTTTATTGGCGGCGGCGTCGGCGAAGGGATTATAGTAGTTGGGGCTTTTGGGGATGGCTGCCAGACAGGCCGATTCGGCGATGTCCAGTTCTGCCGCATGCTTGCCGAAATAGTAAAGGGCTGCGCTCTCCACACCGTAGGCGCCTTGGCCGAAGTAGATGCGGTTCAGGTACATCTCCAAGATCTCGTCTTTAGTGTATTTGTCTTCCAGTTCTTTGGCGATGAAAGCTTCTCTGATCTTTCTTTTAAAAGTGCGCTCTTGAGAGAGAAAAGCGTTTTTTGCCAGCTGCTGAGTGATGGTGCTGCCTCCCTGCACTTCACGGCCCAGCACATTGTTGAAGAGGGCCCGCAGCGTGCCTCGGTAGTCGATGCCGCCGTGCTCGTAGAAGCGGTTGTCTTCGATGGCGATGAAGGCCAGCCGGGTGTGCTTGGGCACTTTGTCCAAGGTCACCGGCAGGCGGCGTTCTTCCGACTGACTGGTGTAGATGAGCTCGCCCTTGTTGTCGTAAAATTGCGAGGAAGCATCGGGCACCAATTCTTCTTCCAAATTGGCGGGAGCAAAATAGCCGGAAAAGCCGTAAAGGATGGAAACGCCCATCACGATGAGGCAAAAAACACAAAGGGCTGCGACCTTGATGATCTTGAACATGATGACCTCGATCTCTGCCGGAGCGCAAAAAGAGCCGGCGTTTTTCTTCTGATATTATTTATATGAAGATCAATTTTCATTATAACATTTTTAAGGCCCCTTGTCATGCCGGAAAAGCGGCAGAGCAAGAGGCCTTGCAGTTATGTCGGGACTTTTTCTTTTTTACAGGTTCAAAATGCCGGTGGATTGTAGCAGCAGCACGAAGAGCAGAGCAGGGGCCACGAAGCGGATCATGACGATGTAGAGCCAGCGGCGTTGGAAACGATAACCTCCTTGTTCCACTTCTTCGATGATCGTCTGCGGGCTCAGCTGCCAGCCGATGAGCAGACAGGTGAGAAGAGCCACCAGCGGCATCAGCAAGTTGTTGCTGAGGTAATCCATCAGATCCAGCACCTGGGCCACTGCGCCGTTAGGCAGTTTCACTTCGAAGTAGAGCAGATTGTAGCCGAAGCATACCAAAAGGCCGAAGATGACGGTGTAGACAGCTACGATGATGCAGCTCTTGCTGCGGGAAACATCGAAGCGGTCCATGAGGCTGGAGACCACGGCCTCCATGATGGACACGGAACTGGTGAGGGCTGCGAAGGCCACGATGAGGAAGAAGACGATGCCGATGAAGGGGCCGACTCCGCCCATGGCGGCGAAGATCTTGGGCAGGGAGATGAAGAGCAGGCCGGGTCCGCCGCTCATGCCCTCTCTTCCCATGAAGGTGTAGACAGCGGGGATGATCATCATACCGGCCAGTACCGCCACCAAAGTGTCGTAGAACTCGATCTGATTGATGGAGTTCATCAGGTTGATGTCTTTGCGGGCATAAGAACCGTAGGCCACCATGATGCCCATGGCCACGCTGATGGAGAAGAAGAGCTGGCCCATAGCGTCCATGATGACGATGAGCAGCCTTTGCAGGGTCATGCCGGTAAAATCGGGGATGACATAAATGGCCAGACCTTCCAGACCGGTGCGGGTGGCGCCGCCGGCATCGGTGTGCTCTAAAGTGAGAGAGAAGAAGGAAATGATGACGATCAACAGAAAGAGGATGGGCATCAGCACCTTGCTGTACGGCTCGATGCCCTTATCCACGCCTTTGTAGACTACGTAAAAGGTGAGGCCGAAGAAGACCAGCATCCAGAAAACAGGGGCGAATTGGGCGGTGATATAGGCGCCGAAGAAGCCGTCTTGGGCGGCAGCCAGCCCCGAGCCGGTGAGGAAAGTGTAAAGATACTTCAGCACCCAGCCACCGATGGCGCAATAATAAGGAAGGATGATGGTGGGCACCAGACAGGCGAAGATACCGATGATGTACCACTTGGGGTGCAGTTTGCTGTAAGCGGTGAGGGGCGACTGACGGGTCTTGCGGCCGATGGCCACCTCACTGGTGAGCAGGGCGAAGCCGAAGGTCAAAGCCAAAATGAAATAGACCAAAAGGAAGATGCCACCGCCGTCTTTGGCCGCCAAATAAGGAAAGCGCCAAATGTTGCCCAAGCCTACCGCACTGCCGGCGGCGGCCATGATGAAGCCCAGCGAACCGGAAAAACTGCTGCGTTCTTTTTCGTCGTTCATAAAACACTCCTCAATAAATATATATAGTCCTCACGATTCTCCGAAAATTTTTCCGAGAGCGGAAAGAGGAAACTACCCTGATTTTAATTATACAGGGAAGAAAGGGAGAAGGCAACAAGTTTAGCATTTTCTCCTTGCAATTGCCGTTGAAACAGGTTACAATAAATTGAAAGTTCCAAGTGGAGGTTACTTAACGATGAAAAAACATGTAAAGACCGTCAATAAGACCATGCTGAACAAAGAACTGCGCAAGGGCGGCTGCGGCGAGTGCCCCGCCTCCTGCCAGTCAGCCTGCAAGACCTCCTGCACGGTAGGCAATCAAGTTTGCGAGCACAGCAAATAAGGTTCAGTGACAGGCTCACGGCTCCCTGCTTTTTACAGGGAGCCGTTTTAGCGTGGAGAAAGGATCGAAGAAGTGAGCATCCACCGCTTGTGTTTGGACGAATATAAAGGGATACTGGACGTGAACAGCGGCGCCGTGCATCTGGTCGACGAGCTGTTTTACGACCTTATGGAAGTCTACGACGGCAGCAACGGATCTGCTGCCCTTGCCGCTTTAGAGGGGCGCTATCCCCGGCGGGAACTGGAAGAAGCCTTGGCCGAAGCAGAAGAACTGCAGAAGGAGGGCTTGCTCTTTTCTCCCGATATCGAAGTACCACCTGTTTTCAACGAAGAGCCCATCGTCAAATCGCTCTGCCTTTTGGTCACTCAAGACTGCAATCTGCGTTGCGGCTATTGTTTCGCCGAAAGCGGCTCCTTCGGCGGCGCAAGGCAGCTGATGAGCAAAAAAACCGCCCGAGCGGCGGTGGAATTTGCCATCGCCGGCAGCAAGAGCAGGCACAACTTAGAACTGGATCTTTTCGGCGGCGAACCGCTCATGAACTGGCCCACGGTGACCTTCATCGCCGATTACGTTCGCAAAAGAGAAGCGGAGTGCGGCAAGAACATCAAGCTCACTCTCACTACCAACGGCACTCTGCTGACGGATGAAAAGATAAAATTTCTCAACGACAGGCGGGTGATGCTGGTGCTGAGCTTAGACGGGAAGAAAGAAACTCACGATGCCATGCGTCCCTTCCCCAACAAGCAGGGCAGCTACGATGTCGCAACGGCCGCTTTCAAAAAGACCATAGCTTCCCGCCAAGGGAAAAATTATTATTTGCGGGGCACCTACACCCATTACAATCTTCACTTTGCCGCCGATGTGCTGGCCATGACCGAAGTGGGCAAAGAGATATCCATGGAACCGGTGGTGGGCAAGGACGAACCTTGGGCTTTGACGGAGGACGATCTTCCAATCCTCTTTGCCGAGTACGAAAAATTGGGCAGAGAGTATCTGCGCCGTCGGCTGCAGGGAGAAGGCTTCGACTTTTTCCATTTTAACGTGGCTCTGGACAACGGTCCTTGCGTGGCCAAAAGGTTGAGCGGCTGCGGGGCAGGCCACGAATATTTCGCCGTCACCGCTCAGGGCGACCTCTATCCCTGTCATCAGTTCGCGGGAAGAGAAGCCTATCGGCTGGGCAGTTTGCAAGAAGGCGTCATCAGGCCCAATCTGGTGGCGAAATTCCGCAACTGTCACGTTTTGACCAAGCCCCAATGCCGCAGCTGCTGGGCCCGCTTCTTCTGCAGCGGCGGTTGCCACGCCAATGCCGACCTGATCAACGGCACCATCGAGCAGCCTTACGAGCTGGGGTGCCGCATCCAACGCAAGCGGCTGGAAGTGGCCGTAATCGTGCAGGCAGTGCTGCAGTCGCTGGCTCAGGAGGGTGAAGATCGCCGCCCCGTCATCGACAACTTCACTTACCAAAATTAGTTCAACGCACACAACTTGCAGCAAAAACCCCGATGCCTTCGGCAGTTAGGTCTCCGGCAAAACTTTCATGATCAAGCGTAAAACTCAAAGGGTACGGCAGCGTGCCCTTTTTTCTTTTGCCGAAGGCTGAACATGGTCTGTCCCCAAACATCTCATCGCTTGAGAAAGCAGCACTCACGGCAAGGATGAATAAGAGCTGTTGCGTATCTTGCGATGAAGAAAAACTTTTTCGTCGCATATCGATGGCTCACCGTCAAAGCACTGTCAACTTTTTGCACAAAGCAACGCTCCTCGGCCCATACGTTTTTGAAAAAGAGAAAACAGCCTCGACCTCTGCCCATCTGAAAAAAGCAAAGGTCCTCACGCCCATCTCTTTCAGAAAAAAGCCAAGGTCTCGCGGCCTCGGGCTTTCGGGAAAAGACCAGCCTTCGCGCAGAGCCGCTTTTTCGAAAAAAGGCGGCGATAAAAAAGTCGACGCGAAAGCGTAAATTCGTAAAGAAAATTACAGAG
>CANRJC010000041.1 GCA_947630795.1 uncultured Phascolarctobacterium sp. | reverse complement strand
ATAGACGGCATCTACCAGGCGGCGCTGGACAGCGGAGCGCTGGGCGGCAAGCTCCTCGGCGCAGGCGGCGGAGGCTTCATCCTGTTCTACGTGCCAGAGGGACACCGCAGAGACGTAAAAAAGGCGCTGCGCAACCTTATCCACGTTCCGTTCAAATTCGATGATCAGGGCTGTCAGATCGTGATGTACGCGCCCAAGGACTATCCGCAGTCCGTGTACGAGAAGCGCGATTTCATCCATCTCCAGCAGGGCGGCCCTGAAGACCTGCGGCTGAAGCCATGAAGACGGTTGTTCTGGCGGGCGGGCTGGGCACGCGGCTGCGGCAGGCCGTGCGGGATGTGCCAAAGCCCATGGCGGACATCGGCGGTACGCCGTTTCTTGCGCTGCTTCTGGAGAATCTGCGCGCCTACGGCGCCGACTCCTTCATCCTGTGCGTCTCGCACCTGCGGCACGTCATACAGGAATATTTCGGGGATTCGTTCCGCGGCGTCCCCGTGCGCTATTCCGTGGAAGAAACGCCCCTGGGCACGGGCGGAGCCGTGAAGCAGGCACTGGAACAGTTCGGGCTTGACGAGGCGCTGGTGGTCAACGGTGACACCTTTGTGCAGGCCCGCTACGACCGCTTCTGGGCGGACTGTGCGGGAGAGCCGCTCGCGGTACTGCTCAAGGCCGTGGACGATGCCGAGCGCTACGGCAGCGTGGAGACGCGCGGCGGGCGCATCGTGGCCTTTCGGGAAAAATCCGAAGCAGGCGCCGGACTCGTCAACGCTGGGGCGTATCGTGTGCGGGCAGACTTGTTCCGGGATATGCCGCACCGCTTTTCACTGGAAAAGGATCTGCTGGAACCAAGGGTTGCCGAACTCTGCCCGAGGTTCTTTCTGGCGGAAGACTACTTCATCGATATCGGTGTGCCCGAAAGTTATGCGCGGGCCTGCCGTGAACTTCCGGCAAGGGTGCGGGGAAACATGATGAAAACGGTTTCAGAGCTGCGGGAATGCGCGCCTTTGCTGTCTCCCGTGCCGGAAGAGAAAACGGCAGCACTTTTCCTCGACAGAGACGGCGTCATCAACGTGGATAAGAACTACGTTCATCGAATCGAGGACTGTGAATTTGTGGAGGGAATCTTTGAACTCTGCCGTAAGGCAAAGACGATGGGCTACAAGCTCATTGTCGTGACCAATCAGGCAGGCATCGCAAAGGGGTATTACACGGAACAGGAGTACGCCACGCTTATGGAGTACATGGCAGAAGAGTTCCAAAAGCAGGGCTGTCCCCTGGATGACGTGTTTTACTGCCCGTTCCACAAGGACGGACTGGGCGAATACCGGAAGGATTCTGAAGACAGGAAGCCCAATCCCGGCATGATCCTGAAGGCAGCTTCAAAGCATGGAGTGGATTTGGAAAGCTCCGTTCTGATCGGAGACAAGGCAAGTGACATCGAAGCCGGACGAAGGGCCGGAGTGGGAACACTGATTAGAACTATACTTGGATAGCAGGAGGATGGATATGAATATTGCCTTTTATAACCTTTTCGGAGAAATGAAGAACGCAGAACAGGAAACATTGATGCGATTGAAATATTGTTTTAATAAGCAAGGGCACGAATTGTTTGTTTTGGATAAAAATGGTTTTGTTATACATAATGATAGTTTTAATGGGAAACGAATTGAGGATTTAAATATTGATTTTATGTTCACATATAACCTTCTAGAGGCTGCAATAAAAACTTTTCCAGATGTGTATTCTGTGTTTTTTCACTGGGTTCCATTGGGTTTTATTCCTAATTTTCAAACGTTATTAGCGATAAGATATTTTAATTCATTTGATTCTTTTGCTGGTACATATGAACAAAATGTATTCAAGTATTTTGATAAAATATGCATTAAATCAGTACCTTTTATAGGTTCTTCAGTGCCTTTGGATTTTTGTTTACCTGCAAGAATGCATCCAGATAGAAAGCTTTTTTATGTAGGTGTAAATTTTGAAAGAAAACTTGTAAAAATGCGATATGAAGAACTTTTTAAAAAATTGGATATGTCTGATAAACTTGATATATATGGTCCCAAAATAGTATATGGTGTGCCTGATTTATGGTCTGGTTTTAAGTCTTATAGGGGAGAAATTCCATTTGATGGAAAATCTATTATAAAAAAAATTAATCAAGCGGGAATCTGCCTAGCTATAAATTCACCAATGCATAATGATACAGGAGCTGTATCAAACAGAACATATGAGGCTGCTGCTGCCGGAGCATTGATTATATCGGACGATAATGCATTTGTACGTAAATATTTTAAAGATAGTGTTTTTTATATAGATATTAATGAATCAGAAGAGGAATCTTCACATAAAATTATCGATATTGTGGACTGGGCAAATTCTCATCCCGAAGAAGCATATCAGATGGCAAAAGCTTCAAGTGAAATATTTAAAAAAGAACTTTCTCTTGATTCCATGGTAAAAAATTTTATTCATGATATAAAGTATCAAATAGAATATATTCAGGATGTTTCCAATCAACATGAATGTGTTGATATTATATGTTTTGTAGAATCATTGCATGATTTCGATGCCATATACTTTCAGATTGCACGGCAATATTATAAAAATATAAGAATTATCATTGTCGACGATGGAGAAGCAGAGCAGGAAATTTGTCAAAAATACCAAAATAACGATTTTGTCTTTGTCAAAGGAGAAGGAAAAGAAAATAAAGGAGCATCATTTATTAAGGTAATACCCTATATAAAAAGTAATTACTTTATGTTTATGGATGCATTTAGTATTATGCATAAAAGACATATTCATAAAAATATTGATATTGTCACGAATTATGACACCTTATTTGCATATTCTGGATGCTATATAAAATCTGAATATGAATATATAAATATTAATAATAAGCCTATAATGAGAGATGAATTTCTATATTTTTCATTAAGTCATGCAATAGATTGGCACTATAAAGATGTTCAGGCGTTTTTTATAGAGACTATATTTTCAAGAAGTGCTGCATTATTCAAAAAAGAAGTATTAAATATAGTTGATAATGATGAATTGAACATTATAAGTAATAATATTCATTTTTATATAGCATGCTGCTCAATAATTAAGAGAAATATACTTGGAAGATTTACTTATGCTTTGACTACTGGCTACGCTGGAAGTTCAATTGAAGAAATAAATAATACTGTATTCAGTCATAGAAAACATTGGCATTCAAATTGTAGAGCTGCAAAAACATATATTAAAGAAATGAATGAGATATTTTTCAAATATACTTTTGAAACAACGCCAAATTTTGTTATGCATCGTCCATTGACAGGAGAGCCAATAAGTTTTTCTGATGTTGTGTCTTCTGGTGAGCAAAAAAATGAGTTTGTATTTTCAGACAATGAAATTCATATGCTTTTGTATATTAAGAAAAATAAATTTGCGTATAATTTAGCAAAAATTATTACAAAACATAAAATAAACAAATATCCAAATGAGGATATTAGATTTGTTCAATATTGTAGAAAGCATCATCTTGTAAGAAATTTTTTCAGGCATTTTGCCAAAAAGTATCGCTAAGAAGCAACGCTTATTCTATTTTTGGAGGGAGCTATGAAAGTCACCATCACCACGACCACGATACACGTTCCTTTTCTGCTAGAGGACTATATCAAGGACGTTCTCAAGTTCGGACGGCAGAACTATGTCGATTTTGTGATTACCGGCGACCGCAAAACTCCGGCAGAGACCGGGGAATACTGCGCATCGCTTCAGAAAAAGTACAACATCCCCGTGCTGTTCATGGATGTGGAGGCCCAGAACGCCTGGCTTGAACGCTTTCCCCGGCTGAAGGGCTATCTGCCGTGGAACTGTATCCAGCGCCGCCAGGCCGCCATCCTCAAGGCCTACGAGCAGGGCGCCGATGTCATCGTGCTTATTGACGACGACAACTACATCGCCTGCGAGGACTATGTGGGCAGGCATCTTGCGCTTGGCACGACCACCCGCATGGAGACGGTGTCTTCCCCTACGGGCTGGTATAACATCTGTGACGACCTTGAGGAGCGGCAGGGCCGCAAATTCTATCCCCGCGGCTACTCGTGGGCGGACAGGATTGAGGAAGTGACCGGCATCCGCCGCGAGGTGCAGAGCGTCCGCCCGGTGGTAAACGCCGGTTTCTGGCTCGGCGATCCCGACATTGACGCCGTGACCCGGCTGGCCGCTCCCATTGACGTGACCGCCTACCGGCGCGGAGAGAATTACGCGCTGGCCTCCGGCACCTACGCGCCGTTCAATTCCCAGAACACGGCCATTTATCGGGACGTGGTTCCCGTGTATTTTCTCGTGCCGGATATCGGCCGCTTTGATGACATCTGGTCTTCCTACATCGTCGAGCGCATAGCCTGGCACATGGGCGACAGCGTGTCCTACGGCGAACCACTGGTGCGCCAGAACCGCAACGACCACGACCTGTGGGCAGACGCCTGTGCCGAAGAGATGGGTACGAAGATGACTACGGACTTCTGCCGCTGGCTCCGCAGCATCGAACTGACGCAGAGCAGCTACCTGGCCTGCGGAGTGGAACTTATGGAAAAGCTGAAGGCCCTCATCGATGCGCTGCCCAACGAGGCGCTTCCCGCGAAGAACCGCGCCTACGTCAATCAGGTCATCGACGGGCACAAGGTATGGTTCGAGACCATGAAAACCCTGGCGGTGTGAGGCAATGTATCTGGTAGTCGGCGGCAGCGGCTATCTTGGCCGCTATTGCATCAGGAATATTCTGGAGCGCACGGGAGACGCCGTGGCTGCCACCTGGTCGCACGGGGAGCAGCCGGCGTTCTCGCATGAGCGCTTGACGTGGATGCGCCTCGATGTGCGCGACACGGACGCGGTGCGCGCACTCAACGAACGCCTGGAGAGCGGGACGAAGGCCATCTACCTGGCGGCCTTTCACCATCCCGACAAGGTGGAGGAAGATCCGCGCCTGGCGTGGGATATCAACATTACGGCTCTGGCCGGAGCGCTGAACGCGCTGACCCGCCTGTCATGCCTCTATTATGCGTCCACGGATACGGTGTACGGCGAAGGCTCGCAGGAGCGGCGCTTTTCGGAAACGGATCCCTGCGCGCCGGTGAACCGTTATGGCCGGCACAAGGTTCTTGCGGAACAGATAACGCTGGAGGCGGGGTTCAACGTGGTGCGCTTTCCGTTTCTGTTCGGGCCGTCCCTTGTGGAAGGGCGGCCGCATTTCTTCGACAGTATCCGGGCGGAGCTGGAAAAGGGCCGGGCGGTAGAAATGTTTTCGGATTCTTATCGTTCCACGCTGAGTTTCGATCAGGGAGCGCGCTATCTGGTGGCGCTCATGGAGACCTGGGGCGCGTGCCCGGAACGGGTGGTGAACATCGCTTCCGACGGGCCGCTGTCCAAATATGAGACCGCGCTGTGTCTGGCGGATCACTTCCAGCTGAACCGGGCGCTGGTGCGGCCTCTTTCGGTGCGGGAGGGCGGCGCCATCTTCAAGGCTCGCCGGGCGCAGTCCGCCGTTCTGGATAACACGCGGATCAAGTCGCTGCTGAACCTTGAGGAAATCCATCTGGAGCTGTGATGCTGATCGAGTTTCTGAAGCCCGATTTTCGTTTTGAGGATGCACGGGGAAGCCTGGTGCAGCTGGTTCGCCAGGGCTGGAAGCAGGTAAACGTCATCCGCTCCGAGGCAGGTGTCGTGCGCGGCGGGCATTATCACGCCGTGAACACGGAAGCGTTCTATGTGATTTCAGGGAGCTTTGAACTGCAAGCGGAAGACCTCGCCTCAGGCGAAAAGGAAACACAGGTCATGAAAGCCGGAACCTTTTTCCTCATCCGGCCGAAGCTGCTGCACAGCTTTCGCTTTCTTCAGGAAACGCTGCTGGTTTCCCTGTACGACAAGGGCGTGGAGCTGGACGGAGGCAAAAAGGACATTCTGACAAGAGCGTGAATGGGCCTTCCTGACGAACGGTGTGATGCTCTCCGCGGCGGCGCAGGAACGTACCTTACGCCTGCACGCTCAAGGAGAGAGAGGCAGCAGAAGCCGTGTTTTCTTCAGGGCAGAGGCTGATCCTTTTCCAGCACCAGCTGAAGTCCGGACAATTCGATGAGCTTTCTGCGCGGATCGCCGTAACCGTAGATCCTGTAACCCGGCGCTTCGGGGATGCGCTGGAAGATCAGAAGTCCGCTTCTGGCAGGGCAGCTCTTCAGAAGGTAGTCGATAACCTGACGTGCCACGGAATCCTTGACGCCGGACAC
>CANRJC010000040.1 GCA_947630795.1 uncultured Phascolarctobacterium sp. | reverse complement strand
GAATGCTTTGCCCTTTGTAGGGTTCTGACTTTGATATTTTGCCGGAGAATTTTGCCAACGATTACTTGACACTGTCTAAAGATTATGTGATACTTGCACACCCACTTTGTGTGTGCTAAACTGTTTTCGTCCATTCGTTCTTCCCCTTTCCGCACTGATGTGGCTGGCCATTAACCATTTTAGCACAGGGTTGCCGAATGGACTGCTCATAACTATTAGTCTTTAGAACCCCCACTAAAAGTGGGGGCTTTCTTCATACAGGAAAACCGGCGCTGCCCGCGCCGGTTTTTTTGCTGCCTTTTTACTTTTTCTTTTTTATGAGAGCTCTTCGCTCAAGGCTGCGGGAGCATCTCCCGCTATGCTTCTTTGCTCGGCCGCCACGTTGCCTTGGTTCTCCTCTATGCCCTGGAGAGCGGAGCGAAGGCCCTTGCCGATGTAGTCCAACATATCGTCGGCATACTGCAAAGCTTCATGTTTGACCCGCAGCGCATAGTCGTCGGCCTCCCGCCGCACTTCCATCTGATATTGCAAGCTTTCCTTCCTGATCTCATCGGCGGCGACGTTGGCCTGATGCACCACCTCTTCCTGCTGCACCAACTGCTTGGCCTTCACCTGAGCTCTTTCTACTATCCCTTCGGCTTCCACCCGTGCATTTTCCACGATGCGGTCCGCATCGGCTCTTGCTTTGTTCAAGATCAGTTTTTGCTCTTCCAGGACCTGAGTAGCGCTCTTCACCTCTTTGGGGATGGCTTCTTTAAGATCGTCCATCAACCCCGACAGGTCGCTCTCCTCGATGAGGATCTTATCCGTAAGGGGCAAGCGTCTGGCTTCGTTGATCAGCTCGTACATCTCTTCGAAAATACGGTCCAGATTGACATTCTCGTTCTCATGCTCTATCATTGCCGCCTCAGCTCCTTATTCAAATTTTCGAGCTAACGTGTTTGCTCACGTGCTCTTCTATGCAGGGAGGCACCAAATCTTTCAGGCAGCCCCCGAAGGTAGCCAATTCTCTCACTCCCGAGGAGCTGACGAAGGAATATTTGGCGTTGGTCATGATGAAGACCGTCTCCAAATTGTTGTCGATGCTCTTGATCAGCAGGGCCCTTTGAAATTCGTATTCAAAATCGGTGAAGGCCCGCAAACCTCTGACGATGAAGGGCACCTTCTCCCGGGCGCAAAATTCGTTCAAAAGGCCGGAGAACGATGTCACTTTTACATTGGGGATGTGAGCGGTGGCCTTTTTCAGCATCTCCACCCTGTCCTCTACGGAGAACATGGCCTTTTCTTTGCCGGGGTTGAAGAAGACGCTGACGATCAACTCATCGAAGATGGCAGCGGCCCGCTGGAAAATATCGATGTGGCCTAAGGTCACCGGGTCAAAGCTGCCTGGGCATACTGCTCTACGCACGCTGTCCTCCTGTGCTCCGCTCCCTTCGTCAGCTTGCGGCTGCCGAAAAAGTCTTTCTTAGCGGCCGTCGGGCGGTCGAAGGTCTGCTGAGATGGATGGGAGATCACGCAGGTGATTCCATTCCGTTCTTACTTCGACAGAAAAATATTTAACCCTTTTCTTTGGGAAAATTTTTTATGAAGTCCACTATCGTTTCACCGTATTTTACTTCTCTGACCAAAACAAGAGGTGCCGCAAGCTCCGGCAACTCTTCGTGAGCGGACCGCTCTAAGATCAAACAGCCTGCCTCTGCCAAAAAAGAGTGCTGCCCCAAGGCCGCCAGCACAGCCGCCACATGACCCTGATTATAGGGCGGGTCGCAAAAGACCAAGTCGAAACGCTCCCCTTGGCGATGAAAACGCTCGACGGCTTTTTGAGAAGAGGCGAGAACGGTGCGGCATCGCTCTTCGGCCCGGCACTTGGCGATATTTTTCTTCACCAAAGCAAGCGACTCTCTGCTGTTATCCACGAAGGTCACGAAGGCCGCTCCTCGGGAAAAACACTCCAGCCCCAAATTGCCGCTGCCGGCGAAAAGGTCCAGCACTTTCGCCTGCTGCACCGCCGGGCCCAAAATGTTGAACACCGACTCCTTCACTCGATCGGCCGTGGGCCGCACCCGCAGATCTTTAGGCGTCGCCAACGTCAGACCCCGGACCTTCCCCGCTATGATCCGCATCTTTACAGCCGGGCGGCCAATGCGGAGGCCACCACCTGATCCATGTCGTAATATTTATATTCGGCGAGGCGGCCGCCGAAGAGCACCTTCTCTTCTTTGTCTGCCGCTTCTTTGTAGCGGCGGTAAAGGGCGCTGTTGGCTTCGTCGTTCACCGGATAATAGGGCTCGTCCCCCGGCTGCCATTCTACGCTGTATTCTCGGCTCACCACCGTCTTGGGCAGTTCTTTTCCTTCGTTATCGAGGCCGAACTTGAACCATTTATGCTCGATGATGCGGGTGAAGGGCACTTCCTTGGCGGTGTAATTCACCACCGCATTGCCCTGAAAGTTGGGCTCGTCTAAAATTTCCGTGGCGAACTTCACCAAACGATAGCCCAAATGACCGTAGGCATAGCCGAAATATTCGTCGATGGGACCGGTGTAGACGATGCGCTCCGCTGCTTTGTTCAATTCTTCTCTGTTTTGCAGATAATCAGTTTCCAGCCGCACTTCGCTGCCTGCCAAGAGCCGCTCGGCCAATTTGGTGTAGCCCTCGACGGGTATGCCCTGATAGCGGGCGTTGAAATAATTGTTGTCGTAGGTGAAGCGCACCGGCAAGCGGCGGATGATGAAGGCGGGCAGTTCTTCGCAGGGACGCCCCCACTGTTTTTCCGTATAACCTTTGATCAAACGCTCAAAGATATCGGACCCCACCAAGGAGATCGCCTGCTCCGCCAAATTGCGGGGCTCGCCGATGTGGGCGGCCTGCCTCTGGCTCTCGATGACGGCAGCCGCTTCCTTAGGGGAAGTGACGCCCCACATTTTGTTGAAGGTATACATGTTGAAGGGAAGAGAATACATTTCTCCCTTATAGTTGGCGATAGTGCCCAAACGGAAATTGTTGAAGGCGGTGAAGCGGTTCAGATACTGCCACACCCCTTCGTCGTTGGTGTGAAAAACGTGAGGCCCGTACTTGTGCACCTCTACCCCTTCCACTATCTCGCTGTAGCAGTTGCCGGCGATGTGCTTCCTCCGGTCCACCACCAAACATTTCTTCCCTGCTTCCGTCAGCCTTTGGGCGCACACGGCGCCGAAGAGCCCCGCACCCACGATCAAATAATCATAGCTCATCTTCATTTTCCCCTTTCTTTTGCAAAAATTTTACGGCATTAGACCGCTATGGTCAAAAATGTTATAATTAAACGAGAGACCGGCGGCGAAAAGCTGCCCTGAAGGAGGCGAGAGCGTGGGCCTTTTATCTCGGACCGTCGCAGGCCTGAGCCTGCCCTGCTGCCTCTTTTATTTTTTCTGCCGGCTGTTGCCTGAGAGCCGTCCCGTCGACTTGCCGCCGCTGCCTGCAACGAAGCAAGTGGCTCTGCTCCCCTTAGACAGCCGCCCGGTGTGCACCGAGCTGCCTCAAGAGTTGGGCGCTTTGGCCGGCTACAATGTAATTTTACCCCCAAAGGAGAGCCTTGACAACTACGAGCGGTCCTCTCAACGGGAAAAACTTCGCCTGTGGCTGCGGCAGGTGCTGCCGCAAAGCAAGGCCGCCGTCATCAGCAGCGATAATTTTTTGCTGGGCGGTCTCATCGGCGCCCGCAGCCGACAGGCCACCGAGGGCGAGACGAAAACTTTTTTACGAGAGCTGAAAGATCTCGAAGCCCTCTGCCCGGCGACGGACACCTTCGCCATCGTGCCCCGGCTGTGGGTGCAGGCCAAAGCTCCCGCAAGCTGGTACGGCTACAACCTTTATCGTTACAATCTTTCAAAGGCCGCCGCAGACTTAGGTTCTTTTAGGGCGGCCGAGGAACTTAAAGAACGGCGGCAAAAGATACCGGCGCCCATCCTCGCCGCCTATCTCGATCTTTATCGAGCCAACGAAAATTTCGTGAGCTCTTTTTTGGCCGCCGGCCCTCTCGGCGGCGGCCTGCATCTGGTGGGGCAAGACGACAGCGAGCCGCTGACTTTGAGCAGTGCTTATCTGGACCGGGCCGCAGAAAAAATTTCTGTGTCGAAAAACGGCCGAGCCGCCCTCACTTACGGTGCCGATGAAGCAGCCTCGCTGCTTTTGGCCCGCCGTTTTTTAAAGGAGCGCCGGGCGCGGCTCAAAGTTTACGTGCGCTACGCTCATCCCTCGCTGCCCTATCTTTATCTGCCCTACATGGCTTTGACCGTCAGCGGCAGCGTGGCCGATAAAATGGCGTTGCTGGGCCTGGAAGAAACTAAGGAGCTCGCAGAAGCCGACTTCTGTCTTTACATCAGCTGCGGCCACGCCGGCTATCGGCCGGGCAAAAAAGAAGTGCAAGAAGCAGCGGAGCTGCTGAAGGGGCCCCGCCCCTTGGCCCTCGTCGATCTCAGCGCCGATTACGAAGAAGAAGAGCTGCTTTTGCCTCTGCTTTTAAAAGAACAGCTGCCTTTGCTCCGTTTGGGAGCCTTCGCCGGCTGGAACACTTGCGGCAACAGCGTCGGCTCCGCTCTGGCCGAGGCCGCTGTCTTCACTCTGCGCCGCCGTGAGCTGAGCAAAGAAGAACTGCCTCGCTTTTACGCCCAAAACGCCGTCTTTCTCTGCCGCCGTTTTTTGGACGATCACTTTTTTCAAAAGATACTCCATCCCCGTCTGCGGCCGGAGCTGGAAGTGCTGGGCACTGACCCCGCTCACCTCGACGAAAAAGAACGGGCCTATGCCCAATGGCAGGTGAATGATTTCATCAAGCGCAAGGCAAAAGAATTGTTATATTTTTCTTTGGGCCGCCGCAGTTTTTACGAAGATGAAAAAGGCGCCTATTATTTGCGAGACTTAAACGCCTCTGCCGTCCTGCCTTGGCCCCGCATCTTCGAAGCCAAGCTCCGAGTGCGCGCCGGTTTCGGTCTCCGCCCTCAAGGCGAGTGACGAAGGGCGCCGTCTTTTTCATTTCATCCCTCGCTTGATACACTGAGTTTGAAAAATATGACTTCGAAAATTTTTGTGTGAACGTTTAAAGCTCATCATTGCTAAAAAAGGAAGGGCCCGTCGAACCCTTCCTTTTATATTTTTCTATGAAATTTTTTCAGTGATGGAACAAACGCAGCCCCGTCATGGCCATGGCGATGCCGTATTTATCGCAGGCAGCGATAACATTGTCGTCGCGAATGGAACCGCCGGCCTGAGCCACATAAGAAACGCCGCTGCGCCGAGCCCGCTCGATGTTGTCCCCGAAGGGGAAGAAAGCATCGCTGCCCAAGGCCACGCCGTTCAACGTGGCCAGCCATTTTTTCTTTTCTTCTTTGCTCAAAGGCGCGGGCTTTTCGGTGAAGAAGAGCTGCCACGTGCCCTCTGCCAGCACGTCTTCCCAGTCGTCTGAAATATAGACGTCGATGGTGTTGTCTCTGTCCGGGCGGCGGATATCCTTTCTGAAAGGCAGAGCCAGCACCTGAGGATGCTGCCGCAGGTACCAGTTGTCCGCTTTGTTCCCCGCCAGCCGCGTGCAATGCACTCTGCTCTGCTGACCGGCCCCTATGCCTATGGCCTGCCCGTCCTTCACGTAGCACACGGAGTTGGATTGGGTATATTTCAAAACGATCAAAGCGATCACCAGGTCCCGCTCCGCTTCGGGAGGCATCTCTTTCACTTTAGTGGGCCGCTGCGCCAGCAGTTCGGTGCCGATCACCGCTTCGTTGCGATCCTGCTCGAAGCTGATGCCGTATACCTGCTTGGTCTCTTTCAATGCGGGCCGATAGGCCTCGTCTATTTGGATGATGTTGTAAGTCCCTTTGCGTTTGCCTTTCAATACGGCCAAAGCTTCGTCCGTATAACCGGGGGCGATGATGCCGTCGGAAACTTCTCTGGCCAAAAGCTTGGCCGTCGCCAGATCGCAGGTATCGCTCAAAGCCACGAAGTCGCCGTAAGAGCTCATGCGGTCGGCGCCTCTGGCCCGGGCATAGGCCGCAGCCAGAGGAGTCAGTTCCAAATCATCTACGAAATAAATTTTTTTCAGCACATCGCTGAGGGGCAGGCCCACGGCGGCCCCGGCCGGGCTCACGTGTTTAAAGGAAGCGGCGGCAGGAAGATCTGTGGCCTCCTTCAGTTCCCGCACCAATTGATAACTGTTGAAGGCGTCGAGAAAATTGATATACCCGGGACGGCCGTTGAGCACGGTGATGGGCAGTTCTCCCTTCTCCATGTAGATGCGGGCCCGGGTCTGATTGGGATTGCAGCCGTACTTCAGAGCGAGTTCTTGCATAGCTTCCTCCTTATATTTCTAAAAAGCAAGCGGCCGGTACACAAAGGAAGTGCCCGGCCCCTCTTTTTTGCGGCAAAGCCGTCTGCTTCGTCGCCCCTATTTTATCATACTTGCCCCGGCGGTGCAATGCGCTCTCACGGTGCGGCCTAAGGCCGGACAGTGTCAAGTAATCGTTGGCAAAATCCTCCGGCAAAATATCAAAGTCAGAACCCTGCAAAGGGCAAAGCAT
>CANRJC010000039.1 GCA_947630795.1 uncultured Phascolarctobacterium sp. | reverse complement strand
TAAGTAAGAGAAGTAAGTAAGAGAAGTAAGTAAGAGAAGTAAGTAAAAGACGTAAGTATAAGTAAAAGAAGGCGCAGCCTTCTCTCCCTCATAATATATAAAGAAGATAAGTCGGGCCCCGAGAGCGGGGGCAAAGGAGACCGGCCCATGGCAGAAAGCTTTGCCGCTATCTATATCCACATACCTTTTTGCGAGCGCAAGTGTCTCTATTGCGACTTTTTTTCTCTCGCCGGCTGCGGCCCTGCCTTAAAACGGTCTTATGTAAAAGCTCTCTGTAAAGAGATCGAACTGGCCGCCCGAGCTGAAGATGCCTTTGCTCTGCCCGTCAAAGAAGGGGCCACTGTCTATTTCGGCGGCGGCACACCCAGCGTTTTAGATACAGAAGATATAAAGACGATCGTCGCAACTTTGAAAAAGGCGGGCTTGTGGCGCAGGCCCCGGGAAGCGACCGTGGAAGTGAACCCGGGCACCGCAGACGAAAGGAAACTCGGCGAGTTGCGCCGCCTGGGTCTCGATCGCCTCAGCGTGGGAGTGCAGAGCCTGCAGGACGAAGAACTGCGGGCTTTAGGGAGGATCCACAGCGCCGCAGAAGCACTTGAGACCTTAAAGGCTGCCAAAAAAGCGGGCTTTGAGCGCATCAGCGCCGATGTGATGTACGGCATCCCTTTGCAAAACCGTTCATCATTGAAAAAAACGCTGGGAAATTTAGCCGCGACGGCAGCGACCCATCTTTCCGTCTACGGCCTCACTTTGGAAGAAGGCACGCCTTTGGCGCGATCGGCAGCTGCAAAAAAGGCGGCTCTGCCTGAAGAAGAAGAGACGGAAGAAATGTACTTTTCGGTGCAGGACTTCATGAAAGCAGCCGGTTTCAGCCGCTACGAGATCTCCAATTATGCCCGGCCGGGGCAGGAGTCTTTGCACAATCAAATTTATTGGCGCTATCGGCCCTATTTGGGCCTGGGGGCGGGGGCCTGCGGCTTCAACGGCAGCTGCCGCCGCACAGGTCTCACAGAGCTGTCTTCTTATATAAATATGTTGAAAGACGCGACGGCTCTGCCTTTTGCTCTCCACTCTTACGAAGAATTGAGCGTGCCCGTGCAGACGGAAGAATTTTTGATGCTGGGGCTGCGGCAGACAAGAGGGGCCGATCTGAAAGAGGCCGAAGAGCGCTTCGGGAAAAATATCGAGAAGGACTACGCTGCCGTCATCGCCCGCTTCGTTAAGGAAGGACTGCTCACTTACAGAGCGGAGGAGAGAAGGCTGGCATTGACGGAAAAAGGCATGGCCGTGGGCAACCGAGTCTTTGCGGCCTTCATGCTTTAGAAAAGAGCGCGCGGCAAAAAGAGCCGGCCCGGATCGAAAATATGAAAAGAAAAGAGCTCGTCTGTGATGCTCGAGGCCGAGGGCAAAATAAAAAAGGCGAAGAGAAAGAGCTCGGCCCGAAAGAGCTGCGCCGCGATCAAAAAGAAAAAACAGAAAAGAAAACTCTCGCTCTTGAATATCTAGGCCTATCTCAAAAGCGGTGAGGAGAAAACTTCTCGGCCTAAAAGATATACAGCGACCGCAAAATAAAAAAGACGAAGAGAAAAAAGAGCGGCTTTGAGGACCGCTGCTCTTTTCGAAAAGCGAAGGCTCTCGCCATGTCGGCGGAGAGCCTTTAAAAATTTTTAAAAAGCTGTTGACAAGCAACTTCGGCAGTGCTATTCTTATAACAGAGTGTTAGCACTCACACTGAATGAGTGCTAACAACAGAGAAGGTGCAAGAGCCCATGATGAATCCTCGGCAAAGAAAAATTTTACAATTGATCATCGAAGACTATATCTCCACCGCCGAGCCCGTGGCTTCTCGGACCATCGCCCGCCGGCACGATCTGGGCATCAGCCCCGCCACCATTCGCAACGAGATGAGCGATCTGGAACTGCTGGGTTATTTGGAGCAGCCCCACACTTCTGCGGGGCGAGTGCCTTCCAGCCGCGCCTATCGCTATTATGTTGATTCCATGATGGAGCCCGGCACCGTCACCGCCGCCGACAGAGCTTTGATCAACGGTTGGTATAAAGAGAGACGGCGCAATTTGGACGAGATCTTCCAAAGCACCGCCAAACTTCTTTCCCGCATGACGCAAAATGTGTCGTTGGTGCTGGCGGACAAGCAGGGGAGCGCAAGTTTTCTCTATCTGCGTTTTTTGCCTCTCGATCGCGAGCACGCCATCCTCTGCATCGTGGCAGACGACGGCAGCGTAGACAATTGCATGGTGGACATCCCCTTGGGGATGAGGCCGGCCGAATTGGACTACTTAGCGGGAAAAGTGAGCCGCATTTTGGAAGGGAAGCCCCTGAACCAAATAGGCGACGATCTTTTAAAAGAAGTTCGCGAATGCATCATCGAAGACGAAATGCTCTTCAACAATGTGGTGCAGGCATTGCGCCGCATGGGCGGCCGCAGCCGCGAGCAAAAAGTTTTTTTGGGAGGCGCCAAGCAATTGCTCAATAAGCCCGAATTTCGGGACGTAGAAAGAGTGAAAGAGCTGCTGGGCCTTTTGGAAGAAGAAAAAGTGGTGCGCGATCTTTTGCAGATCGACGAAGGCAGCGACAGCGGCCTGAAGGTGACCATCGGCACGGAAAATAAATTGAGCGGCATCCAAGACTGCAGCATGGTGCAGGCCACTTACAGAGTGAACGGCCGCATCGTGGGGACCATGGCAGTGCTGGGGCCCACCCGTATGGAATACGGAAAAGTGATCTCGGTGATGGATTATCTGCATCGCTATTTGAAAACTCTTTTTGCAACGGCCCGCTAGGGAAAACATAGAGACGAGACCGAAGGAGGAAGACCATGGAAGAAAGGGAAGTAAGGCAGGGCGAGAGCCCCGAGCGTGAAGAAGCCGAGGCCGAGGCTGCCGGCGCCGCCGAAGAAGCTGCCGCCGCAAAGGCCGAAGCCGCCGGCGAAGAGAGCGAGGCAACAGAGCAAGAGCAGCCTCAAGAAGAGACGCCCGCCGAGCCCGACCCCAAAGATGCGGAGCTGGCGGCCCTCAACAATAGGCTGCTGCGCCTGCAGGCCGACTTCGACAACTACCGCCGCCGCACCAAAGCGGAGAGCGAAGAGCTGGGCAACTTCGTCACAGCTCAGGTAGTGGCCAAATTCTTAAAAGTGCTGGACAATTTCGAACGGGCCGAGGCCAACGCCTCCGCTGCGCCGGAGAGCCTGCTCAAAGGGCTGAACCAGATCAAACGGCAGTTCGAGACGGCGCTGAAAGAGCTGGGGGTCAGCGAGATAGCGGCCTTGGGCGAAAAATTCGATCCCAACATCCACGAAGCGGTGCTGCGAGGGCAGGACTCGAACGTGGCTGATGAGACTATAGACCTGGTCCTGGAAAAAGGGTACAGGCTGGGCAACAAGGTGATACGCCACAGCAAAGTGCGGGTCATCACCAACGAGTAAGATCATCACACCAAAAAATAAAGAAACAGCGTGCAACGCAGGAGGTAAGAAAAATGTCTAAAGTAATAGGTATCGATTTAGGAACGACTAACTCTGTAGTAGCAGTTATGGAGGGCGGTGAGCCCACCGTCATCACCAATCAGGAAGGCTCTCGTCTCACTCCTTCCGTAGTGGGCTTCTCCAAGACCGGCGAGAGGATGGTAGGCCAATTGGCCAAACGTCAGGCCGTATCCAACCCCGACCGCACCATCAGCTCCATCAAACGGCACATGGGCGAAGCGGGCTACAGAGAAAACGTAGACGGCAAGGCCTACACCCCGGAGGAGATTTCTGCCATGATCCTGCAAAAATTGAAGGGCGATGCGGAAAATTATCTGGGCGAAAAAGTAACGGACGCAGTCATCACCGTGCCCGCTTATTTCTCCGACAGCCAACGGCAGGCCACTAAAGATGCAGGCAAGATCGCCGGCCTCAACGTGCTGCGTATCGTCAACGAGCCTACTGCCGCAGCCTTTGCCTACGGCATCGACAAGGGCGAAGATCAGATCGTGATGGTGTACGATCTGGGCGGCGGCACCTTCGATGTGTCCATCTTGGACATGGGCGACGGCGTTTATGAAGTAAAGGCCACCAACGGCGACACCCATCTGGGCGGCGACGATTTCGACAAAAAGATCATGGATTGGATGATCGCCGAATTCAAAAAAGCCGAGGGCATCGACCTGAGCAAGGACAGGATGGCCATGCAGCGGATCAGAGAAGCCGCCGAAAAAGCCAAGATCGAGTTGTCCGGCGTGCTGAGCACCAACATCAACCTGCCCTTCATCACCGCCGGTGCCGACGGCCCCAAACATTTGGATATGGATCTCACCAGAGCCAAGTTCGATGAAATGACCGCCGATCTGGTGGAGCGCACCATGGGCCCCACCCGTCGGGCCATGGCCGACGCCGGCCTCAGCGCCAAAGATATCAAGAAAGTGCTGCTGGTGGGCGGCTCCAGCCGTATCCCCGCCGTGCAAAAAGCCATCAAAGACTTTTTGGGCAAGGAGCCCGATCGGGGCATCAACCCGGACGAGTGTGTAGCCGTAGGCGCCGCCATTCAGGCAGGCATCTTGGCCGGTGAAGTTAAAGACGTTTTGCTTTTGGATGTAACTCCTCTGTCCTTGGGCATCGAGACTTTGGGCGGCGTGTTCACCAAGATCATCGACCGCAACACCACCATCCCCGTATCCAAGAAGCAGGTGTTCTCCACCGCTGCCGACAATCAGCCCTCTGTTGACATCCATGTTCTGCAGGGCGAGCGTGAGATGGCCGCCGACAACAAGACCTTGGGCCGCTTCGAATTGAGCGGCATCCCTCTGGCTCCCAGAGGCGTGCCTAAGATCGAAGTAGCCTTCGACATCGACGCCAACGGCATCGTCAACGTCAGCGCCAAAGATCTGGGCACCGGTAAAGAACAGAAAATCACCATCACTTCTTCCAGCACTTTGAGCAAGGACGAAGTGGAGAGATTGGTGAAAGAGGCCGAGGCCAACGCCGCCGCCGACAAAGAGCGCAAAGAAGGGGTAGAGGCCCGCAATCAGGCCGAGAACCTCTGCTATCAGGCGGAAAAGACCGTGAAAGACATGGAAGGCAAGGGCCACGACGAGCTGATCGCCAAAGTGAAGGGCGCAGTCGACATTTTGAAGGAGAGCCTGAAGGGCAACGACATCGAAAAGATCAAGAAAGATACCGAAGCCCTCACCAAACCTCTCTATGAATTGAGCGCCGAACTCTACAAGGCTACCGAAGAGGCCAAGAAGGCCGGGGCAGCCGGCGGCGAGCAGGGCGGCAAAAAGGCCGACGACGATGTAGTCGATGCGGAAGTAGTCGATGATAAAAAGTAAAATAAAGCAGGCGGTGTGAGCTTTGGCTAAAAGAGATTACTACGAAGTCCTGGGGGTGAGCAGAACTGCCACCCAGGCCGAATTGAAAAAGGCTTTTTACAAGCTGGCCAAGCAGTATCATCCCGATACTCACCCCGGCGACAAAGAGGCCGAAGCTAAATTCAAAGAAGCCAACGAGGCCTATCAGGTGCTCTCCGATGACGAGAAGCGGGCCCAGTACGATCAACTGGGACCGGAAGCTTTCGAGCAGGCCACTCAGGGAGGCGGCGGACCTCAGGGCAATCCCTTCGGCGGTTTCGGCGGCGCCGGCATGGAAGACATCTTCGACATGTTTTTCGGCGGCCAAGGCCGCAGCCGGGGCAGCGGGGCCGCCGGCCCTCAAAGGGGCGGCGATCTGCGCTTCGATCTGGAGATCTCTTTTGAAGAAGCAGCTTTCGGCGTAGAAAAAGAGATCAACATTTACAGAGAAGAGACCTGCGACCATTGCCACGGCAGCGGAGCAGAGCCCGGCTCTAAAGTTGAGACCTGCAGCGAGTGCCACGGCAGCGGCAGCGTTCGCTACACCCAAAACACCATGTTCGGTCAAATGGTGAGCGAACGGGTGTGCCCCAAGTGCCACGGCGAAGGCCGCATCGTCAGCCAGCCTTGCAAAGAGTGCCGAGGCAAAGGCACCGCCAAGAAGAGCAAACGGCTGAAGGTGAAGATACCGGCAGGCGTGGACAACGGCTCCCGCTTAAGGGTGGCCGGCGACGGCGAGGCAGGCAGGCAGGGCGGACCCAGCGGCGATCTTTACGTTTATCTCTTCGTGCGGCCTCACAAATTTTTCGAAAGAGACGGCACCACGGTCCTGTGCGAAGTGCCCATCAACATCGTGCAGGCCAGCCTGGGAGCGGAGATCAAAGTGCCCACTTTGGACGGGCAGGTGACTATGAAAGTGCCCGAGGGCACGCAGCCCGGCAAGGTGTTGCGTTTGAAGGGCAAGGGCATACCCAGCCTGCGCACCAAAAAGCGGGGCGATCAGCTGGTGACCATCAAAGTGGTGGTGCCCACCCATTTGAACCAGCGGCAGAAGGAAGCTCTGCAAGCTTTCGAAAAAACGGCCGGCGACGACATCAACCCCGAACAAAAAAGTTTCCTCAACAAAGTGAAAGACTTTTTCAAATGAAAAAGCAAAATAAATATCCCCCGGCATAGCCGGGGGTTTTGCTTTTTCGGGCATAGCCCTAATACTACTGGCTGCGCACACGTGCGCTT
>CANRJC010000038.1 GCA_947630795.1 uncultured Phascolarctobacterium sp. | reverse complement strand
GGCGCGGCGCTTAAACGCCCGGGATGAGGCGGAGGAGCTGCGGCGGTACAGGCTGTGCGGGATAATGCTTTTGTTTACGAACTGTAATCGCAATAAAAATCCGGGCATTTCTAAGTCTTTCCGCCCCTTTTCCCTCCAAAATCAGCAGCTCGTTCCTGCTGTTCGTCCACTGTTTCCGCCCACAAATTTCGTCCAGTGGGTCAACTTGTGGGTCAGCCCACTTTCCGGGCGGAAAGTGGGCTGAATGATTCGGATATGTTCGTGAAAAGAGAGTAGAGCGCACCCATTCAAGGGACTACATAGTAACTCTGAACGGAGGAAAAGTCAAGTCGTCAATAATTGGACGGCTATAAGCAAAAAGAGCCTTTTTCTCTGCCGTACACCATCAACTACGCCCCCTCAAATTCTGCGGGGGATCCCCTGCAATTTTCAGGAGGGGAATAGTATAAACAAGACGAAAGTCAACAAGTATAAAGCCCTTCCAGAAAGTCCGCATCGCATACGGTTTCTCCGTTTTGCCGATACGGTTTCGCTCGACTTTTCCGCACCTCTGCGGTATTGTGTGTTGCCAAGGAGGGGTGAAGATGGAGAATCTAATAAACGAACTCTATTACGGAAACATCTGCCCAGTTGAACAGATGGGAGGGGCCACACCGGAGAAAAGGAAAATTCTGAAACGGATACACGAAAATGAGGAAAAGCTACGGACAACCCTTGATGAGCATGAGAAAGCAATTCTCGACGCAATAAAGGATGATTGCCTCACTGTATCTGCTTCAATGGGCGAAAGGCGCTTCCGGGAAGCGTTCACTTTGGGAGCAAGGCTGATGGTCGAAATACTCGCCTCCGGCCCTCAATGATTGCAGGGGCCCCCGCAATTTCTGGAAGGGGAATAGTATTAACAAGATGAAAGGCAACAAGTATAAAGCCCTCTCAGATATGGATTTGAAAGTTTCCGTACTGAAATAAACCGCCGCCCTGTCTCAGCTTCCCCTCCTGGGACAGCTCCCGGAACGCCTCTTCGATCCTGCCCACAATGTCTATTGGGACAGAGAGCTCATGGTGGCCGGGGAGGATGCGGCCGATTTCCAGATTTTGCACCTTCGTGACGGACTGCCAGAACAGCTGCGGGTCCGTAGTCGGATAAAAGGCATCCAAGCAGCCCCGGTAGATCAGGTCGCCGGAAAATAGAAATTTGCGCTCAGGCTCATAAAAGCAGCAATGTCCGGGGGAGTGTCCGGGCGTATGGATCACCGTGAGCGTCCTGCCTCCCAAGGGCAGACAGTCGCCATCACGCAGGAGCTCCTGCGGTGTCCCCTTGAACAGCCAATAATCATCAAGGGCAAAGTCCTCCGGGAAATCGCATGGGCGGCAAGTCAAGTTGTGCTTGACCACCTCTAACGGGATGGGGAACTGCTCCGCCAGCCAATCTTTCTCGGCCTCATGTACAGCGATCCTGTCAAAAAATTTGTGCCCTCCGACGTGGTCCCAATGGACGTGAGTCGTGACCACAGTCACCGGGAGGTCTGTGAGGCTGTCAACCACCTCCCTGATATTCCCAACGCCCAGCCCCGTATCAATCAGCAGCGCCCTCTCGGTCCCGCACGCCAGATAGCAGTGCGTCTCCTCCCAGTGCTTATACTCGCTGATTGCAAATGTATCGCTGTCGATCGCCTCGACTGTAAACCAAGTACCCATAAGAACCCGCCCTCAATTAAGCCACAAGTTGCAGAATCATTGGTTGCCAAGGAAAGTATACCATGTGCGCTTGAAAAAGTCCACGGTAATTCGATCCCACCAAGCACCGCTGTCCCGCTGTTGCCCCCGTGTGCGGTTTTAGGTCAGAGGGTAGGATAAGAACACCTCCGAAGTGCCAAAACGCCGTGTTGGGCGTTTGTTGGTGAAGGAGATTCTTCTCTCTGCACATAATCTCCAGCTTTGGGAAGGCAACGCCGAAGCAAATTTCCGGCCCTTTTCTGAAAAAAAAGGCCGTTCGATTATTGGACAAGATAAAGAGCTGCCGTCGTGCGCGACGGCAGCTCGGCCACAAAGCCCCGCAGTGCGGGGCTTTTCTACGTTTCGCCTAGGCAGTCGGTTTTGAGGCAGCGGTGCGATTTAGGCCGTCGGTTAGAACGGTTTTGTCAGCAATTCCAAGTAAAAATCCGCAGTCATAAGGTGGTCGTGAACGCAGAGAGGAAAACTCTCCCGTTTGGGAGAGGCAAGCATCGCATTTGTCTGTACACCGGGCGAGCCCGGCGCCTGCCAAATGCGTTTCCGGGCGGGAGCCCAGACCCACTGAGGGCGAAAAGTTATCCGTTTGTACACAATTTCCCCCTGGCTATTTGGCGCGGAAGATGGTATGTTGTGTGTTTGCCAAAGGGCAGAAAGGAGGCACACAGCATTAGCAAACGCAGAGCCAACGGCGAGGGGAATATACGAAAGCGGCCGGACGGGAGATGGGAAGGAAGGTATGTCGCCGGGTATGACGAGCACGGAAAGGCTATTCGCAAGAATGTCCTCGGCAGGACCCAGGCGGAGGTCAAGGAGAAGCTGAAAAGGGCAATCCGGGAATGCACCGAGATCGACGTTGAGAAAGCCGAGGAATATACAGTGGGCAGTTGGGTAAGGACATGGTATGAGACATACTCTAAACCACACGTCAGGGAGAGTACGCAGAGATTCTACGAGGATTACATCGAACACCACATCGTGCCGAGGATTGGAAACATCAAACTCGCCAAGCTCACCGGGCGAGACATACAGAAGATGTACAACGATGTCAAGGCCAACGGACGGATAAGGAAAAAAGCGGATGGGGACACCGGCATGAGCGCAAGTTACGTTCGTGGCCTGCACATGATGTTTCACAACTGCATGGGACGTGCGGTGAAGGAAAGGCTGATCCTGCGAAACCCGACAGAAGATTGCATTGTGCCGAAGATAGAGAAGAAAGAAATGCACATCCTGCGCCCGGAGGACATCAGTACCTACCTCAGAGAAGCAGATAAACGGGGCGTCCTGGCAATGTTCTTCCTCGAATTAACCACCGGCCTACGCAAAGGAGAACTTGTCGCCCTTCTTTGGAGCGACCTCGATGAACAGTCGATGACCCTGAACGTTTGCAAACAAGCCGTCAGAGTCAAGGGCGGAGGCGTGAAGGTCACACGTCCCAAGACGGAAACCTCCATCCGCAGAATCTCGCTATCACAGGAAACAGTGGACATTCTCAAAAAGGAGCATGAAAAACACCCAAACATCGAATACATGTTCCCCTCCCCGGTAACTCTCGGCATGTACTACCCCGACTCCGTGACCGCTATCCACAACAAAATCCTCAAATCCGCCGGTCTCCCGCACATCCGCCTGCACGACCTCCGCCACACCTACGCCACCTTGGCGCTCCAGAACGGTGTTGACGTTAAAACCGTCTCCAGCATCCTCGGCCACTACGACGCCGGCTTCACCCTCCGCACCTACACCCACGTCACCACAAAAATGCAAGAAGAAGCCGCGGCCACCATGGGCAAGCTGATTGGGGCGAATGTATGAGCAAAATTTACGTAGCCTTATCTAAAAAAAGGCCGCGGGACACAAACTCCCACGGCTTTATGCTATCCCGTCCTTTCCGCTCCAGATTCCCGTTGGGGTCAGAAGTGGGTCAGAAAAACATCAGCGTCAACCAAACCAGCCAAAAAAGTACCGGATTTCCCGATTTTCTCAGGAAATCCGGCGGGTATTGGAGCTGGATGCGAGATTCGAACTCGCGACCTCATGATTACGAATCAATTTCGGTTCGCCCCTCCGCGTCACTCCCGTTCCCCTGTGGTCACTTCAAATCCCTTGCCGCACAAGGGTTTTCAGCGTTCTCCAAAAAATCCCGCAGATTTGCGGGAACGTTAGAAAAACAAAATTGTTAGAACTGCGTTAGAAGCCAGTCGTTACGGTTACGCACCAGCCCCCCGTAGGGCGCAAATACAAGCCATGGCGGACTGTCGGGCCGTCCCCCGCAAGGCCTGACAGTCCGCCATGGCTACGCTGGGGCACGCACGCACCCCCGATTAGCACCGGCCCCCACAGGGGGTGCAGCCCCCGCAGAAAGCCCGGAGTTACGTAAAAGTACTCCTTGACCCCATCCGTATTATGTGCTATGATAGGGAAAACGTTAGAAGGAGATGAACTAAATGCCATCCACAAAGCACAGAATCAACCTGACGGTTTCCGATGAGGTATATGCCCGTATCAAGGCCTTTATGGTCGAGAACGGCATTCAAAACGATGCTACGGCCTGTTTACAAATGGTCGTTCAACGCCTTAACGCCTACGAAAATTCCAAAGTTGTTTTCAATACCATGCGCAACTTGACGCCTGAACAGCTTCAGGCGTTTGCCTCCGAAGGTATAGCCGTGGTCAAGGCGGAAATCGACAAGGAAAAATAAGTTGCACGGGTAAGTATTACCCCGTGCAACGATGTAATTTGTGTACATCACCGTTTTTTGATAATGATAAAGTTACGCGCCATAGTGAGATGAGTAAGAATTGCGCGGTTCGTATGTGAGTGTTTGGTGATGTCAACGCTTTAGAATCGAAGAAAAGGAGTATTCAATGGCGCGTACAACAGCATATCGCAAGTATCAGCTGACCTTCAATAACCCCGTGGAGCACGGCTTCACCCATGAGGTCATCAAGACAACTCTCTCCGGCTTCTCCGGCCTCGTCTACTGGTGTATGTGTGACGAGATAGGAGAGCAAAAGACGTATCACACCCACGTCTACATGGCCTTCACAAACGCCGTGGAGTTCTCCACCGTCCAGCGCCGCTTTCACGGCGCGCACATCGATGCGGCAAAAGGGAGCCATCGGGAGAATCGGGACTACATACGCAAGGAGGGCAAGTGGGCCGAGGACGCGAAGCACAAGACGAACCTCCCGGACACCTTCGAGGAATCCGGTGGCCTCCCGGAAGAGCCGGACAAGCGCCGGAAACAGTCAGAGGAAGTTTTGGCTATGATAGAGGCCGGCGCGGATAACGCGGAGATCATTCGCGCATATCCCTCATGTATGAACCACATCCGCAATATGGACGCCACCCGTCAGACGCTTTTAGAGAGCCAATACCGCAAGCAATTCCGAAAGCTCACGGTACATTACATCTGGGGACAAACCGGCGTAGGAAAGACCCGGAGCGTCATGGAAACCCACGGTTACGAGAATGTCTATCAAGTGACGAATTACGCCCACCCCTTCGACGGCTACCGGGGCCAGCCGGTGATGCTCTTCGACGAGTTCAGAAGCGACCTTCCCACAAAGGACATGCTCAAGTATCTTGACGGCTACCCCATTATGCTCCCGTGCCGGTATAACGATAGAGTGGCATGTTACACCACCGTCTACATCGTCAGCAACATTCCAATTGAGAAGCAATACCCCAACGTCCAGATTGACGAGCCGGAGACGTGGAACGCGTTCCGGCGCAGAATCACCGACGTGACAGAAATGCTCCCTGATGACACGGAGATTCCGTTTTAAGGGGGCGTCACGATGTTTAACGAATACTCGGATATTCTCACCCCCGCCGACGTGGCAAAGGCCCTCGGCATCGGAAAGAACACCGTCTACAAGCTGATTGAAGAGCACGCCATAGGAAGCAGACGCATAGGGCGGAAAATCATCATTCCAAAAGTCTGCCTCATCGACTACGCGCAATCGGCAAGATATACAGTTGTAAAACCGTAACGGCAGGCAAATCTACGCTGTCAAAGGAAGGAGTTCACCATGACAGGAAGCCTGCAAGTTAAAAACGATAAATTCTACATTGTTCTCAATCTCATAGAAAACGGCAAACGCAAGCAAAAGTGGATAGCCACCGGCCTCGATGTAAAGGGGAACAAGCGCCGCGCCGAAAAGCTCCTGCGGGACACCCTCACACAGTACGAGGTTGCACCACCAGCCCCGAAGTGCGACACGCTCTTAGCTGACTACATACGTGACTGGCCGAAAATTGCCCGTCGGAAAGTGGATGAGGTGACATATCAAGGCTACGAGCAAAGCGCCAACGGGCAGGTTATCCCGTACTTTGAGGAACGAAAAACTAAGCTCGGCGACGTGACCGTGAAGCTCCTGCAAGCGTATTTCGACGAGAAGGCCGAACACGGCCGCAGGGACGGCGGCGGAGGCGTCTCGCCCGCGTCCCTGCGGCGGTACAAGAATATCCTCAACCAGACGCTGAACGAGGCGGTCAAGGCCGAGCTTATACCCTCCAACCCCTGCGCGTTGGTGGAGCTTCCCAAAATGGAGCGCTTTGAATCCACCTTTTACAGCGCCGCACAGCTCAAGACCCTTTTTGACGCCGCCAAGGGCGACCCGCTCTATCCGCTCATTCGGATAACTGCCCTCTACGGATTGCGCCGGAGCGAGGCGCTGGGCCTCAAATGGGACAGCGTGGACTTTGATGCTGGACGCCTCACCATCCGCCACACCGTCACCAAGGTGACGAAAAAGGTGGAGAAGGACAAGACCAAGAACAGCTCCAGCCGTCGTTCCTTCCCTCTGACGCCGGAGGCGCTGGAGATATTCGAGGCCGCAAAGACCGCCGAGGAAGAAAACCGGCGCCTTTGCGGCAAGAGCTACGTGGAGAGCGACTATATCTTCAAATGGCCCGACGGAACGCCCTTTGAACCGGATTACGTATCAAAGCACTTTGCGCGGCTCCTCAAGAATAACGGTCTGCCGCACATACGCTTCCACGAGCTACGCCACAGTTGCGCAAGCCTTCTCCTGAACGGCGGCGCGACATTGAAGGACGTGCAGGAGTACATGGGCCACGCG
>CANRJC010000037.1 GCA_947630795.1 uncultured Phascolarctobacterium sp. | reverse complement strand
CCGACCCGTCCGGCAGTCAGCCGGACAGGGAACGGCAAAATTTTTTACACTTCTTTTACTTCTTTATCTCACATGAGTAAATGCCACCGGCGTACTTTTGAAGAAAAACGGTTTCGATACTCTTACCTTGCTGAATGCGGCTCTGGACAGGGCTGCTTCCATCGGCAAGTGCGACTGCCTCATCTATCCCACGGAGAGCCGCTCCGTCAGCCCGGCTGAAGCTTACGGGCGGGTGCAGCAGGCTCTCGCCGCTCTCGCCGATCAAGGCGCTTATTTCTACGCCAAAAGGATCGACAGCACTTTGCGGGGCAACTTGGGCAGCGAGACCGACGCTTTTTTGGATACTTTAGGGGCCGAATACATAGCGGTGTGCGTGCCCTGCTTCCCCAGTTCAGGCCGGGCCATCGTGGGCAGCCACCTTTTGGTGAACGGCGTGCCTTTGCGCCGCACGGAAGCTGCTGCCGACCCTAAGTGCCCCATTACCACCACCGACGCTTTGGCTCTTTTTAGGGCGCAATCGAAATATAAAGTTCTTCCCATACATCTTGATCGAGTACACGACGGTGTCGAAGAACTGGCGAAGACCATCGCCGCCAAAAAACAAGAAGGCGCCCGCATCATTTTGGTGGACAGCATCAGCGAAGAAGATCTGCAGACCGTGGCCAAGGCAGTGGCCGCCTCAGGCATCAAGACCGTGAGCGTAGACCCGGGTCCTTTCACCGCTTATTTGGGGAAAGAGCTTTTGCCCGGCGATAAGCCGGAAGTGCCGGGAGGAAAGATCCTCTGCGCCATCGGCTCCGTGAACGGAGTGGCCGGGACTCAAACTTTGCTGCTTTTAAAAGAGAGGCCCGTCACCGCCGTCTATTTGGACGCCGCCGCCGTCTTGGAAAGTCAAAAAGCACGGGAAAACGAACTTAGGAGGCTCACGGAAGAATTGATCGCCCGCCGGGAAGAAAACAACATACTGGCGGTGATAGGCAGCGGCATCGATCCCCAAAAGCGCATCTCTTTTGGACCTTACATGAAAAAATACGGCCTCGATGCCGAGGGAGTGTCCGGCCTCATCAACGATGCTTTTGCCGAGGTGGCTCTGACCGTGCTGGAGGCCTGCCCCGAGATCGGCGGCATTTATTCCACCGGCGGCGATATCACAGCAGCCATCCACAGCGCCGCCGGCACCGTCGGCCTTCGCTTGATGGACGAAGTGCTGCCTCTGGCCGGTTACGGTATAGCCATCGGCGGCAAATTGGCCGGCAAGGCCTTTATCAGCAAGGGCGGCATGGTGGGCAGCGAGAACGCCATGGTGACCTGCACCGATTATTTGTTGGCTCATTTGTAAGAACACTTAAAAAATAAAAGGGAGTTGAAAAAATATGAGACCTTTGATCGCCATTCCCATGGGTGATCCCGCCGGCATCGGACCGGAGATCGTATTGAAAACGGTGGACGATGAAGAGATACAGCGTACGGCCCGCTGCATCGTCATCGGCAGCAAAAAAGTGATGGAGCAGGCTATGAAGTATCCCGGCAGCCCGAAGCTGGAGATCGTCACGGTGAAAGAACCCAAAGAGGGCCGCTACGATGCCGGGGTGCTGAACCTGATCGATCTGGACAACGTGGATATGGAGCGGTTCAAAGTGGGCGAAGTGAGCGGCATGTGCGGCAAAGCGGCCTACGAATATATCGCCAAGAGCATCGAACTGGCCAACGCTCGTTTGGTGGACGCCGTGTCTACCACGCCCATCAATAAAGAATCGTTGAAAATGGGCGGCGTGAATTTCATCGGCCACACGGAGATCTTCGGGGCCCTCACCGGCACCGCCGACCCTCTCACTCTTTTTGAAGTGAATAATTTGCGGGTGTTCTTCCTCACTCGCCACGTATCTTTACGTAAAGCCTGCGATATGGTGACGAAGGAGAGGATCATCGACTATGTGATCCGCTGCACCGAAGCGTTGAAAAAATTGGGCGTGACCGAAGGGACCATGGCGGTGGCCGGCCTCAATCCTCACAGCGGCGAGCACGGTCTCTTCGGCGACGAAGAAGTGAAGGCAGTGTATCCGGCGGTAGAAGAACTGCAAAAGAGAGGCTATAAAGTGGTAGGGCCCATCGGAGCGGACTCCGTCTTCTCTCAGGCCCTGCACGGCAAATACAACAGCGTGCTGAGCCTCTATCATGACCAAGGTCACATCGCCACCAAAACGCTGGACTTCGAGCGCACCATAGCCATCACCGCGGGCATGCCCATCTTGCGGACTTCAGTGGATCACGGCACCGCCTTCGACATCGCAGGCAAAGGCATAGCCAGCGCCGTGAGCATGAAGGAAGCAGTGCGCTTAGCGGTGAAATACGCCCCGGCTTTCTTGCAAGGCTGAGAGGCCGGCAGAAAAGCTCGACAAATTTTGCCTCCGCTATTTTTAAAATAAAACATCAACGAAGGGAGTTGTGAATAATGGGCGGATCGAGCATGATAATCGCATTGTTGATAGGTATCGTCGTTTTGATCTTCTTGATCTTAAAGACGAAGGTGCACGCCTTCTTGGGCCTCATCATCGCCGCCGTCATCATCGGCCTTTTGGGCGGCATGGACCCTGTTAAGATCCCCGGTTCCATCATCAACGGTTTCGGCGGCACCTTGGGCAGTATCGGCATCATTATCGGCTTCGGCGTGATGATGGGCCAGATCTTCGACAAGACCGGCGCCGCAGAGAGGATGGCCCTCACCTTCATCAAGCTGTTCGGCAAGAAAAACGAACACTGGGCCATGGCTCTCACCGGTTTTATCGTGTCCATCCCCATTTTCTGCGACTCGGGCTTCGTTGTGGTGAGCCCCATCGCCAAGGCCATCTCCAAAAAGACCCGCCGCTCCATCGTGGCCATAGCTACGCCTTTGGCAGCCGGTCTGGTGATAACTCACTCGGTGATCCCGCCCACTCCCGGTCCTTTGGGCGTAGTGGGGACCTTCGGTGTGGATGTAGGCAGCTTCATTTTGTGGGGCATCGTGATCGCCATCCCCATGGCCATCGTTTCCACCATCTATGCCCAATGGTTGGGGCAGAGGCTCTATCAATTGCCGGCGGATAACGAAGAAGGCTGGGAGAGGCCCGCTAAGATAGAAGTGTTGGAGAGCGACAGCCAACTTGCTCCTTCAAGAGAATTGCCTTCCGGCTTTGACAGTTTCCTGCCGCTTTTGGTGCCCATCATCCTCATCCTTTTGAACAATATCGCCGCTGCACTGAAGATGACCGGCGCTCTAAAGACCGCTATCACCTTCTTGGGCAACCCCATCATCGCCGTGGGCATCGGCCTCCTCTTAGCCCTCTTCGTGCTGGGCCGCGATCTTGACCGTAAGACCGCCATCAGCGAGATGGAAGTGGGGATAAGATCGGCGGGCATCATCATCCTCGTTACCGGCGGCGGCGGTGCCCTGGGTCAGATCTTGAAAGACAGCGGCACCGGCAACTATGTGGCGCAGCTTTTGGCCGGCACTGCCATCCCCCTCATCGTGCTGCCCTTCATCATCGCCACTTTGGTGCGTTTCGTGCAAGGCTCGGGCACTGTAGCCATGATCACCGCAGCCGGCATCTGCGCCCCCATTTTGCAAGCAGCCGGGGCCAACATGATGTTAGGTGCTTTCGCCGCGTGCATCGGCTCTCTCTTCTTCAGCTACTTCAACGACAGCTATTTCTGGGTTGTCAACAACTTGATGGGCTTGAAGGACGCCAAGGAGCAGATCCGCAACTGGTCCTTCACTTCCACGGTGGCTTGGGGCGTCGGCTTCATCTTTTACCTTAGTGTATGCAGACGAAAAGGGCTTTTTAGGCAGGTTATGGACAAAAGGGAAAAGCATTTGACTTAGCAGCTCAACATGGTAGTTTAGTTTTTTAGGCGCACACCGTCGATGACCAATGTGAAAAATTTGATTGCTCCCAAAAGGATACTTATGTTATAATATTCCTAGTAGTATAAAATAAGGGGGGAGTGTCGGAATAAGTTTGGGACATCCAACCCTAAGATTTTTATTTACAACCCTGGTTTTTAGCATAGAGGTTAGTTGAACACTTGGGCTTTTTGACAGTTTTAAAATTCGAGCGCTATCGGGCGATATGTTGAGAAGATGGAGATGCTCATATGGGGACCGAGAGCTTCGAGGGATGATACAGGTCATTATGTGCCTGAGGAGAAGTGCAAAATGAAAAAGTCTTTTATCTTCGCCGTGGCTATGGCTCTGGGTATCACTGCCAGTGCTCATGCCGCTAATCCCTTCAGTGATGTACCTGCCCGCCATTGGGCTTATGGTAGCATCAAGAAATTAGTGGCAGCCGGTGTTATCGAAGGTTACGGGGATGGAACTTTTGGCGGCAAAAAGTTGATAACTCGTTATGAGATGGCTCAGATGGTGGCTCGCGCTATGGCTAACGGAGCTAATGTGGATAAGCTGGCTGCAGAATTTGCCGATGAGTTGGACGCTTTGGGCGTGCGTGTCGCCAATATAGAGAAGAATGCCGATGCTGTAAAAATCACCGGCTTGGCTCGTTTTCATTATAACAGCTTTCACGGCCATCATACAAACGGCAAGCGCACTGCTTCCTGGAGTCGTATTCGTTCCCGTTTATTCTTCAAAGGTCAAGTGAACGACGATTGGACTTACACCGGTATGATCGATAATGAGCAAGATTTGGCTCATTCTTACACCGGCGATGAGGATACTTGGTTCGAACGCGCCTATGTGAACGGTAGGCTCGGTGGGCTCGACGTTGAGGCCGGCCGAAATCAGCAGCATTGGTTCGGCACGCACGGTCAGGTATACGGCGATCGTGCTGATTTCATCAAATTTTCTTACGGCAAGGATATCAAACTGATCGGCATGTACGGCAAACTTGCAAACCCTCGTATGAGTGGCATTGATCCTAGGGGAGAAGAATTTTGGCGGGCTTACATACGAGCCAAGATCGGTGCGGCTTATGCTTCTCTTTCCTATGTTGATGTAAAGAATCAAAGAACAGCTGCTATGGAAAATGGTTGCCATGACAACAGTATTCTTGGTGCCGTTGTTTGGGTGCCGGTTGTGAAGCATTTGACATTTGAAGGAGTGTGGTTAAAGGCTAGCGAGGACGATCGGGACGGACACGATCAGGGTATAATTGGAATGTTGAAATATAAGGGCGCTAAAGCTAATAGACCTGGAAGTTGGGGTGCATTTGCCAGGTATTACAACATGGCCGGCAGCACTATCATCGTAAACGGGGAAGATAACAGCTTTGAGAACAGATTCTTGAGAAATGGCTTCTCAGGCTACGCTGTCGGCGCAGAGTATACTGTTGCCAAAAATATAATGGCTTTTATTGATTGGACGGAATTAGAGGGAAAGAAGAACGGCGATGAAGACGGCGGTTCTCTGTGGACCCATTTGACGTTCTTTTTCTAAAGATTTATTACCTCAATTTCGATTGCAAAACAATAGACTTTACCGGGGGACGCATAAGCGTCCCTCTTGTATTAGTGCTTTAGCGTCGGAACGACCGCGCAGCGGGCGTTCAAAACCCGCCCGCTATGCGGGTGAGATTAAAGCTTAAGCAAAGAAACACCCGATCTGATATACTGTAAGTGTTCAAGCCAACTGTAAAATCAGAAAGGATGTTTCCTATGGCAAACAGTTTAGCACACACAAAGTGGGTGTGCAAGTATCACATAATCTTTACACCCAAGTACAGGAGGAAAATTATTTATAATCAACTGAGGATATATATCCAGAAGATTATAAAAGACTTGTGCAAGTGGAAGGGAATAGAAATCATTGAGGGACACATGATGCCGGATCATGTACACCTGCCGGTAAGTATCCCGCCAAAATACAGTGTATCGCAAATCATGGGATACCTAAAGGGAAAAAGCTCAATGATGATCTTTGAAAGGCATGCAAATTTGAAGTACAAATTTGGAAACAGGAACTTTTGGGCTACAGTAAGTACAGTAGGACTTAACACGGCCACAGTACAAAAATATATCCGGGAACAGGAGAAACAAGATCAAATTGAGGATAGTCTGAGTCGTAAAGAATACACAGACCCTTTTAAGGGTAGCAAGTAGTCATACCACCATGGGTTGAACAAAGTGAAAGCCAACGTCATTTAGGCGCTGGTTTCTCTTATGGCCGTATAGGCCGCAAGTCAGACCACCCCTCTTAGGGGTGGTCATGATGTAATCAAGTGATATATTCTACCGGAGAATGGGAATGAAAAATTTGCGCATAAATCTTGACACTACCAAAAGATATTTAGTAAAAACACTGCTGACAGCGAAGGGAAGCCGTCATTTGTATAAAATTTCAGCATCTTTTTATCGACAGTAGGAAAATTTAAGCCTGCCCTATTGAAGATTTGAGCATAGTTACGAATGGGAGCTGCCTCTCGACCTGCAAAGTATATGCCGTGGGAGAGAACAGTGTCGGGAGACAGAAACGGAGATAATATTTTGTTTTTTAGAATTGTGAAGTGCTAAGTATATCTGATTTTGACAGAACGAATCGGCTTCTTCTTTTTTTTGCGAATCAAACTCCCAGCTTTTCTAAGTAGGAATGCTTTTTCGGGGAACTGTGGTTTGCCTAGAGAGTCGACGGATTGTGGGAGAGGAAATAGCCGGTCGTTGCGTCTACGAAAAATTTTTGGGGGACAAGAAAGCTTTGTGAACCGAGACAGGTTCTCTTATTTGGCCAATAATCGGCGGGACTGATATGATCTCAATGCCGCTGCGACTAAGGCTTGTTCTCTCGCAAAGATAAAGCCATTGTAGATGCTCTTTGGGAGCACGGATCGACAAGACTTTCTTCGAAAAATGCATAAGCTTGTTTGGCTGTTTGAATTGCGTTCTAGTGTACTCAAGGAACTTCAAAGAGCAGGTCATCGTATTAGGAGAATTCCGAGAATGTTCAATTATCAAGGCTCGATTATTGAGCGGCTGAGATGTAATTGCAATTTGTAGAAATAAAGTTTATTGATATTTGGCACTGAAGCCGTGAGCGACAAATAAGATGCAGAGCCGTTTTATTGAAGTGAAAAGTTAGTGTTAGTGTATAATTTTCGTTGGCAAGCTCAATAAAATAAAGGGAAGGGTTTTCCCCTTCCCCGATCATGCAAAATAT
>CANRJC010000036.1 GCA_947630795.1 uncultured Phascolarctobacterium sp. | reverse complement strand
GAATGCTTTGCCCTTTGTAGGGTTCTGACTTTGATATTTTGCCGGAGAATTTTGCCAACGATTACTTGACACTGTCGGCAAAGCCGCATCGCGGCGAATTTCCCTTGACAAAGGCGGCGCCGCCCGCTATAATTGTAACGATTAGTGCGATATGCTAAAAGTAAGTGTTGCCGGATTGCGGGCCGCCCTCGCCAAGACCAAGGAATTGGCCTTGGATCTGCAGCCCGAGGAATTGGAACTGGACAGCAGCGAATTGGCGGTGCAAGGCAGCATCCGCTGCGACGGACGCATCGTCAATGTCGGCGGCCAGTTGTTGCTGGAGGCGAAGTTGCGGGCAAAAGTGAAGCGCACCTGCGCTCGCTGTTTGTGCGACTTCGTCGTCGAGAGCAGTTGCCGTGTGCAGGAGCACTACTATCCTGCGGCGGTTGCTCCCCGAGGAGAGAGCGTCCTCACTTACGACAGCGACGTACTGGATCTCACCGGTCCGTTGCGGGAGGCTCTTCTTTTGGCAGAACCTCTCAGGGCCTTGTGCAAAGAAGATTGCAAGGGGCTCTGCCCCAATTGCGGCACCGATCTGAACGTGACCGCCTGCGACTGTTCAAGGCAGAGCATAGACCCTCGTTTGGCCGCTCTTGCGGCTTTTACCGACAGATAAGCTAGCAGAACTAGGAGGTGCAAAACAAATGGCAGTACCGAAAAGAAAACTTTCCAAAGCTCGCAGAGATATGCGGCGGGCCAATTGGAAGTTGACTGTACCCGGCATGGTGAAATGTCCTCAGTGTCATGAGTGGAAGCTGCCCCATCGGGTATGTCCCGAATGCGGCTATTACGATGGCAAACAGGTAGTAGCCAAGGCCGAATAAGTTGAGACCCAAGATAAATGTCAGCGGTCGGCAGTTCAGACTGCCCGGCGCCGGCATTTATTTTTTCTGCCTTTTTCGCCCGCTCCCGCGCCCGGTCCAACAGTTAAATTGTGAATTTTTTGCAAGAGCGCTTGCCAAAAACTCTTTTTGCTCTTATAATAGTTTCAGATATTATGAGCAGGTGCTAAAGGAGGGATGATATGCAAGCGTCGCAAAAAACGATGCGCCATCAGGAACTGAAGGCACTGTTGCAGAATAATCCCTTTTGCACCGATGAGCAACTGGCGGAAGAACTGCATGTCAGCGTCCAGACCATTCGTTTGGACAGAAGCGTTTTGAAGATACCGGAACTGCGGGTACGCACACGCAACATGGCAGAGGCGGCCCAAAATAAAGTGCGGGCCATCGACAGCAAAGATATTGTGGGCGAGCTGTTGGATCTGGAGTTGAATAAGAGCGGCATCTCCACCCTCACCATCAGCCCCCAGATGGTGCTTGACAAGACCGGAGTGGCCCGAGGCTTTTATATGTTCGCCATGGCCAACACCCTTGCTTTGGCCGTGGTCGACGCCAGAGCGGCCCTCACCGGCGTTGGCAATGTCAAGTACAAGGCTCCGGTGTACGCCGGCGCCGTTTTGGTAGCCAAAGCGGAAGTGGTGAAGAGAAGGGGCGACAAGTTTTTCATCTGGGTCTTCATCAAGCACAATAACGAAGAAGTTTTCAGAGCTAAGTTCATCATCGTTTCCTTAGACGACAAAGGCGAGGGGACGGCCATGAGCAGCAGCTCATTATCTTGATAAAGCGAGGATAAGTCTATGACCAGAGCTGTTGGTATTTTGGGCATCGGTTCCTATGTGCCGGAAAAAATACTGACGAACAATGATTTGGAAAAGATGGTGGACACCAGCGATGCTTGGATAACCGAACGCACCGGCATCAGGCAGCGCCACATCGCTGCGAAAGATGAGGCCACCAGCGATCTGGCCTTTAAGGCGGCAGTCGCCGCTCTCGACGACGCGAGGGTAAAAGCCGAAGAACTGGATCTGGTTATCTGCGCCACCGCTTCTCCCGACCACGCCTTTCCCTCTGTGGCCTGTTTGGTGCAGGAGCGGCTGGGGGCTGTCAAAGCGGCGGCCTTCGATCTGGGGGCCGGCTGCAGCGGTTTCGTATACAGCTTGGCCGTAGCCAGCCAAATGATTCAAAACGGCTTATATGACAAGATACTCATCATCGGGGCCGAGACCCTTTCCCGCATCATGAATTGGCAGGACCGCAACACCTGCGTCCTCTTCGGAGACGGCGCCGGAGCGGCGGTAGTGGGCGCAGTGGATGAGGGGCTGGGCGTGCTGGGCATCGACTTGGGCTCTGACGGCAGCGGCGCCTATCACCTCTATCAACCGGCCGGAGGCAGCCGCCGTCCCGCTTCGGCAGCCACCGTGGCAGCCAACCAGCACACCATCCATATGAACGGCAGAGAAGTGTTCAAGTTCGCCATCAAGATATTGGGACGTACTTCTCTTCGGGCCTTGGAGAAGGCCGGGATGAAGCCGGAAGAACTGGATCTGCTTTTTTCCCATCAGGCCAATCTGCGCATTATCACCGTCGCGGCCAAACGCCTGCGCATCCCCATGGAGAAAGTGTGGGTGGACGTGGATAAATACGCCAACACATCGGCTGCGTCCATACCTATCGCCCTGCGGGAAGCTCAGGACGCCGGCGTTTTAAAAAAAGGCGACAAGTTGTTGCTGTGCGGTTTTGGCGCCGGCCTCACCTGGGCGGCCATAGTTTTGCGCTGGGCCAAATGAGCCGTTTATGGCGGAAGCTGAGGGGGTGCAAGGCCCCGGAAAGGCAAATTTTATGACTAAACTGGCATTCGTTTTCCCCGGGCAGGGCTCTCAAAGCGTAGGCATGGGCAAAGCCTTGTACGACGAATATCGAGTAGTGAGAGATATCTTCGCCGAGGCCGATGAAGCCTTGGGCTTCAACCTGAGCAAGCTGTGCTTTGAAGGGCCGGAAGAAGAATTGAGGCTCACCTATAATACTCAGCCTGCTATCTTGACTGTCAGCTGTGCCTGCGCCGCCGTGTTGCGCCAAGAGGGCGTAGATTGCCAAGTGGCCGCCGGTCACAGCCTGGGAGAATACAGCGCCTTGGTGTGCGCCGGTTCTCTTAAATTTGCCGATGCGGTGCGCATCGTGCGACAGAGGGGCCGGTTCATGCAGGAAGCCGTGCCGGTAGGGGAGGGCAGCATGGCTGCCGTCTTGGGACTTGATAACGATAAGATCGTAAAGATCTGCCAAGAGACGGAAGCAAGTTCGGGTTTGGCCGTGCAGGCAGTCAACTTCAACTGCCCGGGTCAGGTGGTGATCGCCGGAGTCTGTGCTGCGGTAGATGCGGCAGTGGTAGCTCTGAAAGCAGCAGGGGCCAAACGGGCAGTAGTGTTGCCGGTGAGCGCTCCCTTCCACAGCACTTTGATGCAGCCGGCCGCCGATAGGTTGAAAGAGGTACTGGCACCCATAGAAGTGGCCGATGCCCGCTTTCCTGTCTTCGCCAATGTGACTGCCAGGCCGGTGAAAAGAGGGGCCGAGATCAAAGAACTTTTGATCCAGCAGGCTGCCCGCCCCGTCTTGTGGGAAGAATCGGTCCGCCACATGCAGGAAGCGGGAGCAGATATCTTCGCGGAAGTGGGGCCCGGGAGGGTGTTGAGCGGTTTTACCAGAAAGATCGCCAAGGGCGCTCAGGCGCTGAACGTAGAGGATTCTGCGTCTTTAGCCAAGACGCTTGCAGTTTTAAAGGAGGCAGCACAATGAACCTGGAAGGAAGAACAGCGCTGATCACCGGCGCTTCCAGCGGTATAGGCCGCACTATGGCTTTGACTTTTGCCGAAGCCGGCGCCGATATCATCATCAATTACATCGGGCCCGCCCGAGATGCCGAGGAAGTGGCCGACAAAGTGCGGGCCATGGGCCGCAGGGCTTTGGTGCTGGAGACAGACGTTTCCGATACCGAGGCCGTGGCCGCTATGGTAGAAAAGGCGGCCAAAGAAATGGGGCATATCGATATCCTGGTGAACAATGCGGGCATCACTCGGGACGGCCTTCTGCTTCGGATGAAGGAAAGCGACTGGGATGCGGTGCTGGCCATCAATTTAAAGGGAGTTTTCAATTGCACCAAGGCGGTGCTGAAATATATGATGAAACAACGGTACGGCCGTATCATCTCCATCAGCTCCGTAGTGGGGGTCAACGGCAATGCGGGCCAGACCAATTACGCCGCCGCCAAGGCCGGTATCATCGGCTTTACCAAGTCCGTTGCCAAAGAAGCAGCTTCCCGGGGCATCACCGCCAATGCCATCGCTCCCGGTTTCGTGAAGACCAATATGACCGCCGTGCTGCCGGAAAAAACGGTTGCGGCCATGCTGGCCGCCATCCCTCTGGGACGTTTGGGCGAGACCGAGGATATCGCCAAGGCCGCTTTGTTTTTGGCCAGCGATGCCGCCTCTTATATCACAGGTCAGGTCCTGCACGTGGACGGCGGTATGGTAATGTAGTTCAGCTTATGCTTATCACACTGGAAAAGGAGGTGAATCTTAATGAGCACTTTCGAAAAAGTAAAGGCTATCACCGTAGAGCAACTGGGTGTTGATGCCGACGCTGTAAAGATGGAGTCTGCCTTTGTGGACGATCTGGGCGCCGATTCTCTGGACATCGTAGAGCTGATCATGGCTTTCGAAGAGGAGTTCGGTGTTGAAATCCCCGACGAGAAGGCCGAGAAGATCCACACTGTAGCCGATGCCGTTGCCATGTTGGAAGAGTAATGCCGAGAGCAGTTATTACAGACAAAAGGCGGGGGCAGAGCCCCCGCCGGCTGTAATAAAAGGGATGTTTGTTGAAACTTTCGGTGCCGTTCAGTTCTTTGGGAGCAGAAGCACGAACGCTTCAAGAGACATCCTGCCGTGCGGGCCTTCTATCCGCCGGTCACAAGGACAATTCAAGCACATGAGGTGAAAAGCGTGAGCAATCGTAGAGTAGTTATAACGGGCCTCGGCCCCATAACCCCCATAGGCAGCGGCAAGGAAGAATTCTGGGCCAGCCTCATTGCCGGCAAGTCCGGCATAGATCATATCACCCAATTCGACACCACCGGCTTTAAAGTCACCATTGCCGGCGAGGTGAAGGGGTTCGACTTCGGTCTCTACGGAGATAAGAAGGAAGGCAAGCGGATGGATAGGGTCACTCAGTTGGCAGTGGCCGCCGCTAAATTGGCCTTGGACGATGCTGCCTTGGACATGAGCAAGGAAGATGCCCTGCGCTGCGGAGTCTGTGTGGGCAGCGGCATCGGCGGCATCAACACCTTCGTGGAACAGACTATCAAATTTTACGATAAGGGTCCGAGCAAGATCAGCCCCTTCTTTGTGCCCATGGATATCCCCAACATGAGCGCAGGGCAGATCGCCATCGCCTACGGCTTCAAAGGGCCCAACACCGCCATCGTCACCGCCTGCGCCAGCGGCACTCACTGTGTGGGCGATGCCTTTCGTAGCATCCAGTACGGAGATGCGGACGTTATGTTGGCCGGAGGGGCGGAGGCTGCGGTGAACCCCATGGCCGTGGGGGGCTTTGCCAATATGAAGGCTCTCTCCACCAATAACGAGCATCCTCAGGAGGCCAGCTGTCCCTTCGACAAAAAACGGGACGGCTTCGTACTGGGGGAAGGCGCCGGCATTTTGGTGCTGGAAGAATTGAATCATGCTTTGCGGCGGGGCGCCCACATCTATGCGGAGCTCATCGGCTATGCCGCTAACTGCGATGCCTATCACATCACTGCCCCGGAGCCTACCGGCGAGATCGCGGCCCGCTGCTTGGAGGCGGCTCTTAAGGACGCAAAAGTGGCGCCCGGTGATGTAGATTATGTCAATGCTCACGGCACCAGCACCCACCGCAACGATCTTAACGAGACCATCGCCGCCAAGAAGATCTTCGGGGAACACGCCTACAAAGTGATGATGAGCTCCATCAAGTCTATGACGGGGCATCTTTTGGGAGCCGCCGGGGGCGTAGAAGCCATAGCCACCGCTTTGACCATAGAGCGGGGCGTAGTGCCGCCCACCATAAATTATAAAGACGTAGATACAGAAGAGGGCATGGATTTGGACTATGTGCCTAATGTAGCTCGCAAGGCCGACGTGAAAGTGGCCATGAGCAACAACTTCGGGTTCGGCGGCCACAACGCTTCCATCGTGCTGCGGAAGTTCTCTCTTTAAGGGTGGCGCGATGCTGAACGAAAAAAGAATAAGAGAGCTGCGCTCTTTCTGCGAGGGCTTGGGGGTCACCGTGCAGGACCTGAGCCTGCTGGACATGGCCCTCACTCACACTTCCTACGCTCACGAGTTGAAGGGAGCGGTGCGGGCTGAACACAGCGAGCGGGTGGAATTTTTGGGCGACTCGGTGTTGAGCCTGGTGGTCTCCACTTATATGTACCGCAAGTTCCCCGACCTGACGGAAGGGCAGCTGACCAAATTGAGAGCTCATTTGGTATGCGAAGCTTCATTGTGCGACTGCGCCAAAAAGATGAAGTTAGGGGAGTTGCTGCTGTTGGGCCGAGGCGAAGAATTGAGCGGCGGCAGAGAGCGGCCTTCCATTTTGGCCGATGCCTTCGAAGCGGTGTTGGGAGCCATCTATTTGGATCAGGGCTTGGCTGCTGCGGAAAAATATCTATTGGGCCTGATGCAGAAAGAGATCGATCACGTGTGTTGCACCGGCATCGGCAGCGACCATAAGACCCGCCTGCAGGAGTATCTGCAAAGAGGCGGTGACGCAGATATCAGCTATCGCTTGGTGGACTCCAGCGGTCCAGAGCACAGGAAGATCTTCAGCTGCGAAGTGGCCTTGGCCGGCAAAGTGCTGGGCCGTGGCTCCGGCAAAAGCAAAAAAGAAGCGGAGCAGCAGGCTGCTAAGGTTGCGCTGAGCGGTCTGGGCTTGGAGGATTGAGCTCCGCTTTTTGCGCAGGCGAGGACGGCAAAGGGATAAAATCGTAAATTTTCGTGTTTTTTCGGCGGTTTTGTGATAAAATGGTTACATAGAAATTTTGCCGCTGTCGGGAGGTAGGAACATGAAAAAATTTTTGAAGAGTTTGTTGCTGGGCCTCATGGCCTTGGCTTTCACTTTGCCTTTGAGCGGAAAAAGCGAGGCCGCCACGCTGGTGCTGTTGCCCTTATACAATAACACCGAGAACGCAGACGCCGGCCCCATCTTCTTCACCGGCGTGTTGCAGGCGCTGAAGACCAGAGCCTTGGAAGATTTCGAACTGCGGGACAACGATGCGGTGAACGCCGCCATCGCTAAATATACTTCCGAAGAGAAGTTCCCTAATGCCGACGATATGGCCAAGATCGCCAAAGATGCGGGCGTAGATGTGGTGCTGGGCTTTGAACTGACGGAGATGGACGACGATCAGAGCGAGAACGGCTACGAAGAAGATTACATCTTCCTGAACATCAAGGGCAATGTGGTGGCCTACAATGGTCTCACCGGCAAAGCTTATAAGCATCGCATCTACTGCGACAAAAAATTGGAGATGGTCTTCACCAGCCGTTGGAATCCTCTTAACGAAGAGTGGGGCCGTTTGGTGCGGGTAGAGACCCAAAGAGCACTGACTGCGAAATAAGCGCTCTTGAAAACACAGGACCTCCTGTTCGGTCTGTAATGAACTCCCTCTTAGGCTTAGGCGGCGCCGCCAAGCGTCGCGAAGCGAAGAGGGAGTTTTTTTGTATGAAGAAAACCCCCACTTTTAGTGGGGGTTCTAAAAACTTATAGTTATGGACAGTCCATTCGGCAACCC
>CANRJC010000035.1 GCA_947630795.1 uncultured Phascolarctobacterium sp. | reverse complement strand
CTCTGTAATTTTCTTTACGAATTTACGCTTTCGCGTCGACTTTTTTATCGCCGCCTTTTTTCGAAAAAGCGGCTCTGTGCGAAGGCCGGCCTTTTCCGAAAAGCCCGAGGCCGCGAGGCCTTGGCTGTTTTCAGAATGACAGAGGTGCGAGCGCCTTTACTCATTTCAAAAAGAGAAGGGTGAGAGGACCTTTACTTATCTTAAAATTAGAGGGGCATAAGAACTTTTAATCATTTCAAAATGAGAGGGGTGCTGTGACTCTTACTTTTTTCAAATGAGCGGAGGGCGAGGTTGCCGCCTTTCTTTCGTCTCGGATAAAAGAAAAGGGCACGCTGCCGTGCCCTTCCGGTTTTATCTTCATTATGAACTTTTTATTTGCGAAGTTATCGGTGGGATCTGCGTCCTTTTCTTTCCAGTTCCAGCAGATAGCGCTTTTTTTCGAGGCCCCCTGCGTAGCCGATAAGGCTGCCGTCGGCGCCGATGACCCGATGACAGGGGACGATCAAGGCGATGGGATTACGCCCCACCGCCCCGCCTACGGCCTGAGCCGCCATGCGGGTCAGCCCTCTCTGCCGAGCCAGTTGCACTGCCAAGTCGCCGTAGGTGCAGGTGATGCCGTAGGGAACGGCAAGCAAGAGCTGCCATACCGCCTTTTGAAAAGACGTGCCCTCCAGCCTGAGAGGCGGCACGAAAGCGGGCTCTTTGCCGCAAAAATATTCGTCCAGCCAATGTACCGTTGTTTGAAAGAGGGGCAATTCTTTTTCTTCCCACCATGCGGCAAAATCGGCGCCGCAATATTTTCCCCCTTCGAACCACAGACCCGTGAGAGCTTCTCCGTCTCCGGCCAAGGTGATGCCCCCCAAGGGGGATGCGTAGCGATAAAAATAGACTTCTGTGCTCATGGTCTTTCACTGCTCTTTCAAGATCTTCCCGTCGATGGCGACAGTGATCACTTCCAGCGGCAGCTTTTTGCCGGCAGCGGCGAGAGCCCTTTTCGCTGCTGCTTCCAACCCGCCGCAACAGGGCACTTCCATCCTCACCACCGTCAGGCTGCGCAGCTCGTTGCGGCGGATGAGCTCTGTCAACTTTTCGCTGTAATCTATGCCGTCCAGCTTGGGGCAGCCGATGAGGGCGGTCTTCCCCTCCAAAAAATCTCGGTGGAAAGAAGCATAAGCATAAGCGGTGCAGTCCGCCGCGAGCAAAAGCTCCGCCCCCGCAAAGCAGGGGGCCTGCAAAGGAGCCAATTTTATCTGCACCGGCCAGTTCCTCAATTGAGAGGGTTCTGTTCCTGCGCCGCAAGCGAAAGTTTTAATTGCTATGGGACGTATATTTTGGGGTCGGGCACCGAGACAGCCCGCCGCTTCTTTCTTCATATTCTCCTTCACCGCCTCTTCATCGAAGAGAGCGGCTTCTCTTTCTTCGAAGGTTATAGCCCCGGTGGGACATTGAGGCAGACAGTTGCCCAAGCCGTCGCAGTAATCGTCCCTGATGAGTCGGGCCTTGCCCTCTTTCAGGGCGATAGCCTTTTCTTGACAGGCAGAGGCGCAGGCCCCGCAGCCGTTGCACTTTTCTTCGTCGATACGGATGATCTTACGGATCATTTTTATTCTCCTGTTTTTCTTCTATAAAGAAGACAAAAGCTGCCGCCACTTTCCGTGACGGCAGCAGCATAAGGTTGCAGATTTATTCGGCCGCAGCGGTCTTGCTCTCTTCACCCTCTGCGTTGACGGAAGCCTCATATGGGGAAGCCATCTTCACGGGGATGGTCATAGGCACGCCGATGGCTGTCTCCAGATCGGTCTTGGAAGTTTGATAATCGTATTTGGCAGTAAGATAGTTGTTCTGAGCGTCCACCAAAGCCACTTGCGCATCCAGCACATCGGTGTTGGTGCCAACGCCGGCCATGTAGCGTACTTGAGCGATGTGGTAATCTTCCTGAGCCTGCTCCACCGCCACTTCTGTGGTGGAGATGCGTTTCTCCGCTTCCCGCATATTCAGATAGTTGGTGCGCACGTCCAAGTCCACCGCATCCTGAGTGTCCCGCAGACTCTCTTTGGCTCTGTCCAAGTCGGCCTCGGCCCCGTGGATGCGAGAAGTTGTGACGCCGGAATCGAAGATGGTGATGCTGGCGCTGATACCTACGCCCCAGTTACCGTTCTCATCGCCGGGCCAGTTGCTGTCGCTCCAGCTTTGGCTGGCAGATGCGTAGAATTTGGGCATATGGCCGCTGATGGCGCTGCGCAAAGAGCCCTTGGCAGCATTCACGTTCTGCCGGGCCATCTCCAGCTCCGGCCGATGGATGGCGGCATAATCCAAACAATATTGCAGATCGTTGTCGTAGGGCACGTATTGCATGCTGTCTACAAGTTTCAGTTCCGTGCTCATGGGCAGACCAATCAACCGATTGAGATTGGCTTCGGCAATGGCCCGGGCATTTTCTGCCTTGATCAGGCTCTGCTGAGCGTTGGCCACTTCCACCTGCGACCGCAACACATCCACTTTGGCCACTACGCCCACATCGTATTGAGCCTGCACATTTTTCAAATGCTCGGCCAAACGGGTCACCGATTCTTGACACAGCCTTTGAGCGTCCCCCGCCTGCATCAGGCCGTAGTAGCCGTTCACCACGTCTCCCCGCAACTGATTGTACGATTGTTGCAGGGCCTGCTCGGAATATTTATAATTGGCCCGGGCGCTTTGGGCAGCTCCTTCCAATTGACCGCCGGTGTAAATGGGCAGGGATGCGCTGATACCGTTGGCATGAGAATTGCCTATCTGTTTTCCGGCATTAGTCAATTTCAACGTTCCGCCTTCCCAGTTGCTCACATAACGATCGTCGTCGTAGCCGCTCCTGCGGGTCTGGTGCTCTGCGCTGATGCTGATGCCGTAGCTCTCTCGGGCCGCATTGTAGCCGGCACGAGCGGAATTGCGGGCATAGGTGGCGATAGAAATAGAGGGGTTGGTAGCAAAGGCCCGCTCCATAGCCTCCTGCAAACTCAATTCTTTGGTCTCCGCCCAAGCACTCTGGCACAGGGCGAGAGCAACCGCAGCGGCGGCCAAGCTCATGGCTTTGCGCAATTTATTCTTAGACATAAGGCGAACCTCCGTTTCCTTCCGAACCATTGTGTCGTATAAAAATTCTATCTTTTTTAAGGAAAAATGTCAACGGGCAGCCTCGCTCCCTGCCGGCCTCTCCTTTTTAAAAACTGCTGCGAAGACCTACGTAGGTGTCGGTCCTGTTTCCCTTGCGCACATCGGTGCTCTCCCCATAGAGGGCCACGTTATCGGTGAGGCGCAGCTCGCCTCCCACTTTCACCTTGGCCTCGTCGAAGTCGTAGAGCTGGCTGTAAACTTTGAAGGCGGGGCCGAAGCTGTAGCCCAGGCCTACTCCCATCTCTCCCTGCATGGCACCGGCGCTCACATCTAAGCCGCCGTAGCGTTGGCCCACATAAGCATCCACTTTGTTGGTCGCCCCCAGGTCGTAGCCGCCCAAATAGAGGTAGCTGTCGGGAGTGGGGCTCAAAGTGACGCCTAAATTTCCCCGCCAGTCGTTCCCTTTCACGCTGCGCCCCACGTCCACGTTGAACTTGGCGTCGGTGAGAGTGCCCAACAAACGATTGGCCTTGGCGCTGGCTTCTTTGGCGTTGACCAAGGTCTCCTTCAAACCTTTGGAAGTTTCGGGGTCCTGCACCACGCTCTCCAGCACTCTAGCCACATTGTCCACCCTGCCGCTGGTGCGGGCCAGATGTTCCGCTACCGCCGCCAAGTTCCGGCCGGTGGCCCCGTTATTATCCGCTTCCGCCGCCAAACTTTCCAAATGCCCCGCCACTGCGTTCATGCGGGCGGTCATAGATTGCAGCTGCTTCAGCATTTGATCGAGTTCGTCTCTGTTGGCCGCCGCCACGTCCGCCATCACCTTAGTGAAGGTGTTCATGTTCTTGCTGATCTCGCTCAAAGCCAGCAAACTTTCTTTCAAAGACTGCTGCACCTCTTTGTCGCCCAAGATATAATCCAACGATTGAGCTACATCGTTCAATTTCGACACCACGTCGCCGGAAGAGGCGAAGAATTCGTCCATGCCTCCGCCTTCGTGGCCCTGCACCCTGCTGCCCGCAGGCAGATAGGCACCGCTATTGGCTTTGGGCGGGGTGATGCTGACGAATTTTTCTCCCATGATACCGTCGGAGCCGATAGAGAAAGCAGAACCGGCGGCGATCTTATATTTGTCGTCGATCTCGGCCGTCACTTCCACTCGATCGGGGAGGATGGCGATGTCCTTCACCTTACCTACCTGCACCCCGGCATAACGCACCATGTGCCCGGGCATGAGGCCGCTCACCTGAGGATAAGCTATCTTCACTTCGTAACCGCCGCTACCGAAATTAAAGGCTCCCATAAAACTGATGATGCCGGCCAAAATGGCTACTCCCCCCAGAGTCAGGGCTCCCACTTTCACTTCATTGCTGCTCATGCTCTTCCTCCTTGCCCATGTCCCTGCCGTTGATAAAAGCTTGGACCAAGGGATCGGCGCTGTTTTTGATCTCGTCTACTGTGCCGGTAGCCACGATGCGCCCGCCGTAGAGAAGGGCCACCCGGTCGGCGGCGCAATAGACCGAAGCCATATCGTGGGTGATCAGCAGGCTGGTCACCTGCAACTGTTGCTGAGTTTTACGGATGAGGCGGGAGATGGCCATGGTCATCACCGGGTCCAGACCGCTGGTAGGCTCGTCGTAAAGAAGCAGGGCCGGCTCCATGGCCAAGGCACGAGCCAAGCCTACCCGCTTCTTCATGCCGCCTGATAATTCCTGAGGCCACAGCTTTTGAGTCCCCGGCATGCCCACCAAGTCCAGCAGTTTGGCTACCCTCTCCCCTATCTCTTCTTCACTGTAGTTGAAGTGGCGGCGAAGACCGAAGGCCACGTTCCCTTCCACGTCGAGAAAATCGAAGAGAGCGGAATATTGGAACACTACGCCCATCTTCTTTCTCAATTCGTCCCAGCGGACTTCGTCCAAGCCCGCCGTTTCCTGCCCGCCGATCAGCACGCTGCCGCCGGTGGGAGGCAAAAGACCGGTCAGCACTTTGATGATCGTGCTCTTCCCTGCGCCGGAGGGACCGATGACCGCCAATGTTTCGCCCCGGTATACGTCCAGATCCATGTTCTTGAGGACGGTCTTTTCGCCGAAAGTGATATTCAATCGGCGGATCTTGATGAAAGGTTCTGCCATAACAGCCGTTCCGCCTTTACCTTTTTTCTGTATATATCATACGTAGAGGACGATGGATAAAAAATAATTGCTGATAAAGATGAGGATGATGGAGAGGACCACGCTGGCGGTGGTGGCCAAGCCTACCCCTTCGGCCCCGTTGGGAGCGTTCAGCCCTTTATAGCAGCCTACGGTGGCGATGATGGCCCCGAAGAAAGAACTTTTGATCATGCCACCCACGAGATCGTACACTTCTGCGTAGCGTTTGATGGAATCCACAAAGGTGAAGGTGCTGATGCCGGCGTAATAATGAGCCACTATGTAGCCTCCCATGTCGCCTATGAAATTGGCAAAGACGATCAAAAAGGGCATCATCACCACGATGGCGATGAAGCGGGGCACCACCAAAAAGCTTACGGGGTTGGCAGCCATCACCCGCAGAGCGTCGATCTGCTCCGTAACTTTCATGGTGCCCAGTTCGGCGGCGATGGCCGCACCGATACGGCCCGCCACCACCACTCCCGTCAAGACGGGCACCAGTTCTCGGGCCATGGCGATGGCCACTATGCCGCCTACAGTGCCTGACGCCCCGAAGCGGACGAATTCTTTCGCCGTTTGCACGGAAAAGACCATGCCGGTGCAGAGGATGGTCATCAGCACGATGGGGAGGCTGTCCGCCCCTAAAAGGGCCATCTGCCGCAGGGTCTCTTTGCTGTCTGCGTCTTTCAATCTTTTGATCGTGTCCGCAAAGAGCAGGGCCAAGCTGCCGGCGGCGGCGCAAAACAGCAATATTTTTTTGCCCGCCGCTTCGAAGAATCTCTTGCCCATGCCTTTGCTCCTTCTTTCTTTTCCCGTTATCTCGATTATAAACCGTCTTTATGGCAAAACCGTGTCAATCGGCTTTTTTGATCTTCACGACCGTCTGCGTCTCTCCGTCTACGATGCAGGTCAGTTCTTTGGCGATCTTATAAGGGCTGCCGGCCAAAAGCCCCGGCAGGGCCGCTTCTCCCCCGGGGGACGGAGCGCCTGCTCCGGTCTTGGGTGCCGACGGCAAAATATCTACGATGAGCTGATTGTTTTTATCGGCCTTCTCCACTTCTTTCACGAAGTCCTGCAAGGTCTTGCCCACGTCTTTTTTCTCGCTGTCGGGGATGCTCTCTTCCTGCTGCTTGCGCAACAACTGCCTAGCCCAAGCCATGCTGCTGCCGCCTCGCACTGCCAAGTCCAGCCGCTTGCCTTTATATTCTTTGGGCACGGTGAAAGCCACTGTCTCTTCCCTTTCTTCTCCTCGGTAGGGCTTAAGGGTGACATCCAAAAGGATCTCTTCCCCGGGCGCCGCTTCGTTTTGCCGCACTTTGGCCCGCACGATCTCGGCCACGCGGGGCTCACGATAAATATCTATGCTCACGCTGACGGCGGTGAGGTCCACCTTGGCCAGCTTGTTGTTCATCAATACATCCACCGTCTCCGACAGTTCCTGCTCCATGCCCTTCATAAGATCGTTGGCAGCATAAAACATGTTGTCGCGGTGTAAAACAAGAGCTTCTCCTGCGTCGGCTCTGCCTTCTACGGCAAAGGCCACGGAGGCCGTGCCCCCGCCCCCGCGGTCCACGGTCTTGGCGGCAACGTTCACCACCGCCGCATCCAACGCCGCCGGGAACACCCTTTCGTCCGTCACGATACGCAAGCGGCTTTGGGTGGCCTGAGAGCGATCTCGATCTCTCACGCTGATATGCACCGGCACCGAACTAGGCGGCCGGCCCACGGTCCCGGCCACGCCCCCTGCTCTGTCCTGAGTGATGCGGCCCACGCAGGGACCGATGTTGCCTATCTTATAACTGCTGGACAGATTGGGGATGCAGCCCACTATCCACGCTCTGTTGAGGAAGAGATCGCTGTCGCCGTTTTGCATGAAGGGATGGCCGAAAGCAAGGAGACGGCCCGCTTCATCGGTCCAAGTCACTGTGCCCAAGGCGCCCAAGGTAAGGTCGCCTTCCATGACAGAGACCGCCAAACTGCTTCCGGGCTGCAGCGGGCCCTCGCTCATGGGAACTACATCGCTGCCGGCTCCGCCACCGGCCAGCACGGCCAAGCCCAAAGGAGCCAATCTTTCCTGCAGATAGTCCAATCCGTAGCCTTCGAAGCCGCCTGCCAAAAGGGCCGTGCCTTTCGGCAACAGCTGCGGAGCCTTTGCTTCTTCTTTTTGCTTCTTGGCCTTGGGAGGCCGCACGTTTTCTTTGCGGCTCTCGGGACTGTCCAACAGCCGCAGCATGGTGGCTATGGGGGTCAAAAGACAATAGTGTGGATCGTTGAAGATGCGGCCGAAAGCCACCGCCCCCACCAGACGTCCGTCGATATAAACGGGGCTGCCGCTCATACCCTGAGCTACGCCTCCCGCTGTTTCGATCAAAGATCCGGAGACTTTGGCCAAGATGCTGTAGCCGGCGGCGGCGCTACCGCTCACTCCCACGATCTCCACCTCGAAGTCTTCGATGCTGTCGCCGCTGATAACCGTCTTGCCTATGCCCTGCATCCCCGGCCGCAGGTCGCGGACCGGCATCAAAGAGACCGCCGCCAAACAGGGAGCGGCCGCAGCCAGCAATATCAGCAAAAGACAGATGAGCCTTACCATGTTTTCATGATCCTTCCGCGAGAACGGCCGGAACGAAGCCCTGCCTCCTCTGCAAAGTCGTGTGCTTATTTTTTCATTATAACTTATTTCTCAAAGAGTGACAAGAGAGAAGGGCCCGAGGAAAGAGCTGGTGACAGTGTCAAGTAATCGTTGGCAAAATTCTCCGGCAAAATATCAAAGTCAGAACCCTACAAAGGGCAAAGCATTC
>CANRJC010000034.1 GCA_947630795.1 uncultured Phascolarctobacterium sp. | reverse complement strand
ATAAATGTGCACCGCTTGCTGAGTTCTAACATTTAGGCTCACCTTGGTCCTATCGGACCAAAGGTCATACAGACAGGAGGCTGCCGCTCACAGTCTCCTGTTTGTTTTGTGTGGCACGACCGCGTAGCGGTCGTGCCACAACTGCCCACTATGCGGGTTAGCCCAAAGCTTGAGCAAAAAAACACCTGATCTGATATACAGTAAGTGTTCAAGCCAATTGTAGAAATCAGAAAGGATATTACCCATGGTAAATAGTCTAGCACATACAAAGTGGGTGTGTAAGTATCACATAATCTTTACACCCAAGTACGATAGTGTCAAGTAATCGTTTGCAAAATCCTCCGGCAAAATATCAAAGCCAGAACCCTAAAGGGGCAAGGCATTCTTACTCATCCCAGCCAAATGACTGCTAGACAGGGTAAGATGCCACTGTCGTGGATATTCGTAACCTCTATCAGCCTTATCCCCTGCCTGAAAGCTGCTCAAGATCGTCCCTTCATCTTCTTCTCTTTCCTAGATTTACAGTTCTCTGAACACTATCTGCCAATTTTCTATCAACTCTCCCAGAAGTCCGCTAGCTTCATCGCCAAAAGGCTGCACATACTGCTGCGGCCTTTCCTGGTCCAACTGGTTTGGTCATGATTCATCCGTTTGGCTATTACCCCATTAGTGTCCGGTTTTAGTTTGCCGCTTCACATTGACGCAAGTTAATAAAATTATTAACTGATGTGTTTGCATTTTATTGGGTTAGAAGATAGAATCTATTTGGTAATATTTTGATGAAAGCCCTGACATGAAGTGCCAATACAGGAGTTATTTGTAATGACTAACATCCAGTTTTTAAACAAATTGATAGATAAAGTGACCTTCAAGAAAGTACTCATAAACAAACACAGACAATGTTATCTTTCATATGGCCCCGATGAATACATCTGGTACATTAATAAAGGTATCTTGTTGTCTGAGCGTAATACAGTAGATGGGATCAGGATCGGGACAGGCATATATAGTAAAGGCATGATATTGGGGCTCAAGTCTTTTTATGGAGACTCCAATATCATCAATTGCGTAGCGTTGACGGATTCAGAGTGTTATGGGTTTAAGACAAAGGAGGTTGTGAGCGTATTGTATGATGATGTAGATATGATGTATCATACTCTGCAATTGGCCTGCCAAAGGTTTGATTTTGCCTTGAACGTAGTTGAGATTCAGTCCATGAAGACAGTTGTGGAAAGAATAGATTTTCTGGAGAAAAAATTACGAGATATCGCAAATGGTGAATTCCTCGAAATTAACGATAATATTATCGCAGAATTTTTAGGCGTTCATCCGGTCAGTGTAAGCAGAGCTAGAAAGCAGAAGTTCAAATAGATAGGCTCTCTCACACTATACTGTAAGGGACAAAATACAGCTAAAACCTTCCACGCAGAAATTACTGCGTGGTTTTTATTTTGTTCAAGAGCTGGATAGCTAAACCTAGAGTTCTTACTAAAAAATATATAAACATTTGCTAATCAAATTGATTTCAAATCGTAAGAAAACGATTAGCCAACGAGTTTGTATGCTATCCATCCGGGATTTAGAATATAGTAAAAAGTCGGGAAAGGAGACTTTGCTTAATCATGAACGAACGAACGGACGCGAAAAAGCTATCGGTTCTGAGAAACAAAAATTTCTGGTTAATTGTAGTTTGGGTGTTGGCGGCACTAATTTGGTTTATGCCTACTCCCGAAGGATTGACTTTGGCAGGCCAGCATGCCATGGCTGTTGTGGTGTTCACTATCGGCATGTGGCTTGTAAAAGCAGTTTCACCAGGTTGTACCTCCATAATTATGATAGGGATCGTCACTGTTTTGATGCGTGACGAACTCTCAGCAAATACTTTGCTGAGCTATTGGACAAAAGATACGATATGGTTCATTATCATAAGTTTTGCGTTCGCACCGGTAATGAAAAAAACCGGTCTGGGCAACAGATTAGCCAGCCTGATTTTTTCAATTAAAAATCCGTTGATGCTGAACTTCTCGATTTTAGTCATCAGCTTTATTTTCTCTCTTGTCGGTATGGCAACTGCGCTCCCCAAGTTGGCGTTGTTGTTCCCACTCTTGGTGTCGATAGCAACTCTGTCCGGTCTTGACAAAGAAAACAGAAATGTTCGTCGGCTGGCTCTCATGATAAACATTTTGACGAGCAGCACGGGCGTATTGCTTTATACCGGATTCAGCATTAATACGATGTTGGCTCCCCTTGGGGGATTTGAGACAAATTATATGTTGTGGCTCAAAGAAGTTTCCCCTATGGCCGTTGCAGGCAATCTTCTTCTTTTCTTTATCATATATTTCATGTACATGCCTAAAAAAGGCGAAGCATCTTTCGACTATGAAAAGGTTGAGACTTTGCGCAAAAAAATGGGGCATATCTCGGTCCTGGAGATCAAAGCAATTATTTGGTTCATCATTGCCATTGATTTATGGGCAACAGGAGGAATGACGGGGATCGCCGCAGGTTATGCCACTCTTCTTGTAGTTGGATTGATGTGCTTGCCGATAATAGGAGTTATGACATTTAAAGATGCTCTGGATTCCATTTCTTGGCCTACCACATTTATGATAATGGGCGTTCTGGCGTTTGGCGCATTGGGTTCAACAGGATTTACAAAATGGATCGTAGGCAAGATATTACCGTCATCACTTCCGTCAAGCCCTCTGATCTGTTTATTGCTTGTCTGCTTTGCAATCGAAGTCTTGCATATTGTTATGGGCAGTGTAGCGACCAGTATGGCGCTCATGGTTCCTATCCTAGTTACCATTGCGCCGAATCTGGGAGTTTCCGGGAAATGTATATCTCTGGTTTGCTATTGCGTGCTCATGTTCCAAGCATTCTTCCCATACCAAAACGTCGCTTTTGTGGCGGGGCAGTCTTATGACCTCTGGGAAGAGAAAGATCTGCTGATGATAGGCATAGTTAGTTTTATTCTTGTTCCGATCTTATTCGCAGTCGTGCTGTACCCATTCTATGACTTTATGGGCTGGATCCTTTGATTTAAAGCCCAGATGGCAAGAAAGGCCTGAGGCTCTTAGGCAGATGATAGTATTTTGGCTTTGAAAGTGCAAGGAATAAAAGGAGCGTGGCCTATGAGAATCACGATCGGAGTCACTGGTGCAACGGGTGTCGAGATGAGCTATAGTTTGTTGAAAACCCTAAAAATGGTGGAAAACTGCGAAGTTCATCTCGTTGTATCCGATTCTGCAAAAATAAACTGGAAATTGGAGACCAACAAGGATCTCACAGAACTGCTCGACCTTGCCGATATCGTGCATGATGCTCACAATATGGCTGCATCGATCTCCAGCGGATCGTTTATTACCGACGGGATCATAGTCATCCCGTGCAGTATGAAGTCGTTGGCCGGTATCGTGAGTGGATATAGCGATAATCTGATATTGCGGGCTGTTGACGTTTGCATGAAGGAAAGGCGCAAGGTCGTACTGGTGCCTCGAGAAATGCCGCTGGGGACTTTACATTTGCGAAATATGTACGAGGCTTCGAAGCTCGGTTGTGTGGTAATTCCTCCGATGCTTACGTTTTATAACAATTCGTTGACGCTGCAAGAACAAGTCAATCACATCGTTGGCAAAGTACTCATGCAGTTCGGTATATCAACAAAAGATTTCAAACCATGGCAGAGTGTAGATTAAAAATCGTACTGTAAATTACAAGGCTTAAACCGAACAGGAAATGACATATCCTGTTACGGATTGAATAAAATAATTTAAACAAGGAGGGTCTTTTATGTCAGTTTATGATCTTCGAGAACATCTCAAAAAGTTGGAATCCATAGGACAACTGAAAAAGTTGGACAATGTTCCGCTGGAGCATATTCTGGGCGGAATTATCGACCAGAATTCTTTACGAAACGGTCCTACGCTCTTGTTCGATAACTTTGAAGGCTATGATCCAGGTTTCCGCGTAATGGCTGGATCCATGAACAACACGGAGACCATGGCGGCTGTATTGGGCTTGAAAGGTAATTTTACAAAACTTGAATTGGCCGATACTATTGCGGAAAAGATCGGAGAATTGGAGACAAGCCAGCAAAATTTCCCCATGGAGTATGTTGAAGACGGTCCCATCTTTGAAAACAAGTTTTTTGATGATGATGTAGATCTCTATAAGATCCCGGTGCCTATTTTCCATGAGGAAGATGGCGGTCGATATATTGGGACCGGAGATTTCCAAGTACATATGGATCCCGATAACGGATGGGTAAACTGCGGATGTTATCGTGTAATGCAACATGATAAAAACCGGGTCGGCAATTTTATCGCCGCTGGCCATCATGGGGCAATCATCAGGAAAAAATACTGGGATAAAGGCGAGCCTTGTCCGGTAGCCTTTGTAGTAGGCGCACATCCTTTGTTTTTCCTTATGGGTTCCGTTGATGTTCCGATTAATGTTGATGAGTATAATTGGTGCGGAGCTCTGACTGGTAAACGTGTTCCTGTTGTAAAACTTCCGAAAACCGGTCTTCCCGTTCCAGCGGAAGCCGAGATAGTTCTCGAGGGGTTTGCTTATCCTGACGATACGTGCCTGGAAGGACCTTTCGGAGAATTTACCGGTTACTATGGCGGCGGTATTCGAAAAGAGTATTTTGTAAAAATTACGGGGATGTATTACAGAAATGATCCCATTCTTCTCGCATCACCTCCCGGTCCGTTGCCGAATGATATGAGCTTCCTCTTCTCTGTTATGAGGGCGGCTAATGTTAAGGCAGCTCTTATCAGAGCCGGTGTTCCCGGCGTTAAGGCGGTATGGTCGCCGGAATGTTCCGATGGGCGTGCCATGCTTATCACAAGTATCAAACAGCAATTTGCTGGGCATGCTTCCATGGTAGCGCATATTGCCGGGCAGTGTCCGCAGGGCGGGTTGATCAACAAATTCTCTATAGTCGTAGACGATGATATCGATCCGTCTAATCTGGAAGAAGTAATATGGGCTTTGAGTACCCGGGTGGAACCTACGACTGATATCGACATTACAAAGGAATCTTGGAGCAGTCCCCTTGAGCCGATGATCCCAACCGAAGCAAAAGCTGCTGGTAGGACCTGTGCAGGCAAAGCAGTGATCAGAGCAACTATTCCTTATTACAGACTTCCGGAAGGTAAAGATACGAGGAACATCTTCCCCAAGGTGGTAAAAGGTTCTAAGGAACTTGTCGCCAAGGTCATGGAAAAATACGGAGATATCTGGAAAAAATAGATCCCTTCTATCTGTTATGGTTGAAAATACCCTCGTCGGTTCCCGACGGGGGTATTCGAAAATAAATCAGTGTATTCAGACGAATGGAAGGCCATTGCGGGTATGATGACAACAAAGTTGTTTAACGGATATTCGCTCGTATGTGATATTGTTCATTTGGGTAACGATTACAATCTTGCAGTATATGGCGGTGATACTCCTCACGTAGGAAGTGTGGTGATGTCGGTGGCGAGGCCGAGCCTTACAGGGGAGGGAATCGGGGTCACATCTTCGGTGCTTACAAAAGTTGGGCACAAAGATGATGCCGTTGCAAAACTATTCGCAGAAACTCTTGCAAAGAAATGTTATTGTACCGTCGTTTGTACTTGCGGTATTCATGTTGACAATATCACGCCCGAACAAATAGATTTGGTAAAGGAGGCGAGTTTAGACCTTCTAACAAAATTGTTATCCTACGTGGACACACATTTCAAACAAGGGGGCTGATAAGATAATTTGAAGATAGATGCTTTCAAATTCAGAATTTAACTTTGCTTCCGTAAATATCGCTTGAAAATAGGACGGTGCTGGATTTTTGTTCTTGCAATTTACGGATCAAAAATATAAAATCGTATCCGTGTGTGTGTTGCTAAAAGCAAAGCGGCAGCCTTAACAAAATTTGTTAAGACTGCCGCTTTTGTGAGGGGAAACTTAGAACGTTATTATATGGATTTAAATGCTACTATACTGAATAGCAGTTTTCAAAGTTTTCGTTCACGACAAATACCTTCTCTTGGGCTACAATTCAAACTTTGCCCAGCATTTGTCTGGGTCAGACATGTATTCCTGATATTTTTTCTACAGACAGTTCCCACAGGGGCGATAACCGGCAGCGATGGCCGTCTCGCAGTCAAGTCGCCCATATATTTTGAGTTTGTCATTTCCCTCGAGCGTTCCCAGCGTTTCTGGGAGATAAGTTTCCCGTCTGCGCCAAGCAGTTTATACTTCATACCTGAGCTTTCCATGTTGTAATTTAAAGCTCCTTACCCTAGCCGACGTATGAAGTTTCTTCCAACTGCGTTCAGTTTCCCATTGGAAAGATTGGAAATTCAGCACTATGATTTCCAACTTCGGAACCATGATAATGATTACCAGCTTTTACCTCCTCATTTGTTGAAGTGACACACAAGACTGTCTACAAAAGCGGGGTATTGAGCTTCTTGAAAAATTCAGCATCTGACATAAATCCGCCACATTTGTTGGAGATGGTAACGTTTTTATCCCTCGTAAAAATGCTGCACCCTAATCTGGTGGACCGTGGTCAGACATAAAGCGGCAAAGAATGCCGGAAGCACTCCTAAAACCCTTAAACAGCATCTTATACGTGGCATTTCAAAGCTGCAATAGAATTTTTGAAATATTCAAGTGCTAGTGTCTTAACAGAGTGAAAATTTCTGTTTGAATCATGATTAGACAACTGACTTATGAATATATCCATTTCTATAACCAAGAGCGAATCAAATTGAAAATGGCCTTACCCTATATGATGTTCAGATTAAGGCCGTATAACCTCGCAATATTCTTTGCATGGAGGTTCGTTCTTGTGTTTATTGGACGGGATACGGTCCAGAGCGGATGTGCCTTTTTATTTTGCGGCGCAAGTGATATAATTTAAGAAAACTTCGGCGCGAGCTACTAAGGAGGCCTTCATGGCAGAAAATCCCATTTTTATAGATGGATTGAATCCTCAACAAAGAGAGGCGGTGCTTTCCAGCGACGGGCCCATGCTCATCGTGGCGGGGGCGGGCAGCGGCAAAACAAAAGTGCTCACCACCAAAGTGGCTCGCTTATTGGCCCAAGGGGTGGAACCTTATCGCATTTTGGCCATCACCTTCACCAATAAAGCAGCGGGGGAGATGCGGCAGCGGGTGGATCAGCTGGCGGGGCCGGCGGCGAAAGACGTGTGCCTTTACACCTTTCATGCTTTTTGCGCTCGCCTGCTGCGCAGGGAGATCGATAAACTTCCCGCTTACGATAAGAAATTCGCCATCTACGACAGCGCCGACAGCCGCAATTTAGTGAAGCAGGCCTTAAAAGAGCTGAACGTGGACGAAAAGCTCTACAGCCCGGCGGCGGTGGCCGCCGTGATCAGCAAGGCGAAGAACGCCATGCAGTCACCGGAGGACTTTGCCGGTCTGGGGCAGGGTTTTTACGATAGGAAAATGGCGGAACTTTATGCTTGTTATCAAAAAAAATTAAGGGAAAATAATGCCTTAGACTTTGACGATCTGCTCTTGGTGTCTTTAGAGCTTTTGCAGCAGAATAAAGCCGTAAGGGAAAAATATCAGGAGCGCTTTCGATATATATTAGTAGATGAATATCAAGACACCAACAGAGTGCAATATCTTCTCACCAAAATTTTGGCGGCCAAACACCGCAACATCTGCGTGGTGGGCGATGGCGATCAGAGCATCTACGGCTGGCGGGGAGCCGATATACGCAATATTTTGGATTTCGAGAAGGATTACCCCGAGGCCAAGGTGATCAAACTGGAGCAAAATTACCGCAGCACGCAGGTGATCTTAGACGCAGCCAATGCCGTCATCGCCCATAACAGGCTGCGGCGGCCCAAAGAGTTGTGGACGGCTAATAAAGCGGGCACCAAGCTCATCCACTATCAGGCGGCAGACGAAAAGGACGAGGCTCGTTTCATAATAGAGCGCATCCGAGAATTGCAAAGAACGAAAAAAATGCCTTTGGGTGCTATGGCGGTACTTTACCGTACCAACAGTCAATCGCGCATCATAGAAGAATTTCTCGTGAAAAGCGGCATAAATTACACCATCGTAGGCGGCACCAAATTCTACGAGCGCAAAGAAGTGAAGGACCTTTTGGCCTATCTCAGGGTCATCGCCAACCCCAAAGACGGGCAGGACCTGCTCAGGATCATCAACGTGCCCAAGCGGGGCATAGGGGGAACGACCGTAGACCGTTTGACAGCCGCCGCCGCCCAACAAGGTCGCAGTCTTTTTGAAGTGCTGACCGATGTCGAAAGCATAGAGGGGCTGAACAAAGGTATCAAGAATAAACTAGAAGATCTGGCGTCCCTCTTCTTCTCCTTCATGGCCGAAGCGGATGATATCTCCGTGAAAGAATTGATCGCAGATATTTTAGATAAGACCGGTTATATAAAAGAATTAGAAGAAAGCGGCGATCCCCAAGACGCAAGCCGCGTGGAAAATTTAAAAGAATTGCTGTCGGTGGCAGAAGATTACCTGCAAAACGGCGGCGAAGACGAGCTCACCCTTTTTTTGGAGCACGTCTCTCTGGTGACCGATATCGACGAAGCGGAGTTCGAGGAGGATAGAGTGACCTTGATGACTCTTCATGCGGCCAAAGGATTGGAATTTCCCGCCGTTTTCATCACCGGCTTGGAAAAAGATCTCTTTCCTCATGCTCAGGCCCTCATCGACGAAGAAGAGATGGAAGAAGAACGGCGCCTCTGCTATGTGGGGATAACGAGAGCCAAAAGCTATCTTTTCCTCACTAACGCTCGCTTGCGCACCATCTACGGTTTCACCCGCAGCTGCCTGCCTTCCGACTTTTTGGCGGAGATACCGGCGGCCTGCATTTATGAATATCAGCGGCCCGGGGGAGACTATTCTCAGACTTCGCAGCAAGTGAGGGTAAGGCCTAACGTCCAAGCGACAGGCAATAACTGGTCTGTCGGCACCGTGAGAGGCTTCGTGCCTCAGGTGAACAGCGCTCGTCAACGCTTTCGCCCCGGCGAGCAGGTGAAGCACAGCAAGTGGGGCGCAGGCACGGTGGTAGCGGTAAAAGACGACGGGGACGCTCAGGAAGTGAAGGTGGCCTTCGCCGGCGGCGGCATCAGAAGTTTTTTGACCAAATACGCAGTCTTGGAAAAACTGTAAGGAGGGGAGAAGATGGAAGAGGACTCTCTCTTTGCCGAAGAAAAAGAACGATCGCTCTCAGAAGCGGAAAATTTGCGCCGCACCATCAGGCATCATGAATATTTATATTATGTCTTAGATGCTCCGGCCATCAGCGACGGCGAATACGATAAATTGGTGAGACGGCTGAGAGAGATCGAAGCAGCCTACCCGGAAGCAGTGCCCGCCGATTCGCCCACACGGCGGGTGGGAGGAGAGGCGGCGGGCCTCTTCAGCCCCGTCACCCACCTCACACCCCTCTTGAGTTTGAGCAACGCCTATTCTGCCGGGGAATTGAGGGCCTTCGATAAAAGAGTGCGAGAGGCTCTGCCCCCGGGGAGCAAGGTGGAATATGTGATGGAGCCGAAGATCGACGGCTTGGCCTGCAGCCTTCTTTACGAAAAAGGAAGATTGGTGAGGGCGGCCACTCGCGGCGACGGCACCACCGGCGAAGATGTCACCGCCAACGTGCGCACCATCAAGGCCGTGCCCCTCGTATTGCGGCTACCGGAAGCAGAGGTGCCTCAGCTGCTGGATGTGAGGGGCGAAGTGTATATGCCCCGGGCCGCCTTCGTGCGTTTGAACGAAGCACGGGTGGAAGCAGGGGAGGCGGAGTTCGCTAATCCCCGCAACGCTGCCGCCGGCAGTTTGCGGCAGTTGGACAGTTCTGTCACAGCTGGGCGTTCCCTCAGCTTCTTTGCCTATTACATCGGCGACGGTGCCGGCAGTTTCGATCTGCACAGCGACAATTTGGCGTTTTTGCAAAAGGCCGGCTTCAAAGTCAGCGAAAATTATCAAGTAGTGCCGGGCATCGAAGAGGCCATCGCCTATATCGAGAACTTCGATAAAGTGCGGCCCGGTCTCAGCTACGACACCGACGGTGCGGTGCTGAAAGTAAATTCCGTCCCGCAGCAGCGGCGGCTGGGGGCCACAGGCAAGGACCCCCGGTGGGCCATCGCTTACAAATATCCGCCGGAGCAGGCGGAGACGATCTTGGAAGATATAGTTTGGCGCACCGGCCGCACCGGCGTGCTCACCCCCACCGGCGTGCTGGCTCCCGTGCGTTTGAGCGGCAGCGTCATCAGCAGAGCTACTCTGCACAACATCGACTTCATTCGCGGCAAGGGCATCAAGCTGGGGGACAGAGTGGTGATCAATAAAGCTGCCGAGATCATCCCGGAGGTCCTCTTTGTAGTGGAGAGCGCTCGCACCGGTGAAGAAAAAGAAGTGGCGATACCCACTCAGTGTCCCGATTGCGGCGGCCCCGTGGTCCGCAAAGAGGGAGAAGCGGCGCTGCGCTGCACCAACCCTCACTGTCCCGCCTTGGGAAGAGAGGGCCTCATCCATTTCGCATCCCGCGAAGCCATGAACATCGAAGGCTGCGGGCCCTCTCTTTTGGCTCAACTTCAGGAGAAGGGCTTAGTGAAGGATGCGGCGGATCTTTATGCGCTCACGGAAGAAGAAGCGGCGAATTTAGAGCGGATGGGAGAAAAAAGCGGCGCCAAACTCATCAAGGCCATAGCCGCCAGCAAAGAGGCGGGCCTGGATAGGTTGCTCTTTGCCTTGGGCATCCGCCACGTGGGGGCGAAAGCGGCTCGCACTTTGGCAGAAACTTTCGGCAGTTTAAAGGCCCTGCAACAAGCTGATGAAAAAGAATTGGCGGCGGTCAGCGACATCGGCCCCAAGATCGCCCAAAGCATCCTCACTTATTTCAGCGTGCCGGGCAATCAACGTCTGCTGGAGAAATTAGAAGCGGCCGGAGTGAAAACAGTCTGGGATAAAAAAAGCGTGGGCAAGGCTCAGCCTCTTGCGGGAAAAACTTTCGTCTTCACCGGCACTCTGCCCACCTTGGGAAGGAGCGAGGCCCAGGCCTTGGCCCTAGGAGCGGGAGCCAAGTGCTCTTCTTCCGTCAGCAAAAAAACGGATTACGTGGTGGCCGGGGAAGAGGCGGGCAGCAAGCTCGCCAAGGCTCACGCTTTGGGGGTGGCCGTCATCGACGAAGCGGCTTTCTTAAAAATGCTGGCAGAAAAGTGAAAGGGAAGTAAGGCAACGCATATGGAAAGAAAAAACATGACCGTCAAGTGAGACGGTCATGTTTTTGTATGAAGAAAACCCCCACTTTTAGTGGGGGTTCTAAAAACTTATAGTTATGGACAGTCCATTCGGCAACCC
>CANRJC010000033.1 GCA_947630795.1 uncultured Phascolarctobacterium sp. | reverse complement strand
ATCGCCCGGCAGCGCGCGGAGTTCATAAACTTTTCTTATGGGCCCGGGCGCTCGCCTCAGCGCCCAAGCCCTCGATGATGCTGCAAGTGGCTTGCGAGAAAAAGTTGCGGGAGAAGAAATCCTTGAAACTACCCCCGAACTTTCCCACCTTTCGCATCATCGTCTTTATTGTAACATGTCTGTCCCCCCCCGTAAAGACTTTTATGAAGATTTTTGCAAACTTTTTGTGAAGTTCTATGAGAGGACTGCAAAAAAAATAAGAGGGCCGCATTGCTGCGATCCCTCCCGGCCCTGTACTGGACCCTATACTAAAGAAGAGACTTGCCCGTCATTTAATTTAGGACAAGTCTCTTTGATGCTTTTGGCAGCATCTATCTTTATTCCAACTTGAATGCGCGTTCGGTTTTGTCTTTGTACCATTTTATCCCTGAGTAGGCGCCTTTTTATCGATCGAGCCTCCGTCTCTTTCCTTTGCTCCTATATGCGGTCTCATCCTTGGCAGCGGCGATATCGCTGTCCTACTTTTCCGAAAACCGAGCGAAAAGATCCCGAGCGATAGAGCAAAGAGCATTGAAAATAGCTTGCTAAAAGGTCTTGAAAGTTAAGTCTTTTCCAGAATAAGATGGCAGACATCATGCAAAACTCCTTTATTTTTTGTTCGGCCCTTAAAATGACAAAATATTTTGCATGATCGGTGAAGGGAAAAGCCTTCCCTTTATTTTATTGAACTTGCCGACGAAAATCATACACTTACGCCTCGTTTAGAGCAATAAATCATACCGTTTTTTGCAAACGGCAAGGGTGCCCCGCCCCCACGGCAAGGCACCCTTGTCTTTTGCAGAAACGAGAGCCCCTCGGGCTCCCGCCGTTTCGAAAAATATCGGCAGCAAAACGCTTGTATATTTCTGTTTTAACTCTATATTTTTACTAAGATAACTTAGGTCTTTTGCTTTTTATCTCGCCTTCATCAGCGCTACGATGATCTCTTCCAAACGATCGTAGGTCCTGCCCCCTTGGCGCAGGTTGAGATCGACTTTGCCTATGGCCTCTATCCCCTTTTGCAGAGCGTTGAGGCTGTAATTGCGGCAATTGCGCTCCGCCATGAAATAGATGCCAGGCTTGATGCCGTTTCTCTCCTGTATCGTTTTCGGGCTCAGTCCCTGAGCCTTCCCCTCTTTGATCAAAAGCAATTTCCGCAAACTGCTCAGCAACTGCCCGCACAGTTGGGGGATGAAGACTCTGTCTTTTTCCGCCTGCCGCAAAAGCGCAAGGGCCAAAGGCAGATCTTTTTCTTCCACCGCCCGCATCAATGTGAAGTCGCCTGCCTCGGGCAGAGGAGCGAACACTTTTTCCACGTCGTCTTCCCGCCACAGCCTCGGCCCGGCGTAAAGAGACAATTTTTCCAATTCTTGAGCGAGGATGGCCAAAGGCGCCACGTCCACCGTGGCCAGATAGAGCCTGACGGCCCGCAGGGCGCCGGCGCTCAACCTTCCTCCCAGCCTCTCTGCCTGCCGCTCCAGCCATGCGTCCAGTTCCGCCGTCTTATAGGTGCGCAGGGGCTCGCAAGGAACGACGAGGCCCTTGGCAGCTATATATTTCGCCAACTTGGAGGTGCCGTCCAGCTTGCTTGTGAGCAAAAGGACGGTGCAATTGGGGTCCACCCTCTCCGCCAGCACTTCTTTCAAAGCGTCCAGCCGCTTTTTGCCGGCTTCGTTTTGCCTGATGCCGACGCCCAAAAATTTTTCGTCGTCGATCACCACCAAACTGTTCTCGCCGAAAAGAGAGCCGGCGGCGCAGGCGGCGGCCACCGCTTCCGGGTCGGTATCGCGGCTGAAGACGGTGACGGAGCGATCTTCGGCGGGCACAGAGGCGAAAAGTTTTTCCGTGATGGCTTTTTTCAGGCGGTCCTTATAATAAGCTTCTTCCCCTTTCAGCAAGATGAGCTGAGGCAAAGAGGCGCCGCCGGCGCTGCTCAAAAAAGCCAGCACTTCTTCCGGCGACTTGTTCATAGGCCCACCTCCCTCTTGCCGCTGCTTTTTCTTCACTTATAACTATAACACTTCACGCCTCCTTCGTCAAAAGTTACCGTGATGCAGCCTCTTTCGTCGGTGCGCAGCACTTTGCTGCCGATCTTGCGCAGCCGGGCCAAAGTTTCCCCATGGGGATGACCGTGCCGATTGTAAGGGCCGCAGGAGATGACGGTGAGCAGGGGGCGCACCTCTTGTAAAAATTTTTCGCCGCTGCTGCCTCGCGACCCGTGGTGCCCTGCTTTCAGCACGGGATAAGTCCCTAAATTTTTCAACTTTTCTTCCCGCTCCTTCCCCATGTCCCCGGGCAGGAGCAGGCAGGGCCGACCCGCTTCGTCAAAAAGAGCGCAAAGAGTGCTGCCTTCGTTCCCCTTCTCTCCCTCTTCGGGCACGTCCAGTATGACCAGAGAAGCTCCGCCCAAGTCGTAACGGCGGCCTTTTTGGGCGAATTCTGTCTTGCTGTCTTTGGCACGGCGCAAAAGTTCTTTATAAGAAGGATCTTTTTTAGCTTGCGCAATGGCCTCTGCGGCTGAAGAATATTTTCCTGCGACGGGCAGGATGATATTTTCGATCGAGATATTGCGGGCCAGGCCGCCGCTGCCTCCCACATGATCCAGATCGCCGTGCGTCAAAAGCAAATGATCGATGCTGCTGCGGCCCAAAGAGCGAATAAATGGCACCGCTATCCTGCTGCCTGTATCGAAATTCGCCAGGCCCCCGGTGTCGATCATCGCCACTTTACCTTGAGGCGACACGATGACGGTGCAGTCCCCCTGCCCCACGTCCAAAAAATAAACGGTCAAGGGCCGAGGCTTGAGATATTGCCAAGAAATGATGAGGGCAAGCAGCAAAAATAAAAATGCTAAGCTCGCCTTTCTGACTCTGCCGCCCAAACGCAAAGAAGGCCCCAGATCCAATGCCAAGCAGAGGAACACATAATAAAGAGGAACGCAGAAAAGCGGCAGCTCGGGGACGGAGACGGCGGCGAAAGGAAGTTGGGTCAAAAGCTGCCCCTGCCGCAGCACCTGCTCCAAAAGAAAAGCGCCGCCCGCAAGAGGCGCCGCTGCCGCAAAAGCGGGCAGGGGCAAAAAACGCAGGACGAGGCCGAAGCTGCAGAGCACCACTGCCCCTTCCAATAACGGCACCAACAGCAGATTGCTGAGCAAAGCGATGGGGACGAGGCGGTGAAAACAGCCCGCCTCTAAGGGCAGCACGCCTAATTGAGCGGCCAAGGTCACCGCCATGGCCTCCCCTAAGCCCCAAAAGCGGCCGCTCAAACGCTGCTCTAAAGGGGGCAGCAGCAAGAGCAGCCCCGCCGCTGCCGCAAAGCTCAGTTGAAAGCCCAGATCCCAGAGCCACACCGGCCGCCACGTGAGCAGAAGAGCAGCTGTGAGGAGCAGCACTCTGCCCCGCTCCAATTTTCCTCGCCCCGCTTTTGAACTTTCGCCTGTTGCCAAGAGCACTGCCCAGCTCATGGCCAGAGCCCGCAGGATGGGAGGCCGCAAGCCGGTGAGACAGGCGTAAAGTACTAAGATGCCGGCGGTGAGGACGCGGCTCCACCCCTTAGGCAATTTACAAAAAACGAGGCGCAAAAGAGCAGCCAAAAGGAGCAGATGGGTGCCGGAAACGGAAAGAAGGTGGGCCAGCCCGTTGTTCTGCATGATCTCTTTGGTGGCTTCGCCGATGCCGCCGCTGCCTCCCAGCACCATGCCGCCGATGAGGGCTCCCGCCTCTCCCGGCAGAGCAGCCTCCGCTTCCCGCCGCAGCCGCAGGTTCAAGAGAGCGAACTTATCCAAAAGAGAGCTCTCTTCGCTCATAACGGTCACTTCTTCCGCCCTCAGCCTGCCGCCCAAGTCCTGCACCAAAGCGTAGCGTTCTCCGTCGAAGCCCCCGGGGTTGCGAAAAGAAGTGAGAGGAAAGAGAGTGCCTTTGCAGCGGATGCGCCCCGCTTCCAAAGGCCGTGAGGAAGGATAGACTTTTTTGGAAACAGAGAGCCGCAAATTATGAGCGTAAGAAAATTTTTGTCCTGCGATCTTCAAACTTTCGCAGCGCAAGATGAAAGAAGTGCCGAAGGCCGTGTGCTCCACGGTGAAAGGATCGATCGTGCCTATCGCCTCCGCCTGCCGCTGCCAAAATTTTTCCAACGAGTTCTCGGGCGCAGGCAAAAATTGCAGGCGCAGGCAGGCCGCAGCCAAAAGCAGGATCATGGCGAAATAAAAAGCTTTTTTGCTCACTGCCGTGCCCTCGTCTGCTTTTTGAAAGGCACGTATACTTGGCTGCCGTCCCGCAATTTGCGGGCGATGTTCACTCTGTCGGTCTTGGCCTGGGCAACATAGCCCCCCGCCGCGGTGATCGCCTCCCCCGCTCTCGCTCCCTTCGGTAATTTGTAAAGGCCGGGGTACAGCACTGCCCCGTTCACATAGACGGTGATGCTCTCCTCCTTTTCTTTTTCGTCGGCTCTTCGCTGCCGAGAGCCGCCTTGTTCTGCTGCCTCTTCACCTGCTCTTTGCCGCTCTTCTATCGCTGTTCTGCTCACTTCTATTTGCGGTTCTTCCTCCGGCCGCAGGCTGTAGTAGAGCCCCGTGGCGGCGCAGCCGGCCGCCAGCACCGCCAGCAAGATCATTTTTTTCGCAACGTTGCCCATGGTATCACTCCCTTTGACAAAAAGAAAAGAGCCTTCGGCTAACACTACGTTACTCCAAAGACTCTTTTACAGAATAAGCAAGTTACACGGCACTGCTTATGAAATTGTGAAACTCGGCGCGCAAAGCGCCCTTTTTATTTGGCTACGATGTTCACCAAGCGGCCCGGCACGCAGATGATCTTGCGCACGGCAGCGCTGCCGATGTGGGCCTTCACATTGGCATCGGCCAGAGCTATCCGCTCCAGTTCTTCTTTGCCGGCGGCGGCGGGAACTACCAGTCTCCCCCGCACCTTGCCGTTCACCTGCAGCACTATCTCCACGCTGTCCACCTTGAGGGCTTCTTCATCGTAAGAAGGCCACTCTTGATCGTGGACGCTGCTCTCGCTGTCCACTATCTGCTGCCACAGCTCTTCCGTGATATGGGGGACGAAAGGAGAAAGCAGTTTAATGAGGGCTACGATCGCTTCCCGGATCAGACCGGCGTGGGCTTTTTCTTTGGCGCTCTCCCGATAAGCGTAGAGACCGTTCACCAATTCCATCATGGCGCTGATGGCGGTGTTGAAATTGAAACGGGTCTCGATATCTTCCGTCACCTTTTTGATGGTGGCGTGTAGCAAATGCCGCAGTTCTTTTTCCGCGCCGCACAGAGCGGAGCTGTCATAAGCCGTAACTTTCTGCGCCAGCAGGGGCTCGAAAGCTTTCACGATGCGCCACACTCTGTTCAGGAAGCGGAAGCAACCTTCCACGCCCTGGTCGGACCAATCCAGCTCCCGCTCGGGAGGAGCGGCGAAAAGGATGAAGAGGCGGGCGGTGTCGGCCCCGTACTTCGCCAAGATCTCTTCGGGAGAAACTACGTTGCCCAAAGACTTGCTCATCTTGGCGCCGTCTTTGATCACCATGCCCTGGGTGAGCAGGTTGCTGAAGGGCTCGTCGTAATCCAACAGCCCCGCATCCCGCAGCACTTTCACGAAGAAGCGAGAATACAAAAGGTGCAAGATGGCGTGCTCGATGCCGCCGATGTATTGATCCACCGGGCCCCAATACATGTTGGCTTCTTTATCGAAAGGTTTTTTGTCGTTGTGAGGATCGGTGTAGCGGAGATAGTACCAGCTGGAGCACAAGAAAGTGTCCATGGTGTCCGTTTCGCGGGTGGCGGGGCCGCCGCACTTGGGGCAAGTGCAATGAACGAAACTTTCCGAAGTGGCCAAGGGCGACTTGGCCCCGGCGGTGAAGCTCACGTCTTCCGGCAGCAGCACCGGCAGCTGTTCCTCCGGCACCAGCACTTCCCCGCACTTGGGGCAGTAGATGATGGGGATGGGAGCGCCCCAATAGCGCTGTCTGGAGATGAGCCAGTCCCGCAGGCGGTAGTTGATCTTGCGCTTGCCGAAGCCTTTGGCCTCCGCTTCGTCCATAATGGCGGCCATGGCGGCGTGCATCTCCATGCCGCTGAAGCGGCCGGAGTTCACCAGCATGCCTTCCTTCTCTTCGTAGGCACAGGTCATCTCTTCCAGTTTCAGCTCTTTGCCGATGGGGCAAAGGGTGACGATCTTTTTGATGCCGTATTTATCAGCGAACATCCAGTCGCGCTGGTCGCCGGTAGGCACGCCCATGACGGCGCCGGTGCCGTAATCGTAGAGCACGTAGTTGGCCACCCATACCTCTACTTGGTTGCCGTTAAAAGGATTGACAGCATGAACGCCGGTGAAGATACCTTCCTTTTCCGATTCGGAAGAAGTGCGCTCGATGTCGCTTTGGTTCATGGCCTTCTTGCAGAAAGCGCGGATGGCTTCGGCTCGGGGATTATTTTGGCAGATCTTTTCAACGAGCGGATGCTCCGGCGCCAACACCACGAAGGTGATGCCGAAAGAGGTGTCGGGCCTGGTGGTGTAGACCGGCAGCTTCTCGCCCAGCTCGGGGATCTCGAAGGAGAACTCCAAGCCTTCGCTGCGGCCGATCCAATTTTTTTGCATGATTTTTACACGCTCCGGCCAGCCGGTGAGCAGATCCAGGTCCTTCAGCAATTCGTCCGCATATTCGGTGATCTTGAAGAACCATTGGGAAAGATTTTTCTTGTGCACCGGGTTGTCGCAGCGCCAGCACTTGCCATCGATGACCTGCTCGTTGGCCAGTACGGTGTTGCAATGCTCGCACCAATTAACGGCGCTCTCTTTTTTTACCGCCAGCCCCCGCTTGTAGAAGAGCTCGAAGAACCACTGGGTCCACTTGTAGTAGTCTTCCTTGCAGGTGGTCACTTCTCTGTCCCAATCGTAGGACAGGCCCATGGCCTTCTGCTGCCTCTTCATGTTGGCGATGTTGTCCAAGGTCCAGCGTTTGGGAGGGATATTGTGTTTGATGGCCGCATTCTCCGCCGGCATGCCGAAAGAGTCCCAACCCATGGGGTGCAGCACGTTGAAGCCCTTCATGGTGCGGTAGCGGGCCACCACGTCGCCGATGGAATAGTTGCGCACATGGCCCATATGCAGATTCCCCGAAGGATAGGGGAACATCTCCAACACGTAGCTCTTGGGCCGGGCCGGGTCCATCTCCACTTTAAAGGCCTTTTCTTTCTCCCACTTGTCCTGCCATTTTTTCTCGATGGCGGCGGGAGAATACTTGTCTTGCAGCATCTTTATACCTCCTGCTGGCGGTTTTTTCACATAACCAGTATTATATCACTTCTCGGCCCGCAGTCAATCGCCGCAGCTAAAAGGGACCGCGCATTTTTTATACATCGAAGATCTTGCCCGGGTTGAGGATGTTGTTGGGGTCCAGCGCCTTCTTGATGGCCCGCATCATCTCCAATTCGGCGGGATCGGTGAACTCTTCCATCAAGTGTTTGCGCTTATAGCCGATGCCGTGCTCGCCGCTGAGGCGGCCGCCCAACTGATAGATGACGGCATACAGCTCCCGCTGCAGCTGCCCCACTTTTTTCTCCCACTCTTCGTAATCGTCTTCGGCCATCTTCAGCACGTTGAGATGGATGTTGCCGTCGCCGGCGTGAGCGGCGATGCGAGTGACCACTTGATATTTGGCAGCAAGGTCCAAGATCTTTTTAAAGAGCAGCGGCTCTTTCTCCACCGGCACCACCACGTCTTCTTTGGCGATGACCACGCTCTCCGCTCTGGCGGCTTCGGAATAAACTTTGCGGGCCCGCCAGATGCGGTCGTGCTCGGCCACCAGCACATCGTCGGCGCCGGCTTCGGTGCAGATATCGCCTATGGCTTCGGCCTTTTCGTCCAGATCATCTTCGTCATCGCCTTCGATCTCTATGATCAGATAGTTGCCGTTGGCGCTGCCCTGCAGTTCCATATCCAAATATTTTTCTACGGACTTGATGGTGACGTTGTCCATATATTCGATGCAGGTGGGCACCAAACCGGCCATGGCGATCTTGCCCACGGTGGCGATGGCGTCGGTGGGGTCGGGGTAGATGGCCAAAAGATCCATGCTGTACTGGGGCTTGGGCAGCAATTTCAGTGTAGCTTTGGTGATGATGCCCAAGGTGCCCTCGCTGCCCATGATCAATTGATCCATGCAATAGCCGGTGGACTGCTTGCGCAGCCGTGCCCCCAGGTTCACGATGTTGCCGGTGGGATTGACCACTTCGATGGCGTAAACTTGATGGCGGGTGGTGCCGTACTTCACCGCCCTGTTGCCACCGGCGTTAGTGGCGATGTTGCCGCCGATGCAGCAGGAGTCGCCGCTGCAGGGATCGCCGGCGTAGAAGAGGCCCTGCTCTTCTACCGTTTTCTGCAACACGGAGGTGAGCACACCGGGCTCTACCACGGCGTACATGGCTTCTTTATTAATCTCGAGGATCTTGTTCATCTTCTCCAAGGACAACACCAAGCCGCCGGAGGTGGCTACAGCGCCAACTGCCAGACCGGTGCCGGTGCCTCTGGGCACCACGGGAAAATGAAATTCGTTGGCCAACCGCACCACAGCCGCCACCTGCTGAGCCGTATGGGCGAAGCCCACTGCCTCGGGCAGCCGCTGATAGTTGGGATCGGGCACTTCGTCGTGTGCGTAGGGCTGCATTTTTTCTTCGTCCGTGAGCACGTTCTCGGGGCCCAAAATAGCTTTGAGTTTGGCGATGATCTCGGAATTCAATTTTGTGTAAGCCATGGTCTGACCTCCCTGTATTATAATTCTATGATCTTACGGAACAAGTTCCGTTCCTGCATGATAGCCGCCCGGCTGCCGATGACGCAAAGCTGCTGCTCCTCCAGCACCGCCTGCACTACCTGGGCCAAGGCCCTCAGCTCTTGCAGGCTGACGTTGAGGATCTGATCGCGGTTCTGCTGACGCAGGCGGTCGCTGACGCCCCGCAGATCGTAAGTGGCCGCAGCATCCAATTTTTCCCACGGGCTCCAGGGCTTATCCACTCCGCTCATAGTGCCGATAACGTAGCGATCCATCTCTCTGTCGCTCAAGCGCAATTTTTCCAAATAAGCGGGCAGGCCTCTATAGGCTGCCAACGTGGCCCCCAAGCGCGGATCGCGGTAAGAGCTGAAGAAACAGGAGCCGCTCTGTTCGAAGCGGGCGCCGGCGCCGTAGGCGCCTCCCTGCATCCTCACCTTCGTCCACAAATATTCGTAATTGAGCAGCGTCTCCAGCACCGCCATGCTCCCGTGAAAGTTGAACCCGGCCTTGCGGAAATTGCCGCCGGCCAGCACATATTGCACTGTGCCGTTGCCGTAAAAACCTTCGTTCTTCGCTTCAAGCGAAGGAAGGATGAGGGGCACGGCGGCGGGTGCGGCCGGCAGAGCGTTCAGGAAATTTTTCAGCAACAGAGCCACCTTTGCCCTGTCTTCTTCCCGGCAGCTGTAGAAGAAAGAGCAGTCGCCTTTGTGGAAGAGGCGAGGTAGTAAGTCTTGCAGCTCTGCCGAAAGTTTTTCTCTTTGCCGGGGATAGTCCGCCGTCAATTTTTTCAACAAATGATAATAGGTGAGGCCTCCCTGCTCGGCGCAGAGACCGCTGCGGGAAAAATAACTTTGCAGCCGCTCTTTGGCGTGGGTCCTGCCTTCGGCGAAAACATTATCGTCCCAGCCCCGCTTGCTGTCTTCCAAAAGAGTGCGGAAATGGTCGCCGTCGTCGTAGCGGCTGCGGACCAAAATGCTCTCCAAAATTTGCAGCAGCTTTGGCAATTTGCCGGGGAGCGCTTTCACGGAAACATTGCTGCAGAGTTCGAAGTCGTCGGTGTTTTCTATAGCGGCGTAGGGGCCGAAGCCGAAGCTGAGCCCGCCGGAATTGCCGTAGAGCAACGTGGGCAGTTCCTGCCGCCGATAGTCGGCGCTGTCCGTCCGCCCTAAAAATTCCGTCAGAAGATAGCAGAGAGGCAGGCTCTTAAAGTCCAAAGCTCGGCAGCGGAAAAACAATTTCAAATAGACGACGCCGTTGCTCTTTTGCGGCAGATAGATGAGCCGATCGTCCCCCAGCGTTTCTTCTTCGGTAGGCAGCTTTAAAATATTTTTTCTGATATCGTTGCGGGCTAAAGTTGGGATGCACTCCTTCGCCTCTTCGCTGTCGGGCTCCGCCTGACGGCGGCGCAGTTCCCTGCAGGTCTCGATGCAGGCGGCCGTTTCTTCATCGCTCATGCTCGCCTTCTTGGCAGCCAGTTCGGCGGCCGTAGCTGCGGCCTCGGCCTTCTCCATTTCGGGATCTGGCACCAAAGTTATCAGGGCCCTGTGAGTGTTGTCCAAGAGACAGCCTTCGATGATATTTTCGAAATATCTTCCTTTTAAAGCGGCCCGCAATTCTTGCAAATTTTTTTCATAGCGAAGAACAGCGGCCGGCTCTCCCCCCGCCAAAGTGTGGCCCAAGACCGCAAGGCCATAGCAGAGGCCCTTAGGCCAGGGGCTGAAATCCGCTTCTCGCAATTTGAATTCAGCGGCGTCCAAAAGAGCACTCAAGCGTTCTTTGTCGAGGCCTTTGATGGTCAATTTTTGCAAGGTGCGATAGATCGTGCTCAAAAATTCGTCCCGCTGCTCTTCTTTACAGCCGCTGGCAGTGACGTTGAAAGTGCATTGAGGATGATAAGTGTCCACAGAGGAGCTGATGCTTTGCCCGATGCCCGCATCTAATAGAGCTTGGCGGAGAGGGCTGCCCTCTTTATCCGTCAAAGCGGCCTGCAGCAAACGCAGGGCCTGCACCTTTTTCAGATCGACAGACTTGCCGCACACCACGCTCCATTGCAAAAAAGTTTCCGCCGCTTCCCCGCTCTTGCCTGGGTATGTGGCCCGCACCTCCGCCGTCCGCAAAAGAGGCTCCTGCCACTGCACCGGGGGCCTGGCCTCTTTTCTTTTCGTGAAAGCGCTCAGGTACTCTCTGTCCAAATAGGCGAGAGTCTCGTCGATATCCATATCGCCGTACAAAAAGATGTAGGCGTTGTCGGGCCGGTAGTAGCGGCGATGGAAGTTCACGTAAGCTTCCTGATCCAGCCCCGGGATGGCCCCGGGCAGGCCGCCGCTCTCGAACCGGGCGCTCGTTGCGGGGAAGAGGGCCTGCATGGCCGCTCGTTCCAAATAAGCATCGGGAGAAGAATAAACTCCCTTCATCTCGTTGTAGACCACGCCGTTATAAGTGAGAGGCTCGTCGGGCCGCTCGATCTCGTAGTGCCAGCCCTCTTGCTGCAAAGTGCGGGGATTTTCGCAGATGAGCGGATAGAAGACCGCATCCAAATAGACGTCCGTAAGATTGCGGAAGTCTTTGGCGTTGCAGCTGGCTACGGGATAAACGGTAAAGTCTGGATAGGTGATGGCGTTGAGAAAAGTGTTGAGAGAGCCCTTGGCCAAATCTACGAAGGGCTCTTTCAAAGGATATTTGCGGGAACCGCACAGCACGCCGTGCTCAATAATGTGGCTCGTGCCTCTGTCATCCGTCGGCGGCGTGGCAAAGGCTATGGCGAAAACTTTGTTCTCGTCGTCCGCCGGCAGATAGATGAGGCGGGCGCCGCTCTTTATGTGTTCGGCGAGCCACACCTCGCCGCCGATCTCTTCTACCTTTTCTTTGCGGCACAATTTAAAGCCGTGCATCGTTTCGTTTATTTCCAAAGTTTGCACCTCGTCGATCTCAGCTCGAAGGCGGCCGCTTTTGCGCCGCTCTTTTTATTATACCTATTTTCCTTTAGCCCCGCAAGAAAAAACCCGGGGCCGCAAAGCTCCGGACAGTGTCAAGTAATCGTTGGCAAAATCCTCCGGCAAAATATCAAAGTCAGAACCCTGCAAAGGGCAAAGCAT
>CANRJC010000032.1 GCA_947630795.1 uncultured Phascolarctobacterium sp. | reverse complement strand
GGGGCGCGAGAGCGCTGCCGGTTTTGTGCCCTTACAGGGCTGAGTCAAACCACCGGCTAAGCCGGTGGTTATGATTAGTTTGGAGCGTGGAGTTGAGAGCACGCCGCCCGCTGAGCGGTCGCCGGGCTCCCTCAGCAGGATCATTTAAACTTGCACGCTGTGCAAGAGGGTGAAGCGTTAGGCGTGCCCCTTCTTTTAGTGGGGAGTGTGGAGTTGCCCCTCTTCCCTCAAAAATTTTGTTGCAAGATGGGGGCGGATGTGATATAAAAGAAGTTGCGGCTTTGCCGCAGCGCCGACCCTTGGGGCGAGGGTGCGAAAAACTCCGAAAATTTTAAAAAGAGGGGCTTGACAGGGATGAGCGGGCGCGAGATGATCTTTACAGACAGACAGACAGACAGACAGACAGACAGACAGACAGACAGACAGACAGACAGACAGACAGACAGACAGACAGACGGCATAAGTCTGTCTTTTTGCGGCAACTTAAAACGGCATGATCCACCTTGAAGCGGACACAGGCTTTTCAGGCAACTGAAGGCTTGCGCCCGTTTTTATTTTTAGAAATATCACATTAATGCGGATAGGAGAACGGTAAAAATGAGGATGATACAAAATAAGTTTGAGACGATATACAATAAGTTTATTTTGGGGTGGCAACAGGCGGATAAAAGAAAACGCATACGTATGTATATCTGTGTGTACACAGTAGCCTTTCTGATAGCCTTTCTGATAGCCTATATGCCTTTTTTCTTAAGAGGGTGCGGTTTTGTTTGGAATGAAGAAGGCAGGTTACAACATTTTCCTATATTGATTTACGTGGGGAAGATGCTGCGGCACACATTTACTAATCTACTTGGAGGAACACTTGCAATTCCTCTTTTTGATATTTCTATAGGTTCTGGTGATGATATTATCAGTTTTTTAAATTCCCAAGGAGGAACTGATCCGTTATTACTACTTTCAGCGTTTGTGCCAATGAAATACAGCGAATATTTGTACGCATTTATTGCAATATTCAGGGTTTATCTTGCCGGTCTGAGCTTTTCTTATTTGTGTTTTTACTTTAACAAAAGAGCGGCCCATACTTTGATAGGCAGTATGGTTTATTGTTTCAGCGGTTATGCGGTGTTTCTTTCTGTGCGTCATCCGTATTTTATAACGCCTATGGTCTTGTTGCCTCTCTTAGTCGTAGGTATCGATAAGATACTCAAAAAAGATAAACCTTATTTGTTTATTTTGACGATGTTTTATACCGTCCTTTGTGGCTACTATCACCTATACATGATGACTATTATGTTGCTCATTTACGCAACAGTCAGATTTTTTGATTTGTACAAGGTAAGTCGTGTTAAAGAATTTTTCCTGGCTTTAGGTAGGGGGATAGGAGGGTATGCTCTCGGGCTTGGACTTGGTGCCATTATCTTTTTCCCGGCAGCAATGGGATTTTTAAATTCCGCTCGCTCAACAAATCATATTTACAATTTCTATTCTTGGCACCACCAGATAGCTATGGCTTTACGACTCATAGCTGCACCGGCTAGTTGGGACTTTATGGCGCTTGCAGCTGTAGTTGTTATAGCTATAGTTTTATTATTCACCTCTAAACAACATCGCACACTAAAATTGCTTACCTATGCAGCTTTTGCTTTTTTGCTGACAAGTGGCGGTGGGATGATTATGAATGGCTTCCAATATCCGACTAATAGATGGGCCTTTGGTTTTGTCTTAGTAACTTCCTATGTAGTTGTAGAAATGCTACCGAAAATGGCGGAAATGTCACGTAAACAGCAGATGCTGTTCATCTACATTGATATCGTTTATATAGCAATTTGTTTCTTAACCAAATTTGGCCGAGTTTTGCTTTTTGTAGGAGCATTCTTCTTAACTTTTACACTTTTGGTGTTTATCGTAGTTTTGCAAAGATATAAAGGGTGTCCAGAGACGGAAAGAGAGGACACTAGTAAAAGGTATGCTCATATTTACCGAGAAGCTATCTGTCTGACATTGATAATTTTCAATGTAACAGTTAATGCCATATACCTCTTTGCTAATGACCAAGGCGGTTATGTGCGGGAGTTTGAAAAATTTGGTCATGAAATTGTCATGATGCAGAACGATCCAATCTGTGAATTGGAACCGTTTTTGCAAAAAAATAAAAATGGGCGCGGCGATGGTAGGGGTTTCTCTTTAAATAGGTCAATGGTTTGGCAAGTTCCCGATATACACCTACATAATTCTGTCGCTAACAAATATATCGTTGAATTTTGGAATCGACTCGAAAATTGCGGATCAAGGGAAGCGTTTTGTGTAAAATACACGGATAATAAAACAATAGTAAATACCTTGCTTTCCTGTCTCTATCATGTTGAAAGTGCGAGAGCTCCAATGGAGTATGTTCCCTATGGATACAGGATGATTATTGAAGACACGAAAAGGGGAAATTCCGTCTATAAAAATGACTATGCGCTACCTTGGGGATACACTTACGATAATACGATCAGCTATGCAGATATAGATGGTTTGAATGGGATAGAAAAACAGGAAGTTATGCTACAAGCGATTGCCTTGGGTGAAGATAAAATTGTAAATTCCGATTTAAGCGATATAAACTTTGACGCAAAACGTTTGCCCTATACAGTTTATTATGACGGCTGTAAATGGAAAGACGGAAAATTTACAGTCAATCGCCCTAATGCGGTGATAATACTAGATTTTTCGATGCCTGCCGAAATGGAAGGTTATGTCCGCCTGAATAACTTCGACCTCGATGGGTCTGGCAGTTATGACTTTACAATTACTATGAGATGCGAGAATATCCTAAAAGACTCATGGCTGCACTCAAATTTATTCATTCATCCTAACGGGCGCAAAAATATACCTTTTAATCTCGGCTGTAGCGACAAAGTGCGCCGCAGCGCCACCATCACCTTCCCCCGCCCCGGCACTTTCAAGCTTAAAGACATCGAGCTTTACGCTCTTCCCATGACGAACTATCCTGCCAGAGTGAACGCCCTTCGGGCGGAGCCTTTGAAAAACATCAAGTGGGGCACCAACGAACTCACAGGCACCGTCGATCTCACGAAAGACAAGATCCTTTGCGTCAGCGTGCCCTACAGCAAAGGCTGGAGCGCCACGGTGGACGGCAAAGAAGAAAAGATCCTGCGGGGCAACTATATGTTCATGGCCCTGCCCTTAAAAGCTGGGCATCACGACATCGTCTTCAGTTACTGCCCGCCGGGGCTGAAAATAGGGGCTGTGCTCACCCTCCTCAGCTGGGGCATTTTGGCGGCGATGCTGATAAGAGAGAGAAGAAGAAAGAGGGAAGAACGAACAGCTTAAAATGATGGACAAGATCAAAGAGATCATGAACACCTATGATTCGCTGCTAAGGCAAATGATCCTTTATGGGCTGATAGGCGGAGGTTCTGCCCTGCTCGACACTTGCTGCTATGTGGCCCTCACTCGTGCCTTTCTCTTAGGAAAGTTCACCGCCAATTTCATCAGTGTGAACATAGGCATAGGGAGCAGTTTCCTGCTGAATGCGTTTTTCAATTTTAAAAAGGCTGACAAACTTGGCAAAAGAGCGCTGTCTTTCTTTGCTGTGGGTTACGGCGGGTTGCTCTTATCGCTTCTGCTTTTATACGTGGGGACGGATCTATTGGGTTTCAATGATATCCTCGTCAAGTTCAGCTCCATCTTCATCGTAGCGGGTCTGCAATTTTGCCTGAACAAACTGATCACTTTTTCAAAAATATAAAAACATAAAAAGAAAAAGGGGGGAGGAAAGAGATGACGCAAGATAAAAAGTCCGTTTCCATCATCATGCTGGTCTACAATGAAGCCGAGATCATCGAAAATGTCATCAGGGACTACTATGACAAGGTATATAGAAAACTGGAAGATGCGGAATTCATAGTGGCCGAAGATGGCAGCACCGACGGAACGAAGGATATATTGGCGCGGCTCGCATCTGAGTTGGACATCAAACTGGTGAGCGGTGAGGCCCGCAAAGGCTATGTAAAAGCGTACCGTGATGCGGTGGCGTTGCCGCAAAACGACATAATTTTCTTTACGGATTCCAGCGGCAAGCATTTTCCGGAAGATTTTTGGACCATGTATCCGCTGATGGCTGAAAATGACATAGTTAGCGGCTACAAGGTGAAAAGGCAGGATCCTTTTTACCGCATAGTAATGACCAAAGTCTTCAACTTTTTGGTCAATTTGTATTTCGGCACGAGTTTCAAAGATATAGACAGCGGTTTTAAATTGGTGCGGCATGAAGCTATGTTGGATGTATTGAAGGATGAGTGGATCTGTACCGATCTGATCTCTTTTGAGATCATGGTGCGGCTGGCCTATAGGGGCTATAAAATAAAAGAAGTGCCGGTGCAGCATCGCTCTAGGGCCAACGGCGAGTCTCGAGGCTTACCGCTGAAAAAGATCCCTAAAGTGATCAAGATGGTGCTGTCCAATTTTGCCGCAGTGAAGAAGGACGCAGAAGAGCGCGTCCGCCAAGAATGGGAAAAGAAAGAAGAAGGCAGGAAAGTTTTATGATCATCACCAAGACGCCCTTTCGTATCAGCTTCGCAGGGGGAGGCAGCGACCTGCCTGCCTTCTATCGCAGAAAAGAAGGCTGCGTGCTGTCTGCCACCATAAATAAATATATGTATGTGGCCATTCATCCCACCTTTAACAAAGAAGATACGGTGATCAAATATAACAGGACCGAGACGGTGCAGGACTGCAGGAAGATCCAGCACCCCATCGCTCGCCAGTTGCTGTTGGATCATAAGGTCAGCGGTGTAGAGGTGGCGAGCATGGCAGACGTGCCTTCCGGTACGGGGCTATCCACTTCCAGCGCCTATACCGTAGGCTTGATCCACGCCTTATATGCTTATCAAGGCAAATTTTGTTCACAGCAACGCATCGCCAAAGAAGCCTGCGAAGTAGAGATCGAAAAATTGGGCGAACCCATAGGTAAACAAGATCAATACGGCACCGCCGTGGGCGGGATAAAATTCATCCGTTTTCTTCCCGATGAAACGGTGGACGTGGAGCCTCTCGTGATCTCTGCTGACATACGGCGGCAATTGGACTCCAACCTCTTGCTTTTCTACACAGGTTTGACCCATGCGGCGGGGGATATTTTAAAAGAAGAGAACGCCAACATCTCGAACGAAGAGGAAAAATTCAACGCTCTCGTGCAGATGACGGAGCTTGCGAAGGTGATGCGGGTTGCTTTGTTGGCAGGGAACTTGACCGAATTCGGGTCTCTGCTCCACCAATACTGGCTGCTGAAGAAGCAATTGGCAGGCAGGATCTCCAACAACGTCATCGATGACTGCTACAACCTGGCCATGAAGAGCGGCGCACTGGGCGGCAAATTGCTTGGGGCCGGCGGGGGAGGCTTCCTTCTGTTTTACTGCGAGAAAGGGCATCAAAAACGTTTGCGCAGCGCCTTGAACAAATTGGTGGAGTTGCCCTTCTCTTTGGAAAACAGCGGCACCAAGATCGTTTATGTGGGGGAGAAGGAGTGGGATTGAGATGGAGACCTTGATCTTGGGGGCAGGTCTTGCGGGCCTGAGCACAGCCTATTTTTTGCAGCAGCAGGGCGAAGAAGGCATCACTCTTTTAGAAAAAGAAGAGAGGCCCGGCGGGCTCTGCCGTTCTATACGAAAAAACGGTTATATCTATGATATCGGCCCCCACATCCTCTTTGCCAAGGACAAAGAAATGCTGGGGCTGATGCTGTCGGTCCTCGAGAAGAAAAACGATCTCAGGCGCAGCAATCAGATCATCCACAAAGGACGTTGGGTGCAATATCCTTTCGAAAACGATCTCTCCAAACTGCCGGCCGATGATCTTAAATATTGCATCAATGCTTTTGAAAACAACCCTTACGAAAATTACGAAGCAACGAACATGTTGCAATTTTTCCTGAAAACTTTCGGCGAAGGGATCACCAATTGCTATTTGCGGCCCTATAACGAAAAGATATGGAAATACGATCCGGCGTTCATGAACACTTCCATGGTGGACAGGATACCAAAACCCGCCAAAGAGGAGATAAGAAGAAGCGCTGCCGGGGAAACGGTGGACGGCTATGTTCACCAACTTTATTTCAGCTATCCTTCTGCAGGCGGCATCGAAGCGGTGCCAAACGGCTTTCTCAAATTATTAGATCCTGCCAAGAGCAGAGTGCTGACAGGGAGAAAAGTCGCCAAAGTGCAAAAAGCGGGAGACGGCTTCATTGTATCTTGTGAGAATGGCGAGCAATATGCTGCCAAGCGTTTGATCTCTACCATCCCCGTGCAGGAATTGACCGCAGCCTACGCAGAGGCCACCGACGAGGTGAAAGAACATGTGGCAGGATTGCGCTATAATTCCATCGCCGTGGCTTTTGTGAAAGTTTGTTGCGATAAGTGCGGCGACAACTTTGCTTTTATGATCGCCGATAAAAATATCATCTTCCACCGCATATCCAAAATGGATTTTTTGGGGCAGGCTTATCACCATGGGACAGAAGCGACCTATATGGCAGAAGTCACTTATCGAGAAGGCGACGGCATTTCTCTTATGAAGGAAGAAGAATTGGCTGCTAAGATCAAAGAGGGACTGATAGCCATAAACTTTGCCGAAAAAGAAGAAGACATAGAGATCATCGACATCAGCAGGCACGAATATGCCTATGTCATCTACGACCTCGCTCACGGAGAAAATATGCGGGCCATCCGCCGCTTTTACGAAAAAGAAAAGGTCTTTTTGAACGGACGCTTCGGCAACTTCGAATATTGGAACATGGATAGGATACTGCGAGAGAGCCTGACGCTCACACAGAGGCTCACCTCTTTGCGAGGCAGCGAACTTTGAAAGAAGCGAAGGAGGGAAAAAGATGAAAGCTTTGGTGGCCGGAGGCGCCGGCTTTATCGGCAGCAACCTCTGCGAAGCCTTATTAGCGCAGAAAGACGAGGTCGTTTGCGTAGATAACTATTACAACGGCACGAAAGAAAATATCGAGCATTTAAGAAGTGACTCTCGCTTTACTGTTTATGAAGAAGACTTAGCTGACATAGACGCAGTCGAAAAGATTTTTTCAAAGGTCCGGCCGGATATCGTTTACCACATGGCCGCCAATTCGGACATTCAGGCCAGTGCGCAGGCACCCTCGGTAGAATATCGCAACACTTATACGACCACCTTCAATATCTTGGAAGTCATGCGCAAGACCGGAGTGAAAAAGTTTTTCTTCTGCTCTACCAGCGCTGTGTACGGCGATGCTCAGGGCAGTGAGGTGAATGAACTTTTTTCACCGTTGTCGCCCATTTCCTATTACGGAGCCTGCAAGTTGGGCTCTGAAGGGTTGATCAGCGCCTACACCTATATGAACGACTTTTCCTCATTGGTGTTTCGCTTCCCCAATGTAGTGGGGCCGCACCTCACCCACGGCGTCATCTTCGACTTTATAAAAAGACTGCGTAAAGATCCTTCTCGTTTGGTGATTTTGGGCGACGGGCACCAATGTAAGCCTTATCTGCACGTGAGCGATCTGGTGGACTGCATCCTGCGCTTCACCGAGTCTATCCCTCAAGGTGTGACCGTTTACAATGTAGGCGGCGAGAGCCAAAGCACCGTGACGAATATCGCCGAAATAGTTTGTCGGGAAATGGGGTTGAAGAATGTGAAGTTTAGCTATACAGGCGGACGAGGGGGATGGAAGGGCGATGTTCCTGCCTTCGCCTATAATTTGGACAAGATCCATGCCAAAGGATGGAGAGCAGCTATGACCAGCAATGAGGCTATTGCCGCAACTGTAAGAGAAAATATGGGGGGGGTCAGAGCACTAAGCGAAGTTGCAACAGGTAACTGCCATAGAAGACCAAGGCAGCGTTTCGTTGCAAGAAACACAGGCTGTATAAAGCTTAAAGCCAAAGAGCCTGTCCTTGAAATTTGCAAACTTTATTTGTCGTAAAGGAAGCTTCGGCTTTCAAAGTTGCCGCCGAAAACAGCTTTAAAGGACATAAAACGGTCCGCATGAAAAGCCGAGCTCAGCGTAAACAAATAAAAAGACAGCAAAGAGAAAGGACAGGGGAAAATGAAAAAAGTACTTATCACAGGCATCACCGGTTTTGCAGGCAGTCATTTGATGGACTACATCCTGGAGAACACCGACTACGAAGTCCACGGCTTAAAGAGGATGAATTCCAACCTAAGAAACATAAGTCACGCTTTGGACAGGATAAAGTTATACGACGGCGATCTTTTAGACGAGAACAGTTTGATAAGCATTTTGCGCAAGGTGCAGCCGGATCAGATATATCACTTGGGAGCGCTCAGTTGGGTGACACCTTCTTGGGACATGCCTGCAGTTTACATGCAGACAAACGCCATCGGCACCATCAATCTTTTTGAGGCCATGCGTGTGACCGATTGTAAGGCGAGAGTTCTTACCAGCGCCACACCGGAAGAATTCGGCGATGTTCCTCCTGAAATGATACCCATCACCGAAGAGACGCGGCTGAAACCGATCAACCCTTACGCCGCCAGCAAAGCTGCTCAGGACATGGTGTGCATCACCTATCATGCCAGCTACGGGATGGATATAGTTCGTACCCGTGCCTTCAATCACGAAGGACCTCGTCGCTATATCCACGGCGCCATCGCTTCCTTCGCCTATCAGATCGCCCGCATCGAGCGGGGCCTGCAAGAACCCGTCATCAAGGTAGGCAACCTCAGCGCCACCAGAAACTTCACCGATGTGCGCGACACCGTGAGGGCTTATTTCATGGCGATGGAGAAGGGGTTGAGCGGTGAACTGTATGTGATAGGCACAGAGCAGATCTTCACCATGAAAGAAGTTTTGGACAAACTCATCAAACACTCTGCCATGGCCGAGAAGATCCGCGTTGAGGTGGACCCGGCCAGAGTGCGCCCTACTGAATTGATGACTTTCATCGGCGATTACACTAAGTTCAAAAAGGCGACGGGCTGGGAGAGAAAGTACGATCTGGAAGATACTTTGGAAAACGTGCTGAATTATTGGCGCGACTTTATAGACAGAGGCCTCTATTGAGAGGTAGCGGGCGGGGTGAGCCATGAAGATATTGGTCACGGGGGCAAACGGCTTCATCGGCAGAAGACTGTTGCAAAGCTTGAATTTATGGAAAGAGGCGGAACTATACGCTCTGGCAAAAAAGCCCGCTTCCTCGCTCTGCGGGCAGCCTCTGGCCTGCGATGTTTTGGACAGCAAAAAGATCGACGGCTTATTTGCCGCTCATCGCTTTGATGTAGTGGTCCATTTGGCAGCGGTCACCGCTCACAGTGAGATCGTTGACAATAAATTTCATACTTTTGCGACCAACCTGCAGGGGACGACGAACCTGCTGGAGAGCTTCAATAAATATTGCAGCAAAGGGCAGTTCATCTATGCGTCCACCGGAAAAATTTACGGACAGACCGACAGACTGCCCATTACAGAAGAAGCTGCCATCCGTCCCCTGAATATCCTCGGTAAATCCAAACGCATCACCGAGGAAGTGATAGATTTTTACGCCGCTCCCGGCAATAAGTATCTGATCTGTCGGATCTTCAATGTCTATGGTGAACTGCAAAAAAGAAATTTTGTGGTCCCCACTATCATAGACCAGTTAAATAGGCCCGAGCTGAAATTGGGCAACGTGGAAGACAAAAGAGACTATATTTACATAGCCGATCTGGTCGCGGCCTTTGAAGCCTGCATCAAGGGGGCTGACGGCTTTTTGCCTGTGGATTACGTGAACATCGGTTCAGGGCGGCCGACAACTGTAAAGGATATCATCGCTTCCTTTGAAAAAGTGTTGGGCAAAAAGCTGAAGGTGCACAGCGATGAAAGCTTGTTCAGAAAAGACGAGACCCCGGCGGAATATTGCAGTCATGAAAAATTGAGCCGCCTTACCGGTTGGCAACCTCGTTATTCGCTTTTGGAGGGCATAAGAGCTACGTTGCAGGGAGAAGGAGTCGTGCATTCATGCAAGCAGTGATCATGGCCGGCGGCAAGGGCACCCGCTTGGTGGAATTGACCAAAGACAGCATCCCTAAGCCCTTGGCTCCTGTCTGCGGTAAGCCTATCTTAGAGTGGCAGTTGCAGAAACTCAAAGAAAACGGCATAAGAGACGTTATCTTGATCATCGGCCACTTGGGCGAAAAGATCAAAGAGCATTTCGGCGACGGTTCTCTTTTCGGCATGAATTTATCTTACATCGAAGAGACCGAGCCCCTCGGCACCGCCGGTGCTTTGTTTTACGCCAAAGAAAAATTACGGGACGGCCCCTTCTGGTTGATCTTGGGCGATGTGCTCTTCGACATCGATATGAAAAGGATGGAAGCCTTTCATGAAGCGCAACGGGCCTTGGCCACTCTTTTGGTCCATCCCAATGCCCATCCCTACGATTCCGATCTTATCGTGAAAGACGAGAGAGGAAGGGTGCTGGCCTTCGACTCTAAACACAATGTGCGGCGAGGTTGGTACGATAATTGCGTGAATGCCGGGCTCTACCTCTTGGAGAAAAGTTTTTGCAACTTGGTGCCTGTACCGCAAAAGACCGATCTCGAGAAAGAGCTTTTGAGCAGATCGATCGCCCGAGGCGAGGCTGTGTATGCCTATGCAACGCCGGAATATGTGAAAGATGTGGGCACCGTGGAGCGCATTCGCCAAGCAGAGGAAGAGTGGGGCGACGGCTGTGCGGCAAGACGTAACCTGCGCCAAAAACAACGGGCCGTTTTTTTAGATAGGGACGGCACCGTCAATCTGGACAGGGGCCTGATCTATGAGCCGGAGCAATTGGAATTGGAACCAAGTGCGGTAGCCGCCATAAAACTTTTAAATCGGTCGGGCTATTTGGCCATCATCGTCACCAATCAGCCGGTGGTGGCCAGAGGTCTTTGCGGTATCGAGACCGTAGAAGAGATCCATCGCAAGCTCAAAACACTGCTGGGCAACGAGGGAGCCTATGTGGACGACATCATCTTCTGTCCCCATCATCCCGATAAAGGCTACCCCGAAGAAAATAAAGCTTATAAGATAGTTTGCCATTGCCGCAAACCGGATATCGGGATGATAGAGACCTGCGTCGCAAAATATAACATCGATCTGCAGCAGTCTTGGTTGGTAGGCGATCGTACGGTAGATGTGCAGACGGGGAAAAATGCGGGAGCGAGGACCATCTTGCTGGAGACCGGGGCAGCGGGGCAAGACGGAAAATATGAGGCCGTGCCCGATCTTATTTGCAAGGATCTGCTGGAAGCGGCAGAATTCATCGTGTCAAAAGGGGGAGAAGGATGACAGACTACAGAGAAGAGATAAAAAGCTATTTGGCCCACGAAGAGGAGACCCTTAAGCGTTTAGATGTGGAAGAGCTCAACAGTGCCTTGAATCTGTTGGAAGAGACCTATCAAAAAGAAGGCACCGTTTATATTTTCGGCAACGGCGGCAGTTCTGCCACAGCTTCCCATTATCAAAACGACTTCAACAAAGGAGTCTCTGAACACACCGAGAAAAAATTCAATTTTCTCTGCCTTAATGATAATGTCGCTACTCTGATGGCGGTGGCCAATGACATCGGCTTCGAAGAGGTGTTTCGCTTTCAACTGCGCGGGCATCTGAAGCCGGGCGATATCGTCATCGCAATCTCGGGCAGCGGCAACTCTCGCAATGTTTTGAATGCTGTAGAATATGCCAAAAGCTGCGGCAATAAGATCATAGGCATCACGGGCTTTGACGGCGGCAACTTGAAAGAGCTGGCCGACATCTCTCTCAACGCCCCGGTGAAGAGCATGCAGATCACCGAAGACATCCACATGATCTTCGATCATTTGATGATGAGCGTCTTCTATAAGACCTTGGCGGGGATAGACCACTTGAAAGAGTGAAGGGAGAAAAACAATGTGAAAAGTTTCTTTGGCAAATTGTAAAATGAAGTTGAATACCTGAACATTAAAAGATTCATAGAGCTCATCCGGTGGTAGAATGTAGTTGAAAACCCAAAATCAATCTACAAGGAGTGAACTTCATGGATCAACTACAGTATACCGCAACGGAGATGAAAAAAGGGGGAGAGCGTTTCAGCTTGCGCCGGGCTCGGCAGCTGCAGCCCCTTTCTTCTCGTCAGTTTGCTGAAAGAGCTGAAGGCCGAGCGGGAACAGGTGCGTTTTCAAAGCGGCCTCGGCAGCGGCTCTGCACCCGCCTCTTTTTCTTTTGCCTTTCGCCCCTGCCTTGCGGCCGGGGGCTTTTTTACTGCTCAGACAAATTTAAGATAAGGTACAATATTATGCGCAAAATAAAATAGGACACAGTTCCCGAACTCTGGTAGAATGAGATCAGCACAAAACACATTCGAAAGGAGTCTAGAACTATGTCCGAGAAAATTTTACAACTAAA
>CANRJC010000031.1 GCA_947630795.1 uncultured Phascolarctobacterium sp. | reverse complement strand
ACATCATGCAAAACTCTTTTATTTTTTGTTTGGTCCTTAAAATAATAAGATATTTTGCATGATCAGGGAAGGGGAAATCCCTTCCCTTTATTTTATTGAGCTTGCCAACGAAAATTATGCACTAACTCACTTCCTCTCTTCTTCGCAAAAAACTCTCGCCGCAATTTTTCCCATAAAACACGCACGCCCTGCCTTTTGGACAGAGCGTGCTTTGTTTTTCATTGACAGATTTTTATGGGGACTTGCTTCGGTCCTGCCTTTTTGTTTTTGCGGCGGACTTTCGAGCGTAAGTCGCGAGATCTTTTCGTGACGTTGCAAGATATCGCAGCCTGAAGTCACAACCCGCCATGCCGCTCGCAAAGCTCGCGGCGAACCTCATCGCTCTTTTGCCGATACCGCAGATTTTTTTGCGTGAAGCGCTTACTTCAGCACCACGTTCAAGAAACCCTGCAGCCGCTCGTTTCGGGGATGATCGAAGATCTCTTCCGGCCTCCCCTGCTCCTGCACGCGGCCGTCGGCCATGAAGAGCACCTTGGTGGCCACTTCCCGGGCGAAGCCCATCTCGTGGGTCACCACCACCATGGTCATCCTTTCTTCCGCCAATTCCCGCATGGTCTTCAGCACTTCGCCGGTGAGCTCCGGGTCTAAAGACGACGTTGGCTCGTCGAAGAGCATGATGGCCGGCTTCATGGCCAAGGCTCTGGCTATGGCCACTCGCTGCTGTTGCCCGCCGGAAAGTTGCCCCGGGTACACGTCTCGTTTTTCCGAAAGGCCCACCTTCGCCAAAAGTTTTTCCGCTTCGGCGATCACTTCGTCTTTGGGCCTTTTTTGCACCTGCACCGGCGCTTCGATAAGGTTCTCCAGCACCGTCATGTGAGGGAAAAGGTTGAACTGCTGGAACACCATGCCCATCTTGCAGGCGATGCGGCGGGCCTCCTTGGAGCTCACATATTCGGTGCCCTCGGGAGTTTCTTTGGCCAGCACTTCCCCGTCGATGATGATGCTGCCTCGGTCGATGTCTTCCAATTTATTCAAACAGCGGAGCAAAGTGGACTTGCCGCCGCCGGAAGGGCCGATGACGGCCACCACTTCTCCTTCGGAAACTTCTAAGTCGATGCCCTTCAGCACTTCCAATTCGTTGAAACTTTTGTTGATGTTCTTCGCTTCGATCTTATACACTGCCCTTCACCCCCTACTTGTTGTCGTATTTGGAGAAGCGTTTCTCCAAGTGATCGAAAAGCACGGTCAAGAGCAGAGTCGCCAGCAGATAGAAGCAGCCTGCCACCAAAAAGGGAGTGATGTCGAAGTCTCGCTGCACCAAATTTCTTGCGGTGCGCATCAGGTCGTTCATGGCCAGCACGTACACCAAAGACGTGTCCTTCACCAAGGTGATGGTCTCGTTGCTCACCGGGGGCAGGATGATGCGCAGCACCTGAGGCAAAATGATGCGCCGCATGGTCTGCACATAGCTCATGCCCAAAGTGTGGGCCGCTTCGTACTGCCCTATCGGTATGGCTTGGATGCCCGCCCTGAAGATCTCGCAAAAATAGGCGGAATAATTCAACACGAAGGCCAACATGGCCGCGGTGAAATCGTCGAAGCGGATGCCGATGCTGGGCAGGGCGAAATAAAAGAAGAGGAGCTGCAGCATCAAAGGCGTGCCCCGCAGCACCCACACGTAAAAGGCCACCAGTTTCTGCAACGGCAAAAAGCCTGACAGCCGGCACAGGGCCAGCAGCATGCCCATGGGCAGCGACAGGCACAGGGTGATGAAAAAGATCTGGCCGGTAGTGACCGCTCCCTCCAGCATCTGAGGGACGATGTTCATTATATAAGTCATAGAGGCTCCCCTGCCGCTCTTATAGGGGCGGCCTTAATTTAGAAGATGGCGGGCAGAGCCTGCCCGCCATGCCTTGTGCAACGTTGAATTTTTTCTCAGTATTTGATGATGTCGGCACCCAGCCATTTCTCGCTGAGTTTTTTGGCGGTGCCGTCTTTTTTCATCTCGTCCAAAGCCTTGTCGATGCGGTCTTTGAACTCTTTGTCGTCTTTGCGGAAGGCCACGGCCACTACCTCGTCGCCCATGGTCTCGTCCAGCACTTTATACTTGCCGGGGTTTTTGGCCATGTAGTAGCGCACCAGCACGGCGTCCACGATCATGGCGTCGATGCGGCCGTTGTCCATGTCCAGATAAACGGCGGCGAAGTCGGGATATTTGCGGTAATCTTTCAGGCTGTTGCGCAATTCGTCGTTCTTATCCAAAAGATAAGCGCCGGTAGCATCATCCTGCACGGCCACTACCTTCCCCTTCAGATCGCTGATCTTGGCGATGGTGGAGGAAGCGGGCACGCAGATCATTTGAGCGTTCACCAGATAGGGCTTGCTGAGGCCGTACACTTTTTCCCGATCGGGATTAACGGTGAAGCAGTTCCAAATGGCATCGATGCGTTTGGATTTGATCTCTGCCTCTTTGGCGCCCCAGTCGATGGGTTTGAACTGTACTTCGGTGATGCCGGCCCGTTTGCAGGCCTCTCTTGCCAGGTCGATATCCAGGCCTACGATCTCGTTTTTCTCATTGCGAAAGCCCATGGGCGCAAAGTTGTCGTCCAGACCGATGACCATCTTTTTCGGGCCACCGCCGCAGCCGGCTACCAAAGCTACCAGAAAAAGGCTGAGAAGTAAGAGCAATAATTTTTTCATATTCGCACCTCGCTTAAATTTGCCCGCGCCCCGGGGGGCCGGCGGGTCTGACATGTCCCATTATACTTTAGCGTAGTAAATTTGTAAAGTGCTTTTTCGGCGACTTTCGAAAATTTTTCGTTCTCTTTTTTCGTTGCCTCTCCTTTTCTTTCGGGTTATAATGAAGTCAAAACGAGGGAGGGACAGCTATGCTCATCAAAGAAAGAAAGACCGACATCTCCAAAGAACGCTTCGGCGGCACCGGCGACACTATCATCTGCCACTATATGGACGAGGCCTTGCTGCCTGCGGCGGTGAAGATGTATGCGGAGATCATCTTAAAGCCCGGGTGCAGCCTGGGCTATCACAAGCACAGCGGCAACTGCGAAACTTTGCGCATCATCTCCGGTGTGGCCTGCTATTCTGATGACGGCAAGGAAGTGCTGCTCTACCCCGGCGACAGCGCCTTTTGTCCCGAAGGGCACAGCCATTCCGTGGGCAACGCCCCCGACGCCGAAGAGGACCTGCACATCCAAGCCTTGGTGGTCAACACCGCCGGCTGAAAAAATTTTTATATCGTAACGCACTGAGGCCCCCGGCATGCGCCGAGGGCCTTTTTCATTTTCGCAAAATATTTTCTGCCTGCGTCTCTGCGATCCTGCGGCTTTGCCCCTTTCAACAACAGAGAACCACTCATTCGCTTATTTTTACTGAACAACATTCGGTAGACCTACCGTTTCCTAGTGCCTAGGACGCCTACGCCACACTGGCGCCTGTTAAGGTCACTGCATCTGTAGCAACGCTGTAGTTTTTCAATTGTCTTTGTTTTCCTGCACTACCGTAATACCACTGTAGATCTCATTGTCTTTGTTTTCCTGCACTACTGTAATACCACTGTAGATCTCATTGCCTTTGTTTTCCTGCACTACTGTAATACCACTGTAGATCTCATTGCCTTTGTTTTCCTGCACTACCGTGATGCCGCTGTAAATCTCATTGCCTCCAGTTATTCCAGGGACGCTTAACTTAACAGCAGGAGGCATCAAGTCCAGCCCGTCGGTTTCGCAAGGCCTACTTACAATATATAACCTTGTGAGATAAGATACCTTCCCATTGTCATCGTTGAGGAACATTATTTTGATGCTTGTTGCGTCTTTATCGACAACTACGGCATAATATCTTCTCAGGTTTTCGCCGATGAGCGCATTTGAAGAAGTGTTTTTTACCGGCTTGATGGCATTTTCTTTCTGCTGAGCTTCAAGTTCATGCAAAGCTCCCGAATACAGGCTGATAAATTCCTGCGAAGCAGGATCGCCTTTTGAAGTTGCCTTAGCGTAAAAAGAATAAACAGTCCCTATTTCATAATATGCTGCGGGAAGGGCTGCGTTATAACTCTCAATTATTTTCGCCATTTTCTACTCCTTTCTATTCCAAAAAATACTGTCTTTCATCGAGGGGGATCTCATCGAACCATCTCTTCTGTACATCATCATAGATACTAACGACTAAAATAGCCTGCTTTTTATCTACCTCCATATAGATAAGATATTCTCTGCCCCCGGGGTCAGAGATTTCAATTGTGCCAATTTTATGTTTGCCGGTCAGGTTTCTCTGATAGACCTCGATCTTTACCTTTGGAAGATCCGGGTTCGAACATTTTGCCTTTATGTGAATGCCTTGACAGCTAATCTTGTCAAGAACGGTATCCTTTACACGAGTGTCTTTAAGGATGATAGGAACAAAATTATCCCTAACTGTGTCCCAAACCCCGTAGTCGCAATCGACGATATCGTCGATCAACGATCCGTTTTTGCAGCCGACAATCGCCAGCCCTCGAACGATACTGGTCAGGACTTCGCTTTCAATGGCTTTGTTCTTTCTGTGAGCCTTGATATATGTATCGTTGCTCGAAGGTCCGCCGGAAACTCTTTGTGGGCCGAATATATCTATGAGGCACCGCTGCACTGCGGGTATCATGGAGGAACCGCCTGCAAGAATTACCTGATCGATGTCGTATGGATCATTGATTTTTCCGCTTTCAAGACACCTGCGTATAAGCGAGTCAATATCATCCAGTTTGTTTTCGATCGCATCTTCAAAGTCGTTTCTGTAGAAGACCTGATCTTCAAATTGAATATCTTTCCCGATAAATGAAAAGGTATTTTTTGAATCTACGGAAAGGGCACACTTGCACCGCTCCACAGCGGCGATGAAGCGAATGCCATCCTCGCACTGCAACAACTTTTCCCAAAGTGCTTCCGGAGAAAGATCGCCCCTGAAGCCAAATTCAGAGCATATCTTCTTCGTGCCATATTTTTCAGGGGCACAAAAACTTTTGATGAAGAACAGTCTGGTCAGTTCTTCACCGCCGAGAGTGATGCGTTCCTTGGCTATAGTCTCATGCGGATGGAGTCTGTCGTGTGCGACCTGATTTTTTAAATTAACGATGGCAAGGTCGAGAGTACCGCCGCCAAAATCGAAAACGAGCACTGTTGTGTCTCTTTCCAATTTAATGCCGTAATGGATAGCAACTGCTACCGGTTCGGAAACAAATTCTGTCTCTTTCTCGGCTTCAGCCATGCTTTCGTAGAAACCTGCTTTGAACAGTGCTTGCTTCAAAACATTCTTTTGAATATCTCCGTACTGGACCGGAACACCGAGAACGACTCCTGACATTTCTATCCCAAGCAAAGTTGCTTCTTTTTCTGCCTTAAGCCGAAGGACTTTGAAAATAGCTGCGATAGCATCAACGCCGGCTACCCTTTTCCCGCTAACGGTATAATTGAGCCTACTGCCTTTTTTCTCCAATTCGAGTTTGATCTGTTTTATAAACCGCCGCCCTTTTGAATCTCCTGCACCCTGAATATATTGATCCAACGCATCCTCGCCGGCTATGATATTACCTTCATCGTCTGCAAGGACTACTGAAGGAATGATCTCTTTCGGCAGTGTGTCTTTAAGTTCTATCAACTTAGTATGCTCTTTATTATCATCCCCGACAAATCTGATCGCAATGGAAGAATTTGTCGTTCCGAAATCTATGCCGTATTTATAGATCATTTCTTTTCTCCTTTCTCTCTTTGATCCTTTTGCTGCTTCCGGGCAGCGCTTCTATTCTCTAAGCTGCCTTTGCTCTCTTTGGAAACTGAGGAAGTAGCAGGTTGCTTTTGCTTGTTCTGCACGGGACCTTTTTTCGCCTTTGTCCTCGGCGGTGAAGTGATATACACTTCGGCGGCTCTCACTTTATCTTTCCCTTCTTCGTCAGTATAAGCAAAGCCTAAAGTTTGCAGCTTCACTTGTTTTTCAGCAGCCCTGATCGGTGAAAGTAACCGATACTTCTGGGGGTCGTAATCTACGAAGTTTTGCTCTTTCCATGCCCCTATATCTGCGACAGAATTTAAGCCAAGCTCAGACAAGCCTGCACGCAGCTCGGCCAATTCATTTATCAGTTGGTTAGCAACAAGACTGCACCTTATCTCTCCTTCGGAACGTCGCAAGTTGATCGCCAGCCTCTCTAATTGATCGAGTGGCTGATATAATGCGCTGAACAGTTCCTGCCCATGTCTTTTGACCAAACGTTCGCTGTTTGCAAGGCTTCGTTTCAGTTTAAGAAAAGTCTGATCTGTTCTATGGACATAGTCTTTTATAAATTCTCTTTGCTCGGGAGCTTCCCGCTCGATGTGCTCTATAATAAATTCGGATAGTGTTATCTTGAACGTTCCTGCCTGTTCAGACTGAAGCAAGTCCATGAATGCAGTCATGGCGATGCCATGCACACGATGAAGCAGTTTAGTTGCAACTTGCAAAAGCGGCATATTGGTAATAACTTTTGCTGTCTCCAGTATGGTCTTCCAGTCCGTTGCCTTGCCGATCCTGTTCCACCATCTTGCATGGTCAGTATTCCCTGCGATCGTGCCTTTGATAGCATATCCCAAAAACACGCGGCTTTCTGCCTTCTCCAGATAACTTGGGTCCGAGGAGTACTGTGCTTCAAGGTACTCGCTCAACATTCTGCTGTGTGTTCCGATAAACTCAGCGACTAAGTCACTGCCAAGGTCAATTGCCTTATCTGTATATAATTTAGCCAAAACAGGAAATGCCAGATACCTTTGATCTGGCTTATCGAGCAGTTTTATTACTCCCCGCAGAAAGTCGAAATTTTGCAGAGCATTTTTATCCTTGGGGAGCAGGGTCCCATCCTTGATATAATGTTCAAGGAATTGCTTTTCGAGGGAAGGCCGAAAACCTGCAAGGGAGTCATATGCCTTTTGCCTTTGTTCGTCTATCTTTTCAATATCATTGATCTTGTCACGATATAGTTTTACTTTGTCAATATGCTGAGCATAGTTTGTTAAGGAAAACTCTTTTGCAGCAGGTTGCCCATCTTGCTTTTCGAGAGAAACTACGTTCGCCGCTTTACCTGTCTCGCTCTTGCTCGTATCGGCAACTTCACTCCCAACTGTCTGTTCCTCGACAGTTTTTTCTGCTGCATCATTTTGGCCGACGTCGTCTTTCTGAGCAGAAGCAGTCGCAAGTTTTTTCTTGGCCTTTGCTGTTTTGCCTTTCCGCGAAGAACGCTCCTTTTTAGCTTGCCCAACTTCCTGTTCCAGTTTTTCTATGGCCAAAGCGATTTGATTTAAAATACTGCCATCTATGCATTTCAGGATCTTGTTTTCAAAGACTTCCGCATCCTCGTATCGATTTAATAATGCCGCTGCATCCAACACATAGTCATCCGCATACAGTTTTCTGGCATCAGAATATTTGGCGGCCCATTCTTGAGTTGCCAACACAGAAGAACAGCATATCAATCTTTTTACTTCGGGAAGACCAAAGGGTTCTAAGTAATTTATCAATTCCGGTTCTTGCTCGAGTTTCTTAAACGGTTCGCTTTTGACAAATTCAGCGACCGGTAGATCAAGTACAGTAAATAGTTTGGCTAAATCTCGCTTCTCATTCATCTTTCCACATCCTTTTAATTTTGATTTTGATAACAATTCAGACAGTAAGCAATATCATCCAATAACAGTTCTCCGCAATTGTTGCATTTGCAATAGTTTGACACTTTATACCCCAGCTTCTTTGTCAGATACAGGTGAAAAACATGCTTATCCTCTTTGTCACCGTGATACTCGCTAGTCAAGTATCTGATCAGTTCCGCACAGTCAGAGACCACTTTTCTAAACTTGCTGTGATCGCCTAATTTCCCCTTTTTCATAGGGCGAAATGTAGTTTTTATCAGGCGGTCTAAAATATCCTTGCGAATATTTTCTTCGCAGGTCGGTAGAGGTTCGAAAGTTTTCTCTGAATCCGATACATCAGTGATCTCGTCGCATAATTGGCAAACTATATTATAAGCATCGCTCAATTGGGAACGCAAAATCTCCAACTTATTATTCATGAAAGCAGACTGTATAATTTTACGATCTATTAGATTCCGGACAATTTCTTCACCAATGAGATATTCAGCCTTCAGTCTTTCGAAAGCTGTTCTTTCTTGCAAAAAGCTCATGCGCATATTTTCTTTTGCCGTTTTTACCGTTTCAGGCTCTTTGTACGTATCTAGATCCGGAAGATAATAAAAACTTCTGGATATGGATGAGAACATGGTCGGATCTATAGCCTCCGGAGGCGTATTGTCTCTATTAGCTTCAAGTGTATCGGAAAGTATTCCCATGCCATTCATCCTCCTATTAAGCCTACTCATCAATCTATCCGCGATGCCTTTTTCATTATAGCATAACGATACCCCCCCACAAGACTAATTGCTTTTCACACAAACAATTTCAGTCTGACTTCTTCGGCTGCACTAAAAAAATTTCTGCTGATATACACAAAGAACTCTGTCTCCTTATGACGCACTGAGGCCCTCGGCTCGCGCCGAGGGCCTTTTGATCATTTGGAGGCAGTTTGAGCGAAAATTTTCAAAAAAAAATTTTGTGAGCACTACGAGGAGCACTCGCAACATTCATTTAGGGCATAAGTAAAGAGGAGCACTTGCGTGCCCCTCGTAAATTTTGCAACTTGCGCAGTTGCCGCTGTGATGAATTTTTTCTTAGAAAGTGATGACCAGCTGGCTCCACAGAGCAGCGCCGTCTTCTTGGCCGTCTTTCTTGTCTTCCAGATCAGCCCAGTCGATAAGAGCTACCATGTTCTTGGCAACTGCATACTCTGCGCCGATCGCATAGCCTTCGAAACCGCTATTCAAGAAATTCTTGGTGAAGGTATTGTCTTCACCGTTTTGAATAACAGCGGTGCCGGCCATGTTGTAGTACTTGGCATATGCGCCCCAGCTGCCGGGTTTGTTGGCTTTGGCGCCTTTGTATTTCAACATAGCGAATACGCCCTGATCGTTGCCGTCCTGATCATCTTCAGCCTTCATCCACAGACCTTCCAAAGTCAGATCTTTCGGTACCGAGGATGCTGTTGTCGTTGTTGCCCAAATAATAGTTGGAAAGATTAGTATCGGTGCTAGCGGTAGTGCCGACTTTGCTTTTGCCGCTTGCTTCACAGGAACACGCGAAAGCGATAAAGATTGAAAAGCAGTCGGCTTTAGTGTAGAATGAGTGCGTTGATAATTTATCGTCTCAATATAAAAAGACCGTGCAGATAAATTTGCAGTAAAAAAGACCTGTATGTGAAGGAAGTATTTTATGACCCACTATTTGATAGATACCGAAAATGTAGGCCAGCGCTACATGCACATCATAGAGAGGTTGGAAAGCGGCGACGAAGTTTTGTTTTTCTTCACCGACACCAATAAAACCGCCGGCATTCCTTTTTCCGTTTTGTCCGCCATCAACATCAAAGGAGCCTCCGTTAAAGCCGTGCACTGCCACAAAGGCTCCAATGCCCTCGATTTTCAGCTCGGCAGCTATTTGGGTTTCGTGATCGCCAAAGATACCGAGGCCGATTACGTGATCTGTTCCAACGACGGCGGTTATAATTCCATCCTCAACTTCTGGACGGATCATGGCGTATCTATTTCCCTTGACGGCAGCGACCTCGATAAAAATCATCAGCCCAAAACGATCAAAAAGTCCATTGCAGATCCCTCAGCGACAGTTACCGCAGTCACCGGTGTTTTGACTGCCGAAAATCTCCCATTGCAGGCAGACTGTAAAGAAGCATGCATCTCGATGCTTTGCGATTTAGGTATAAGCGAAGGACGTGCCGATCACATCACTCGCATAATTTTCCTTACTAAAGGTTTACCGGAAAACGAAAGAACTGCTCGTCTTCAAGAATTGTTTCTTAAACAATTCGGTAAAAATAATCATGCGAACCTGCTAAAGCAAGCTCGACCTGTTATCGATCGGATATTCGCCGACGGACCGCGGCCTATCGTCCCCTCCGCAAAAAATACAGCCGCGAAACCCGCAGCCAAGTTGCCTATCCCTGTGCCTGCCGCAAAAACTTTATCTAAAAAGGCCTGCAAAAAAGCCTACAGGTCGCTGCTGTCTGAGGCAGGTATCAAAGATAAATATGTCGACTCCATTGCCGCTTTCGTCTACGGCAGCTTCGGCGTAGCTGCCGCTGAGCGAGAGAAACAGATCAAAAAGAAATTTCTCAAACAACTGGGGAAGAAGGATCACGAAGACCTGTTTTTAAAAGCAAAGCCGATCATCGACCGCATTTTTAAAAACGGACCTGTCCCTAAAAACAAAATTGGATCGCGCTGAACTTTTCTGCAAAACAGATAATGCCCCATGAGAACAGCGACCGTTCTGCCGCTCTCATGGGGCATTTCCTTTCTTTTTACCTGAACAGCCCGCCCAAGATGCCTCGCACGATGCCGGCTCCTCCCGAGCTCTTCCGCCGAGTTGTGCCGCCGCCTAAGATACTGCCCAGCACCGCATCGGCCGCAGTATTGATGAGGACGGTGGTGGCTTTATTGGCGGCCTTGCGTCCCAAAGAACGGCCCAAATAATCCATGGCCTCTTCGGCGGTAGATCTTTCTCTGGCAGCTGCCTTCGCCGCCCGCTCGGCTTCTCTTTGCTGACGGATAGCCTCTCGGGCCGCCTCTTTGCGTGCCCGCTCTTCTTCTTTGGCTCGAGCCGCGTCCTCCTTGGCCCGCAGCGCAGCCTCTTTAGCCTCTGTCTTTTGCCGTCGGGCCTCTTCTTCCGCTTCCTGCTCTTCGGCATAGCGGTCGCTGAGGATCTCATAGGCCGACTCTCGGTCGACGACCCGAGCATATTTGTCGTGAAGAGGCGAAGCAGCTATCATGGCCTGCCGCTCTTCCTCGGGGCACACCCCCAACAAACTGTGGGGCGGCATCACATAGGCCCTCTGCACCATGGTGGGGATGCCCTCGCCGTCCAAAACGGAGACCAGCACCTCGCCGGTGCCCAATTCTCCCAGCGCCGCCTCCGCATCCAAGGCCGGGTTGCTGCGGAAAGACTGAGCCGCCGCTTTCAGCGCCTTCTGCTCTTTGGGCGTGTAAGCCCGCAGCGCGTGCTGCACTTTGTTGCCCAATTGCGCCAGCACCGTATCGGGGATATCCGAAGGCGACTGGGTGATGAAGTATACCCCTACGCCCCGCGAGCGGATGAGCCGCACGATCTGCTCCACTTTATCCAAAAGAGTGCGGGGCGCATCTTTGAAGATCAAATGAGCTTCGTCGAAGAAGAAAACGATCTTGGGTTTGGAAAGATCCCCTGCCTCCGGCAGCATATCGTACAAACTGGAGAGCAGCCACAACAGGAAAGTAGAATAGAGCATAGGCGAGCGGATCAGCTCTACGCAGTCCAGCAGGTTGATGATGCCCCGCCCCTCGCCGTCTGTGGCGAACCAATCTTTCAATTCCAAGGCCGGTTCCCCGAAGAAGATATCGGCTCCCTGCCCTTCCAAACGCAACAAGGCCCGCTGGATGGCACCGATGCTGGTGGCGGAAACAGCGCCGTAAGAAGTTTTGAATTGAGCGGCGTGGTCTCCCACATACTGCACCATGCTGCGCAGATCTTTAAAGTCTAAAAGCAAAAGGCCGTTGTCGTCGGCGATCTTGAAGACGATGTTCAGCACGCCGCTTTGGGTCTCGTTCAATTCCAAAATGCGGGCCAAAAGCTCCGGCCCCAGTTCCGACACAGTAGTGCGCACCGGGTGGCCCTTCTTCCCGTACACGTCCCAAAAACGAACGGGATAGCCCCGCACCTGCCACTTCAGCTCCAGCCCCGTTTTATCGCGGAGCCTTTTCTCCAAACTTGCAGGGTCGGTGCCTGCCTTGGCCAGGCCGCACACGTCTCCTTTGATGTCGCCTAAAAAGACCGGCACGCCCAAGTCGCTGAAGGCTTCCGCCAAAACTTTCAGCGTCACCGTTTTGCCGGTGCCCGTGGCGCCGGCGATGAGGCCGTGCCGATTGGCCATCTTCGGCTCCAGATAGATTGGCCCGTCCGCTCCCTGACAAAGGCGGATCTTCCCGGCTCCCGCATCGCTTTCTGCGCTCAAGCTCGCATCGTAGACGCTGCGGGCTGCGGGGTCGTTCAAAGTTTGATAAGCTGTGTTCAAGAGGCCCATGTCCGCCGCGGCTTTTTGCAGAGCGGCAGGGTCCGTGGCCTGCATCCTGTCCATCAAAGCCAGCTTCTTTTCTGTGTACGCCGCCTTCAGCTCTTCGGCCGCAGCTTGCGGGGCAACGCCGAGGATCTCATAATAATTTTCCATAAATATCCGTCCTTTTGCGTATTTTTGCTGGATTTTTTCTCGCTCCTATTATATAATAGGGCAACGGCATCTGTAAACATCGATAAAGAAGGAGCGCGGTAGATGACAGTGTCAAGTAATCGTTGGCAAAATCCTCCGGCAAAATATCAAAGTCAGAACCCTGCAAAGGGCAAAGCATT
>CANRJC010000030.1 GCA_947630795.1 uncultured Phascolarctobacterium sp. | reverse complement strand
GTAGTATGCTGGCAGGCTTACAAACAGTTTAGCACATTAGGATTATTTTTCACCGCTTAAGCTCTTTGGAACCACGCTACTATGGTGTGATTTTCTTTATACAACAAGCTCCCCGGCCGTTGCGGCCGGGGAGCTTGATCTTACTTTTTTCGGCTGTCGGACTGTTATCAGTCACAGATGAACGGCATCAGAGCCACGCAACGGGCCCGCTTGATAGCCGTAGTCAGCTGGCGTTGATGTTTGGCACAGGTGCCGGAGATACGGCGGGGCAGGATCTTGCCTCTTTCGGTGATGTAGCGGCGCAGCCGTGCCACATCCTTATAGTCGATCTCCTCCACTTTATCAACGCAGAAGCTGCAAACCTTTCTTCTAGGTCTTCTGCCTCTTTCACGCTTCATCGCTTAATCCTCCTCAAACTTTAGAACGGTACGTCGTCGTTGAACTCTACCTGGCTGCCGAAGGTCTCCATGCCTCCCGCGTGGTTGGCTGCCGGAGCAGCCCCGCGGGAGCCGCCCTCTGCCGGAGCAGAACCGCTGCGGCTTTCGATGAACTCGAAATCGTTCACCACCACTTCGGCGGCGGTGCGTTTGCTGCCGTCTTTGGCATCGTAGGTACGCACCTGCAGGCGCCCCTCCACTAAGGCCCTTTGACCTTTGGTGAAGTACTTCTGGAAAGTCTCGCCTCTCTTATTCCACAAGATGCAGGTGATGAAGTCGGCTTCCCGCTGCCCTTTTTGACTGGAATAGGGTCTGTCTACGGCCAGTGTGAACTGGCAAACCGGCTTGCCGGTCCCGGTGTAGCGCAACTCGGGATCGCGGACCAAGCGGCCTAACAATACGATCTTGTTCATAAATCACTCACCCTTTTTCACGATCATGTGACGCAGTACTTCGTCGGTAATTTTCAAAACGCGATCCAATTCTTTCACAGCGGCAGGCTCGGCGCTGAAAGTCATCAGGACATACAGGCCCTCGTTCAGGTCCTGGATCTCGTAAGCGAGACGCTTTTTGCCCCAGCGATCGGTTTTTTCAACGGTACCGCCGTTGTTGACGATCAAATTTTCGAACTTGCCGACGATGGCCTCGAACTGCTCGTCTTCAACAGGCTTCACGATGTACATGACTTCGTACGATTTCACGAAATCACCTCCTCCTTCGGACTTCGGCCCCCTTAAGGGAGCAGGGGAAGTATATAAAATATATACAAGCTTAATGATTATAACATCTGCGCCCCGCAAATGCAAGAGCCTGCCGGGAAAAATGCAAAAGCAGAGCTGCCGTCACTTGCCAAAGCAAACGCAAAAAGACTATGCGGATTTTTTGCGTTTATCTGACGAAGCTGCCTTTACATTTATGAGCGACCGAGATCGCCTGCCTCTTTTTTAAACGAAAAGAGAGGCGCCTTTTTGCGCCTCTCGAAATTTTTTTATGGGATGTCTTCGCTGCTCTTCGCAAAATTTTTTACGGGAAGTCTTCGCTGCCCTTCGCAAATTTTTTTATGGGACGGCTTTGTTGTCCTTCGCAAAATTTTTTTATGGGACGGCTTTGTTGTCCTTCGCAAAAATTTTTATTTTTGTTTTTGTTTGCGCTCTTCCAAATAGCGGCCCACGATCTTCACGGCGCAGTAATCGCCGCACATGGAGCAGGCTTCTTCATCGTCCGCATTTTTTTGGGAGCGGTACTCTCTCGCCTTTACGGGGTCGATGGCCAGCCGCAGCTGCTCCGGCCAATCCAGCCGTTTGCGGGCGGCGGCCATGGCGTTGTCCCACGCCCAAGCCGCTTTGTTGCCTCGAGCCAAGTCGGCGGCATGAGCGGCGATGCGGGTCGCCACCACGCCTTCCCGCACGTCCTGCAGATCGGGCAGGCCCAAATGCTCCGCCGGAGTCACATAACAGAGGAAGTCTGCCCCGTTCACTGCGGCCAAGGTCCCGCCGATGGCGGCGGTGATGTGATCGTAGCCGGGGGCCACGTCGGTCACCAAGGGCCCCAGCACATAGAAAGGAGCGCCGTGGCACAGGCTCTTTTGCAGGCGCATGTTGGCGGGGATCTGATCGAAGGGCACGTGTCCCGGCCCTTCCACCATCACCTGCACGCCTCTGGCCCACGCCCGCTGGGTCAGTTCGCCCAAATTGAGCAGCTCTTGGATCTGGGCCCGGTCCGTAGCGTCGGCCAAACAGCCGGGGCGCAGCCCGTCTCCCAAGCTGATGGTAACGTCGTATTCTTCGCAGATATCGAGAAGCTCGTCGTAATATTCATAAAGAGGATTTTCCGCATCATTGTGGAGCATCCAGCCGGTGATGAAACTGCCGCCTCGAGACACCACGTCCATGACGCGCCCTTCCTCGGTCAATTGTTTCAAAACTTGCCGATTGATGCCGCAGTGGATGGTGAGAAAATCGGCGCCGTCTTGCGCCTGCATGCGGATGACATCGAAAAGCTCTTCTTTGGTCATGTCCACCACCGCGCCGTGTTTCAAAATGGCTTCCACCGCCGCCTGATAGAGGGGCACCGTGCCCACCATCACACCGGATGCGGCGATGATGGCCCGGCGGCTGCCTGTGATGTTGTCGCCGGTAGAAAGATCCATCACCGCATCGGCTCCGGCTTCCACCGCCGCCGCCAATTTTCTGAGCTCCGGCTCCGGGTCGGGGAAGGCGCTGGAGGTGCCGATGTTGGCGTTCACTTTCACCCTCAGCCCCTTGCCCACGCCGCAGGGCACCAAATTTTTGTGATTGATATTGCAGCAAATGGCGATGGTGCCCTCTGCCACGCCTGCGCGGATCGTCTCCGCCGGCAGGCCCTCCTGTTCGGCCACTGTTTTCATCGCCTCGGTGATCACGCCTTTGCGGGCGTATTGCATCTGAGTCGTCATAATTTTTTCCTCCTTCATACCGCACACAGCACTTCCTGCGCTTGGGACGGCAAAACAAAAAGCCGGGCTCCCTGCTCCCGGCCTGCGCTCAACGCTTTCATCATCGCTTTCCTACGCCGGTATTATCCGCGGATCAGGTTCAAAGGGTCGGACGATGCGTCCTCTCAGCATTTCTGCGCCCCCAGCGGCAACTGTGCATTTGTTGCTTATACTTTATCATCATTCGCCCGTTTGCGCAACCGTTTAGGCGAAAAATCCGCGGTCCGTATGAAAAAGGGAAACGGTGACAGCTCTCCCTTTTTGCGATCGACTTTTGCTTTTTGCGGTAGACTTTCGCTTTTCGACGGCGATTTTATTTTTTACGTTGAAAGCAGAACCGCCTTGATCATTTCAAAATTTCGACGCTTTTTATGCGTGAACGTCGAAGTTTCGGACTTTTTCAAAAACTCTGCGAAGCTTCGATGTCCTTTTTGAGCATCTTTGCATTTTTTCTTGAATGGCGGTGCTGTCACCTCTGCCTTTTTCGAAAAGTAAATAATATCGGGCCATGAACATTTTGATCTCGGAGCTTCCGAAAGGTGCTTTTATTTGCGGACATCACGAAGCCTCCCCTGCTGCCGCGGCAAAAGGGGAGGCTCGTTGTTAAGGCGCTGTTCGTTTTTGTTCTCGGCGTGCGGGCCTCAGCAAACGGAGATCACATCGAAGCCGGTGTCTTCCACCGCAGCCTGCAGGGCGGCGGCGTCCAGGCTCTGCCCCTTCACCGTCGCCTGCTTCTTTTCCAGCGATACTTTCACAGCTTCCACTCCAGGCACTGCGGCCAGAGCGTCGTTGACTGCCTTCACACAGTGCTGACAGTGCATGCCTTCGATGGCGATAGTCTTGATCATGATAGTTTCCTCCTTAAATGTTTACAGTTTTATGAAACGCAAACGCAAAGCGTTGGTGACTACGCTGACGCTGGAGCAGCTCATGGCCGCTGCTCCCAGCATGGGGCTGAGCAGCAGCCCGAAGGCGGGATACAGCGCCCCTGCCGCCACCGGTATGCCGATGGCATTGTAGAAAAAGGCCCAAAAAAGATTTTGCTTGATGTTGCCCAGCACCGCCCTGCTCAATTTGACGGCCCGTACCGCATCCCGCAGGTCGCTCTTCATCAGCACCACATCTGCCGCTTCTATGGCGATGTCGGTGCCGGCTCCTATGGCCAAGCCCACATCGGCTCGAGCGAGGGCCGGGGCATCGTTGATGCCGTCCCCCACCATGGCCACTTTGTGTCCGGCTTCCTGTAAGTTGCGGATCGTTGCTTCTTTATCTTGAGGCAACACTTCGGCTACCGCTTCGTCTAAACCCACTTTTTTTCTGACGGCCTCGGCTGTCTCTCTTTTATCACCGGTGAGCATTATCACTCTTAAGCCCAGTGCTTTTAGATGAGCTATCGCTTCTTTGCTCGAAGGCTTCACCTCGTCGGCCACGGCGATGGTCCCTAAATATTGCGTTTCTGTGGCAAAATAAAGCGGAGTTTTGCCCTCTTTTGCTAAAATTTCTCCCTCTTTTAAAACTTTTTGCCATTTTTCGCTGCGACTCACGGGCAGATCTTCAAACATTTTCTCGTTGCCTGCGTAGATCCTCTCTCCTTCGACACAGGCGCTCACTCCCCGCCCCGGGCTCAGCTGATAATTTGCAGCCGTCGCAAGTTCAGCGCCGAGTTCTTGAGCTTTTTCCAAAATAGGCCCGGCCAAGGGGTGCTGGCTCAAACTTTCCACCGCTCCCGCTAACAAAAGAAATTTTTTTTCGTCGTTATTTTCCGCTAAAACGTCGGTTACTTGCGGTCTCCCCTCCGTTACCGTCCCTGTTTTATCCAAAACGACAGTGTCTACGGCGTGAGCCGTTTCCAAAGCTTCTGCATTTTTGAACAAAATGCCCGCCGCCGCTCCTCTGCCGGTGCCTACCATGATGGCGGTGGGCGTAGCCAAGCCCAAAGCGCAGGGACAGCTGATGACCAGCACGGCGATGGCGCAGTTCAGAGCAAAATCTACGCCGTAGCCGGCCAGCAGCCAAATGATCGCCGTAAGGGCGGCGATGCTCATGACGATGGGCACGAAGATGCCGCTCACTTTATCGGCCAAGCGGGCGATGGGAGCCTTAGAGCCGGTGGCTTCGTCCACCAAAGCGATGAGCTTGGCCAAAGTGGTGTCGGCCCCCACTGCGGTAGCTTCCATTTTAAAATAACCGTTTTGATTGACGGTGCCGCCGGTCACTTTGGCCCCGGGCAGTTTTTCCACCGGGATGCTCTCGCCGGTGATGGCGCTCTCGTCCACGCTGCCGACGCCCTCGATGACTCGGCCGTCGACGGGGACCGCTGCACCGGCCTTCACGATGCACACGTCCCCCACCACTACTTCGGCCACTTCGATCTCGCCGCTGATGCCGTGACGCTCCACCAAAGCCGTCTTGGGAGAAAGATCCATCAATTTGGCGATGGCCGCTCCCGTTTTCGCCTTGGCCCGCGCTTCCAAAAATTTTCCCATGGTGATGAGGGTGACGATGGTGGCGGAAGATTCGAAATAAAGGTCGTGAGCATAACGATGCACCGCTGCCCACTGCCCGTGCCCTGCGGCGGAGGCGGCGAAGAGCACCGCCAAGGTGCCGTAGAAAAAGGCGGCGCCGCTGCCGATGGCGATGAGAGAATCCATGTTGGGACCCAAATGCAGCAGATTACGCAGACCTACTTCGAAAAATTTTCGGCCGATAAAGAGAACAGGCAGGGTGAGAAGGAACTGCACCACCATGTTCACCAGATCGTTTTCGCTGCCCGTCAAAAATTCGGGCAGAGGCCAGCCGTACATCCTCCCCATGCTGATGTACATCAAGGGCAGCAAAAAGAGCAACGATGAAAGAAAACGCCGTTTCAATTCGGCGGCCGCCGCGCTGCTCTCGTCTTCCCGAGGCTGAGGAGCAACGGAAGCGGAAGCGGCGGCAGGGCTCATCTCAAAGCCCAGCTTCTCCACCCGCTCACAGATGGCGGCTGCATCTGTCGCAGTTTCGTCGTAAGTCACATAGGCGTTGTTCTTCAGCAAATTGACGGCGATCTTTTCCACCCCCGCCATTTTGCCCACCACTTTTTCGATGCGGGCCGAGCAGGCACTGCAGCTCATGCCTTTGATGAGGAAAAGTTCTCTCTTCATGCTCCCTCCCGAGCTTATTCTTAGCTAATATAACGATCGAAACGAACTTGACGAAGTTTTTCGTTGATGCTACCATTATAACAGTTGCTATCCGAAAAACAAGAACGCACTATTTTGGTCCTTAGTTACCGAAAAGATAGTGTGAAAATTTTTTGCGAGAAAAATGAGCACCAAAGGAGCTGCGAGCCATGCTTTCTACGCCCAACGCCGACTGTCCCGTATCCGCCGCTTTGAAATTGATCGGCGGCAAATACAAACCTCTGCTCCTCTGGCACCTGTGCGATGCCACTCTTCGTTTCAATCAATTGAGCCGTCTCATCCCCGAGGCCACCGCCAAAATGTTGGTGCAGCAGCTGCGGGAACTGGAGGCCGACGGTCTGATCCGCCGCACCGTCTACCCGGTGGTGCCTCCCAAAGTAGAATACAGCCTCACGCCTCTGGGGCAGAGCCTGCTGCCCATCCTGCGGGCCATGTACGAATGGGGCAGCGCTCTTTTACGCAAGCAGGGCCGCTGCCCTCACTGCACCATGGAGCCTAAAGAAGCAGCAGATATTTGAAATATCCAAAGACAAAAGAGCCCTCTCTTTCTCACCGGTCAGGCCGCAAAAGAGAGGGCTCGAAATTTTTCTCTTTTATTTTTGCAGGCAGCCCCAGCGCTGCCCCAAGCTCAAAAGCCGAGGCCCGACGAAGGGCACGGCCCCCAGATCGTCTTTGTTCAGGCCGCCGCACACCAGCAGCGCGGCAAAATACACAGGCACCGCTGCCCCCATGGCCACCGGCAGAGCCCACGCTCCCCAAGCATCACACAGGCGCAAAACGCCCCAGATGACCGCCCCCATGACGCAGGACGCAAAAAGAGGCCGAAGCACCGCCAAAGGCGGCAGCAGATAACCGGTGAATTTATAGATGAAGCAAAGATTGATGATCATGGCCACCGCGAAGTCGGCCACCGTGGCCAAAGAAGCGCCGATGATGCCCAAAGAGGGAACAGCGGTAAGGTGCCAGCCTAAAAGCACTTTCACTACGCAGGCGATGAGCATGTTGATCACCGGGATGGCGGTGTAGCCCAAGCCCTGCAGGATACCGGTGCTAATCTGATGCAGGCCCAAGAAGACGATGCCGATGCTCATGGCGCTGATGGCCCCCGCCGCTCCCGGCGCATTGTAGATCAAAGCGGCCACTCTCTCCGCCAAAAAGAAAAGGCCCATGAAGCAGGGCAGCGTGATGAGCACCGCCACTCGAAAGGCGAGGCCCACTTTGGCTCTGATCTCTTCTTTAGCGCCCAAAGTGCGAGATTCCGAAACGGCAGGCACCAAACTGACAGTCATGGCGGCGGTGAAGATGGTGGCCAAATTCACCAAAGGCACCGCCATCCCCGTCAAATAACCGAAGAGCTCCGTTGCGTGGTGCACGTCGAAGCCCGCAACTTCCAAACGTTGGGGCACGATGAGCAGATCCAAATTGGCGCCGATGGGCAGCATGATGCTGGACAGCGACACGGGAAAGGCCAATTTCAAAAGCCGTTTGATGATGTGCCCCGCGCTTTCCTGCTCGGCCTTTGTATCTTGCGCCTCCATCTCTGCGGCCAATCTTTTTTTCAAACGGCGGTAGAACCACATCAGCACCAAAAGAGCGCAGAAGGCTCCCACCCCTGCTCCCATGCTGGCTCCTCCCGCCGCGTAGGTCAAGCCGTAGGGCAAAAAGAGGTCGGCGAAGAAGAGCATGGTGATGACCCGCATGATCTGCTCCACGCATTCGCTGACGGCAGTGGGGGTCATGATCTGCCAGCCTTGCAGATAACCTCGGAAGCTGGCCAGAAAAGTTACGAAGAAAACGGCCGGGGCCAGAGCGATGATGGAATAATAGGCCCGGGCATCTCTGATGAAGTGATTGTCGATGAGCCAGCCGGCGCCGAAGAAAAGGGCAGAAGAAAAAACAAGGCCGCTTAAAAAGAGCAGCCGCAAAGAAACATTGAAGATCCGTTTGGCTCCCCGATAATCTTTACGGGCCAGTTTTTCCGCGGTGATGATGGAAATGGCCACGGGGATGCCGGCAGAAGAAACGGTGATGGCCATCAGATAAATGGGAAAGCCCATTTGATACAGGCCGATGCCTTCCCCGCCCAACACGCGGGAGAGGATGATCCAGTTCAACGAACCGATGACTTTCACCACGATGCTGGACACGGTGAGGATGAGGGTGCCTTTGAGGAATTTTTGTTCTTTGTTGCCGCCTGCTGCAGCTGCCTCGCTCATGGATACCGCCTGTCGAGAAAATTTACATTATAATTATCTACTTTTTTCTCTTTTTTGACAAGTTTATTTTTCCGGCGCCGACCAAGGGCGTGCCGAGGCAGAGCGACACAAATTGTTTACTTTCTTACGGATAATAATTATTGCCCTTCCCTGCGCTCTATGGTAAGATAGGCATGAGGGGCGCACGGCGTCCTTCACGCAATATTTCAGGAAACTGCGGAGGAATGAAACATGAAAAAATTCGTATGTCAAGTTTGCGGTTATGTGTATGAAGGAGAGGCCGCTCCTGCCGCCTGCCCCGTTTGCAAAGCACCTGCCAGCAAATTCACCGAGATGGCTGCCGAGATGAGCTGGGCCGCCGAGCATGTGGTAGGCATCGCCGCCGATGTTCCCGAAGACATCAAACACGATCTAAGGGCCAACTTCAACGGCGAGTGCACCGAAGTGGGCATGTATCTGGCCATGGCCAGAGTCGCCTTCAGAGAAGGTTACCCCGAGATCGGCCTCTATTGGGAGAAGGCCGCCTATGAAGAAGCCGAGCACGCCGCCAAATTCGCCGAGCTCTTGGGCGAAGTGGTCACTCCTTCCACCAAGAAGAACCTTGAAATGCGGGTAGAGGCCGAGAACGGCGCCACCGCCGGCAAGACCGACTTGGCCAAACGGGCCAAAGCTTTGAACCTGGACGCCATCCACGACACCGTACACGAAATGGCCAGAGATGAAGCCCGTCACGGCAAAGCCTTCAAAGGCCTGCTGGAAAGATACTTCAAATAATTTTTTGCAAAAACGCCTCTCGCCTCTTTGACGAGCAGTTGAGAAAAATTTTCAGACCCGTCTTTTTTAAGAGACGGGTCTTTTATTTTTGCCGCAGACGAAAAGAGACGGCAAGAGAGCAACGGTTGACTGTAAAAAAAGTATAGGCTAAAATGGTTTCATAAAAGTTTTAACGTTTCATCTTTTTTCTTTTATCCGTTAGGCGAAGCCCTATCTTCACGTTTGCTCAGCGCTGTGTTTTTTTCATAAAAGATCCGCTTTGACTTGAACTTTTTAGCTCGCAAGAGAAAAGGAGGCCGGCCCGTGAAAAAGTTTTGGAGTTTTTTTCTCGCTCTCTTGTTGCTTCTCTTTATGGGCGTCGGCTGCGGCAACAAAGAAAAAGCAGCAGCCCCCGCCGCCTCTTCCTCTTTTAAAATAAGTCAAAACGCCACAGCTTTTTCTCATGAAGAAACCACGACCGTCCAAAAAGCGGCAAAGCCCCCGTCCTCAGCCCGAGAAAAAACGGTGAGCGTGAAAAAAGGCGCCGCTTACACCGACAAAGAGCACGTGGCCGCCTATCTGCATCGTTTTAAGAAACTGCCGCCCAACTACATCGGCAAAAAAGAAGCGCAAAAGCTGGGCTGGAAGACGAAAGGCAGCTTGGACAAAGTGGCGCCGGGCAAGTCCATCGGCGGCGACCGCTACGGCAACTACGAGCGGCAGCTGCCCGTCAAAGCCGGCCGCACCTGGAAGGAATGCGACATCGACTACGTGCGAGGCAACCGCAACGCCAAACGCATCGTTTTTTCCGACGACGGCCTCATCTATTATACCGGCGATCATTATAAAAGTTTCACCCGACTTTATTGAAGGAGGCTGCTATGGCTGTCAAAGAACTGGCTTTGGAAAATATCCGCACCACTCGGGCCCTCCATCGTTATTTGAAGAAGGCTCTCGCCCTGCCTCCCTATTACGGCGGCAATCTGGACGCTCTTTACGATTGTTTGCTGGAAGTGAGCGAGCCCCTCAGCCTCGCAGTGCCGTCGGCCGCTTTTGCTGAAACTTATCTTCAAGGCTACGGCCCCCGCCTGCGGCAGGTGCTGGAAGATGCTGCGGCCGCCAATCCCTGTCTGAAAATAATTTTACGCTGAAAATATTGACTTGAACTTCTCTTCAAGCTTTATGCTGAAGAAAAAGCAAAGGAGACCGACCCCATGGACAACTCTGCCCTCAGCGAATTTTTGCCTCCGGAGGAAGCGGAGCGACTTTTAAAAGACTGCGCCGCCCCTTATGAAGACTTGGGCTTCGCCAAGTTGGATCTGGAGCGGCAAAAACGGATGGGCTTCCCCGAGATCGTTTTCTGCGAAGGCAAGCCCGACGAATACATCCAAACTATTTTTGCCCGCCTCTTTGCCCACCACGGCGAAGTTTTCGGCACCCGGGCCGATCGGCATCAGTACGATTTGGTGCGGCAGCAGCTTCCGGAGATCACCTACGACCCCGTGTCCCGCATTTTAAAATGCGCCCCGCCCAAAAAACTGCGAGGCTCGGTGGCCGTGTGCACCGCCGGCACCGCCGATATCCCCGTGGCGGAGGAAGCGGCTCAAACTTTGGAATTTTTCGGCAGCAAGGCCCTGCGTTTCTACGACGTGGGCGTGTGCGGCCTGCGGCGTTTACTGGATAAGATCCCCGCCATCCGCCGCGCCTCGGTGATCATCGCCGTGGCCGGCATGGAAGGAGCCTTGGCCACCGTCATCGGCGGGCTGGTGGATAAACCGGTCATCGCCGTCCCCACCTCCGTAGGCTACGGCGCCAACCTGCGGGGCATCGCCGCTCTTTTGACCATGCTCAATTCCTGCGCCAACGGGGTCAGCGTGGTGAACATCGACAACGGCTTCGGCGCCGCCTATAATGCGGCCCTCATTAATCGGCAGATCTACACCGCCAAGGGAGAAGAGTAGAAAATGAGCAAGAAATTATATTTGGAATGTAAGACCGGCATCAGCGGCGATATGCTGGTGGCCGCCCTGCTGGACCTGGGCGCCGATCCCGAAGTTTTGCGGGCGGCCCTCGACGGGCTGCACCTGCCGGGCTTCACCGTCTCTATCGGCAGAGTGCAAAAGGCCGGGCTGGACGTGTGTGATTTTTCGGTGGATTTGGACGATGACAATAAAGACCACGACATGGCCTACCTGTTCGGCCATCTGCACGCCCACGCTCACGATGTCCCTCACGAATACATTTACGAACACGATGAAGGCGAACAGCTTCACCATCATCGTGAGCACGAACATTTTCATGAGCACGAAGACCTTCACGAGCATCATCATGAACATGAACACGAAGAGCTTCACGAGCATCGTCATGAGCACAGAGGCCTGCAAGAGATCATCGGCCTCATCGAAAACGCCTCTCTCAGCCCTCGGGCCAAAGAGACGGCCTGCCGCATCTTCGGCATCATCGCCGCCGCCGAAGCCAAAGCTCACGGCCTCCCTCTCGAAGAAGTCCACTTCCACGAAGTGGGGGCCGTAGATTCCATCGTCGATATCGTAGCCGCTGCCGTTTGTCTGGACGACCTAGGCATCGAAGAGGTCATCACTCCCTGCCTGTGGGAAGGGCAGGGCAGTGTCCGCTGTCAGCACGGCATCCTGCCCATACCGGTGCCGGCCACCGCCAACATCGTCGCCGCATATAAACTGCCGCTGCAGTTCACCGATATCGAAGGTGAGCTGGTCACCCCCACCGGCGCCGCCATCGCCGCCGCTGTCACCACCGCCACGGAATTGCCCGGCCGCTTCAAAATTTTGCGGATCGGTCTGGGGGCAGGCAAGCGCAGCTACAGCCGCCCCAGCATCCTGCGGGCCCTGCTCATCGAAGAGGACCCCGGCATTTCTCCCGAGACTGTTTTGCAGATAGAGAGCAACATCGACGACTGCGACGGGCAGACTCTGGGCTACGTTATGGAAAAATTGCTGGCCGCCGGAGCGCTGGATGTTTTCTACACGCCCATCTATATGAAGAAGAACAGGCCGGCCTACCTGCTCACTGTCCTCTGCCCTCCTTCTCTTCAAGGCGTTATGGAACAGCTCATTTTCAGCGAGACCACTACCATCGGCCTGCGCCGTTGTCTTAAAGAGCGCACCTGTCTGCCTCGCGGCAGCGGCACTGTGCAGCTTTCCCTCGGGCCGCTGGCCGTAAAGCAAGTGACTCTGCCCGACGGGACCGTCAAAATTTATCCCGAGTACGAAAGCGCCGCCCTTTTGGCTCGAGCCAACGGCCTCAGCCTCGGTCAAGTCCTCGCTCTCTTCGCCAAGGAGGTATGAAATGGCTCCCTCTTTGAGCCCCGACCTGCAAAAAAAATATGCCGCTCTGCAGCAGCAACTGTTAAAACTGGGCAGCGTAGCCGTCGCTTTCTCCGGCGGCGTCGATTCGTCTTTGCTTTTAAAAGTTGCCAAAGATGCTCTAGGTCCCCGGTGCTTGGCCCTCACCGCCTGTCTCCGTTCTTTTCCTCGGCGGGAAGCGGCGGCGGCAGAAGCTTTTTGCCGGCAAGAGAAGATCCGTCAGCTCCTCTGCCCTCTGGACGAAGTGGCCCTGCCCGTCTTCGCCGCCAATCCCCCCGACCGCTGCTATCATTGCAAAAAATTTTTGATCGCCGCTTTACGGCAGGCCGCGCGAGCAGAAGGCTACGAACATTTAGCTGAAGGCTCCAACCTCGACGACTTAAAAGATTATCGCCCCGGTCTGCGGGCACTGAAGGAAGCCGGCGTACTCAGCCCTCTGCGGACCGCAGGCTTCACCAAAGACGACATTCGTAAGTTGAGCGCCTTTTTGGGCTTGCCCACCGCGACCAAACCTTCGCTGGCCTGTCTCTCCAGCCGCATCCCCTACGGCGAACCCATCACCGCCGCCAAATTGGAACGAATCGATATGGCCGAAGACTTTCTTCTGAACTTAGGCTTCAAGCAAGTGCGAGTGCGCTGCCACGGTCCGCTCGCCCGCATCGAAACGGCGCCGGACGAACTGGAAAAAGCCGTGAGCAAGGCGCAGCTCATCTACGATAATTTGCGGCAAGCCGGCTTCACTTACGTGAGTCTGGATCTGCAGGGCTACCGCAGCGGCAGTATGAATAAAATTTTAGATGAAAACAAGGGAAAGCCCGTTTGATATCATAGGCAAAATCATAACCACCGGCTTAGCCGGTGGTTTGACTCAGCCCTGTAAGGGCACAAAACCGGCAGCGCTCTCGCGCCC
>CANRJC010000029.1 GCA_947630795.1 uncultured Phascolarctobacterium sp. | reverse complement strand
ATAAGATAGTAGACATCATGCAAAACTCCTTTATTTTTTGGCCCTTAAAATAATAAGATATTTTGCATGATCGGGGAGGGGGAAAACCCTTCCCTTTATTTTATTGAGCTTGCCAACGAAAATTATGCACTAACAAGGGGAAAGAACTCCTCGGCAAAATTCTCGATTTTTTGATGGCGGCGCAAAGAAAGAAAAAGCCGTCTGCAAAAGAGAGGGACAAAGAACTGCCCGCCTCTCGAGGCGGGCAGCAAAGTTTTACGATTTTCTTTTTTAAAGAAGATCAGAAGCGAAAACGCCTGATGCGATCTACAGCTTCGGGCCGGCGTTGAGGATGGCCTCGGGCAAGAGGCCTTCGAACTTCTCGTCGTTTTTCTTGAACAGCTCGGCCAAACGCTGCAGAGTTTTATCGTAGGCGTCCTTATCTTCCCAAGCGTTGCGGGGATTGAGCAGTTCAGCGGGAACGCCGGGGCAGGTGGTAGGCATCTGCAGACCGAAAATGGGCAGGGTGGCGAACTCTGCTTTTTTGATGCTGCCGTCCAAAATGGCATTGACGATGGCCCGGGTGAATTTCAATTTGATGCGGGCGCCTTTGTCATAGCCGCCGCTCCAGCCGGTGTTCACCAAATAAACGTCGGTGCCGAACTTATCGATCTTTTTGCCCAGCATTTCGGCGTAGACCAGAGGCTGCAGGGGCAGGAAGGGCTCGCCGAAACCGATGGAGAAAGTGGAGACGGGCTCGGTGATGCCCACCTCGGTGCCAGCCACTTTACTGGTGTAGCCGGACAGATAGTGATACATGGCCTGCTCACGCGTGAGCTTTGATACCATGGGCAGCACGCCGAAAGCATCGCAGGTGAGGAAGACGATCTTATCGGGATGGCCGGCCATGCTGGGGATGACGGCATTGTCGATATGGAAGAGAGGATAAGCGGCCCTGGTGTTTTCCGTCAGGCTGCCGTCGTCGTAGTCGGGGTGGCCGTTTTCATCGATGATGACATTCTCCAGCACCGTGTTCTCGCGGATGGCGTGATAAATTTGCGGCTCGCTCTCTTCGGAAAGCTTGATGCATTTGGCGTAGCAGCCGCCCTCGATATTGAAGATGCCGTCGTCGGACCAGCCGTGCTCGTCGTCGCCGATCAAAGCCCGGGAACCGTCGGCAGAAAGGGTGGTCTTGCCGGTGCCGGAGAGGCCGAAGAAGAGAGCGGTATCGCCGGCCGTGCCCAAATTAGCCGAGCAGTGCATGCTGAAGATGCCCTTTTTGGGCAACAGATAATTCATAACGGTGAAGATGCCCTTCTTCATTTCGCCGGCATATTTGCCGCCGCCGAGGATCACGACTTTTTCCTTAAGATTGAGGATGACGAAGGTCTCGGAATTGGTGCCGTCGACGGCAGGGTCGGCCTCCACGGAGGGGCAGCTGATCACGGTGAAGCCTTCGGCATCGGCGGGCACCTTTTCATTGGAAATGAAAAGATTTTTTACGAAGAGCTGCTGCCAGGCTTCTTCGTTGACGAAACGCACCGGCAGGCGATACTTGGGGTCGGCGCCGGCGTAAACGTCGGTAACGTAGGTCTTATGCTCTTTGATGAAGGCCAAAACTTTTTTGAAAAGTTTGTCGAAAACTTCCGGGGAGCAGGGTTGGTTGTTGGTCCAGCAAAGCTCGTCGTGGGTGGTCTCGTCGTCTACGAAAAATTTATCTTTGGGGGAACGGCCGGTCCTTTTGCCGGTGCGCACCACCAAAGCTCCTGTGTCGGAGAGCACGCCTTCTTTATTGGCCAAAGCTTCCTGCACCAATTGCTCTCTGGTCAGATCGAAAACCGGCTGCCCCAGAGCCCGATCGATTTCTTTGCGTAATTTTGTCAAAGCCATGATGGCATCTCATCTCCTCTTTTTCAAAAAATTTGCCGGCGCAAAGGCAGGCACTCATTTCACTTATCAATTATATACTGAAGCGTAGTTTTTGAAAAGAAGCAGATAAAATTTCACACACATTTCACAGCCCCATTCGTTTTGAAAATTTGTCGGCCCGCGGCGGCCGGTGGCGCGATGCCGCAAGCTATGATATAATACTAAGAAGATTTTCAAAAAACTTTTTATATTTACGTCGGATCGTAAAAAGATCCGCTCTCGCTTTTTCGAGCGGGAGCAAAAGGTGGCACTATGGCGAAAAAAGGAAATAAATTCATCGGGCCGCAGCCCGCAGACTTCGAACCCACCGGCATCAATGCTTGGTTGGGGCTGGGCCGTCCTTTCGATTGGGACAGCTGGCTCAGCCGCGGGGCGATCTTGGCAGGCATCTTAGCTGCGGCGGTCACGGCTTTCGTCCGCGATCAGCAGGGCATGGAAGGCACAGCAGCCACCATGGCCGGCATCAACTTGGGCCTTAACATGATCCTCAGCTACATGATAGGCCGCGAATTGGATCCCGACAGAAGAGTAGGCGGCCTTATCGGTTGCGGCCTCACTCTTTTGGCTTCCTTCTTTTTAGAGGCAGGAAATCCCCTCGTGCTTTTGTGGCTGCTCTTCATCTTGCGCATGTTCACCCGCACCAGCGGCGACCGGCACCGTATCGCCGACAATGTTTTGATCATCGCCATCGCCGTTTATCTGGGGAAGGAGGGCTACTGGCTCTATCCTCTGACCACGGGAGCTTTTTATGCGTTGGAAAGTCAGATCAGCGAGGGCTACGGGCGCAGCCTTTATTTGGCCGCCATCGCTCTGGCCGGCACGGCTCTGGCGGAATACAACATTTTAGATAATTCTCTTTCTCTTATCTATCTTCTTCTTTTGGCGGTCTTCTTCATTATTTTCTTACCTGAATTGCGGGTGGCTCTCTATGTTCATGCCCGGGGCGACAAAAATAACAAAGTGCTCAATCCGCGACGTTTGCAGGTAGCTCAGGGCAGTTTCATCCTCATGTGTTTCGTCATCATCCTCTTCCACGGCGACAGTCAGGTACTGGCGCTGCTCCCCGCGATCTTAACGGCCATCGGCTGCGGCCTGTGGCTTTTGGTGTGCTTGATCCGCAAACAAGTAGATTTCACTATAGAAAAGAGGTAGAGCCAAATGGCCAACAGAAAAGTTCGTTTCACTACCAATAAAGGCGTCTTCGTCGCAGAGATCTTCGAAGACAAGGCACCTCTCACCGCGGCCAATTTTCTCTCTTTGGTAGAAAAAGGCTTTTATGACGGGCTGATCTTTCATAGGGTCATCGAAGATTTTATGATCCAAGGCGGTTGCCCCAAGGGCAACGGCACCGGCGGCCCCGGCTATACGATCAAAGATGAATTCGGACCGGGTCTGGTGCACGACGATGAGGGCATCCTCTCTATGGCCAATGCCGGGCCCGACACCGGCGGCAGCCAATTTTTCATCACTCTGGCTCCCACGCCTTGGCTCAACGGTCATCATGCCATCTTCGGCCGCATCACGGAGGGGATGGAGAATGTTCGTCTCATCGGCGTAACACCCACCGATTTCAGAGACAGGCCCATAAAACCGGTGGTGATGGAGAAAGTGGAAATTTTGCCGTGACGACTTTCTTCGTTTACATGCTCCGTTGCGGCGACGGCTCTTTATACACCGGCAGCACTTCCGATCTCGAAGGAAGATTGGCCGCTCATCGAGCGGGAAAAGGAGCCAAATATACGAGAGGCAGAGGGCCTCTCGTTCTGGTCTACTCGGAAGAAGTGCCCGACAAAAGCACGGCCTTAAAAAGAGAAAGCGCTCTCAAAAAATTGAATAAAGCAGCAAAGGAGCGCTTGGTAAAATCGGCGGCTGCCCTTGACAAAGCAGGGGAAAGTTGCGATAATAACAGATAAGCGAAGATCCTACAGGCAGTGAACAGGTAAAGCAGAGAGCAACGGTCGCAAGAGAGACAGCGGGCGGTGGAAGCTGTCGTCCGACTTTCGGCGCACTCACCTGGGAGCCTCTTCTTTGAACCGGCCCGGTGCGGGCCGCTCAGAAGGAGACGTGAGAGGCACGTTACGCCGCCGAAGTGCTGCTTCGGGAAAATGAAGGACCAAGTAGGGTGGTACCGCGGTCACACGCCCCTATCTGCCAGCGCAGATAGGGGCTTTTTGTATCGTCGACGGCGGTACGGTCAACGAGACGATAGCGATGGAGGTAAAAGCACATGGGCATGACGATGACCGAAAAAATTTTAGCCGCCCACGCCGGGCGGGACAAGGTGAGCGCCGGCGATCTGTTGGTGGCGCAGGTGGACTTGGTGATGGCCAACGACATCACGGGGCCGCCGGCCATCGCCGAATTCGAAAAGATCGGCCGGCCTGTTTTCGATCGGACCAAGATCGTTTTGGTGCCGGATCATTTTTCTCCCTGCAAGGATATCAAGTCCGCCACCATGTGTAAAAGGATGCGGGATTTTGCCCGCGAGCAAAAGATCGTCAACTATTTCGAAGTGGGCAAGATGGGCATCGAGCACGCTCTGCTGCCGGACAAAGGGCTGATTGCTCCGGGCGAGATCATCATCGGCGCCGATTCTCACACTTGCACCTACGGAGCGTTGAACGCTCTTTCTACCGGCATGGGCTCCACCGATATCGGCGCGGCCATGGCCAGCGGCAGCAGTTGGTTCAAAGTGCCTCAGGCCATCAAAGTGAATTTGACGGGGAAATTGCCTAAATTCGTGACGGGCAAAGACGTGATCCTCACCCTCATCGGTAAGATCGGCGTAGACGGCGCTCGTTATCAATCGCTGGAATTCGGCGGTCCCGGCGTCGGTGAGCTGGGCATGGCCGACAGACTGACCATCTGCAACATGGCCATCGAAGCCGGCGGCAAGAACGGCATCTTCCCCGTGGACGAAAAAACTCTGGCTTTTCTGAAAGAAAGAGGCGTGACCAGACCCTTTAAGAGCGTAGAAGCCGATGACGATGCCCAGTACAGCCGTGTGGTCGACATCGATCTGAGCAAATTGGTGCCGGTAGTTGCCTATCCCCATTTACCCGAAAATGTTCATCCCGCCAAAGAGGGACGAGAGATAAAAGTGGATCAAGTGGTGATCGGCTCTTGCACCAACGGCAGGCTGGAAGATCTGGCCGCCGCCGCAGAACTTCTAAAAGGGCATCGGGTGCAAGACAGCGTCCGCACCATCATCATCCCTGCCACTCAGGAAATTTACAAAGAGGCCATGCGCAGAGGCTATATCGATATCTTCATCGATGCCGGCGCTGCCGTTTCCACTCCCACCTGCGGCCCTTGCTTGGGCGGCTACATGGGGATCTTGGCAGCAGGAGAGAGGGCGGTGAGCACCACCAACCGGAACTTCAGAGGAAGGATGGGCCACGTGGACAGCGAAGTTTATCTGGCCAGCCCCTACACAGCAGCAGCCAGCGCCCTGACCGGCTATATCACCAATCCCGAGGAGGTAGTAAAATGAGCAAAGTGTGGCGTTACGGGGACCATGTAGACACCGACGTGATCATCCCCGCTCGGTATTTGAATATTTCCGATCCTCAGGAGTTGGCAGAGCATGCCATGGAAGACTCTAAAGAAAATTTGCAAGTTAATTTCGCAGCCACGGTGCAGCCGGGGGACTACGTAGTGGCCGGAAAAAATTTCGGTTGCGGCTCCTCCCGTGAACATGCGCCTCTGGTGCTGAAGGTGAAGGGCATCAAGTGCCTCATCGCCGATAGTTTTGCCCGCATTTTTTACCGCAATGCCATCAACATCGGCCTGCCCATGCTGGAGATAGGACCTGAGGTAGAAAAGATAGAGGCAGGGGATGAATTGGATGTGGATCTCGCTAAAGGCACCATCCGTATCATCAATAAGGGGCTGACCATTCAGACCAAACCCCTCCCCGAATTCATCCAAAAGATCGCCGACGCAGGCGGCCTCATCAATTATGTAAAAGGAGAACACTGAACATGAAAGTAACTCTGCTCCCCGGCGACGGCATCGGCGTTGAGATCATCGATGCTGCGGTAGAAGTGCTGGAAGCCGTTGCCACTAAATTCGGCTTTACCTTGGAATTCGACAAACAACTCATCGGCGGCTGCGCCATCGATGCCGTCGGCGTGCCTCTGCCCGAGGCTACCGTTTCCTCGGCCAAAGCTGCCGATGCGGTGCTCTTAGGCGCTGTGGGCGGGCCCAAATGGGATAACGTGGCCCCCGAGATCCGCCCCGAAAAAGGTTTGCTGGGCATCCGCAAAGCTTTGGGCCTTTATTGCAATCTGCGGCCGATGACCGTGAGCAATTTTACTGCCCATCTATCTCCTCTTCGCCCCGAACAGGTGGCGGGGGCAGATCTGCTCATCGTGAGAGAATTGACCGGCGGCATTTATTTCGGCAAACACGACGAAGCTCATCTCAATGCCGAGGGCGTAGAAGAAGCCAGCGACATAGAACTCTACACCGTTCCCGAGATCAAAAGGATCGCCCGTTATGCTTTTGCCGCAGCAAGACAAAGACGAGGCAAGGTCACCAGCGTAGACAAGGCCAACGTTTTGGCAAGCAGCCGTTTGTGGCGGCGGGTAGTTACTCAACTGCAGGCAGAAGAATATCCCGACGTGGAATTGAATCATTTCTACGTGGATAACTGTGCCATGCAATTGGTGCTGAACCCCAAACAATTCGATGTCATCCTCACCAACAATATTTTCGGCGACATCCTCTCCGATGAGGCCAGCACTTTGGCCGGTTCTATCGGTCTTTTGCCCAGCGCTTCTTTAGGCGACGGCACCGGCATGTACGAGCCCATCCACGGCAGCGCCCCCGACATCGCCGGCCAAGGCATCGCCAATCCCACGGCCACCATCCTCAGCGCCGCCATGATGCTCCGCTATTCTCTCAAACAAACGGAAGCAGCTTCGGCTGTGGAAGAAGCAGTGAATGCGGTAATGGAGCAGGGCTATCGCACCAAAGATCTTTACAGCGAAGGTCTGCAACTGGTGTCCACTTCCGAGATGGCTGCGCTCATCGCCGCCGAGCTTTTGAAGTGATAGGTTTTTGAAAAAGGCTCCGAGCTTTGGCCCGGAGCCTTTAATATAAAGATAAAGGTTTAGGGAGGCAACCATGGCACACGCAGAACAAGTTAAAAAGATGACGGAACTGGTGGCCAAGTTCGTGGGCTACACCGGCAAGGTGTTGCCCGATGACGTGATCGCCAAATTGGAAGAACTGCGTCGAGAAGAAGATGACCCCATGGCCAAGGTCATTTACGACACCATGTTCCGCAATCAGCAACTGGCCAAAGACTTGGACCGCCCTTCCTGTCAGGATACGGGAGTCATTCAATTTTGGGTGAAATGCGGCACCAAGTTCCCGCTCATCGACGAGTTGGAAGCTCTTTTGAAGGAGGCGGTGGTGAAAGCAACTTTCGACACGCCCCTGCGGCACAACTCGGTGGAGACTTTCGACGAATACAATACGGGAAAGAACGTAGGCAAGGGCACCCCCACCATTTGGTTCGACCCGGTGCCCAAGAGCGACAGCTGCGAGCTCTACACTTATATGGCCGGAGGAGGCTGCACTTTGCCGGGACACGCCATGGTCTTGATGCCCGGTGAAGGCTACGAAGGCGTGGCCAAATTCGTGCTGGAGAGGATGACCAGCTACGGTCTCAATGCCTGCCCGCCGCTTTTGGTAGGTGTGGGCGTAGCCACCAGCGTGGAGACAGCGGCCCTTCTCTCCAAAAAGGCGCTGCTTCGGCCCATCGGTTCTCACAATCCCAACGAACGGGCAGCCAAAATGGAAAAATTGTTGGAAGACGCTATCAACGCCATCGGCTTGGGACCTCAGGGCATGGGCGGCAAAGCTTCGGTGCTGGGCGTGCACATCGAGAACAGCGCCCGTCATCCTTCGACCATCGGTGTGGCGGTGAACGTAGGCTGCTGGAGCCATCGGCGCGGGCACATCATCTTCGATAAGGATCTGAATTACACAGTATTATCGCACAAGGGGGTGAGCCTCTGATGTTGGAGATCAAAAACGGCAAAAAAATTTTAGTTACTCCCGTCACTGCAGAAGACCTTAAAGACATCAAGATCGGCGACATCATTTATCTCAGCGGCAGCCTCACTACCTGCCGAGACGTCGCTCATCGCCGAGTGGTGGAAGCGGGGCGGCAGATACCGGTGGACGTGAAGGGAGCGGCCATCCTGCACGCCGGGCCCATCATCAGGTCCCTGCCCGATGATAAATTCGAAATGGTGAACGTGGGCCCCACTACCTCCATGCGCATGGAAAAATTCGAATACGAATTCACCAAACGCACCGGGGTGCGGGTCATCGTGGGCAAAGGCGGCATGGGACCGGAGACCGCTCGGGCCTGCAAAGATTTCGGCGCCATCCACTGTGTCTTCCCCGCCGGCAATGCGGTGGTGGCTGCGGTGTGCGTGGAAGAGATCGTGGAAGCCCAGTGGCGTGACTTGGGCATGCCGGAGACCCTCTGGCACTGCCGAGTGAAAGAATTCGGGCCTCTCATCGTTTCCATCGACAGCCAAGGCCGCAACTATTTCGAAGAAAAGAAAGTTGAATACAACAAACGCAGAGAAGAGCAGCTGGCAAAGATCTGCAAAGAAGTAAGCTTCATAAAATAAACGGCAGCGCTTTCTCTTATGATAAAAAGGAACGGCACAGTCTTTAAAAGGCTGTGCCGTTAAATTTTTCTGAAAATTCAGCGAGGCGAAAAAAATTTTTTGCGTTTCGAAAAGTGCTCGCGAAGAGCCCGAGAAAGAGAACTGCCGCAGGCCGAAAAAATTTTATTTCTCCCGCACTTTTCGCCCCTATTGCAAGAAGCCTCGAATGATCATTTCTTCCGCTTCTTTTTCCGAAAGGCCCAAGGTCATCAGCTTCAGCAATTGTTCGCCGGCGATCTTGCCGATGGCGGCTTCGTGGATGAGGGCGGCATCTGCATTGCCGGCCTTCAGCTGAGGCGTGGCCACGATCACGCCTTTATCCATGATGATGGAGTCGCAGGCCGCGTGGCCTTTGCAGGGGGCGTTGCCGTCCAGCTTGATGATAACTTCCTGGTAACTGCTGCCTCTGGCCACGCCGCGGCTGATGAGATCGCAGGAAGAACCTTCGCCGTTTAGGGCCACTTCCATTTGAGCCGTGGCCCGTTGCTCGCCGGCCGTCAAGATCTTGTCATGGATGATGAGAGAAGAATTTGCGGCCAAGGAGGCTTTGGTGGTCCGCAGAGTGTCGTCGATGCCGCCAAGTTGAGCGGTCTCCAACTCCATAACGGCTCCTTCTTCCAATTTTATCACAGTGGTGGGGTCCATCAGCCTTTTTCCGCGGCCGCTGCCTTCGCCGTAATGCTTCTCGATGTATCTCACCTTGCTGCCTCTGCCCACGAAGAAACTGTGCACGCCGTCGTGACGGGAGTCGAGACCGCCGCAGTTGGAGATGCCGCAGCCGGCCACGATGGTGACGTCGCAGTCTTCGCCGATGAAAAAGTCGTTGTAGACCACTTCTTTCAGACCGCTTTGGCTGATGATGACGGGGATGTGGACGCTCTGGCCTTTAGTGCCGGCCTTGATGATGATGTCGATCCCCTGTTTGTCTTTTTTGGTGACGATGTCGATGGCGGCGGTGGTGTGCCGGGCAGAGCTTGCGCCGTTAGAGCGGATATTATAGGCCCCTTGAGGCAGAGCGTCCAAGGCGGCCACTTCTTTTAAAAGTTTTTTTTGAATGGCGTCCACTTATTTTACCTCTTTTCCCCGTCCGCACAGCGAACGGTCGAGAGCCGCTGCCTTGCAGCAGGGCGGCCGTACGGCCAGAGCAAGATGTTCCATAACTTTCTCGCCGTCGTCGTATTCGACGATCTTCCCGTCTTTCAAATAGACGATCTTGTCGGCGATGTCCAAGATGCGTTCCTGGTGGCTGATGATCATGATGGTGCCGGAGGTGCTGCGGTAGAGATTTTCAAAAACTCGGATCAAACTTTGGAAGCTCCACAGGTCGATGCCCGCCTCGGGTTCGTCGAAGAGGGTGAGCTTGGCGCCGCGGGCGGCGGCCATGGCGATCTCGATCCGTTTCATTTCGCCGCCGGAAAGAGTGGCGTCCAGTTCCCGCTCCATGTAATCTTTGGCGCAGAGCCCCACTTCGCTCAAAATATCGCAGCCGCGGGCGAAGCAGGCAGGGCCGTCCTGTCCCCGGCCGCCGGCCAGTTCCAGCAGATCTTTCACCCTCAGCCCTTTGAAGCGGACCGGCTGCTGAAAGGCGAAGCTGATGCCTTTGTTGGCTCTTTGGGAAACGGAGAGCTCTGTGATGTCTTCTCCGTTCAAATAGACCCGGCCCGTGCTGGGACGCACTAAACCCATGATGATCTTCAAAAGAGTGGACTTGCCGCTGCCGTTGGGGCCGGTGATGGCCACGAAGTGATCTTTCACGGCAAGGTCGATATCTTCCAATATCGTCTTTTCGTCGACGCGGAAGCTGACGTTCTTCAGCTCTAACATATTTTCACCTGACTTTTTTATGAATAGGCTCTGATGCAGCGAAATTAGAAGTTAAAAATATCCGGCAGAAAAAATTTCGGGAAAAATTTTGCCGCTCTTTTTAAAGAAAGCTCGCAACCAAAAACAGTCGCCTCTTTTTGGCTTTCTTTAAGTATAACATACGAAGGCTCAAGCGGCTCTGCTTTTTAAAAAAGAGAAAGGGCAAAAAGGTCCGCGCCGAAAAATATTTATATATTTTTTTGAAGAGACGCAGAAAGAGCTGCGCCTTTTATTTTTTCCGAAGGCTGAGAGCGGCGACGGAGACCAAGATCAAGAGCATGCCGCCCATCTTAGCGGGAGTGAGAGGCTCAGCAAAGAGAAAGAGACCGAGGACGGCGGCCACCACCGGCTCCAAAAAAGCGATGACCGAAGCCCGCCCCGCCTCTAAGCCGCCCAAACCCTTCGTATAAAAAAGATAGGGGAGCACGGCGCAGATAAAGCCGAGGCCCAAGCTGGCCCCCGCAGTCCGCAGCAAAAAGCCGCCCAGGTCGCCTGCGGCGCGAAGAGGCAATTTCATATCGAAGCCGATGGTCACGAGAGCGGCGACGAGAGCGAAATAAAAACTGTAGGCGCAGATGGTAGTGCTGCTGTAGCGGCGCAGGGCCAGCTTGCTGAAAATGCTGTAGAGAGCGTAGCCCAAAGCGCTGCCCAGGCCGTAGAGGAGGCCGGCTGCGGTGAGGGTGAGACGGCCGGCAAAGACGCCGGTCACCAAACAGCAGCCGATGAAGGCCGCGAAAAGAGCCAGCCCCTTGCCTTTGGTGAAGGGCTCGCGAAAAATAAAGAGGCTCAGCACCATGACGAAACTGGGCGCAGTGTAGAGCAAAAGCGCGGCCACCGCCAAGCCGCCGCTCTCGATAGAATTGACGTAGCAAAAATTATTGAAGGTTATGCCGAAGACACCGGTGCCGAAAAAGAGCCACAGATCGGAGAGGGCCACCTTAAAGCCGCCTTTCTGATAAAAAAGAAGAGGCGTGATGCAAAGGGAGGCGGTGAAAGTGCGCAGCACCACGATCTGCATGGGAGTGAAGCCCAAGTCGGCCAGCGCCCGCACGAAAACGCCGATGAAGCCCCATAAAGAGGCGCCGATGCAAACATATAGATAAGAAAGGCGTGAGTCCATGGTCTCGATGCTCCCTATCGTCCGCAAAAAGCCGCGGATCTTTCAATGACAATTATTATAACACAGAAAAGAAAAAGAGAGGACGGGGCAGAGAGGTCTGCGCAAAAAATCTTGCTTGAGGGCCGCGGGATTGTGGTATAATTGAAAAAGATATTTTGTTTTTGCTTCGTCTTTTTTGAAAAAGGAAAAAGCGCGAGCAAAGAGCAAATTATTTTTCGCCTTTTATTTTTTCGACTTTCAACGATCTAATGAGGGGATGGTGTTTACCAGTGACAGCGACCGCCGCTAACAATTTGAAAGTGAGCCAGGACGATGTGGAGCACATCGCCCAGCTCAGCCGTCTGACCGTGCCTGCCTCGGAAAGAGAAAAGTTCACGGAGCAGTTCAACCAAATTTTAAATTACGCCGATATCCTCGAGCATATCGACACGACCGGCATCCAACCCACCGCCCACGTGTTGCCGGTGAGCAACGTGTTCAGGGAGGACATAGTGAAGCCCGGCTCCACTTTGGAAGAAGTGCTGGCCAACGCTCCTGCCGTGCACAACGATGGCTTCAAAGTGCCGAGAGTCATCGAATAAGGAGGCGCTATTGTGGAACTGTACAGACTTACGGCTCATGAAGCTCACGATAAATTAGTGAAAAAAGAGATCAGCTCTCAAGAATTGACCGAGGCTCTTTATAAGAGGATCGAAGAAACGGAGCCCAAGGTAAAAGCCTACGTCACTTTAGACAAAGAGCACGCTTTGGCTCAGGCAGCCGCAGTGGATGCGGCTATCGCCCAAGGAAAAGAGATAGCCCCTTTGGCCGGCGTGCCCGGGGCCATCAAAGACAACATCTCCACCAAAGGACTGCGCACCACTTGCTCCAGCAAGATGCTGGCCAACATGGTGCCTATCTACGATGCTCACGTCATCAAAAAATTACGCGAAGCCGAGACCATCTTCCTCGGCAAGACCAACATGGACGAATTTGCCATGGGCTCTACCACCGAGACCAGCTTCTTCGGCCCCACTCACAACCCATGGAACTTAGAGCTGATACCCGGAGGTTCCAGCGGCGGCAGTGCCGCTGCCATCGCCGCCGGCGAAGCTCTGTGGGCTTTGGGCAGCGACACCGGCGGCTCTATTCGTCAGCCGGCTTCTTTTAACGGCTGCGTGGGCATCAAACCCACTTACGGCCGCGTGTCCCGCTACGGCTGCGTGGCTTTCGCCTCTTCGCTGGATCAGATCGGCCCCATCACCAGAGACGTCACCGATGCCGCTTTGGTTTTAAATTGCATCAGCGGCAAAGATGCCATGGATGCCACCAGCTTGGATGTGCCCGTCCCCGATTTCACCAAAGCGTTGGTGGCCGACGTGAAGGGCCTGCGCATCGGTCTGCCCGCCGAATTTTACGGGGAGGGGACTGCCCGGGTAGTCAAGGACGAACTGGACAAGGCCGTCGAGATCTATAAAAAATTGGGAGCCGAGATCGTTCCCATATCTCTGCCCCACACAAAATATGCGGTCATCACTTATTACATCATAGCCCCGGCGGAAGCTTCGGCCAATCTGGCCCGCTTTGACGGCGTCCGCTACGGTTACCGCAGCCAGCAGGCAACGTCGGCCCCCGAGATGACCACTCAATCGCGCACCGAGGGCTTCGGCCTGGAGGTAAGACGGCGCATCATGCTGGGCACTTACGTTTTGAGCAGCGGTTATTACGATGCTTATTACAAAAAAGCCATGCAGGTCCGCACCCTCATCTGTCAGGATTACGCCGAAGCTTTCAAAAAATGCGACGTGCTCCTCACGCCCACTTCGCCGGTGCCGGCGTATAAGATCGACAGCCAGATGGATCCTCTCTCCATTTATATGTTGGACGTGACCACCATACCGGTGAACATGGCCGGTCTTCCGGGCATCTCTTTGCCTTGCGGCTTCGCCGACGGTCTTCCCATCGGCATGCAGCTCATCGGCCGGGCCTTGGATGAGGCCACCGTGCTGAGAGCGGCCTACACTTTCGAGCAGGCCACGGAGTTCCATAAAGTTTACGCCAAGTTGGGAGGTAAGGACTGATGACCAGATACATCACCGTTATCGGCTTGGAGGTCCATGCCGAATTAAAAACCAAGACCAAGGCCTTCTGCTCCTGCTCCACTGCTTTCGGCAGCCGGCCCAACACTCACGTTTGCCCGGTGTGCACAGGCATGCCCGGTGCTTTGCCGGTGTTGAACAAACAGGTGGTAGAGTTCGCTTTGAGGGCGGCTTTGGCTCTCAACTGCCGCATCAATAAATTCAACAAGTTCGACCGCAAAAATTATTTTTATCCCGATCTGGCCAAGGGCTATCAGATCTCCCAATTCGATCAGCCCATCTGCGAGCACGGCTACATCGATATCAATGTGGAAGGCGAAGAGAAGCGCATCGGCATCACCCGCATCCACATGGAAGAAGATGCGGGCAAATTGGTCCACAGCGGCGCCACCATCAGCACCAGCGATTTTTCCGCCGTCGATTACAACAGAGCCGGCGTGCCTTTGATCGAGATCGTCTCCGAGCCCGATATGCGCAGCGCCGAAGAAGCCCGGGCCTATATGGAAAGTTTGAAGGCCATCTTGGAATACACCGACGTCTGCGACTGCAAGATGCAGGAGGGGAGCCTGCGCTGCGATGCCAACATCTCCATCATGCCGG
>CANRJC010000028.1 GCA_947630795.1 uncultured Phascolarctobacterium sp. | reverse complement strand
TTGCCGGTACGCAATGGGGCAATGCGAAGTACATGAACATGAAGCACTTGGATAACTATGAGGAAGGTATTGATATGCTCAAGTGATATATTCTGCCGGAGAATGGGAATGAAAAATTTGCGCATAAATCTTGACACTACCGGGTGCCCCGGCGACAAGCTCAATGACCGACGCTACAAGAGTGCCAACGTTCGGGTAACAGGGGCCCGCCCGCTGAGTTTGTCGAAGCGTTAGGACACTTCCCAAAAAATTGTTGCAAGAAAGGGGCGAATGTGATATAAGAGAAATTGCGACCTTGCCGTAACACTGACCGTTAGGGGCTCGGGTCTGAAAAATTCCAAAAGAGGGGCTTGACAGGGATGGGCGGGCGCGAGATGATCTTTACAGACAGACAGACAGACAGACAGACAGACAGACAGACAGACAGACAGACGGCATAGGGCTGTCTTTTTGTGGCAACTTAAAACGGCATGATCTACCTTGAAGCGGACACAGGCTTTTCAGGCAACTGAAAGGCGGTGTTCGCTTGATTTGTGTTTAGAGAAGGCTTGCGGAATATAGTCAACTGTGGCCGAATAGTACAGGCCGCTTTTGTAAATGAATAATTGACGAAATGCGGAGGTAGGAAAATGGTAGATAAGGCCTTGAATTTGCTGAATTTGTTATTTGTAAAATTAAATCTGCTGTTTGAAAAAGCAACGAACTTTTGCTTTCAAAATGAACGCTGGGCAAAGTTAAGCTTTTGCGGACTATTGTGTTTGATCGGGATAGTGATGTTTGTATTAAATAGCCTTACCACAATGATTGTGGATGATTATGGATATTCTTTTAGTTGGTTTAATGGGGCAAGAATTACCAATCTCAAAGATGCTTTGTTATCTCAGTACAAGCATTACCTCGTTTGGGGCGGAAGGTACGTGCCAAATTCCTTATTGCAATTCTCCCTGATCTATGACAAATCGGTCTTTAACATCGTCAATACAGTAGCTTATCTCATGCTGTTGCTGGTGGTATATTATCATATCGTTGGTGATTTTAAACGGCCCCGCGCTTCTGTGATCTTGTTGGTCAACGCTGCCATGGTGTTTTTTTTGCAGGCCTTTGGACAAATTTTTTTATGGTGGACTGGCGCTGTTGTTTATTTATGGTCTGCGTTGTTAGTATTTGCATACCTTTTGCCTTTTCGAAAGCAATTTGAACAGCAAAAACCGATAATTGAAAACAAGCTGACAGCAATTATTTTCGGGGCAGCCGGTATATTAGCCGCTTGGACCAATGAAAATATAGCGCCGACAATGGTGATGATGATAATCATTTATATGATCACATACCGAAGGAAGTCCGGCAAGACGCCATTTTGGTGCTATTGCGCTTTGTGCGGGTGCATCATAGGGACCTTGCTTTTGCTCTTGGCTCCGGGAAATTTTAAAAGAAGTGAAGTAGAACTCGCAAGAGTGGGGGTAGGGAACTTTAATTTTTTGACCGCTATTTTAGCCAATACTATCAAAGCAACCAAGCAACTTATCAATGGCGAGTACTTATTGATCCCTTTGACTAGTCTGATAGCGCTTTATTACAAAGCAAACGATGAAGCAGATCGTACATTGCCTAATATTTATCTGACAGGAATGTTCCTTTCCCTTTATGCCACGATTTTAACTCCGTTATTTATACCTAACAGGGCAAAATTGGGGATATTGCTGTTTTGCCTGATTGCTGCCGGAAATCTTTATAGGCAGTTTGACCTTAAAAAATTGGAGGATACAAGTAAAAAGATATTTGCCCTGATGATGTTAGGTATTTTCATGCTTATGGTAACAGATTACAGAGTGGCTTATAAAGATATAAAAACTTATAAGGTAAAAGATACGGCTAAGATTGAATATGCTCTTACGCAAAAGCGAAATGGCACGCTAGATATAATTTTGCCTCACAACTATCCTATGACCCGATTTGCTGCCCCTTATGGACTTAGTGATATAAATAAGGATCCCAAACATTGGACATGTAGGGGTTTCGCAAGATATTGGGGCTTAAGAAGCGTAAGGACACGCGAACTGCCGTGGGAAAAAACAGATAGTAAAGGCGATAAATGATGGTTCAAAATAAAATCGAAGAACTGTACGGAAATTTTATTTCGAGTTGGAAAAAGGCAGATAAGAAGAAGCGGCTATGGATGTATATTGGAATATATACACTATTCTTTGCGGTCGCATTCATGCTTGTTTATAGCCCAATACTCTTGGGAGGAAAGACTTTTGTCAATGCAGCAGACGGTAGAGGTCAACACCTTCCCATACTGGTCTATGTGGGCAGAACTTTGCGACGCTTCATTGTAAATTTAGCAACGGGTGATGTTTCGTTTCAGCTCTTCGATCTGTCGATGCGGTCAGGGGATGATGTGATCGGTTTCTTGCATTCCTCAAGCGGGACGGATCCCTTACTGTTACTGTCAGTGTTTGTGCCAACAAGATACAGCGAGTACTTATATGCTTTTTTAGCCGTCTTTCGTGTTTATCTGGCCGGTTTGAGTTTTTCCTATTTGTGCTTTTACTTTAAGAAGAGAGCGCTACACACATTGATCGGCAGCATGGTCTATTGTTTCAGCGGCTATGCTGTTTCATGCTCTATGACCCATCCCTATTTTGACAACCCTCTGGTCTTTTTGCCCCTTTTGATCGCCGGCATCGATAAGATCATCAAAAAAGAAAGACCCTATCTTTTCATCCTGGCTATGTTTTATACGACGCTGTGCGGCTATTACCATCTGTACATGGTCACCGTTATGCTCCTTATCTATGCAGCGATCAGGTTTTTCGATGTTTACAAGAGCGACCGTCTCAAAGAATTTTTGGCTGCAGTGAAGCGGGGGACAGCGGCCTATGCATTGGGGTTAGGTTCGTGCGCCTTGATCTTTTTGCCTTCGGCGCTGGTGTTTTTGAATGCTTCCCGTTCCACCTATCACAATTTCTGGAATTATTCTTGGAAACACACGCTATGGCTATTTTTGCAACTCATCTGCACTCCGGGCAGTTGGGACTCTATGGCCTTTGCGGCGGTATTTGCCTTCGCTTTTCTTTTGCTGCTCTTCTCCGAAAAGCGCCGCACTTTGAAGATCCTTATGATCACAGCTCTCGCCTTTTTGACGCTCAGCTGGGGCGGGATGCTCATGAACGGCTTTCAATATCCGTCCAACAGATGGACCTTCGGTGTGGCGCTGATAGCTGCCTACGTAGTGGTGGAGATGCTGCCTGAACTGTTGAAAATGTCACGCAGGCAACAAATAGTATGTTTAGCTATCCTTATAATTTATACTACGGTAGTCATTGCCACTGAATTTGGGCGCAATATAAAAAATTTTCTTGTAGGTATCGTCTTTATGGCGTTGACGTTTTTAGCGCTTAATATAACTCTGCAAAAGAAGACCGTGGAAACAGGGGGAAAAGAGAAGAACGATCCAGAGAGTGAAACTTTTCCATGGAGAGAGGTTATCTGCTTATTTTTAGTTGTCATAAATGTAGGAGTAAATGGAATATGTACACTAAGACAGGCGGGGCTTTCTAGGCAATTTCAAAAATTCGGGTATGAAGTTGCACGGTTACAAGGAGCAACAGTCCGCGAATTAGAGCATCTTTTGTTGAAAAATCCTTTGGGAAGGGGTGACGGTACCGGATTTATCGTAAATACTTCTATGGTTTGGCAAGTTCCGGATATGCTTATTTATAGCTCTGTAACCAATAAAAATATACTAGAGTTCTGGGACCAGATCGAGGGTTGCGGAAGATATCAATTTTTCCATCTGTATTCTACCGATCAAAGAACTGTAGTAAATACATTGTTTTCCTCCCGTTACCAAGTGGAGTCGGCAAGAACGGCTGACTATGTTCCGTATGGTTATAAAGAAAGCAAAAGAACCGAGAAGGGAAACGTAATTTACGAGAATGATAATGCTCTTCCATGGGGCTATACATACAGCAAGGCTATCTCATATAAAGCTCTGGAAAATTTGCAAGGCCTTGAAAGACAAGAGGCTATGTTGCAGGCAATTGCCTTAGAGGAAGTACCTGCTTCGCTGAGGGCAATGCGCAACTTGAAATTTGACGAGAAGAGACTTCCCTATACAGTACAAACAACAAATTGTCAATGGAAAGATGGAAAGCTGATAGCAAAGCAAGCCAATGCCGTAATAACTTTGAATTTTACGATGCCTCAGGAGACGGAGGGTTATGTTCGATTGAAGGGGTTCGACATCAATGATACAGGGCTGGGCGAATTTATGGTTTCTGTGAATAGCGGCAATGTTGTTAAAAAAGTACGAGTAACCTCACGGTTAAATAATTTGTACGATGGCCGCAAAAATTATCTTTTCAACTTGGGCTACAGCGACAAAGTGCGCCGCAGCGCCACCATCACCTTCCCCCGCCCCGGAACTTTCAAGCTTAAAGACATCGAGCTTTACGCCCTGCCTTTCGCCAACTATCCTGCCAGAGTGAACGCCCTGCGGGCCGAGCCTTTGAAAAACATCAAGTGGGGCACCAACGAACTCACAGGCACCGTCGACCTCACAAAAGACAAGATCCTTTGCGTCAGCGTGCCCTACAGCAAGGGCTGGAGCGCCACGGTGGACGGCAAAGAAGAAAAGATCCTGCGGGGCAACTATATGTTCATGGCCCTACCCTTAAAGGCCGGGCATCACGACATCGTCTTCAGTTACTGCCCGCCGGGGCTGAAGATAGGGGCTGTGCTCACCCTCCTCAGCTGGGGCATTTTGGCGGCGTTGCTGTGGCGTGATAAGAAAAAGCGTCTTCCTAAAAAGATTGCATAATCGTTAAAAATAAAACCTCAACGGAGCAAGCAACTATGTTGATTCCCATTTTGAAGCTGATGCGGCCTAAGCATTGGTTGAAAAATTTTTTGATCTTCATATCCATCACCTTTTCCGGGCATCTCTTTGATGTAAATTGTCTTAGCAAGGCCCTTGGAGGCTTTTTGGCTTTTTCTCTTCTTTCGTCAGCCGTCTATGTTCTGAACGACATCAAAGACGTGGCGGCAGACAGACTGCACGAGATCAAAAGGCATCGGCCCATTGCCGCGGGGACGGTGTCTATATGCGCCGCCTATGTTCTGCTTGTACTTCTGTTGGGAGTTTCGATACGAATGAACCTGCTAATCTGCGGCCCTAATCTCAGAAGTTTTTCCCTCATGTCCGTTTACTTTTTGATAAACGTGGGCTACAGTTTTGGCATGAAAAATGTTCCGTTTTTGGATATTTTCCTGTTGGTCATGGGCTTTTTGCTCCGAGTCTTCTACGGCGCCGAGATCATCGGCGAAGGAGTGTCACATTGGGTATCTTTGACGATCATCGCCCTGTCTTTTTACTTGGGGCTAGGCAAGCGCAGAAACGAATTATTGAAGGCTCACGGAGAGGAGAAGACTAGGCAGGTGCTGCGGTACTACTCCTTCAACTTTCTAGATAAATTCATGTATCTTTGCCTCACCACCGCCATCGTGTTTTACGCCTTATGGAGCGCAGACAAGGTGACGATCAGCAGAAACCATACTGATAAATTGATCTGGACGGTGCCTTTTGTTATTTTACTGATGATGAAGTACAGTGCGAATATCGAAACAGATTCGCACGGAGACCCGGTAGATGTTATCATTCACGATAAAGTACTGATGCTTTTGTCTACCATCTATGCTTTAGTCATACTGTTTTTGCTCTATGGCCCGAGGCTCTGGGAAAAAATATGAATGTCTACGACTTTGACGGAACGATCTACCGCGGAGATTGCACGCTGGATTTTTGGTTCTATTGCATAAGAAGAAAACCGATGGTATTGCGGACTTTACCGAACGCTTTGCGGGCGGCGCTGCTGTTTAGCTTGCATAAATGCAGCAGAGAGAAATTTAAAGAAACCTTCTACCGCTTTCTATTTTATCTGCCGGATACGAAAGAATACGCTGCGGACTTTTGGAATAGTCATATCGGTAAGATAAAGCCGTGGTATCTCAAGCAAAAGCAAGAAAGCGATCTGGTGATATCCGCTTCTCCCGATTTTTTGATCTCCGTCGTCTGCGAACGCCTAGGTATAAAATGGCTGGCCTCTTCGGTGGACGCAAATTCGGGGAGGCTCCTGTCGCCCAACTGCAGAGGTGAAGAAAAAGTGCGCAGACTTTTACAAGTTTATCCCAGGGCGCAAGTGGAGCGTTTCTATTCCGATTCTCCTTCCGATGCCCCCATGGCTGCGTTGGCACTTAAAGCTTATAGGGTAGAGGGCGATAAACTGTCGGAATGGAGAGCTAAATAAAACAGTGTTGAACAAAGGGATGAAATGACATCTAGGGAGTTGAGACAAAAATGAATGTTATCGTTCTCATCATATTGAGCGTGCTTTTGAATTGCGCTGCTCAGCTGTGCATGAAAAGCGGTATGCTGGCGATAGGAGAGATAGGCGGGCCTCAGGGTTTTTGGGCCGCTCTTCCTCACATGTTGACAAGTCCCGTTCTTTGGGGCAGCGGCATATGTTATGTTTTGAGCATAGCCCTGTGGTTGGTAGTGCTGTCTAAGGTAGACGTAAGCTATGCTTATCCCTTTCTCAGCATCGGTTATGTCTTGTCTGCGATCGCCGGTTATTTTTTCTTTGCAGAGCATATAACGCTCGTGCGGATCGTCGGCATAGCGGTCATCTGTATAGGTGTGATCTTGATCTCAAGGAGTTGAAAGAAAATGAGAGCAGTGGTATTTGGCGGAAACGGTTTTGTGGGGCGTTGGCTGCTCAAAGCTTTGACGGAGGAGAAAAAAGAAGTTTTGAGCTGCGACCTGCAGAAAGATAGTTTGGAAAAAGGCACCCCTTATATTCAAGTGGATATTCGCGACCTCGGACAGGTGGAGAAAATAGGGCTCAACGGCAATGATATCGTTGTTAATTTGGCTGCCAACCAATACCACGGTGTCGTTCCCAGAGAGGGACGCCGTGAATATTTCTTCGGTACCAATACGAAAGGCGCCGAAAACATCCTTCAGGCTGCCTTTAAGGGAGGCTGCCGCAAAGCTATACAGTTCACCACCGATATGGTCTACGGTAAACCTCAATATCTGCCGGTGGATGAAGGGCATAGGCAAGAACCCTTCGGACCCTACGGCGAAAGCAAAAAAGAAGCGGAGAAAATTTGCCGACTGTACAGAGAGAAAGGGATGGATATCACCATCTTTCGTCCGCGTATGATCACCGGGCCCGGGCGTTTGGGCATTTTGAAAAAATTGTTCTGGTTGATCCGCCACAGTCTGCCTGTGCCTACTATCGGTTCGGGGCATAACTGCTATCAAATGATATCGGTCTTCGACTGTGTATCGGCGATCCAATGCGCCATAAATCACGGCATTCCCAACGGAGAATATAACCTCGGCTCTAAGAACCCGCCCTCTACCCGAGCTTTGCTGCAAAATTTGATCAGTTCTGTCGGTTCTCATTCTGCGGTAGTTCCTACTCCCGGAAAACTTGTGAAAGGGATCTTACGCTTTTTGGAAACTATCGGCATAGATCTGATGTATAGAGAACAATATATGATCGCCGATGAAAATTATATCTTAGACATCAGCAAGACCGAAAGAGAATTGCAGTGGGAGCCAAAGTATGAGGACAAAGCCATGATCATCGCCGCTTATGAGGAATATATGGTTCAACGGTCTCGACAACAGTAAAGTCATGGTCAAAGACAAAAAGCTTTGGGGAAAAGGCATCCTTATCGCCGCTGTCGGCGTCTTTGCCGTAACGATTGCCATAATCTGTTCCGACCTGCAAAAAGCGGCGACGAGCATAGAGCGATTCGATCTTAAGTATGTGCCTTTCGTGCTGCTTTTGATCCCGCTCAATTATTGCATCAAGTGTATCCGCTATCATTATTACCTGCGCTTGGCGGGCCTGTATGTGAAAGTAAAGGATGAAGTATATTCCCTTATAGCCGCCTCTGTTATGGTAGTAACACCGGGCAAATTGGGCGAAGTCTTTTTGCGAGGATATTTGCTGAAACTGAGAAAGTACGATATATCGCTCTTGACCATCTGTGCCATGGCCTTGGCCGATAGACTGACCGAAGGTTTGGCGATGTTCGTGCTGGCGGCAGTGACTGTATCAGGCTTAGGCCTTTCGGCCTCGCTCCAAATCGGAGCACTCTCTGTTTCGGCTGCAAGTTTTCTTCTTATCATTTTCCTGCTCCAGAACAAAAAACTATGTCTGAAAGTCTTTCGGCTCGGGGAAAAAATACCCCGTCTCAAAAACATCTTGACCGCTTGCGAAGACGCTTATCGGGAAAGTTACATCATTTTTACCCTCAAGCCCCTCATCATTTCCATAGTGTTGGGCATAGCATCGTGGGCTTTTGAAGCCGGGGTGGTTTATTTTTCCCTTTTTGCTTTGGGAGAAGAACTCGGCTTTTCTAAGATCGTTTTCGCCGTATCGGCATCGGGGCTGTTAGGAGCTTTGTCGATGATACCGGGGGGAATAGGCATTGCAGACGGCACGCTGTTGGGGCTTTTGCTTTTTTGCGGTTTAGACAGAAGTACAGCAGGCATAGCGACGATCATATCCCGCTTCTCCACCATGTGGCTGGGGGTAGTGTTGGGCAGCGGCCTCTTATGGCAGAACAGAAAAGAAGTCGCAAAAGTTATAAACGAAAGTTTCTTGCAGCGATAAAAAGAGATAGAGATCAGAACTTTCGTCTTAGTTGATAAAAAGCAATCGGAGCGTTCATGGGTGAACGCTCTAAGGGTAAGCAAAGAATTTTCGTTAAAATCTCTATATATGCGGTTCGGGGAAGTTGTCAGACGGCAAGTTCCGCCAGCCGCAGAGTTTTTGAAGTATCGGAGACGTGTGTTTGCAGGCGGATAAATGCAATGGGCACTGCTTCTCAGATAAGGTACAATATTATGCGCAAAACAATATAGGACACAGTTCCCAGGCTTCGGTAGAATGAGATCAGTACAATAGCATTCGAAAGGAGTCGAGAACTATGTCCGAGAAAATTTTAGAACTAAACGAGGAAGTAATGAAATAATCAAGAGGAAACATAAAGAATTAGTACGAGAGAGTGTAAAAGAAGTTCTCGTAGAAATGTATCCGGCAAGAGTGTCGGTTCGCAGAGTCAAGAATATTACGGAGGCCTCTGGAGAACAAGAGTCTTACCCGCCACTATCAGCGAACTCAACAAAAAAGCGTATGCTCACATCGAGGCATGGAGAAACAGGCCCTTAGGTGGCGTGAAGTATACTTACACTTACGTAAATTGAATATATCTGCGGCGCAACTGTGGAGGAGAATACGAAAATGTTTCTATCTTGGTAGCTATAGCCGTTAATGAAGACGGATTTAGGGAAGTTCTGGGAACTGCCGAAGGTCTGCCAATCCTCGCTCCAAAATAAAACAAGTGGTAAAAATGGCCAAAGCTATCCATGCCCAAGAAAGTAAAAAATCAGCCGGAGAGAAAGCAGAGAAGATTGCTAAAGAACTTAGAGAAATGAAACTCAACGCAGCGGCCAAGAAGATAGAAACCGGCATAGAAGAAACGCTGACGTACTGTGATTTTCCCAGTGAACATTGGAGCAAGATCAGGACCAATAATACTATAGAACGTTTGAACAGAGAGATAAGACGGCGCACAAGAGTGGTCGGTTGTTTCCCCGATGGCAATTCTGCACTGATGTTAGTTTGTGCTAGGCTGCGTTATGTAGCCGGTACACAATGGGGAAATAAAAAGTATATGAACACGAAACACTTAGATGTCGCTGAATAAGGTATGGATATAAATCAGAGATCTTTTTCTACCAGAGAACAAAAAATTTGCGCATAAATCTTGACACTACCAAAATTTGCGCATAAATCTTGACACTATTGGACTCTCCGTTTTTGATTCACGAAAAACTCCGCCATGCTCAACAGGCTAAAGCCCATACAACAAGGGACGCATCTCTGCGTCCCTCAAAATTTTTGTGAACTGTGCTGTCGTTGCCGTGCTTTTCTCAGAAAATGAACACCAGCTCGGACTACAAGGTTTTTACTTTTTGTTAGTTAATATACGAATCTTACCACTCAACAGCTTTAGTCCCAAGATCGTAGCGCTCCACGGTCTTTAAAAGATAAGTAGACGCCATAATCTCCTCTAACGGGAAATAGTTATGTTATTTAGTGTAATCTCTACTTATTTTCAGATACAGATTCACAGCAAATAAGGCATATTATTTCAATAGTTCAACGAGTAAATATAATTCAGTATGGTATTCCTCATATCTAGGACTCTTCAGCGTAAACTTTCCATGAACGCCTTTTTGTTTTCTTCCGGCGTCGTGGTGGGCCTGCCCAGATCGCTTCGTGCGCCGATCGCACACTTTACCTCAATGAAAGACAAGCCGGCGGCCTTCTTAGCCTCTTTCAGTGTCTCATCCAAGTTCTCGAAGTTATCCGCACTTACGGCATTTGGATAGCCACACCCTCGTGCTATCTGCACCAGATCGATCTTTCCTGCCACCGTGGGCATGCCTCCCACGGTCTCATGAGCGCCGTTGTTTATAACGATGTGCACCAAATTTTTCGGCTGCGTTGCCCCTATCACCGCCATGGCCCCCATATGCATGAGGGCAGAGCCGTCTCCGTCGATGCACCACACTTTTTTCTCCGGCTCGTTCACTGCTATCCTCAAAGCTATGGAAGAACTGTGGCCCATGGAACCCACCGTAAAAAAATCGTATCCGTGAGTCTGACCATTCGCTTCTCTGATCTCGAACAGTTCCCGGCTGGCCTTGCCTGTTGTGGAAACGATGGGGTCTTCCCCGGTAACTGCCACGATGCGGCGAATGATCTCCTCTCTCTTCATGACGTTGGCATTTTGATATTCCACTTTGCAGTCGGCTTCCAACGCACCTTTGCAGATGACGAAGGCACACTGCTTTCCTTTTTGCCAAAGCTTTTTATATTCGAGCAATTTACTCTGTACTTCTTCCTCTTTTGTTTTCTTATCGATGACGAAGGCGGCGATATCCATGTCCTCGAGAAGTTTTAAAGTCACCTCTCCCTGATAGATATGCTGAGGTTCGTCGCGGACCCCCGGCTCTCCCCGCCAACCCACTATGAAGAGGCAGGGTATGCCGTACACCTTGTCGTTCAACAGTGAGGCCACGGGGTTGATGATGTTGCCTTCGCCCGAATTTTGCATGTAGACCACCGGCACTTTCCCCGTGGCGAGGTGATACCCGGCCGCCAATGCCGCCGCATTGCCCTCGTTGGCCGCGATGACGTGGTGCTTGGGGTCGATGCCGTATTTGAACATCAAATGATCGCACAAAGCTTTTAATTGGCTGTCCGGCACGCCGGTGAAAAAATCTGCTTCTAAAAGATCGATAAATCTTTTTATGTCCATCTTCTTTTGTTCTTACAACTCCTCGATCAAGCTGATGATCTGACTGATGGGCATCAGCCTGTCGTCCACCTCTTTGGCCCGGTGATAACGCAAAATATCCTGAGCTGTTTTTTGCATAGCCGGGAAAGCACTCCTCGTCAATTGATTGGCATAAATAACGATATTACACCCATGCGCTATCAGTTCCTCTTCGGTAACTGTGTTGAAACTGGAAGGAACTACAACGAGGGGCGTTTTTTGGTCTTTTTCTCTGAAAAGGTCGCACCACTTTAAGATCTCCTGAGGATCCTTTTTCCGACTGTGGATCATTATCGCATCTGCCCCGGCATCCCGATAAGCAAAAGCCCTTGTCAGTGCGTCATCCATGCCTTTTTCTAAAATAAGGCTCTCGACGCGGGCTATTATCATAAAATCATCCGTCAGTTGCACTTTTTTGCCGGCTCTGATCTTTTCGCAAAAATGCTCGATGCTGTCCTGATTTTGTTCTACCTCGGTGCCGAAAAGAGAGTTCTTTTTAAGTCCTATTTTGTCTTCGATTATCACCGCCGAAACTCCCAGTCTCTCTAAAGAGCGAACTGTGTACACGAAGTGTTCGGCCAAACCGCCGGTGTCGCCGTCAAAAATGATCGGTTTGGTAGTTACCTCCATCACGTCTTCGATCGTGCGAAAACGACTGGTCATATCAACCAATTCTATATCGGGTTTTCCTTTTGCCGTAGAATCACAAAGAGAACTGATCCACATGGCATCGAATTGGTCCAAGCCCTCCTCATTTTCCACTATGGTTTTTTCTGCGATCAAGCCTGTGAGCCCATTATGTACTTCTATTGCCTTCACGATGGAGCAGAGCTCCAACAACATTTTCAATCTTTTTCTTCTGTATTCGGGCATGGCCAATTTTTCCCGCTTGCGGTCATCGACCCGTTTTACATTTTCATTATAGGTGTAGGGAATATCGACGAGCTGCCCGCCGTAAGCTTGCACGAGCTTCTCTACTCCATCGCGGATGAACTTCAAAGGTCCGGTCTTCCAATTGTCCCCATGGACAATATAATCAGGGTGAAGCTCGCAGATGATATCATCATACCTTATGCTTTTCTGCTCTACCACACGGCTGACTCCCTCGATAGAACGGACCAGATCCATGCGTTCTTCAAAACTTATCGTGAAGAAACGATTATAGCGGATCACTGCCTTGTCGCTGAGCACCCCTACGATCACTTCTCCCAGCTTTTGCGCCTCGCGAATAAGATTCAGATGCCCCTCGTGGATCACATCTGTGCAAAAACAGGTGTAAACTGTTTTCATTTTGTTTCCTCCTTTGCATCCCTCACCTTTTTCTTGAAGAAAGAGCTAGATACTCCCTGTGTATATTCCGGTTCTACGATCTTTCCGCCCCATTCGGCAAGTACGCCTATGGCTTTTTTTCGCACTTCGGCCAAAGGTCCTTCTCGCCAGTCTGTTCCGTGCACCATGAACTTTGGTTTGAGCAAGCGAAGATTCGGTTCATAATCTCGCGAAAGTTGAGGGATCACTCGATCGACACCTTTGATATTTTCAATCACTATCTTGCGCTGTTCATAAGTCATATACGGACTGGGCTTATAGGAAGAGATCGTCTCGTCCGTAAACAGCCCCACGACTACCTTGCCCAATCCGGAAGCTATTTTGATGATATTGATATGACCGGGATGGACGATATCCGCTGCCATCGGCACATAGACCAATTCTTCCTTCATGGCTTTTACCTCTGTGCCTCGAATTTTTCGACCCGCTCTTTGACCAAAGTGTCGTCAAAGTCATACTCCGAAATAGCAGAATATTCCTGCATAAGAGGACGAGCTGGTCGCAAACACCGATGAACACAACCGTCACAAAGTGTCCCGCCAAGATCATCTTCCAAAAAGCGCCGCCTGATATCTTGCATTTTTTCTCCATACCAGCCGTCCTTAAGGGAGACCTTGTTCAGATCGGCTACTATCAGCATATTCTCATAGTCGGCATTTTCAACTGAAAGATATCCTTCCCATGTGACCGAAATGGCATCAAAGGGAAGATTGCACTTTCTTCTTTCGGCGGTGTCCGTCTCACACCGTAAATATTTTTCGATCTCGGGCATATACCCGCCTTGGTTATAGACAAATTTGAACACCACTTGATCTGCCAGCTCGCCGAATAGCTCGTAATATTTTTCCTTTAGGTGCTCGGTATATTTGGTTAAGATCCCGGTCACATAAATTTTATAAGTTTTCCCGGTCTCACGACGATACTCGTTAAGATATTTCAAATGTTGCATTACCGTATCGAAGTCGTCTCGCCCGTGGATGAATTTATATAATTCACGCTCCGGTGCGTTTATGGAAAATTTCAAGCTGTCCAAACCAGCATCGATCACAGCACGGATCTTCTCGGGCGTGGCCAAAGACCCGTTTGAGGTAAGATAAACGTAAGTATAGCCTATCTCTTTGGCTTTTTTTATGAAATCCGGAAGATCTTTGATCAAAAAAGGCTCGCCGGTCGCATAAAAGCCCACCTCTCTCGTGCCGAGCTCATAGGCCTGACGCAGTATATCGAAGGCAAGCTCTTTTTTCATAAAGCCGACCTTACGTTGCATTTTCTGATGAGCGCAAAAAATACAGGCGTGATTGCACGCATTGGAGAGTTCCATCAAAAAATTGGTTGTGGGAAACGGCGGTGTTAAACTGTAAAGTTCTTCCCTTTCTGCGGTTTTGAGCCGCACCCGCTCTTGCAGGTCTACTTGTTTACCCATGAATTTTGACATTTTTGTTCCTCCTTTTTCATAATTTTGATAATGATGCAACTATAAATAGTTCTTTGAAGACAATTGAAGGACGACCGGAAAGACCATTTATATCCCTCGGATGATCTGTACTCGCTTGCGAATCCAAGAGCAAAATGCGGCCTGCAACAAATTTGCGGTTGGCTTTAAAAATCTCGTAATAAACAGAATATGTATTC
>CANRJC010000027.1 GCA_947630795.1 uncultured Phascolarctobacterium sp. | reverse complement strand
TATTTTGCATGATCAGGGAAGGGGAAAACCCTTCCCTTTATTTTATTGAGCTTGCCAACGAAAATTATACACTAACCTAAGGCCGCACCGCAGTCAATGCCCGCTCTGTCTCTTTGCTCACCAATTTGCCCCACTCTTCAAGTTTCACATCCCAGCGACCGGTGAAGGCTGCTTCCACCTGCCTGTTGCTGCCGAAGCCGTGGACGAAAAGTTTTTCGTCCTTGCTGTGATAGACTGCCGACCTGCCTCTCAGGTCCAACTGCTTATAGCGCACCTTCGAGCCTTTTTTGACGCTGTCCTTCCACTGCTCCAATTCCATGGCGATGACCACATCGGCCTTGCTTGCCGCAGCGATCTGCGCCAAATCTTTTGCTTCGGGAAGACTGCCCCGCCGGGCCATAGAAGTTATGACCGCTTCTTGGCTCGCATCTTCGGCAGCTAGTTCAAAACCCATGGCCTCGACTTTGGCCACTGCCTGCTGCCAATAGACCGGGCCCGCTTCCTGCGCTTCGGTGCGGTTCAACAAAGGCAGCAGCACAGCCGTCGCCCCTTCGCAGAGACCCGCCGTTGAAAAAAGCAGAGCACAGAGCAACGCCCCCGATAATTTTCTGAAGCACTTCATCACGCTGCCTCCTTAAAAAAGCCCCGGCCCCTGAAGAGGAGCCGAGGCCGTTGCAAAATTTTTTCTTTTAGAAGTTGAAGTAAAGCTCGGAGAAGAGCACCCGATTGTCTTCGTCCCCTACCTTGGCTTCGGTGTCGTAGTAGTTGACGGCAACGGTGATGTTCTTGGCCAGAGCCAAGTCAGCTCCGATGTTCCAGCCTTTATAGCCGCCGTCCCCGTCGGTCCAGGCATCGGTGGTGGGGCAGAGGTAAGCGTTCTCGGGCTGATCGAAGTATTGGACATGCACGCCCCAGCTACCGGGCTCTTCACCGTCGGCTCCCTTGTAGGAGAGAGCGGCCACCCAGCCGTCCTTGGAAACTTCGGGATTGTATTTCTTGTCGGCCCACATGTAATCGTAGGTCAAAGTAAGATCGGGGATGAACTCCCATTCGGCGGTGAGGTTGTAGATGTCTCTGTTGCTCTCTTGCTTATCGAAATCGGCTTTGAAATAATTGAAGGAGAGGTTAACGGGACCCAGCTCGCCGCTGACGCCGGCCTGATAGAATTTAACGTTGTAGGAATCCCACTCGGCCTCGTCTTCGCCGACGCCTTTGCCCACCATGCCGGTGATCTTGAGCTTATCGCCGTAGCTCAGCTTCAAAGCATCCTGCCAGCCGTCGTATACATTGCCGGTGCCTACCACTTCGTTCCAACGACCGGCCTGTACTTCTACCCCGCCCAGTTTGCCGCTCACGTAAGCTTCTTTAACGGCGGTCTTTTCGTTGCCGGTGTTATCGGCCAAGTCCTGTACGTTTTCGATCATACCGGTGTAAGACCAGTCGTCGTTCACCTGTCCGCTGACCCAAAGACGAGTACGCAGAGCGCTTTCGAAAGACTTGGTGCCGTCGTCGCCGTAGAAACCTCTGTGAGCGCTGGCGTAATGAGCACGGATCTCACCGGCGATCTTCACGTTGTCGCTCTTTTTCTCTAAATTGCTGACCCTTACTCCCAAAGCATCCAGCTCATCGGCGAACTCAGCGGCCAATTTGTCTACGTTGGCGCCTTTAGCCATAGCCTTGGCTACGATCTGTGCCATCTCGTAGCGAGTCATCAATTTTTCCCCGCCGAAGGTGCCGTCGCCGTACCCATCTACGACGCCGGCTGCTGCCAAGCGAGCGACAGAATCATAAGCCCAATGGCCGGCGGGAACATCGCTGAAAGGATTTGCCGCGGCAGCGGTGGCACTGATGCCCAAAGCCAAAGCAAGAGCAACTAAACAGGATCTTTTCATTTTCACTCCTCAACTTTCCGGTCCTTCGACTCAGCATCAGACGGTGAGAGTTGCCATGTTTCCTCTTGGCTGCCCGAAGTGAGCGAGGACCTTCGCTTATTTTAGCAAATATTACTAAGAAAGTCAAATTTACAATAAACTGCGAGAGCCCGCCCTCTCACCGGCGGATCTTCTCTCGTTTGCTTTTGCTAACTTTCTTTTGTAATAAGCTTTGGCAATCTTGCCGTTTTCCATTTTAGCATGGACTTTTTCGTTTTGTCAAGGCTCTTTTGTCCGCCGTTTTTTATTTTTTCCGAAGCACTCAATGTCTAAGCAAAAAGAAATGAACTGACATTTTTTTTGCTCCGGCCGAAAAATTTTAACTTTTTCCCGACGAGCCGGGGAGCTTGAACTGTGACTTTTTTAAAATGAGTGCAGGAAAAGTGGCTTTAACTTTTTCTCTATGAGCGAAGGGACCCGAGCTTTAACTTTTTTTCGGAGAGTGAGGAAGCTTTAGCTTTATCTGTTTCTCATTGAGTGCAGGAGCTTTGGCCCTAACTTTTTTTCGGGGAGTGAGGGAGCTCGAGTTTTGATTTTTTCTCGATGGACGAAGTAGCTCGAACTTTGACTTTTGGCAAAAAGAGGCATAGGAAAAGGGCGGCCGCAGCCGCCCCGAGTCAGGCAAAAATGTTTTTTCGCCGAAGCCTCTCCTGTGAGAGCCCTCGCTGAAAGCTAAAAGCGAAAGTCTCTTTCGCCCTCTTCGATCTTTTTCAGCCTGGCGGCGCACACCTGCCGCACCGCTTCTTTGGGGATGTTCAGCAATTCCCGCCGGATCAACTCCTCTCCCACGCGGCGAGTGGCGGGAGACGCATAATCTGTCAGATACTCTTTCAACGTCATCAGCGCATTGGGATGGCAGCAATTTTGGATCTGTTTTGCTTTACACAATTCCATGAAACGGTCGCCGGTGCGGCCGGCCCGATAGCAGGCGGTACAAAAGCTGGGCAAAAAGCCCATGTCCATCAGCCACTTGATGACTTCATCCAACGTCCGCTGATCGGACACGTCGAACTGTTCCGTATCCGTGGGCCGCTCTTCTTCGCCGTAGCCGCCAACGGAGGTACGGGAGGCGCCGCTGATCTGAGAGATGCCCAAATGCAGGGCCCGCTCTCTCACTTTTTCGCTCTCCCGAGTGGATATGATCATGCCGGTGTAGGGCACGGCGATGCGGATGAGGGCGATGAGCCGGGCGAAGATCTCGTCGTCGATGCTGTTGTCGAAGGCGGAAGGATCGATATCGTCGGCGTGTTTGATGCGGGGCACGCTGATGGTGTGAGGGCCCACGCCGTGGACCGCTTCCAAATGCTCCGCGTGCATCAAAAGGCCGGCGAATTCGTAACGGTAGCGTTCCAAGCCGAAGAGGACGCCCAGGCCCACGTCGTCGATGCCGCCTTCCATGGCTCTGTCCATAGCCTCTGTGTGATAGGCGTAATCGTGTTTCGGTCCCTTGGGATGGAGGAGCTCATAGCTTTCTTTGTGATAGGTCTCCTGAAAAAGGATGTAGGTGCCGATGCCCGCCTCTTTCAGCCGGCGGTAATTTTCTACTGTGGTAGCGGCGATGTTCACGTTCACCCTGCGGATGGCCCCGTTCTTATGTTTGATGGAATAAATGGTGTCGATACACTCCAAAATGTATTCGATGGGATTGTTGATCGGGTCTTCCCCCGCTTCGATGGCCAGCCGCTTGTGCCCCATATCCTGCAGGGCGATGACCTCCGAGCGCACTTCCTCCTGGGTGAGTTTTTTGCGGGGGATGTGTTTGTTTTTGGCGTGATAGGGGCAATAGGTGCAGTGATTGATGCAATAATTGGACAGATAAAGCGGAGCGAAGAGGACGATGCGGTTGCCGTAAAAATCTTTTTTGATCTGCTCCGCCAGAGCATAGAGACGCTCGATGATGTCTTTGTCCTCGCAGGCCAGCAGCACCGATGCTTCCCGATGGCTCAGACCCTTGCGCTCTTCGGCCTTGGCCAAAATAGCTTCGATGAGCCCTTTGTCGGCCTTATGCTCGTCCGCATAGGCCAAAGTGTCTGAAATTTCCTGATGATCGATAAATTCTTCTGCTTTTAATGATCTGGGGTCGTACATTTTTTCTCCTTCCTTTCAGGTCAGACGCCTTCCCTGTCAGTAAAAATTTTTTTATCGGCTCCCTCAAGCCTCGGCATAAGCTGTTTTTACGGTCACTCCCGGCAGAGCACCCAATTTGCCTGCCAAAGCGTTGATAGCATCCTGAGGTGCGTCCAAAGCGATGGTGATGATGTTGAAGCCCTTGGCCCGATAAGGCAGGCCCATGCGGCCGATGATGCTATCGGCATAGGCGTGCAAGATGGCGTTCAGCTGTTCTACCGTTTCTTCTTTGTTGACGATGAGGGCGATGACCGCTACTCTGCTGGTCTGTTCCATTGTTCTGCCTCCTTATAAGCGCAAAAATTTTTTAAGTGATCTTCGCCGAAAAAGAGGCGGGGCATGGGGCCCCGCTCTTTCTTTTCTGCCGACGGCGGGAAGTTCCCGCCTAAAAAATAGGATCGCTGTCCGCTGATCACTTCATATTGTAGAATACTGCCCGGCCGTTATATTGAGCTGCGTCCCCCAACTCTTCTTCGATGCGCAGCAGCTGGTTATACTTGGCCACCCGGTCGGTGCGGGCGGGAGCGCCGCTCTTGATCTGCCCGGCGTTGACGGCCACGGCCAAGTCAGCCAAAGTAACGTCTTCGGTCTCGCCGCTGCGGTGAGAGATGATGCAGGTGTAGCCGGCCCGCTTAGCCATCTCGATGGTGGTCAATGTCTCTGTGAGTGTGCCGATCTGGTTGAGCTTGATGAGGATGGAATTGGCCACGCCTTTTTTGATGCCTTCCGCCAACCGCTTGGAGTTGGTTACGAAAAGGTCGTCGCCCACCAACTGCACTTTTTTGCCCAAACGGGCGGTCAGCTTCTGCCAGCCTTCCCAGTCGTCTTCGGCCAAGCCGTCTTCGATGGAGATGACGGGATATTTTTCCACCAGCTCGGCCAGATAGTCGATCATCTCGTCGCTGGTCTTCACCACTCCCTCGCCGGCAAGATGATACTTGCCGTCTTCGTAAAATTCGGAAGAAGCCACGTCCAAAGCGATGCACACGTCTTCGCCGGGTCTATAACCGGCCTTGGCCACAGCCTCTAAGATCACTTCGATAGCTTCGGCATTGCAGGAAAGATCGGGAGCAAAACCTCCTTCGTCCCCCAAAGCGGTAGCCAGCCCTTTGCTCTTCAGCAAAGTTTTGAGAGCGTGATAGATCTCGGCATTCATGCGCAAAGCTTCGGCAAAACTTGAGGCGCCCACCGGCATGATCATGAATTCTTGGATATCCACATTGTTATCGGCGTGCTGCCCTCCGTTGAGGATGTTCATCATGGGCACCGGCAGCTCTTTGGCAGCCACGCCGCCGATATATTGATAGAGAGGCAGCTGGTGGGAAGCGGCGGCCGCTTTGGCCACCGCCAAAGAAACGCCCAGGATGGCGTTGGCTCCCAAGTGTCCCTTGTTGGGGGTGCCGTCCAGCTCGATGAGCAGTTGATCGATGTCCGTTTGTTGTTCGGCATCCATGCCTACCAATGCTTCGGCGATGGTCTCGTTGACGTTTTGCACCGCCTTGGTCACGCCCTTGCCCAGATAGCGGCTCTTGTCGCCGTCTCTCAGCTCCACTGCTTCGTGAACGCCGGTGGAGGCACCGGAGGGCACGGCTGCCCGGCCCAAAGAACCGTCGTCCAAAAGAACTTCCGCTTCCACCGTGGGGTTGCCCCGGGAATCCAAGATCTCTCTGGCATAAACTGCGGTAATAATAGCCATATCCTTCACCTCGTGTAAAATTTTATTCTATCAGACTGCGGCCGCTCATAGCCGCCGGTCGTTCGATCGCCAAAAGTTGCAAAACAGTGGGGGCGATGTCGGCCAAGATGCCCGGCCGCAACTTGTGCCGCTCCTCTGTGATGAGAAGGAAGGGCACCGGATTGGTAGTGTGAGCGGTGTGAGGCTCTCCCGTTTCTTCGTCCCGCATTTTTTCCAAATTGCCGTGGTCCGCAGTGAGACAGACGCTACCGCCCAAAGCCCTCACTTTTTCTACGATGGGCCCTACACAGGCATCCACCGCTTCCATGGCTTTCACAGCAGCGGCCAGCACGCCTGTGTGCCCCACCATGTCCGGGTTGGCGAAGTTGAGGACGATGAGAGAGAATTTATTTTTGTCCAGCTCTTTCAACAGCGCATCCCGCACCTGATAAGCACTCATCTCGGGCTGCAAGTCGTAAGTGGCCACCTTGGGCGAAGGGATGAGTATCCTCTCTTCTCCCGGCAGCGGCTCTTCTCTTCCTCCGTTGAAGAAGAAAGTGACGTGAGCATATTTCTCCGTCTCCGCTATCCGCAGCTGTCGCAGACCATGGGCAGCCACCACCTCGCCCAGCGTATCGGTTATCTCTTCCGGCGGGAAGGCCACCGGCGCAGTGATAGAGGCATCGTACTGAGCCATGCAGACGTAGTGTACCGGCCAACTGCCCTCGGTGCGGGGAAAAGCCTTGAAGTCTTCGTCGTAAAGAGCGCGGGTCAATTCTCTGGCTCTGTCTGGGCGGAAGTTGAAGAAAATGATGCCGTCTTTTGCCTTCACTCTGCCGTCGACGCCTTTGATGACGAAAGGCTCTACGAATTCATCGGTCACTTTCGCCGCATAAGAGCTCTCTATCCCGGCCACGGCACTTGCGGCCTCGGGGGCTTGGCGGGCGGTGATGGCTTTATAAGCCCGTTCTACCCGCTCCCAGCGTTGATCTCTGTCCATGGCATAGTAACGGCCGGCCACAGTGGCCACCTGCCCCAGCCCCACTCTAGCCATGTGCTCTTCTAAAGCTTTGATGTAAGTGACCGCCGAAGCGGGAGGCACGTCTCGCCCGTCTAAAAAGGCGTGGACGTAAAGTTTTTTCACTCCTTTGGCCTTAGCCATGGCGATCAAAGCTGCCACATGCTCGATGTGGCTGTGCACTCCCCCGTCCGACACCAGCCCCATCAAATGCAGAGCGTGAGCAGGAGCGATCTCGTCCATGATCTTACAAAGAGCCGGATTTTTTTCCAAAGTGCCGTCTTTGCAGGCCTTGCTGATGCGAGTCAGCTGCTGGTAGATGATGCGGCCGCTGCCGATATTGAGATGCCCTACTTCGGAATTGCCTATCTGTCCGTCGGGGAGACCGACGAATCCTCCCGACGCCTGCAAAAGAGTGTGGGGATATTCGGCAAAAAGGCGATCCAAATTGGGGGTGGCCGCCGCAGTTGCGGCATTATAGGGGCCGGGGGGCGCTACCCCCCAGCCGTCTAAGATCATCAATAAAACAGGCTTAGTCATGGCCTTCTCTTTCAAAAGCTGCGAACGATGGCGACGAAACTATCTTCGTTCAAAGAAGCTCCTCCCACCAAAACGCCGTCGATGTCGCCGATGTTGAAGGCGGCGGCGTTATCGACCTTCACGCTGCCCCCGTAGAGGATGCGCACCAGGCGAGCGATCTCGGGGCTCAGCAGTTTGGCCACCCGCTCGCGGATGAGGCGGCACACTTCCTGTGCATCTTCGGGAGAATCGGTCTTGCCGGTGCCTATGGCCCACACAGGCTCATAAGCGATGACCAGCTCCTTAGCTTCTTCGGGAGTCAGCACCCTAAGAGCGCTCTTTAATTGGCTGTTCAATTTTCTAACGGTCTTTCCCGCTGCCCGATCTTTGGCCGATTCGCCGATGCAGAGCACGGGCTTGAGGCCGTTGCGGTAGGCAGCCTGCAGCTTGCGGGCCACGTTGATATCGGTATCGCCGAAGAGGCCCCGCCTTTCGCTGTGGCCTACCAAAACATATTCGCAGCCGATGTCTGCGATCAAAGCGCCGCTGACGGCACCGGTGTAGGCGCCTTCATCTTCCCAATAAAGATCTTGAGCACCGTAGCCCACGTGCCGGCCGTCGATGGCTTCCGCCACGCTTTCTAAGGCAGTGAAGGGAGGAAAGATCACCACTTCGGCAGTGGCGCCGTTGGTAGAGGCGACGGTCTCTTTAGCCAGTTCAACTGCCTCCTCCACCGTTTTATGAAGTTTCCAGTTGCCGGCCACCATTTTTCTGCGCAGATCGTCTAAGGCGGCCACGCCGGGCAGCACTTTTCCTTCCAAATATTCCAAAGAAGCGCCACCGCCGGTAGAGATGTGGCTGATCTTTTCGGCCAGGCCCAATTTTTCGATGGCGGCCACCGAATCGCCGCCGCCTACGATGCTGACGGCTCTGCTTTTGGCCACGGCTTTGGCCAAAGCTTCCGTGCCTTTGCAGAAAGCATCCATTTCGAAAACGCCCATGGGGCCGTTCCACACGATCATTTTGGCGCCTGCAAGAGCTTCGGCATAAGCTGCTCGAGTGGCGACGCCTATGTCTAAAGCCATGGCTTTTTGATCGAGAGCATCTATCTTTTCGTTGGCATGAGCTGCATCGGGAGAAAATTCGGCGGCCATCACCAAGTCGGTGGGCAACAGCAGCTTCACTTTATTTTTTTGTGCTTTGGCCACCAGCTGTGCTGCCAGCTCCAACTTGTCGTTTTCTACAAGAGATCTGCCCATGGCGTAGCCTTGAGCGGCCAAGAAAGTGTTGGCCATGCCGCCGCCGATGAGCAAGGTGTCGACTTTATCCAGCAGGTTGCTGATCACCCCGATCTTGTCGGAGACTTTGGCGCCGCCGATGATGGCAACGAAGGGATGAAGAGGAGCAGTGACAGCCCGCCCCACGAAGGCGATCTCCTTTTCCAAAAGGAAACCGGCGGCGGAAGGCAAAAAGTGAGTCACTCCCTCCACGCTGGCATGGGCCCGATGAGAAACGCCGAAGCCGTCGTTAACATAAATTTCGGCCAAAGAAGCAAGTTGCTCCGCAAAAGCCATGTCGTTTTTCTCTTCTTCTTTATGGAAGCGGAGATTTTCCAAAAGCAGCACTTTCCCCGGCCTCAACGCCGCTGCGGCGGTCTGAGCTTCGGGGCCGATGCAGTCTTTGGCGAAAGCGATGCGTTTATGGAGCAAGGAGCCCAAATGTTTGGCCACCGGGGCCAGAGAATACTTGGGGTTTACCTGTCCCTTGGGGCGACCCAAATGCGCCATGAGGATCACTGCGGCTTTGTGCTCCAGTAAATATTTTATGGTGGGCAGGGAAGCGCGGATGCGGGTGTCGTCGGAAATGCTGCCGTCGGCAGCGAAGGGCACGTTGAAATCGACCCGCACCAGCACCTTCTTCCCGCTCACCTCTATATCGCGTAAAGTTTTCTTTTCCACGCTCATCGACCTCGCTTGAACTTTACAGGCCCTTTGCGGCCACATAAAGCGCCAGATCCACCAGTCTGTTGCTGTAGCCCCACTCGTTGTCGTACCAAGAAACTACTTTCGCCATTCTGGGGCCTATCATCATGGTGGAGAGGCCGTCTACGATGGAGCTCAGCGGGCAGCCGTTGTAATCTTTGGAGACCAGAGGCAGTTCGTTGTAGCCCAAGATGCCTTTCATCTCGCCCTCCGCAGCCTTCTTCATAGCTGCGTTGATCTCTGCAGCGGTGGTGTCTCTGCCCAAGATGACAGTGAGGTCGGTGATGGAAACATTGGGAGTGGGCACCCGCAGGGCCATGCCGTTCAATTTTCCTTTCAAAGAGGGCAACACCAGGCCCACGGCCTTGGCGGCACCGGTGGTGGTGGGGATGATGGAGCAGGCGGCAGCCCGGGCCCTGCGCAGATCTTTATGAGGCAGATCCAAGATGCGCTGATCGTTGGTATAAGAATGGACGGTAGTCATCAAGCCGCTCTCGATGCCGAAGTTCTCCAGCAGCACCTTGGTGAAAGGAGCCAAGCAGTTGGTGGTGCAGGAAGCGTTGGAGATGACATGATCTTTGGCGGGATCGTAGGTCTCTTCGTTCACGCCCATCACGATGGTCTTGGCTTCGCCTTTGGCCGGGGCGGAGATGAGCACCTTTTTGGCTCCCGCTGCCAGATGAGCGGCGGCTTTGGCGGCTTCGGTGAAACGGCCGGTGGATTCGATGACGATCTCCACGCCCAGCTCTTTCCAAGGCAGCTTGGCGGGGTCGGGCTGAGCCACTACTTTCAAAGCTTTGCCGTTCACGATGATCTCATCGCCTCGGCAGCTCACTTCTGCATCCAAAGTGCCGTGCACGGAGTCGTATTTCAGAAGATGAGCCATGGTGGCTACATCGCCCAGATCGTTGACGGCAACGATCTCAATGTCCGGGTTGCCCATGGCGGCTCTGTATACCGCTCTGCCGATACGACCGAATCCGTTGATGCCGACTTTTACCATGATAACTCCTCCTTTTTCTCTTCGAGGTAAAATGTAGGCACTGTGTGCCGAAAAACTTGCGTCCAAACGGTGCGGCTTTTTCTTGTAAAGAAAAACCCCTGCCGTGCGGCCGCAGGTCATTTCCTCTTCGCTTAATTTTAGCATACTCTAATCTATAATTAAAGTAGCAGGATGCTTATCTTCTGCATTTTTCCCAAAACTCGCTTTGCGAAAGTGTGTCCCTTTAAAAGCCGAACTTTTTTGAAAAAGCGAAAGGTTTTAAGGCGTGAGTTTTTTTGAAAACACGGGAGGCCTCACAGCCTGAGCTTTTTTCAAAAGGCGAAGGGTCTTACAGCTTGAACTTTTTTCAAAAGGCGAAGGGTCTTACAGCCTGAACTTTTTTCAAAAAGCGAGAGGGCTCGCGGCCTGAGCTTTTTTTAAAACGTCGGAGGCCTCACAGTCTGAACTTTTTTCAAAAAGTCGGAAGTCTCACAGCCTGAACCTTTTTCAAAAAGGGTAAGGTCTCGAACTCAGAGCTTTTCGGAGCAAGAAAAAAGAGACCGCAGGCGCGAAGGTCTGCGGGACACTTCATCGATATCAAGATCGTCGAATAGCACTATCGAAAATAAATAGCGGGCGAATTTTCGCCGAATTTTCGGTGAATTTTCACTTTTTTCGCTGAACTTTCGCTTTTCGCGGCGATGGGGACGAATTTTTCTTTATCGACGAATTTGAGGACCGGAGGATAGAAAGAAAGCTCAGGAAATTTTTCGCAAGCGAAAAAGGCCGAAGCGCTTGCCTCGGCCTTTTGCGAAAATTTTTTGACTTTTTCAGCGATTGTCCACTCGCTCCGGGTAGAGGTCGTGGCGATAGAGCCGCTCTCTTGCCGCCGCCTCCCAAGGCGTCCCCGGCGCGCCGTAATTGGCATAAGGATCGATAGAGAGGCCGCCTCTCGGCAAAAACTTTCCCCACACTTCGATGTATTTCGGTTGCAAGAGAGCGATGAGGTCCTTCATGATGATGTTGACGCAGTCTTCGTGAAAGGCCCCGTGATCGCGGAAGCTGAAGAGATAGAGCTTCAACGATTTGCTCTCCACCAATTTTTCGCCCGGCACGTAGGAGATGTAGATAGCAGCGAAGTCCGGCTGCCCGGTCTTCGGACAAAGGGACGTGAACTCCGGGCAGTTGAACTTCACAAAATAATCGTTTTCTTGGTGCCGATTGGGAAAGGCCTCCAACACGGAGGGATCGTAGCTGAAGCGATAGACGCTCTGCCCTCCCAAAGAACGGAGCTCGGCCAGTTCTTCTTTGCTTCTTTTCATAAAAAGTCACCTTCTTTCTTTCATTAGCGTATCCAGCCCCCAGCGCCGCAGGCCCACTACCAACGCCCAACCGGCCAGGCCGCACACTGCCTGCCCCACCACGAGGGGCCCTGCCAAAAGCAGATAGGGCAAATGTAAAAGAGGGCTCAGCCACAGAGGCACCCCCAGCCCCGGCACCAGCGTGATGAAAAGAGCCACCCGCCACAGGCCCAGCTTCTTCGTATAAACTATGCCGCCGCAGGTAAAGAGCCCCACGACGAAACCGCCTGCCATATCCAAAAGGCCCAGCCCTCCCAAGAGAGCGTTGCTGAGCAGATTGGCCACAGCCAAAGGCAGCAGCAAAAAGGGAAAAGGAGCGGACAAAGCGTAAAGAGCCGTGGCGATGCGGATCTGATACTGGCCGAAGGCAAAATTTTGCGTGAACCACATGACGACGATGTAGGCCGCTATCACCAGGCCGGAGAGAGCGAGCTTGTAACTTTTGGACATAAAAGCCTCCTCGTTAGATCGCGCTCGGGACAGAGGCGGCTGCGCCGAAAAGAAAAAGCCGCCCCTACAGGCAGCTTCTCGCCCAAGGCCGCCCCCGGCGGCCCGCCCGTAGTTTTGTTTAAGGACAGGATGGTCACGAACTGTCCGTGAAATTTTCCACTTCAGTCTAACATAAGCGGGTGTTTTTGTAAAGAGCCCTCACTTGCCGAGACCGCTTGCTTTTTGCCAAGGCGATCTTGATGCTTCTTTCTTCGGCCGGGCCATCAGCCAGGGGCGCTGCCTCTCCCATTGGGGGAAGAGCTTGGCATCGAACCACATGTAGAAAAATTTTTCCGCATTATTTATCACATAGCCGTCTTGCACGTGGTCCGCCGTGTCGTAGGGATCAGCCATGATCAGCACATCGTCGCCGCCGTAGTCGGTGCCCATGCTGTCGTAGCCGATGATCACCCGATAGTGGCCGCCCCACTCTACGTTCTCCACGATGACGGGAGTGCCGGCGGCCAATGCGCTCTGCACGAAGCGGCAAAAAGCGCTGAAGTCTTTCGGCGTTTCCGTGTCTTTATTGGAGACGACGTCCCAATCTAAATTTTTAAAATAATCTTTCATGCCCCCGATGGTGGTGCCGGTGATGGGGCTGCTGTCCATGAGCTTGGCGATGGCCCCTTCTTCATAGGGCAAACGGCCCAAAAAATATTCCGTCACCATGGCCGCTGCCACCGGGCCGCAGGTATAGTGGGTGCTCTGCTGCCGAGTTTTGAATTTTTCCAAAAGCACCAAGCTGCCGCCCGACTTCATGTTGTAAAAATCGGGCGCTTTGAAATAGGGCGACTCTAAAAGATCGTGCTTTCCTTTTAAAGCAGCGGCCGCCCCGGGAGACCTATCCTCCGTCGCCGCGGGAGTTTTTGCGGAAAAGCCGGCGATAAAGTGCTGACCGCCGGCCACCAACGCTCCCAAAACAGCTATCAAAAAAATAAGTTTAAGCTTTTGCATCTTTGCTCCTCGCCCTGCGGTCGCGGGCCGCCTTTTTCGCGGCTGCTTCTAAGAGCGCTTCTTTGACGTTGGGCAGATTGCCTGCCTGCACCTGCGCCAAAAGAGCGCGCATGATGGGAGCGATAACTTTTTCTCCCGTCGCCTTCGCCGCTTCTTCCCCCTTCACGGCCAAGTCGGCCGTGGCCACCGGCAGAGCCGCCACCGCCTGCAGCACTTTTTCACAGAGCCAAGCTCCTTTTTTCATCATGGTCTCATCTTTCCCGGCGCAGCTGGCCCCCATGTCCGCCATAAAGACTTCGCACAAAAGACGAAAGATCTTCACCATCTCCTCGGTGCGCCGAAAAGGGGCCTGCCGCAGATCTGCCGTTTCTTTGCGCAGCCAGCGGCTCCAATTGGGTTCGTCGCTCTGCAAAAGGGGAACGAAACGCATGTGCCTGCTCACCAAAAAACGCACCGTTCTTACAAAGTCCTTCGGGTAACCCAGACGGCTCAAAATATTTTCGGCGATCTCGGCGCTTGCTCTTTCGTGGCCGTGGTCGCTGGGCTGCCCCTCTTTGTTGGGTTTTCTGATCTCCGGCAGCCCTTTGCCCACATCGTGGAGCAGCAGAGCCCAGCGCACCGTCAAGTCGCGGGGGCTGTTGTCCACGGCCTGCAAGGTGTGCTCCCACACATCGTACATGTGATAGCGAGGGTTTTGCGGCAGCCCCAGCAGATGTTCAAGCTCCGGCAACAGCGGCACTTCTCTGTTCGACCCGCCCTGTCTCGAGCGGCAGCTGGCCCCGGCCAGGCCGGTGGTCAAAAAAAGCATCAGCCCCTTGCCGGCATAGGGAGCCACCAGCAATGCTTCCAGTTCGCTCTTCACCCGCTCCAAAGAAACTCCCCGCAAATTTTCTGCGGGCCACAAAAAATTACGCTCTAAATAATAAGGCGAGCCTTTCATGCCGCAGCCCGGCAAAGTCAGATGGCCCTCTTCTTCATAAGTAAAGCCCAGTTGAGCCACGAAGCGGCAGGCTCTCAGCATCCTTAAAGCGTCTTCCCGATAACGAAGAGCAGCCTCGCCCACCGGGCGCAGCACTTTTCGCTCCAGATCTTTTTGCCCGCCGTAAAAGTCGAAGAGGCGGCCGTCTTTGTCCAAAGCCATGGCATTGACGGTAAAATCTCTGCGGGAAAGATCTTCGGCCAAGGTCTTGCCGTACCACACCGCCGCCGGCCGATGAGCTTCTTCTCCCGCCGCCATGGTGTAGCGCTCTCCCCGAAAGGCAGAGATTTCTACCTCGCGGCCGTCGACACGAGCGGTGATGACGCCCCAGCGGGCGCCCAAACGATCCAAACAAGGCCAGCCTTCTTCTTCACAAAGAGCGGCTGTTTCTTCCGGCAAAGCGGCAGCGGCCACATCGTAGTCGTGAGGCTCGCGGCCCAATAAAAGATCGCGCACCGCACCGCCCACCACGTAGGCTTCTTTTTGGCGGGCGGCGAAAGCGGCCAGCAGTTTTTCGATATGGGGAGGGAACTTTATCATAACTCTATTCCTCGTCCATCCCCTCGTTATGCAGAGGGTAGTCCAGGCTGACGCCGAAATATTCCCACAACACGCTCTTCAATTCCTGTCCGTTTTTGATCAAATAGCGATACTTCACGCGGCCGCCCAAATAAAATTTCAAATAATTGCGGTTGATATTGATGTTGCAGTCCTCCCGAAAAATAGAGAGGAGCTTGTGTTTGTTGAAAGGAGAATCGGGATGAGCATCGCACCAAAAAGAAGGCAGGATGAAATCTTTGTCCAACTGCGGCTCCTCTGTGAAGCCAAGCACCGTCTTCCACGGTTTGCGGGGCTCTTTTTGCCACAGCAGCCAGCCGAAGAAAGGATATTTGGTAAATTTATAACTGCTCACGCCGTCGTCTTGGATCTTTTCTTCTTCCAAGAGCAGGGGCACACGCGGGCTTTCTTTCACCACGCCCACGTCGCTGATGTAGCGTTCGTCCCCGAAAGAGACGCACAGCAGCCGATGCCGCCGCAGTTGATAAGGAGCCAATTTATCGATGAAGCGGGCGGCGAAGCTGGTCACCGTAAAGCCCAACGAGCACAAGAGCCAGTTGTAAAGGCCGTTCAGTTCGAAACAGATGCCTCCCCGATTGTGGAGGATGATCTTGCGGAACATGTCGCTGTGGCGCAAAGTGGCGATCTTTCCGTGCAGGCAGTCGAAATTTTCATAGGGGATGAAACGCAGATGGGTGTTCTGCAAAAGGCGCAGGCCGTTAAGGTCCGGCTTCAGCTGGCGCCCGCCCAATTGCAAACGCCGCAGATATAAATTTATCTGATGCTCGGTCATCGGCCGCCCCGACAGCCCTTGATACAGCACAGCGCCTTCACCGCCTTTCGGCTTTATTGTAGCAGAAAGATCGCAAGAAATAAAGAAGCGGCGAAAAACGACAGTGCCGAGGACAGTGTCAAGTAATCGTTGGCAAAATCCTCCGGCAAAATATCAAAGTCAGAACCCTGCAAAGGGCAAAGCATTC
>CANRJC010000026.1 GCA_947630795.1 uncultured Phascolarctobacterium sp. | reverse complement strand
TTTTCTTTACGAATTTACGCTTTCGCGTCGACTTTTTTATCGCCGCCTTTTTCGAAAAAGCGCTGATATTAAAAGGCCGGCCTTTTCCGAAAAGCCCGAGGCCGCGAAACCTTGGCTTTTTTCAAAATGAGATGGGCGTGAGGACCTTTGCTTTTTTCAGGATGACAGAGGTGCGAGCGCCTTTACTCATTTCAAAAAGAGAAGGGTGAGAGGACTTTTACTTATCTTAAAAAGAGATAAGTGTAAACGCCCTTACTTTTTCCAAAAAGAGAAAGGTGCAAAGACCTTTACTCATTTCAAAATTATAGAGTGGTGCGGCGACTCTTGTTTTTTTCATATGAACAGAGGTCTCGTTTCACACCCTCTTTCTTCTAAAATAAAGAGAAAAGCCGTCTCGCAAGAGACAGCTTTTTGTGTTTGGTTCTTCCCAACGTCTTACTCGCCCTTCTCCTTGTGCATGATCCTCTCCAATTCCTGGATGAAGTTCTTCACATCGGCGAATTGTCTGTATACCGAGGCAAAGCGCACATAGGCAATCTGGTCCGTCTTTTCCAGATACCCCATCACTACCTCGCCTATGGTAGAGCTTTCCACTTCCGTCAGCCCTAAAAGGCGCACGTCCCGCTCTACGCTGTTGGCGATCTCCTGCACCTTCTCGTAGGAGACCGGCCGCTTCTCGAAAGCTTTCAGCAGGCCTGCCAATAGCTTGGCTTTGTCGAAAAGCTCCCGGCGGCCGTCTTTCTTGCTCACCACCAGCGGATTTTCTTCGTAGCGCTCGTAGGTGGTGAAGCGCCTGCCGCAGGATGGACACTCCCGGCGGCGGCGGATGGCGCAGCCGTCCTCTACTCCGCGGCTGTCGATGACCTTGCTGTCGCGGTGCGAGCAATACGGACACTTCATAAGTGCTCCCTCCTATCTCACCGTTTCAGCCAGGGCGGTATCTCCGTGGTGCTGTCTTTGGGAGCGGGCCCGAACAGCCCGGCACCGGCTCTGTCGTCGCTGCCGGCTTGATTGGGTGCGGGAGCGGCCTGAGGCCGGAAGGTATTGATCAAAGTGCCTTTATGATCGGCACCGGGGCCTGCGGTGTCAAAGCCGGTGGCGATGACGATGACCCTGATCTCGTCCATCAATTTATCGTCGATAACGGCGCCGAAGATAATGTTGGCATCTTCTGCTGCTGCTTCTTGGATGGTGAGAGCGGCTTCGTTCACATCGAAGAGGGAAAGCTCGGGCCCGCCGGTGATGTTGATGAGCACGCCCTTGGCCCCGTCGATGGAAGCTTCCAAGAGCGGGCTCTTGATGGCTGCTTCGGCGGCGGCCTTGGCCCCGCCTTCGCCCTTGCCGGTGCCTATGCCCATCAGGGCGCTGCCGGTGTTGGCCATCACGGCCTGCACGTCGGCGAAGTCCACGTTGATGAGGCCGGGCACGGCGATGAGGCTGGAGATGCCCTGCACGCCCTGCAGCAGCACGTCGTCGGCCATCTTGAAGGCATCGATCATGGAGGTGCGCTTGTCGATGATGGCCAGCAGGCGGTCGTTGGGGATGGTGATGAGAGAATCTACCTTATCTCTCAAAGCCGCTATGCCGGCTTCGGCTTGGTTCATGCGGCGCTTGCCTTCGAAACGAAACGGTTTGGTCACTACGCCCACGGTGAGGGCGCCTGCTTCTTTGGCGCATTCGGCTACGATGGGAGCGGCGCCGGTGCCGGTGCCCCCGCCCATGCCGGCGGTGACGAAGACCATGTTGGCCCCCTGCAATGCGGCGGCTATTTTTTCTCTCGTCTCTTCCGCGGCCTTGCTGCCGATCTCCGGATTGCCTCCGGCCCCCAGCCCTTTGGTGAGCTTCTCGCCGATGACGATCTTATTCTCTGCCTTGGAGAGCACCAGAGCCTGAGCATCGGTGTTCACTGCGATGAATTCCACGCCCTGCACTTCTTCGGCTATCATACGGTTGACGGCATTGTTGCCGCCTCCGCCCACGCCTATCACTTTTATCTTGGCAAGATTCGGACTGGACAGTTCAACTTCTTCAAACATTTTGAGCCTTCCTCCCCTTGGTCATTGGGTAAAATAGCCTGCTGTGTCGAACGATCGCGTTAAAAACTATCAAACTAGACAGTTCACCGTAACAGGCCTTTTTTCCTGCTTTTATACAATATATAGTAAAATATAATTTTTACCGCCTATTTCGGCGCTGTTGCCGAACTCGCCCGTTCAGCCCTCGGCCGCCGTGGGCGCCGACCCTTTGAATTTGATGTAGGGCTTGCCGAAGCTGAGGTCGATATAAAGAGCATCGATCTTCCGGTCTTTGATCTCGTTGAAGACCGTCATATAAAGCCCGGCCTTGGCGGGGATCTGCGCCGCCGCTCCCAAACGGATGGGGAAACTGTCCCGCTGGCTGACGGTGACGAAGTGCCGATCGTCCACCGCGATCTCCGCTATCTTGGCTCTGGCCGCTCCGTCCAACTGCCTCAAGAAGGAGAGGATAGCAGCCACTCTCTCGTTGGCGATGGTGTCGCCCACGAACACATTGCCGCAGTCCTCCCCCACCAAGAGGGGCGCTTTGGCATCGGGCAGGCCGGCGGTGACTTTGATCACCAAGCCGTCGTAATCCAATTGCAGGTAACTTTGATAAGCGTTGGCTACATAGAGAGCCGGCTGTCTTTCTTCGATATCTATCTTTAAAATGCCCCACGGCCAACTGTAGGATGCCCGCACGTTTTTGAAGCGCACATCCTGCCGCAGCACTTTTTCCACCTGAGCGGCGCTCACGTTGAAACAGTTGAAAGGGGCTTCTATGCCGGCTATCTGCAAAACGTCTTCTTCGGTAACTTGGGTGCTGCCGCCGATCTCGACGCCTCCCAAGGCCCGCCCCGGCTGATGCAGCCAGCGGTAGAGCCCCGTGGCCGCCGCCGCCAGCAAGGCCGCGATCAAAAGAAAGCGCAGCAGCCGCAAACGCCGTTGCCGCCGGGAACGGCGCAACCGTTCCCTGAAAGTTTCGCTCATAGGGCCTCCTTGCGGCGAAAAGGCTCAATAATGAGCACCTGCCAAGATGAGTGCGCAGAGAGCGGGAAAGTCTATGCCTACCGCAGCGGCCGCCTTAGGCACCAAACTGGTGGCCGTCATCCCCGGCACCGTGTTGGCTTCGATGACGAAGGGAGTGCCTTCGGCATTCAACAATACATCTATCCTGGCCACGCCGGAGAGGCCCAAACATCTGTAAGCTTTGAGCGCCAGTTCTTGTACGGCGGCCGTCTCTTCTTCTTTTAAAGGAGCGGGCACCAAATAGTCGGTGGCTCCCTTGGTATATTTGGAATGAAAATCGTAGGCGCCGCTGTGAGGAGCGATCATGATGATGGGCAGAGCCGTCGGCTCTCCCTCCTTTTCCATGATCGCCACCGTCAGTTCTTTGCCGGCTATATATTCTTCCGCCACCACTTCTTCGGAATAATGAGAAACATCTTCCAAAGCTGCGGCCAAAGCGGCCTCTTCTTTCACGATGGCCACGCCGATGGAAGAGCCCTGGCTGGCTGCCTTCAGCACCACCGGCAGAGAGAATTTCGCCCTGATCTTTTCCAGGCAGGCCCCTTTGTCTTTAAGGTCGGCCTTGCCGAAGATGAGACAGGCGGGAGTGCTGATGCCGTCGGCGATGAAGAAACGTTTGCTGGCGGCCTTATCCATGGCGATGGCGCTGGCCAAAACGCCGCTGCCGGTGTAGGGCAGGCCCGCCGCTTCCAAAATGCTTTGCAGACGGCCGTCTTCTCCGTACAGGCCGTGGACGCAGTTGAACACCGCCTTCGCTTTCAAGGCAGCCAGCTGAGCCGCCACGGTCTTGGGCTCCAATGCCAATTTGACGATGTTGTAGCCCAAGCTCGAAAGGGCCTCGGCTACCGCCCCGCCGGTATTGCGGGATATCTCTCTTTCCGCACTCGGTCCGCCCACTAGGACGGCTATGGTATCTTGCTTATTGAATTCCATCATGCTCTCTGCTCCAATCGGCTAACCAGGGCCTCGCCCACTTTGTATACGTCGCCGGCTCCTACGGTCATCACCAAGTCGCCGGGCGAAACGGCATCCTCTAAATATGCCCGGGCCTGCTCAGGATTGGGAAGGTAGTGCACCTTCTGCCTCGTGGCGGCCTCGATTCCCGCCGCCAAACGAGAACTGCTCACATGGGGGATGGGCTCTTCCCCCGCAGAGTAGATATCGAGAAGCACCACTTCATCCGCCGCTGCAAAACAGCGGCAGAAATCATCGAACAAAAGTTGGGTGCGGGTATAGCGATGAGGCTGAAAGACGCACAGCAAACGTTTAGGCTGCGTCTGCCTCGCCGCCTGCAAGGTCATCCCTATCTCCGTGGGATGGTGAGCGTAATCGTCTACGACCCAAACTCCTCCCACGCGTCCCTTGGTCTCGAAGCGCCGCTTCACTCCCGGGAAGCGACCCAAGGCGGCGGCGATCTTTTCTCCGTCTATGCCCAGTTCTCTGGCTGCGGCGAAAGCTCCCAGAGAGTTCAGCACATTGTGCACTCCCGGCAGCAAAAGATCTATTTTCGTAAGGAATTTACCGTGATAATACAGATCGTAGCTCGTGCCTGCGGCGCCGAAAGAAATATTCGCAGCGGTATAATCCGCTTCCTTAAGGCCGTAGGTGATGCAAGGAGTCTCGGTCTCCCGCGCCAAGCGGGCCACTTTGGCATTATCCGTACAGAGGACGGCCTTGCCTCCCTCTTTCACGTTAGCGACGAAGCGGACGAAGGCTTCGTAGATCTTCTCTTCGCTGCCGTAGTGGTCCAAGTGGTCGTTCTCGATATTGGTGACCACGGCCAGACCGGGATAGAATTTCAGAAAGGAGCCGTCGCTCTCGTCGGCTTCGGCCACCACCAGATCTTTTCTGCCGCTGCGGGCGTTGCCGCCCAAACTTTCCACTTCTCCGCCTATCACCACAGTGGGGTCGGCCCCTCCCTCTACGGCGATGCAGGCCAGCATGGCGCTGGTGGTGCTCTTACCGTGGGCTCCGGCTACCGCCGCCCCGTAGGCATCGTTCAAAAGGGCAGCCAGCACATCGCTGCGGTGCAGCACCGGCAGGCCCAAGGCTCTGGCGGCAACAAGTTCGGGATTGTCGGCTTTGATGGCGGTGGACACTACCGCCGCATCCGCTCCCGCTATATTAGAGGCGGCATGGCCCAAAAAGATCTTCGCTCCTTTTTCCGCCAGCAGGCTCGCCATATGGGAGCCTTTAAGGTCGGAGCCGCTCACCTCAAAGCCCCGCTCTGCGAGGACGTAGGCTAAAGCGCTCATCCCTATGCCGCCGATGCCGATGAAATGTATATGATGATATTCGGTCAACAAAGCGTCGGACAAACTCATCTTCCCTTCTCTGCGTTTGGATCCCGATAGAAAGAAATTTATTTTTCGATCAGAGCCAAGGCCAAACCGGCGATCTTCGCCGCCGCTTCCGGCTTGCCCAAAGAGCGGGAGGCCTCGGCCATGGCCTTCAATTCTTTATCGTGAAGGAGGAGGTATTCGATAGCCTCCTGCAAACTTTCGCCTGTAAGATCTTTATCCAAGATCACTTTGGCAGCGCCGGCTGCCTCTAAGGCCCGGGCGTTGAATTCCTGATGATTGGCCGTGGCATAAGGATAGGGCACCAAGATGCCGGGGATGCCTTTGGCCGTCAATTCCGCCAAACCTATGGCCCCGGAGCGGAACACAGCTATGTCGGCCGCCGCCAAAGCCCGCGGCATATCGTGAAGATAAGGAGCGATGATGATGTTGTTTTCTACCCCGCCTTTGGCCTTCAACGCCGCCATGTAAGCTTCGTAATTGGCGGTGCCGGTGGCGTGGAGCACCTGCACGTCGCCGCGGCCGCTGAGGGCCAGCTCCACATCCAGCATCGCTCTGTTGATGCTGCGGGCTCCCCTGCTGCCGCCGGAGACCAACACTGTCTTCTTATCCGGGTCGAGGCCCAGCTCTTTCACGGCCTCATCCCGCCCGCAAGAAAGGATGCTGCTGCGGATGGGGTTGCCGGTATAAAATTTTTCCGCCGGCCCGTGAAGATATTGGCCGGCTTCTTTATAGCCGAGGTAGACCTGCCGCACCCATTTGTCCAAAGTTTTATTGGTGAAGCCGGGCATGGCGTTCTGTTCTTGGATACAGGTGGGTATGCCCCAGCGGGCGGCCCAAAAGACCAAAGGTCCGCACACATAGCCGCCGGTGCCGATGACCAGATCGGGCTTTTCTTCCTGCAGCACCCGACGGGCATCCACCAAACCGTGAAGCAGTTTATAGATGCTGCGGAAAGTGTCCAGGCTCAGGCTGCGCTTGAAGCCGGCCACTTGGATGAATCTCAAAGGATAACCGTAGCGGGGCACGATGTCTTTTTCCAGACCGTTCTCCGTGCCCACGAAAAGAAGTTCGGCCTCCGGCTGCAGTTTTTTGATCTCGTCGGCAATGGTCAGGGCCGGATAGATGTGGCCGCCGGTACCGCCGCCGGTGATGATGATCTTCATACTTTCGCCTCCCGCACTCAGGTCGCGTCAGTCGTTCGTCTGCCTTTTGGAGGGCAGTGCCGCCACTAATTTTTTAAAGCAGCGGCCGCGCTGGGGATAATTTTCGAACATATCGAAGGAAGAACAAGCCGGTGAAAGGAGCACCACCTGAGGCGCCGCAGCCAAGCCGTGGGCGATGCGCACAGCTTCTTCGAAGCTGTCGGCTAAACGGATGTTCTCCACTCCGGCGGCCGTCGCCGCCCGATAAAAACGCTCCTGGGCCGCCCCCAAAAGGATGAGAGCCTCCGTTTTTTTCTTCACCAAGGCCATCATGGGCCCCAAGTCAGTCATCTTATCGTAGCCGCCGGCGATCAAAACGATGTGAGGATGATCGAAAGCTTCCAAAGCTTTGATCACGGAATCCGTATTGGTGGCCTTGGAATCGTTATAATACTTCACGCCGTCCAGCTCCCGCACGAATTCCAGCCGGTGCTCTACCCCGGTGAATGCGGCCAAGACCTCGGCCATGTCGCCGACGCTCACCCCGGCGAAATAGCCGCAGCCCAGCGCCGCCAAAATATTTTCTTCGTTATGCCCGCCGAAGAGCCGGCAAGCGGCGACGGGGCACACCCTGTGTTCTTCGCCTTTCCATTTTATCACAAAACTGCCGTCGCGAATACAGATGCCGTTTTTTAAATCGACTTTGCGGCTGAAAAAGCAAACTTGAGAAGGACACTTTTCGGCCCAAGAGCGCACGACGGGATCGTCGTAGTTGAGGAGGGCCACCTGCTCTTTTCTTTGCCGCAGAAAAATATTTTGTTTGGCGGCGCCGTAAGCTTCCATGCTGTGGTGCCGCTCTAAATGATCGGGGGTGAGGTTCAGCACCGCAGCTATAGCGGGAGCGAAGGTGCTCACCTTCTCCAATTGAAAGCTCGATATCTCCGCCGCCACCCAACTATCGGCGGGAAGCTCGGCGATCTCGGCGGAAAGGGCCGCGCCGATGTTGCCCCCCACAGCGCTGGGCACCGGCAAACGTTTGAAAAATTCTCCCACCAAAGTGGTGGTGGTGGTCTTGCCGTTGGTGCCGGTGATGGCCGCCATGTGCCCTTTATAAAGGCGGAAGGCCAACTCGACCTCGCCGATCACTTCTGTTTTTTCCTCTGCGGCCAGCACGCTCTCTTTATCGCAGGCCACGCCGGGAGAAAGGACCATGAGCTCGGCTTTATCCAATAACCCTTCGTAAGCGGCGGCCCCCACGTAAAGACCGCCGCCGTGAGCGGCCAGGAGATCGGTCAGCTCTTCGGAGATCTCGCAGGGTACATCGTTATAAAGATAGACGGCGCAGCCTCTTGCCGCCAGCACCCGGGCAGCACCGCAGCCGCTGATGCCGGCGCCGTAAACGATAACAGAAGCGGGAAGAGCCATCTTCATCACCTCCTACAGGAGCCACAGGCCGAGGCCCGTGAGAGAAAAGACCAAACTGGCCGCAGCAAAGGCGAAGACCACCGCGGTCTCCTTCATGCCGCCCAATTCGAAATGATGATGGAGGGGCGACATGCGGAAGATGCGGCGGCCGTGGCTGTAACGAAAATAAGTTACTTGGATGATGACGCTGGCTGCTTCCAGCACATAGACGCCGCCGATGACGATCAAAAGCAGTTCGGTCTTGGTCAAAAGAGCGAGGGCCGCCACTCCTCCCCCCAAGGCTAAGGAGCCGGTGTCCCCCATGAAAACTTTGGCGGGATAGTGATTGAAGAGCAAAAAGCCGGCGCAGCTGCCGAAAAGGGCGGCGGCGAAAGAAGAAAGTTCGGGAGCAGGCCCGCAGGCGGCGATATAGGCATAGACGGCCGCCACCGGCAGAGTCACCCAGCTCACCAAGCCGTCCAGCCCGTCGGTGAGGTTCACCGCATTGGTAGTGCCCACCAAAAGCAGGAAGGCCAATAAATAGTAGGCCCAGCCCAAGTCGATATCAACATTAAAGAGAGGCACCCACAGCTTGCTGCTGTGCAGATAAGTCTCCGCATAATAAACATATGAAGCGGCCAACAAAAACTGCAGAAAAAATTTCTGCCGCACCGTCAGCCCTAGGTTCCTCTTCTTCACCACTTTGATGTAATCGTCGATGAAGCCGATCAGACCGTGGCCCAACATGAGCCACAGGGCGATGACGATGGCGGGGCTGGGCCGCTCCCAAGCCAGCAGAGCTACCAAAACGGCGGCGATCATCATCAGCCCGCCCATGGTGGGCGTGCCGCTTTTCTTTTGATGACCGGCCGGCCCCACCTCCCGGATGCTCTGCCCGAACTTCAGCCGGTGCAAAAAGGGGATGAGGATGGGCCCCACGAGGGCGCAGAAAATGAAGGCGGTGGCGCCTATTCCCATAAAAGCGAACATCGACAGCCTCCTATTTGAAGAGTTCCAGCATCTTATCGACCTGCATGATGCGGGAGCCTTTCAAAAGCACCACGTCTTGCGCCCGCACCAATTGCCGCACACAGCCGGCGGCCTCCTGCCTGGTGGCAAAGTAGTGGACGGATACGCCGGCCGCCTTTGCCTCTTCGGCCAAAGCCGCCGATTCCGGCCCGTAGGCCACCAATTCGTCCACACCGTACTTGGCAGTCCAGCTGCCCACCCGCCGGTGAGCCGCTTCGCTGACAGCGCCCAATTCCGCCATGTCGCTGAGGATGGCTATGCTCCGGCCTTTCACTACTTTTTTCGCTTCGGCCAAAGTTTTGAGAGCCGCCTCCATGCTGGCGGGAGAAGCGTTATAAGCATCATTGATAAAAGTGATGGGCCCTATGTAGACGATCTCCTGGCGGCTGCCGGTGAGCCGGGCCCCGGCCAAGGCCTTGGCCGCCGCTTCCATATCCACGTCGTAGCAGGCTGCCCCAGCTATGGCGCTGAGGGCGTTGTAAACATTGTGCTCCCCCATCACCTGCAGACGCACCCGCACGCTGCGGCCGCTGTTTTTCTCCGTGCAGGTGAAGCCGGTGCCCAAAGCCGAAGTGACGATCTCGCTGCCTCGGTAATCGCAGTCGGGACCCAAGCCGAAGGTCAGCACTTTGGCCTTAGTAAGGGCGGCTGCCCGCAGAGCGTAAGCATTATCGCCGTTCAAAACGGCAAAGCCCGAAGCAGGCAGCTGCTCTGCCACCTCCGCCTTGGCTCTGGCGATGTTGTCCAAGCTGCCCAACAGTTCCATGTGCGTCTCTCCCACATTGGTGATGAGCCCGGCATCGGGGCGGGCGATGGCGCACAGTTCTCTTATCTGCCCCAAGCCCCTCATGCCCATCTCTACCACGGCGACGTCCGTGTCTTCTTCGATGGTGAAAAGAGTTTTGGGCAGGCCGATCTCGTTGTTGAAATTGCCTTGGGTCTTCACCACTTTATATTTGCTGCTCAAACAAGCGGCCAAAAGATCTTTGGTGGAAGTTTTGCCGTTGGAGCCGGTAACGGCAAAGACCTTTAATTTTTCGAACTGCAGCCGATAAGCGGCAGCCAGAGCCTGATAAGCTTTCAACGTATCTTTCACTTTGAAGCAGGTGACGCCCTCGGGCACCTCTGCCTCTTTGGAGACCAGCACCCCCTTAGCTCCCTTGCTCACGGCCGCGGCGACGAAGTCGTGGCCGTCGAAGTTGGGCCCGCTGAGCGCCACGAAGAGCTGTCCCGCTTCCACTTGACGGGAATCGGTGGTGATGCCGCAAAAAGAAGTCGCGAGACTGCCCCGCACTTGGGCACCGGTGGCTTCTGCCGCTAAAGTCGCCTCTAACTTCATTTTTTCTCCCTCCAATACTCTTCAACTACTTCTCTGTCGTCGAAGTGGATGGTCCTGTCTTTGAGGATCTGATAATTTTCGTGTCCTTTGCCGGCGATGAGGATCACATCGTCGGCAACGGCGTTTGCCAAGGCGAAGCGGATGGCCTCCCGCCTGTCCGCCAGCCGCCAAACTTTTTTATCGGCAGGCAAAGGGGTGAAAGCAACGCAGATCTGATCCATAATTTTTTCGGGATCTTCACTGCGGGGATTGTCGCTGGTGGCCACCACGCAGTCGGCCAATTCAAGAGCCAAGCGCCCCATGATGGGCCGCTTCTTGTTGTCTCTGTCGCCGCCGCAGCCGAAGACGACCCACAATTTGCCTTTGGTGATCTCTCTGGCGGTGCGAAGCACGTTCTCCAAGCCATCGGGAGTGTGAGCGTAATCGACGATGACGGTGTAGGGCTGCCCCGCCTCCACCAATTGGAAACGGCCGGGCACGCCGGCGAAGCCGTTCAAGACGGAAGCGATCACATCTTTTTCGATACCTTCCGCCATGAGAGCGGCCACGGCGGCCATCACGTTGTACACGTTGAAAAGGCCGGTGATCTTCAAACGCAGATCCATCGTCCCTTGGGGCGTGGCCAAGCTCAGTTCCATGTGCTTGGCGGCGATATGATGATCAAGGGGACGGATGTCGTTCTCTGCTCCCAAACCGTAGGTGAGCACGGGAACATCGGTGCGGGCGCGGATGACGGCGCTTGACGGGTCGTCCATATTGAAAACGGCGTGTTTATGCGCTTTCGTGCCGTCTCTCAAGCCCTCGAAGAGCAGGCTCTTGGCGTCCCGGTAAGCTTCCATGGTCTTATGAAAATCCAAATGATCCTGAGTGATGTTGGTGAGGACAGCGCAGTCGTATTCGATGCCTGCCACTCTGTTCAGAGCCAGAGCGTGGCTTGAAACTTCCATCACCGAATAATCGCAGCCGGCCTCTTGCATCTCGTTGAGCGCCTTTTGCAGCTCTACGACATCGGGTGTGGTGTTGTGACTGACATAAGCCTTCTCTTCGATCATGATGTTGATGGTGCCGATGAGGCCGACTTTATGCCCTGCCTTGCGCAAAACTTGGCGGATGATGTTGGTGGTTGTGGTCTTGCCGTTGGTGCCGGTCACGCCTATCACCCGCAGGCGGCGGCCGGGATAGTCATAAAAATAAGGAGCGACCGTTTCCATGGCCGCTCTCGTATCGGCGACCTGCAAAACAGCAACTCCTTCGGGCAGCTTATTCGGTTTATCTTCCACCAAGAGGGCCGCTGCCCCCTTCTCTACAGCCTGATCTATATAAGCGTGGCCGTCTGTCGTGGCCCCTTTCAAGCAGATGAAGAGACTGCCCGGCACTACTGAGCGGGAATCGGCGGTAATGTCCGAGATACGCGCATCGGCAGGGCCGAAGCGGCGAGCCTCCGGCAACAGGGCAGCCAAGGAAGCCAGACTCTTTTCCATAAGCTCTACCTCCAAATGAAAGAGCAGCCGCAAGGCCGCCTTTCAAATTATTCTATGCAGATTATAGCACAAGTCTTTGCAAAACGCTATGCTTATTTACCGGCCAGCAACACGTTCTCCCTTCTGCCCGCCCCTTTGGCCGCGGCGTTGACGTAGATGGTGCTGCGGGCCACTTTCATGTCCAGCTGACCCTCGGCGAAGCTGATGATGCGGTTGGGGCTTTTCAACTGCTCCACTTCGATGTTCAATTCGCTGTTGCGCCGGCCGATGAGCTTTTCTTCTTTCTGCAGAGCCACCAAACTGTTGCCTTCGTACATGGCCCAGCTGCTCAGGGCCACGCAGGCCATGTAGCCGCAAAAGCCCACCGCCGCCAGCTGCAGCAGGCCCCGGCGCAGGGCACGGCACTCCGCCTGCTCTTTTTTGGCTTTGCGCTCTTTAAGTTCTTGCTGCCGTTGCCGCTCCGCCTCCAGAGCGTAGTCTTCCTCATAATATTCGAATCGACGTGCCAGCATTCCATCCACCTTTTTCTTTTTAAAGAAACTTCATCAGAGCTTAGTAGCATAACGCAGGCGGGCGCTGCGGCTGCGCGGGTTGCGCTCCACCTCTTCGGGCGAAGGCGTCGTGTTTTTCGCCCCCGTTAAGAGCGGCTTCTTGCCGCACACGCACACCGGCAGCTGAGGCGGGCAGGTGCAGCCCTTCACCAGCTCCGCTATCGTCTGCTTCACTATCCTGTCTTCCAAACTGTGGAAGGTGATCACGGCCAAACGGCCGCCTTTTTGCAAACGCTCCGCCGCTTCCCGCACAGCCCCTTCCAAAATGCTCAATTCACCGTTCACTTGGATCCTGATGGCCTGAAAGGTGCGTTTGGCCGGGTGCGGCCCTTCGATGCGATATTTTTTAGGTATTGCTTCTTTGATGATATCGACCAGTTGAAAAGTTGTAGTGATGGGCTCCTCGGCGCGCTTAGCGACGATCAGCCTCGCGATGGCTTTGCTCCGCCGTTCTTCGCCGTAAGTTTTGAAGAGCTGAGCCAATTCTTTTTCGGACCAAGTGTTGACGATGTGCTCGGCAGTCTCTTCTCTGCCGTTCTCTGCATCCATCCTCATGTCCAAGGGCCCGTTCTGCATGTAGGAAAAGCCCCGTTCGGGATTGTCCAATTGATAGCTGGATACGCCCAAGTCGAAGAAGATACCGTTCACCTTCTCTATGCCCAAGCCGTCCAGCACGCTGCCCAACTCGCGAAAATTGGCTTTTTGCAAAGTCATCTTGCAGGGGTATTTGCCTTCCAGCCTTTTTGCAGCGGCGCTCAACGCTTCGCTGTCTTGATCGATGCCGATGAGGGTCGCCCCCGCCCCCAATGCCGAGGCGATGGCTTCGCTGTGGCCGCCCCCGCCCAGAGTGCAGTCCACATAGATCCCTTCGGGGTCCGTCACCACGGCCGCCACAACTTCCGGGACCATGATGCTGGTGTGAGCAAAGGCGATAGGTGCGCTCATGACGCTAGATCCCCAAGTCCGACAGTTCTTCCGCGATGGCGTTCACTGCGGCGGAACTTGCTTCGTTGTATTTTTGCCAAGCTTCGGCGTCCCAGATCTCCGCTCTGCTGCCGGCCCCTACGATCACCGTGTCTTTATTCAAAGAAGCATAGCGGCGCAGGCTCGGGGGCAGCAGCACCCGTCCCTGCCGATCGCACTCCGCCTCGGAGGCGCTGCTGAAGAAGAAACGGGCGTAGTCTCGGGCCGCTTTCTTGGAAGTGGGCAAAGAGGCCAGCTTGGCGCATTCTTTCTGCCACTGTTCTTGAGGATAAATGTAAAGGCAGTTGTCTAAGCCCTTGGTGATCACAAAGCCTGCGCCCAATTCTTCCCGCAGTTTGGCGGGAATGGCAAGACGGCCCTTGCTGTCCAGAGAATGTTGATATTCACCTAAAAACACAAGACCGCCTCCTCTCCTGGGCGCCTGCCTCGCAAAAGCAGACACTTTCACCACTATTCCCCACTTTTCCCCATTATAATTTCTTTTTATTGAAAAAGCAAGGTGCTTTTTGCAAATTTGCTGATTTTTTTATGCGGGCAATGAGTCGATCGTCGATGGAAACGCAAATTCGTCACAGCAAATACAAAAGGCCTCGATTTACCTTTGCGTTCACTTTGACAAATGACAGCAAAGGCAAAGGACCGGAAAATTTTTTCGCTGTCGTGGCAACTTTGCCTCTTTGGTGTTATAATTATGGCGATTGCTCTTAAACTTTTTAACAACGAATTCGCTTTTTTGAGCAGGAGGTAAAAATTTATGGCAAAGATCACCAAAGATACCGGCATCATCGAAGCCGTTCAAGCCCATCCCGAGATCATAGAAGTATTCATGAATTACGGCCTCGGCTGCATCGGCTGCATGGCTGCGCATTTCGAGACCATCGGCCAAGGCGCCGGCGCTCATGGCATCGACGTGGATGCTCTCATCGAGGACATCAACAAAGTTATCGCAGCCGACGAAGAGAAGGCCTGAGTCCGCTCTTCGAAATAAAAAAGAAGCGTCTGCACGGCAGCTGCTAAAGCCCGCCGAGCAGACGTTTTTTCATTTAGAAGTTTTTTTGAAAAGAGGGACGCCTTTTGAGCGTCCCTCGAAAAGTTTACTGCTTTTTCGACTGTAAGCGATGTGCCGCTTCTTAGAAAGTGACAACCAGATGGGTCCACAGGGAAGCACCGTCTTCGCCACCGTTGCCCTTGGTCTCCAGATCTACCCAGTCGATAAGAGCTATCATATTCTTAGCAACTGCGTACTCAGCACCGATGCCGTAGCCTTTAAAGCCAGCATACAGGAAATCAACGTCATTCTCGAAGCTGTTGTCATCGCCGTTAGCGAGGATGGTGCTGCCGGCCATGTTCCAGTACTTGGCATATACGCCCCAGCTGCCGGGTTTGTTAGCTTTTGCTCCGCCGTATTTCAACATTGCAAATACGCCGTCATCGTTGCCTACGGCATCTTTTTCATCAGCCTTTAAGTACAGGCCCTCTAAGGTCAAGCCCTTAACGATGGGGAACTTCACGTCAATGCCGAGAATGCTATTATCCTTAGTAGCATTGGCCGGATTGTCATCTACAAACAGATTTTTCTGATTCTTCACGTCCATGTAGGTGACTTCGGCATTTACAACACCGATCTTACCATTCAAAGAAACTGCCCAGAACTCTTCGCCGTTGGGAGCAGAGGCGGCTTTTTCAATGTCGGTTCCAGTTGTAGCTTTAGCGCTCTTGGTATCAGCCAACTTGCCAACCATGCCGGTCAGTTTGATGTCTTTGCCGTAAGAAGCTTTCACATAATCAACACGGTCGCCCAGCACTTGGCCGCCGGTGCCCAACATGGCGATGTGGTTACGGCCTGCCTCAACAGCAACGCCGCCCAGTTTGCCGTTTACGAATGCACGCTGGAAGTCGGTGCCCTCGTCGCCATAGTCAGTGCGGAAGTCCTGCTCGTTCTGAATCATGCCGGTGTAAGTCCAGTCATCATTGATCTGCCCTCTGAAGAACAGACGGGAACGGAATTTGCTGGTGGATTTACTTCCCGTATTTTTACCAGTAGAAGCAAGACCATTATAGCCATGGAAGCTGTTGTAGTGGATACGGAGTTGACCGGTGATCTTCACGGCATCAGCCTTCTTCTCCAAGTTGGCAACGCGAACGCCCAGAGCATCCAGCTCGTCGGCGAACTCGGCAGCCAGCTTGTCAACATTGGCACCGTTGGCCATTGCACGAGCAACGATCTGAGCCATCTCATAGCGGGTCATCAGTTTGTCGCCGCCGAAAGTGCCGTCGCCGTAGCCGTCGATAACGCCGGCAGCAGCCAGTTTCTCGAT
>CANRJC010000025.1 GCA_947630795.1 uncultured Phascolarctobacterium sp. | reverse complement strand
GAATGCTTTGCCCTTTGTAGGGTTCTGACTTTGATATTTTGCCGGAGAATTTTGCCAACGATTACTTGACACTGTCGTCATGACCATATGAGTCAAGTTGATGCTTGTGAAGGCAGAGAGACTGTGATAAAATGAGCGATAGCGTTAAGTGCGGGCAGGGAGGCGAAGGCGTAAAATGGAACAGGTGAAGGACGTTCCCGCCTATATCCGCGCCATGTATCGGCACAACAATTTCATGAACAATTTCGGCGTCAAGATCGGCAAGATCGAATGCGGCAGCGCCGAGGTGAGCATCGACATCGACCCGGCCAAACATTTCAACCACCGGGGCATTTGCCACGGCGGCGTTTTCACCGCTTTGGCCGATTCGGTGCTGGGCGTGACGGGCGCCAGTGTGGGCGCTGCGGTGGCCACCCTCAATTTCAGCATGAACTTTATCAAAAACGTCCACGATGCGGAGCGCATCACCGTGCACAGCAGAGTGCGGCATCACGGCCGCACCACCATGGTGATAGAAGCGGAGATGACGGACCAAAGGGGCGAATTGATGGCCACCATCCTCACCACCATGTTCATCGTGGGCCGCTTCGAAGAGATACCGGCCGAATGGTGAGAGCAAAAAAATAAAAACTCTCTCACGTGCGGCGGTCGGCCGCGAAAAATTTCAAAGGGAGCTGCCGCAAAAGGCGGCGGCAAAAACAGGCGAGGGCAAAAGCCGCGCCTTTTTTATTTCGGGCCGAGCTCTTTCTCTTCGCCGCTCGTTGGTGACAAAGGCCGCCGCGGGTGCTATAATAAAATCCGGCAGAAAAAATTTTTGCCTCGGAGGATGGAGCATCATGGTTTATCTCTTCGCCTTTTTAGGCGGCATCGCCCTGTTCTTATACGGCATGGAGCTGATGAGCGACGGCCTGCAGAAAGCCGCCGGGGAAAAATTGCAAAATATTTTGGAGAAGATGACCGGCATTTTGGCTCTGGGCATTTTGCTGGGAGCCGTGGTCACCGGGGTGTTGCAGTCTTCCGGCGCCACCATCGTCATGACCATCGGCCTGGTCAACGCCGGCATGCTCACCTTCAAGCAGGCCTTCGGGGTCATCATGGGGGCCAACATCGGCACCACCATGACCGCACAGTTGGTGGCCTTCAAGCTGACGGACTACATCACTCTGCTGGTCTTCATCGGCTTCATGGTGCAGCTTTTATCCAAAAGGCAGCACGGCAAATACATAGGGCAGACCATTTTGGGCTTCGGCATTTTGATGATAGGCATGGAGATGATGCGCCATGCGGTGCTGCCCCTGAAAGACCTTCCCTTCTTCACCGATTTCATCGCCGCCTTCGCCGCCCATCCCCTCATCGGTTTGGCCGTGGGCATGCTGATGACGGTAGTGGTGCAGTCCAGTTCCGTCACCATCGGCGTCCTCATCGTCATGGCCAGTCAGGGCCTCATCGGTTTAGACGGGGCCATCCCCGTCCTTTTGGGCGACAACTTGGGCAGTTGCATCACTGCGGTGATCGCTTCCTTCAAGGCCAACATCACCGCCAAACGGGTGGCCTGCTCCCATGTGCTCTTCAATGTGGTGGGCTGCACCATCTTCGTGGTGTTCCTGCCTTGGTTCATCAAATTGGTGCTCTTCATCTCGCCCGCCGGCGACATGGCCAGGCAGATAGCCAACGCTCACACCGCCTTCAACGTGATCAACACTCTGCTCTTCATGCCCTTTGCCGGCCTCTTCGTCCGCCTCATCGAAGAGAAGCTGTTGCCCCAAAAGGGTCCGGTCATCACCCAGCGGCCCATCTATTTGGATAAGGCCATGCTCCACACGCCTCAGGTGGCTCTCAACTTGGCGGTGAAAGAATTGGTGCGCATGGGCAACTTGGCCCGCAAAAACGTGCAGCTGGGCTTGGAATCCATCCAAAATTTCGATGCGGAAAAAGTTAAATTCGTGGAAGAACACGAACCGGTGGTGGATACTTTGGAAAAGGCCATCACCGATTATCTCACATTGATGAGCAGGCAGCCCATGTCGGCGGCCATGAGCGTGCGCCACACCTGTCTTCTTCACGCCTGCGCCGATATCGAAAGGATAGGAGACCACGGCCGCACCTTGGCCAAACGTTCCGAGAAATTGATCGATATGGGCGTGCAGTTCAGCGACGAAGCGAAAGAAGAATTCGATCGCTTGATGGCCTTGGTGCTGGAAGCCAGCGGCAAAGCTTTGGAGGCGCTGGAAAAAGACGACAAGGAGATCGCCGCCGCCGCCCTCACCGTGTGCCGCAAGGTGAAAGAGCAGCAAAAATATATGCGCAAGAGCCACATAGAGAGGCTGAAAGAGAATCGCTGCAGCGCCATCAACGGTTTCGTGATGATGGAGATGATCATCAACATGAAACGCGTCTCCGATCACTCCAAAAATATCGCCCAGTTGGTGCAGGGCACCTTCTGAGGCAAAAGCAAGAAGAAAGCAACAAAAGGTCGTCTGCTCATTGACAGCCGACCTTTTTTCACAGGCAGAAGTACGGCCCGGGTCAAAGCCGTGCACAAAAAAGCGGCACAGAAGAGGAGAGGCAGCAAGATGCTCACCATAGCCGAAGAAGTGAAGATCGAACAGGTGATAGAGAAGAGCCGCTTCCTCTGCACGTTGAAGAAAGTGCAAAGCGAAGCGGAAGCCCAGGCCTTCATCAAAGCCATGAAGAAAGAACATTGGGACGCCACTCATAACTGCAGCGCCTACATCATAGACGAAGCCACGCAACGCTCTAACGACGACGGGGAGCCGGCGGGCACCGCCGGCTCGCCCATGCTGAACGTGCTGCGCTCTAAAGGGCTCGAGCAGGTGGCGGCGGTGGTCACCCGCTGGTTCGGTGGCATCAAATTGGGCACGGGGGGCCTGACCCGAGCTTATGCGGGGACAGTTGCTGCCGCTGTGGCCAAAGCGGGGCTTGCCAAACGCTATCGCGTGAAAGTTTTTGCTTTTTCCTGTACACCGGTCGAAGGGGGAAAACTTTTGAGCAGGCTTTACGGTCAAAATTTATATCCCGTAGTTTCGGCAGAACACGGTGAAAACACCGTCATCGCTTTAAAATTGCGGCCCCAAGAGAAAGAGGCCGCGGAAAAATTCGTGGGGGAGCAGTTGGGCAGGGCCCCGGCCTTCACCTTTTTGCGGGAAGAATGGGCGGAAGAGAAGACAGACATAAATCTTTAGTGAGAGATATTCTCACTTTTATTTGACTCACACTTTCTTCGATGTTATAATAATAACTGCGTCGGCTCACAGAATGCTTTTTAACACTCTCCTTTGTGCTGACAGCCGACAGAATATCGTGAAGGAGATCGAGAAAATGAAAAGTTGGAAAAAGTTTACCGCTCTGTCCCTGACGGTGGCCGCCCTCTTGGGCCTCAGCGCTACCGGCTACGCCGCTTATGAGCTGAGCTCCGAAGTGAAGGATGCCACTCCCGCTCTGCTGCAGGCCGCGCAGATCGGCGTGAAAGTGAACGAGAACGCCGCCTTGGCCTCTTTGCCTGACAAAGACGCCATTTTGGTGATGAGCTTCGGCACTACATTTAAGGATAACAGAGAAAAGACCATCAACGCCACCGTGGATGCCATCAAAGGCGCTCATCCCGGCGTGAAGGTGGAGCTGGCCTTCACTTCTCATATCATCATCGACAGAGTGAAAGAGAACGAAGGGCTGGAGATCCCCACTCCCGAGCAGGCCTTGGCCAAATTGAAAGCAGAAGGCTACAGCCGCATCGCCATGGTGAGCTTAGACATCATCCCCGGCATGGAATATGCTTATAAAGACGCAGTGTACAACCTGCACAAAAACGATTTCAAAAAAGTCGCCTTCGGCACTCCCCTCATGTATTGGCAGGGGCAGGAAGGTCAGGCCGACGATATTTTGGAGACCATGGAGGCGGTGAGCAGCCAGTTCCCCCTCATCGAGAAGAAGGACGCAGTGCTTTTGATGGCCCACGGCACTCCCCATCCGGCCAACGCTTATTACAGCGTGATGCAGAACCGTTTGAACGAGCTGGGCTTGGAGAAAGCATTGATCTTCTCCGTAGAAGGCTGGCCGCATCTGGATACGGTCATCCCCATTTTGAAAGCGAAAAAAGTTAAGCACGTCACTTTGATGCCCCTGATGATGGTGGCCGGCGACCATGCCAATAACGACATGGCCGGCGAGGAAGAAGACTCCTTCAAATCCATTTTGGAAAAAGAAGGCTTTAAGGTGGATGCCTACATCCACGGCTTGGGCGAGAACCCAGCGGTACGCAAACTGTTCGTGAAACGGGCCGCCGCCGCCTTTGCCGCTTTGCAAGGAGCAAAAGAAGCCGAGTAAGGCCTTCGAGACCAGACGCCGCTCTTTACGGCCCTGCCCTTTCGGGCGGGGCCTTTTTGCAAAAAAGCGCGGCGCGAAAAATATAAGAAAGCCCCGTTCTCTCGCGGCAAAAAGGTGAGGGAGAAAAAACGAAAAATGCGGCGAAAAAGCCGTCCGTTTTAAGTGCGGTACCCCTTTAAGAGAGTAGAAAGCAAGATGAAGAAGGCCATAGTGACAGTCAGCTTCGGCACAAGTTTTGCCGACGCAAGAGAAAAAGATATAGGCGGCATCGAAAGAGCCCTGCAGGCAGCCTTTCCCGACTGCGACCATTTCAGCGCTTACACTTCTGATTTTATCCGCCGCAAATTGGCAAAAGAAGGCACTGCCATCCCCTCTCTTGAAGAAACATTAACAAATTTGGCGGCGAAAAAATACGAAGAAGTTTATCTGCAGCCCACTCACTTATTGCGCGGCGAAGAATTCGAACAGAAGGTGCTGGCTCTGCGCGACCGGTTCGCTCCCGCTTTCTTCAAATTCGGCATCGGCCGCCCTTTGATCGATACGAAAGAAGATCTCCGTCTTTTGGCGGAAGTTTTGCTGCAGCTGCTGCCTCCTTTAGCCGCAGACGAAGGCTTCGTCTATATGGGCCACGGCACGCCGAGGGCGAACAACAGCGCCCATGGTAAAACTTACAGAGAGCTGCAAAAGCTCTTCGACACTTTCGGGAAAAAAGTTTTGGTGGGCACGGTGGAAAATGAAGACAGCCCCGATCTTGCGGCGGTGCTTGCCGCTATCGAAGAAAGAGGCTGCAAAAAAGTCCGGCTCGCTCCCTTGCTGGTGGTGGCGGGAGAGCACGCTCAAAACGACATGGCCGGCCCCGGCCCCGACAGTTGGAAGAGCCGCATCGAAGAAAGAGGCACTGAGGTGTGCTGCCACCTCGAAGGCTTGGGGAGAAGACCCGAGGTGCAGGCCCTCTACGTAAAACATTTACGAGAAGCCGCAGACGAAAAATAGAAAAACTTTTGTAAAAAAGAGAGCTCGAAAAGGTCGGAGGCAACACTTTTTCGGGCTTTTTTCTTGCGGTCGCCTTTCAAGCTATGATATAATTTTGTCATGAATCATACCTGATCGAGCGGGAAAGGAGCAAAGTAAATGGGTGTATTGATCTCCGCTATCATCCTCTTCTGGGCAGGCTTCATGATCTACAAGAAGTATAAGCCCCAGCCCGTCCTCTTCATCGGCGGCTTGGCCATGATGTACATCGCCGCCATTTTCGGCTACGGCACCATCTTAGGGCCTAAGGCCACCACCGGCGCCGTGGTCTTCGACGCTTTCGACAGCATCAGAGCGGTGATGAGCTCCACTGCTGCCAAACTGGGCCTGAACATCATGTCCGTAGGCGCCTTCGCCAAGTACATGGAAAAGATCGGCGCTTCCAAAGCTTTGGTAAGGATGACCATCAAGCCCCTCTTGGCTTTGAAGGCTCCCTATCTGGTAATGGCCGGCACTTGGATCGTGGGCATGCTCATCGGTCTGTGCATCAACTCCGCCTCCGGTTTGGCCATGCTCTTGATGGTGACCATTTATCCGGTGCTGATCGGCTTGGGCGTGTCCCGCCTTTCCGCAACTTCCGCAGTGGCCACCACCCTCTGCTTCGACTGGTCCCCGGCCGACACCGGCACCATTCTTTCCGCAGAGACCGCCGGCATCAACCCGGTCATTTATTGGAGCCACTATCAGGTGCCCATCGTGGCGGTAGCTCTGATCGTAGTTTCCACCCTGCACTATTTCACTCAGAAATATTTTGACAAGAAGGCAGGCCACGTAGTGGCGCCTCTGGAAGTGGAGAAGGCAGATGCGCAGGCGGAAGAAGAAAAAGTTCCCGGCTTCTACGCTCTGCTGCCCATCGTGCCTCTGGCCCTCATTTTGATCTTCAGTCCTCTTTTGATCCACACCATCAAGGTGAACATCGTCACCGCCATGTACATCGGTCTCACCATCGGCATGATCTGCGAATACTGCCGCTGGCGTGACGGCAAGAAGGTGCTGGGCGACATCCAGACTTTCTTCGACGGCATGGGCATGCAGATGGCCAACGTTATCACCCTGATCGTAGCAGGTCAGACCTTCGCCAAAGGCCTCATCTCCATGGGCGTTATCTCCACTTTGGTAGAAGGCTCTAAGAACTTGGGCTTCAGCCCCATGGCTATGATGCTGGTGATGGTGGCCATCATCGCCGGTTCTTCCATCGTTATGGGCAGCGGCAATGCTCCCTTCTTCGCCTTTGCGGCCCTCACCCCGGCAGTGGCGGCAGCCAGCGGCATCCACTCGGTGCTGATGCTGGTGCCCATGCACTTCGCCGCTTCCATCATGCGTAACTGCTCGCCTATCACCGCAGTTATCGTAGTATCGTCCGGCATGGGCGGCGTGTCGCCCTTCGACGTGATCAAGAGGACCGCCATCCCCATGGCCGGTGCCATGGCCGTAACTTTGGGCATGACCTTCTTCTACTACGCTACCGGCTGGTGAGCCTAAGAGCAGCGGAAAAAGTCGACGGTAAAAATTTTTCGAGAGAAAAGTTCGGGGCACTCTGCCGCAAAAGGCAGGGTGCCCTCTTCATACATTGACAAGGCAGATAGAGAGACCGTATAATTTTTTCGGAAGTATTTTGCAAAAGCTCATAAACTTAAATGTGCAATGGACGAGACAGCTGCAAAGAAAATTGGGGAACATTTGACGGTAAAATTTCATCGAAATGCTCCCCAATAAGTTTACATCGGCACGAATAAAGCTATTCGAACGGATGTGTCATATGCGGGAGGGAGAAAAATGTATATCTGCGATCTTCACTGCGACACTTTGACAGCCCTCTACCGAGAGGGGCTGAGCCTTTACAGCAACGAACGGCACTTCGACATCAAAAGGCAGCAGGCCTTGGGAGGCGGGCTGCAGTTCATGGCCGTCTATGTGCCGACTCGAGAGTTTCGCTATCGCAGCGGCCTGCGCTACACTCTTTGTTTGATCGATAAATATCGCCGAGAACTGGCGGAGCTGGCAGCGGCGGGGGCAGACGTCTTCCCCGTGCTCTCCCTAAAAGATCTGGACGAAGTGCGCCGGCACAAAAGCGCCGCTCTCCTCACCATCGAAGAGGGCGGGGCCATCGACGGCTCGTTGGAGGCGCTGCGCTGCCTCTACGCTTTGGGTGTGCGGGCCATGACCCTCACTTGGAGCAACCGCAACGACATCGCCGACGGGATCAACGAAGCAGGCACCGGGGGCGGGCTCACCAAGTTCGGCCGGGAAGTGGTGGCCGAAATGAACAGGCTGGGGATGGCGGTGGACGTGAGCCACATCGCCCCCGCCGGTTTTTGGGATGTGCTGGAGACGAGCGTCAAGCCGCCCTTGGCCACCCACTCCAACGCCAAGGCCCTGTGTGCTCATCCCCGCAATTTAGACGACGAACAGATCAAAGCCTTGGTCAAAGCGGGCGGGCTCATAGGCATCACTTTCGCCGGCCAATTTTTGGAAGAAGACTATCATAACGCCTGCATCGCCAGCGTCTATAAACACATCGCCTACATATTGGACCTCAGCGGCGACGACCGCCACGTGGGCTTTGGCAGCGACTTCGACGGCATCAGCCATCCGCCCTCTGACATCAACGGCTACCAAGACTTCGCTCCCTTGCTGGACTATTTGAGCGCTCGGGGCTTGAGCGATGCCACTTTGGCCCGCATCACGCATCAAAACGTGTTGGCTTATCTGGCAAAAGTTTTGTGAAAAAGTCCCACCGCAACGCTAAATAGGGCGCTATGAAAGGTCGGCAGCTCAAAGAAAAAGCTGTATAAGAAAAGAGGAAGACCATGGAGAAAAAGCCGCCCCTCGCGCAGGGGCAGAAGCTGAGGCTCACCGTCGGCGGCTTGGGCAGCAGCGGCGAGGGCATAGGGAGCTTTGAAGGTTTCAAAGTGTTCGTGCCCTTCGCCCTGCCCAATGAAGAAGTGGTGTGCGAGATCGAGACGGTGAAAAAAAATTACGCTTTGGCCCGTTTGCTGAAAATAGAGGAGGCAGCTCCCGACAGAAGAGAGCCTCTTTGCCCGGTGTACGGCCTGTGCGGCGGCTGCAGTTTGCAGCATTTGAGCTACGAAGGTCAGCTGGAGGCGAAACGGCAGCAGGTGGAAGCGGCCTTTGCTCGTTTGGGCCATCTGACCGTGCAGGCAGAGCCCACCATCGCCTGCGACGACCCTTGGCACTATCGCAACAAAATGCTCTTCCCCGCAGGCGAGAGGGAGGGCAGCTTGGCCATCGGCTGCTATCAAAGAGGCACTCACTTGGTGGTGGACGGGGCAGGCTGCCTCATCGCCGAAAGAGGGAACGAAGAAGTGCTGGGGGCGGTGCGACGCTGGATGGAGCTCTATAACATCCCCGCCTACGATGAAGCTTCGGGGCGGGGGCTCATTCGCCACGTGATGGCCCGCTGCGGCCGCGGCGAAGATGACGCAGGGGAAGTGCTGGCGGTGCTCGTTACGGCAACTTCTTTTTTGCCGCGAGAAAAAGAATTGGCGGAAATGTTGCAAAAGGCAGTGCCTCATTTGGTCGGTGCGGTGCAAAACATCAACGAAGCACGGGGCAACGTGATCTTGGGGAGAAGGCAGCGCTTGCTGTGGGGTAAAGACAGCCTCACCGACAGACTGGGCAGCCTGCGCTTTAAGATCTCTCCCGCCAGCTTTTTTCAGGTGAACAGAGCTCAGGCCGAAAAACTTTATGCCTTGACGGCCGAGCTGGCGGCTCCTCGGCCGGGGAGCACGGTGTGGGATCTTTATTGCGGCACCGGCACCATCTCTTTATATTTAGCGAAAAAAGGGGCGAAGGTGCACGGTATCGAAGCGGTGGCGGCGGCCATCGAAGACGCCGAGAGAAACGCCGCGGCCAACGGCTGCGCTGCCGCCCGTTTTTATTGCGGCGACAGTGCGATCGAAGCGCCGAAACTTTTGGCGCAGGGCGAGCGGCCGGAGGCTGTGGTGCTGGACCCGCCCCGGGCAGGGTGTTCCCCTCGGGTGCTGGCCACGGTGGTGAAGGCGGGGCCGCAGCGTATCGTCTATGTAAGCTGCAACCCGGCCACTTTGGCCCGCGACGCTGCCTTGTTGTCCGAGCAAGGATATAAACTGCAAAAGGTGCAGCCCTTGGACATGTTCCCGCAAACGGCCCATGTGGAGACAGTAGCGCTCTTTTTAAAACAGTGAAAACGCAAAAGCGAAAGGCAAAAATAAAAGGGGACGAGCTTCATTAAGAGACTCGTCCCTTAAATATTCGACATAAGCGGATCTATTTCATTCGAACTCTACCTTTTCCGCATCGGTAAGAGCATCTTTCGGAATGCCCAAGCGGGCATTCATCTCAGCCTCGGAGAGGGCGGCGCCGGTCTCTTTGACTTCTTTAAAAATTTTTCCCGCAAAGCCGCGGTCGAACAAGGAGATGGGAACGGTGTCTTTGATAGCACTTCTGATATTGGGCATAGCAGTCACCTCCGTGCTTATAGTATAGCAAAGCTTTGACGATAGATCTGTCGATAATGAGATCGATAAATTTATCGGTATCGACCCGGTCCTCTTGTTAGCCCGCCGGAGGCAAAACGTTTGTTTGCGATGAGGCTATCCCTATATTGGCAAGCCGTGTTTTCGCAAATGTGATAAAATGATCATAGGAGCGGTTTCGGCGCCGCTAAGAAAAGTTTGAGCCTGCGCTCTCGAGGCGGCGAACGCAGCTGCGGAGGAAGAGTTGCTTCGAGTGCGGCAAAGTTCGCGCAGCCGAGAGCGGCAAAAACAGAAGGGGAGATGCGGCCATGAAATTTAAAGAAGTGTGCAGCGCCGAAGACATCGTGGCTTTGACGGAAGAGCTGGGCTTTTTGCCCTTTTTCGCAAATAGTATACGGGGCTTTTCCATAGAAGAACGCTGCCCCAGCGAACTGTGGTTCGTCGAAGGAAGAGACGGGCCGTGGGAGTGGAAGGGCCCTGCCGCAAAGAGCGGCCGCTGCGTTTACGGAAAATTTTTTCAAGGCAAGGCAGGCTTTGTGAGCCGAGAGTGGTTCCCCATCTTAGCCAATTACCGGCGGGACGGCTACGATTTCGATGCCCGCTACGACGACGGTCTGGCTTCCCGCAAAGACAAAGCCATCGTCGACGCTCTTAGCGAGCACGGCCCTCTTCTTTCTAAAGAATTGAAAAAGCTCTGCAATTACCGAAAAGGCGGCAACAAAGGCTTCGATACGGTCATCGCCCGCCTTTCCATGCAGACCTATGTGGTCGTCGCCGACTTCGTTTACATGCAAGACAAAGCCGGCCGGCCCTACGGCTGGGGCGTCGCCGAATATGCTTTGGCCGAGACCCTGTTGGGCCGCGACTTTGTGACCTCTGCTTACGACACGAAGCCTACGGACTCGCGGGAAAAGATCTTCGCTCATTTGCAAAAAGCGCTGCCGCAGGCGACGGAAGCTCAGCTTCGGCGCTTGCTCGGATGAAAAGACGAAGAAAACAGGCTCGCAAGTTTCACAGTTATCTTTTGCGTACGCCTTATATAGTCAGTTCACGCGATCAAGTACAGCTCACGACCGAGGACTCCTGAAGGGGTCCTTTCTTTTTTCTTGCTCTCTTTCGTTTGACGAGCGGCCCAAGATCGATCTTCGCAACGGGCGGCTCGCGGTGCTCGTCAAAGACAACGAGTTCGTTTTTGCGCAGAGCAAGCATAAAGTTCGCGGAGAAAAAACTAAAGGTTAGCCGAAAAACTTAACGGCAGCAATGCTCAAAGAAATCAAGTAAACTAAAAATAATATTAAGGTTGACGAAAGCGGAAAAATCTGTTATCATGCGGTGTAGAGCGCGAAAGAGGAGGAAAAAGCATGAACTTGCATCTGTCGACCCGAGAGCTGATCTTATGTGCTCTCTTCACCGCCCTCACCGCCGTGGGCGCCTTCATTCGCATCCCCGTGCCGGTGATGCCCTTCACTTTGCAATATCTCTTCACCATGCTGGCAGGGCTGCTGTTGGGCGGACGGCTGGGAGCCGTCAGCGTAGGGACTTATGCGCTGCTGGGTCTGTTGGGCGTGCCCATCTTCGCAGAAGGCGGCGGCCTTTGGTATATTTTCAAACCAAGCTTCGGCTACATCATCGGCTTCGTTGCCGGCACCTACGTCACCGGCCGCATGACAGAAGACGGGCCTCTCACCGCGGGCCGTCTCTTGCTGGCAAATCTCAGCGGCCTGCTCATCGTGTACGCCGCCGGCATGGCCTATTATTATGCCGTCTGCAATTTCGTGCTGGCTACGCCCATCGCCTTTTGGCCGCTTTTCCTCTATTGCTTTTTGCTGGCGGTGCCCGGCGATATCTGTCTGTGCCTTTTGGCCGCCTTTTTGGCCAAACGGCTCATCCCTCAGTGGCGGCCCCAAAGAGGAGGCTCCGCTCATTTTCAAAGAAAAGAGGCTGAAGAAGATGAAGATTTTGCGACAGTGCCTCGGCTCCAAGGCCGAGCGTGAAAAGGAGGCGAGAGCATGAGCCGCGGTTTGTTTTTGACCGGCACCGGCACCGACATAGGCAAGACCTACATCGCCGGGCTGATGCTCAAAAAATTGCATGAAGGCGGCAAGAGGGCCGCTTATTACAAGGCGGCCATGAGCGGCAACAGCCGCCGCCCGGACGGCAGCCTCATCCCCGGGGATGCCCTCTTCGTGAAAAAAATGTCCGGCATCGCTCAGCCCTTGGCTCGAATGTGCCCCTATGTGTACGAACAGGCAGTCTCTCCTCATCTTGCCGCCCGTTTGGAAGGACGGCCGGTGGAGCTGAAGACGGTGCTGCAAGGCTACGCTGCTCTCTGCAGCGAATACGACTTCGTCACCGTGGAAGGCAGCGGCGGCATCCTTTGTCCCATCCGCATGGATGAAGAAACTATCTGGCTGGAAGACATCATCAAGGCTTTGGGCCTGAGCTGCGTCATCGCCGCCGCCGCGGGGCTGGGCACCATCAACAGCGTGGTGCTGACAGCAGACTATATGAAAAGAAGGGGCCTGAGGGTGCGGGGGCTCATCTTCGATCACTTTCACCCCGGCGACGTGATGGAAGAAGATAACCTCAAGGTGTGCGAAAAAATGACGGGCCTCAAAACATTGGCCACGGTAAAAGACGGCGACACGGAGCTGGACATGGACCTTGCTGCACTGTGCGCTCTCTACGAATGAGGTGAAAAAATGCTTTGGTATCCTTATCAGCAGATGAAGACCATGAAGCCTCCCTACAAAGTGGTGGACGCAGAGGGAGTGTACCTTTGCACCGAAGAGAAAAAGCTCATCGATTCGGTGTCGTCTTGGTGGAGCGTCATCCACGGCTATAAACACCCGGAGCTGACTGCCGCCATCCAAAAGCAGGCAGGTATTTTTTCTCACGTGATGCTGGGCGGCCTTACCCACGAGCCGGTGCAGCGGCTGGCGCAAAAACTTGAGGAGTGGCTGCCGGGTGACTTGGACTACAGTTTCTTCTCCGATTCGGGCAGCGTAGCAGTGGAAGTGGCCCTCAAGATGGCCCTGCAATACTACGTCAATAGGGGCGAAAAGGGCCGCACCAAAGTTTTGTCTTTGAAAGACGCCTATCACGGCGACACTTTCAAGACCATGGAAGTGGGAGACAACGAAGATTATCACTTCATCCTCGATGTGTACGGCGAAAAAAAGAACGTCATCCACATCCCCACCCGCATCGCGGAATTGGAGGCGGCCTTCGAGGCCCATCATCGGGAACTGAACGCTTTGATCGTAGAGCCTCTTTTGCAGGGAGCCGGCGGCATGAAGATGTACGACATCTCTTTTTTGCGGAAGGCTCGGGAACTGTGCGACCGCTACGGTGTGCTGCTGATCTTCGACGAAGTGGCCACCGGCTTCGGCCGCACCGGCTACCGCTTCGTGGCGGACGAAGTGCTGCCCGACATTTTGGTGCTGGGCAAGGCGCTCACCGGCGGCTACATCGGTCATGCGGTCACCGTAGCCAATCATAAAGTGTACGATGCGTTCTACGGCGACGAGCAGAGCAAAGCGCTGATGCACGGGCCCACCTTCATGGGCAACGCTTTGGCCTGCAGCGTGGCCCTGAAATCCATCGAACTTTTCGAGCGAGAAGACTATCTTGCCAAGATCAAAAAGATCGAAGCCGTGGCCAAAAGAGAAATGGCGGGTTTTGAGGACCCGCGGGTGAAAGAAGTGCGGATCATGGGCGGCTGCGTGTGCGTGGAAGCAGACGAGCCTCAAACTTTGGCAGGCTATCAGCAGTTCGCTTATGAGCGGGGCGTGTTCAGTCGTCCCTTCCTCACCTGTCTCTACGCCATGGTGCCCTATGTGATCGAGGAAGAAGAATTGGTGCAGGTGTTGTCTTGCATGAAGGCTTGGTTCCGCCGCTAGGCTCTCGGCCCTTCTGTTTCGCTCTATGATGAAAAAGACGCAGCTCGTCTGAAAAATTCTTCGAAAAGAGCCTATTTCGTTTTTCTGTCTGTCCGCTTTCGCAGAAGACCGCCCTTCGGAGCTTGCTCTCCTCTCCGCCGGGAGATCTTCTGCGAAATTTTTTTTGTTCGGGGGCGGCAAAAAGAGTATAATCATAATCAGAAAGATAAAAGGCAGAGGTGAGCCACATGATCGACAACGAAAAAGAGTTCAGGCCCTATATCCCCGCGGAAAAAAAGGCGCCGGAAATAACAACGGCTTCGGTGCTCATCGGCATCGTCTTGGCCGTGGTCTTCGGGGCGGCCAACGCCTACTTGGGCCTGCGGGTGGGGATGACGGTGTCCGCTTCCATACCGGCGGCGGTCATCTCCATGGGCGTGCTGCGCATCATCTTGAAGAGAAACTCCATTTTGGAGAGCAACTTGGTGCAGACCATCGGCTCGGCCGGCGAATCGTTGGCGGCGGGTGCCATCTTCACCATGCCGGCCCTCTTTTTGTGGGCGGCTGCGGGGCTGTGCGAGATGCCGGCCTTGAGCGAGATAACCCTCATCGCCTTTTGCGGCGGCGTGCTGGGCGTGCTCTTCATGATCCCCCTGCGCAACGCTCTCATCGTCAAAGAGCATGCCACCCTTCTCTACCCGGAGGGCAGGGCCTGCGCCGATGTGCTTTTGGCGGGGGAGGAGGGAGGCTCCGAGGCTTCCGCCGTTTTCAAAGGCATGGGCCTGGCGGCCTTCTTCAAATTATTGGTGGACGGCTTCAAAGTGATCCCTTCGGACATCGCTTTGGCTTTTGAAAATTTTAAAGGAGAGATCGGGGCGGAAGTTTATCCCGCTCTCATCGGCGTGGGCTACATCGTGGGCGCCCGCGTCTCCGCCTACATGGTGGCCGGCTCTTTGGTAGGGTGGATGGTGCTCATCCCCCTCATCTGCCTCTTCGGCGCCGACACGTGGCTCTATCCCGCACCCAGCGGCACCACCGTCGGCAGCCTCTACGCTCAAGGAGGCGCCTCTGCCATTTGGAGCTCTTATGTGCGCTACATCGGCGCCGGCGCCATCGCCACCGGCGGCATGATCTCTCTTTTGAAAACTCTGCCCCTCATCATCACCACCTTTCGGGCTTCTCTGAAAAGTTTGCGGGGCGGTCATGAAGCAGGCAGCCTGCGGACGGAGCAGGACCTGCCCATGCAGACGGTGCTGGCGGGTATCGCGGTGATGATCGCCGTCATCTGGTGGGCACCGCCCATCCCCGTCAACTTTATGGGGGCCGTGCTCATCGCCGTCTTCGGCTTTTTCTTCGCCACTGTGTCTTCCCGCATGGTGGGCCTCATCGGCAGCTCCAATAACCCGGTGTCGGGCATGGCCATCGCCACTTTGCTGATCGCCACCGTGTGCATCAAAGCTTCCGGCGACAGCGGCATAGTAGGGATGACGGGGGCCATCGCCATCGGTTCTGTCATCTGCATCGTGGCGGCCATCGCCGGCGATACCTCGCAAGATCTCAAAACAGGCTATCTTTTGGGCGCCACCCCGAAGAAACAGCAGATCGGCGAGCTCATCGGCGTGCTGGCTTCTTCCTTGGCCATCGGCGGCGTGCTCTATCTTTTGAACGCGGCCTGGGGCTACGGGGGAGCAGAGGTGCCGGCACCTCAGGCTACTTTGATGAAGCTGATCGTAGAGGGCATCATGGGCGGCGACCTGCCTTGGACCTTGGTGTTCGTCGGTGTGCTTTTGGCCCTCTCTTTGGAAATGTTGGGAGTGCCTGTGATGCCCTTTGCCATGGGCCTCTACCTGCCCATCCACATGAACATCACCATCATGGCCGGCGGTTTGGTGCGCCTCTATCTGGACAGCAGAAAAAATACAGACGCCGCGACGAAGGAGCGGCAGACCACCAAGGGCACCCTTTATTGCGCCGGCATGATCGCCGGGGAAGGACTGGTGGGCATCGCCTTGGCCCTCATGACGGTGGCGGGCCTCAGCATGGATCTTTCACACGCTCTTTATTTGGGCGAAGGAGGAGGGCTGGCCCTCATGGCGGTGATGGTCTTCGCTCTCTTGGGCTTTTCTGTGCGAAACACAGCTGAAAAATGAAAAAGAAGAAAAAAACTGCCGACTATCCGACTTTAAGGCCGCTGAGGCGGCCGGGTCTGCCTTGGCACCAAGATGAGGCCGGTTTTGCGGTGCTGGAAGCAGAACACCGGGGCTTCTTCGATCGTTTGGCGCAAAAATTTTGGGGGCGGCCCCGCCGCACCCAGGTGCATTTGGAAAAGTTCGGCAGTTTTCTGTGGCCCCTTATGGACGGCAACCGCACCGTGGAGCAATTGGCCAAGCTGCAGCGTGAGCGGTTCGCAGAAGAGGCGGAGCCGGTCTATGAACGGCTGGTGCAATATCTGCAGCTGCTGAAAAGTTACGGCTTCATAGTTTTTGCCGAGCCGCCCGAAAAAGAGAGCGGGGAGGAAAAGTGAGAGGAAAAGCAAAAGACGAGGAAAGAAAACCTCGCATATCGTTATGATATGATGACGCTACAATACGCCGGCTCCGAACGAGCCGGCGGTTTTCTTCTTGAAAATGAATAAGCTCGCCCATCCTTCTCCTGTCTCGCCACCTCCGCCTTTTTGAAAAAACATAAAATTTTGGCGGTCACATTAAAGCATCGCCGACTTTCCGAAATAATAAAGCGAGGTGCTCGGCCTTCAGGGTAAAAAAATAAAGTAGGTCTAAAAAAGCAGAAGTCGATCGAAAAAGCGTGGTACGCAAAGGCGAGAGTCGATCGCAAAAGACAAGGGGCGCGGGAGCGCCTCTTAAAATTTTTGCGCAAAAGTTTGCGGAAATTCACAAAAAATTTTCAGTTCCGACTGAAAAAGTCTTGTGGGGGGGTTCAGCTGTGCTACAATAAAAGCGATGATGCGGAAGGCGGAG
>CANRJC010000024.1 GCA_947630795.1 uncultured Phascolarctobacterium sp. | reverse complement strand
ACCATTTTAGCATAGGGTTGCCGAATGGACTGTCCATAACTATAAGTTTTTAGAACCCCCACTAAAAGTGGGGGTTTCTTCATACAAAAACGAACGCTCTGCCTTTCGGGCAGAGCGTTCGTTTTGTATTATTTGACAGCTTTTACGAAGGCTTGCTTCATCCCTGTCTTATATTTTTTCTGCGAACTTTTCCGAGTAAACTTCTCCTGTCAAGTCCCGAATTTGGTGTAAATTCAAAATCGTCCCGAATTGCAGTAACAAGTTGAGCACTGCAAATTTAAGCATTGACCGTCGTCCCGTCTTCATAGGGTGCTGCCTAAAGGGACCGCCGGCAACCCCTTGTGTGTCTCACGGCACGGAGCAACAGCCCGTCAAGATCATCGATGATGCTTTTCGAGACTGTCGATCCAAACTTTTACCTCGATGAATCGGTCATTTGTATGGTTGCTCATCCGTTTCCTTATAGCGAAACACATTTGCGATGTAAAGCACCACTCGCCCTTTTTGTAACATTATCATTTTTCAGTGCTTTTTAAATGGTCTTGAAATTTTAATAGTTTGTAGTAAAAGTATAAATATATAGCCTTGAATACATTTCCCTTATTCATGTAATAGCGTGCGGCATCTTTGCAATAATGATAGTTAGCTTTCAACACTTTTTTAGGAGGAAGTTCGTCGCATGCTATACCTCCCCAAGGAGAAAGTTTCAGGTAATGCCGCCATTGCTCATGAATGGGGCGTAGCGGCAAATACCAAGGCTTCGCCCTTCCGTTAAAATGGAAAATAATACAATCGGGACCGGGATCCGGAACGTTATGGGTATTGAACTTACTGTCGAGAAATATCACATTGCCCTTGAATATCCGATTTAGAATAGTCTAATCTAAAAAGAGACAGTCTTTGCTCGAAACATCTTGGTAAGAAAAAGCTTTCTCCGTAACTTGTTGCTTTTCCCATTCTTCGCAATTTATCAACATGACCCCGGCGTTAAAATATTTCGGGGTTTCCGCATAAGTATCATACTTCATTCCATAAACGTCATATACCGCAGCAATGGCAGTACCGGCAAAGTCTAGCTCCAAAAGGGAGCGTAAACTTCCCAAACAAAATAGATCGGCATCAAGATATAAAAACCGTTCGGTGACCTTCCGTAAAATTTTATTCATATAAAGTCGGAAACAAATTATTTTGGAGATATAAGATTTATCTTCCGTCGTTTCCATGGGGAAATTTTCAAAGGGCTCCATAAACATAAAGTAAATGTACACATTAGCGGAGTACTTACGGGCAATAAGTTCGATTTTTTCTTCATCCTCAGCAGCGATGTGATCCATGAATATATGGAAAGAGAACGTCATATCACGATTGTTTTCCAAAATAGATACCAGCGTTACCCCCAATTGCCGGCAAAAGCCGCTGTCAATGCCAAAACTGATATGTAAATGCGGGAGAGTTGTGCTTTGACAATATTCATATTTAACAGTATTTTTTATAAAATTTTCTTCTCGAAAATATTCCGCCGGGAATTTTATGTTTTGCGTAAGACTTAACTGCATTTTATAATACCTCCTTTTAAAATATCGGTTAAAGGTATATAACGACGGAAATTGAAGAAACAGTATAGGTGACCTTTAGTATGATGCAAATTACACACGAAACACAGTGCCAAGGAGACGCATTAATGTTCCGACTCAATTTTACACTAAATCCGAAAGAAATTCTATATTCATTCGGGTTCGTTCACAAATTTTGTTTGATTGCCGATACGAGCTCCTTGGGCCCCATATCTATGTTCTTCGGGGAGATCGGCAAAACAAAAACTCTCTTTTTGATTGAGTTTTTACATCAGGGAAAAGACGCAAACCGCACTTACAGGCATATCTTTTTTATATATCGCTCAAAGTGTGCGCTACATGGCGGCACATTACCACATAGAAAACTTTTTCCCTCTAAAAGTTTTTAATTCCCGCATCAATCAGCTTCGCCCTGATTCTTTCTATGCGCTTGCGTTTGGCTTCGCTCTGAAATTTTTTCGCCGAGGTTTTAAAGGCTCCCTCTCTACCTTGGCCGCTGCCCCTTGTGAGAGCGTCCCTTTTCGGGTTATAATAAAAACGGCGAGAGTTTTCGCTCTCGCCTTGCGGCCTCGGCCCTTTTCGAATTTCTCGGGAGGCAACTATGCTCAACGTTTACTTCGGCCTCTTCCTTTTCGGGCTGCTCTGTTTTTTCTGCGGCAGTTTTCTTTACCGCGCCTTCAAAATGGATCGGCCCATGACCGTGAAAGACCTGGCTCTTTTGACGGCCCTCTCCGTGGGCTCTCTCATCGCTCTCAGCCTGGGGCTGGAGCGGCTGGGCTATCCGCCGCTGCTCATAAATTTTTGAGCCGGGGCTCGCCCTTTCAGGCGAAAAAAAATGCACCGCCCCCGTTGCCGTTCGGCGAAGATCGGTTTTGGTCGGGGCGGCGAGATTCGAACTCACGGCCTCTTGTACCCGAAACAAGCGCGCTACCAAACTGCGCCACGCCCCGATATCGAAACGGCAACACTTGCGATGCATAGGGTATTATATGGCAGATGACCTGCCTTGTCAACAATAAATTTTCTATTCGACGGCCACGCGGATGAAATCGGCTTTGAAAGCTTTTTTGATCGCCGGCAGCAATTCTCTTTCGATATTGGTGCGGTGCAGCTCGCTCTCGGCCACGATGAGCACCCTTCCCGCGGCGTAATTGATGTTGTGGATCTTGCTCACCAAACGCTTAAAGGTGTCGTCTCCTATCTCCTCCCGCAGCAACTGCAGTTTTGCATAGACCTGCGGTTTTTCTTTTTGCATGCGCTGCTCCAAAGGGGTGAAAGGCAGGGTCACCACCTTGGCGTCTCTGGCCAGAACAAAATTCTCCTCGCCCTCGCCGGGCACTACCAGATCTTCCCGCATGAGCTTCTCCTCCTTTGCTTTTTCAAAAGATCCTTCGATCTTCCATCACACGCTTATTATATAAAATTCCCCCGCAGCGGTCAAGGGACGAAGCGCCGCTAGGGACCGCTCCAAGAGGCGGGGAGAAAATTTACTTTGGAGATGCACGATCCCTCAACGATGACCGCACTCTCGCAGCATGCGTGCTCTCTCTTACACTCTCACATCTAAAAGCTGTGCTCTGCCGTGCAGAAGTATCTCGGCAGAAGCGGCAGGCACGAAAAGGCAGTCGCCTCTGAAAAACGGCAGCGTCTGATCGGCAAAAAGCAAAGAGCCGCAACCGTCCGTGCAAAGCAAAACTCGAAAAGAATCGCCGTCTGCTCGATAAGGCACCATGCTGCGGCAGCGCTCTGTATTGATGAGCAGCCGAGAGACCTCGAAGTACTTGCAACGGCACAGCAGCTCCGACGCACAGCCCTGCCTGTAGCGGAGCATGCGCAACGGCTGCCGAGGCCGGGCACTGCTGCTAAAGTCGGCGACAGCCAATGCCTTTTCTATGTGCAGCGGGCGCTTATCGCCATGCTTGTCCGTTCTGTCATAATCATAGAGGCGATAAGTCAAATTGGAATTCTGCTGGATCTCGACAAGCAGCGTGCCTGCACCGATGGCATGCACCGTACCGGCCTTGATCATGAAAAGATCGTCCTTGTGCACGGGGATCGTCTGCAAAAGCCGCTCCAATGTTGCGTTTTCGATCGCATCCCGCACGAGCCGCTCATCTACATCGTTGGCAAAACCGTAAACGATGCTGGCATCTTTAGTCGCATCCAGCACATACCAAAACTCTGTCTTTCCTCTTTGCCCCTTTTCGTGCAGCTTGGCGTATTCATCGGTAGGATGCACTTGGATGGAAAGATCTCTCTCGGCATCGACCAATTTGATGAGGATGGGAAGTTCCCTTTCTCCTTGGCAGTCTGTCCCCAAAAATTCAGGCTGTTCTTTCAGCACGTCTGCCAGCGTTTGCCCGGCGAACGGGCCGCTTGCCACGGTGCTCTGCCCGTCGGGATGGGTGGAACATTCCCAAGTCTCCGCTAAAGGCGACAGGTCGATGCCTTTGGAGAAATCGTCATTAAGGCGCCGGCCTCCCCAAAGTATCTCCTTGCCTACGGGCTTCAGCAAAAAAGGACTGTTGCCCTCATTCAAGCGGATATTTTTCCTTGTCATGAACGCTGATCTCCTTGCCCAACTGCACCTCGATAAGTTTTAGTTCCGTGTCGGCATAAACAGTATGGCGGCAACCGGCCTCCATAGTGATCACATCTCCTGTTTTGATCTGCTGTTTCATCCCGTCCACCACTGTTCTGCCTTTGCCGGAGATCACCGTCCAGACCTCGTCCCGATGGCGGTGGCTATGATAATTCATGCTGTGACCGGCATTCAAAGTGACTTTCACGGTGATGCTCTCTTTTTCTACGTCCAGCACGCGATAACTTCCCCAACTTTTCTCTGCGAACATGATCTGTTGATCGATGCCGTCCACATAGGGCTTGATGTACGAACTTTGCTCCTTATCGGACACCAAAATGCCTTCCGGTGAAGCAGAGATCACCACGTCGCGAAGGCCCATCGCCAGCACCGGCACAGCCAGTTCATTGATGATATGAACGTTCTCGCAAGTTTTGTTCATTATCGCATTGCCTACGGTCTTCTCCTCCATGGCTTCGGTCAAAGTGTTCCATGTGCCCAAGTCTTTCCATTTGCCGCCGAAACGCAGCACTTGGATGCTGGGTTCTTTTTCCGCTACGGCATAATCAAAAGAAATTTTAGGCGCCTTGTGGTAGTTGGCGAAGAGATCGTGATAATCTTCAAAGTTTAGCAATTCTTTTGCCTTCCTCAGCATGTAGCTCAGCTTAAAGGCAAAAACACCGCCGTTCCACAGTGCCCCCTGAGAAATATAAAGAGCAGCTGTTTTCGCATCCGGTTTTTCTTTGAATGTGCGCACAAACGACAGCGGGGCTGCGGTCTCGGGAATGATGTAGCCGTATTTTTCCGAAGGGTAGGTGGGCTCTATCCCCATGAGCACCATGTTGGCCCCGCCTTTTTTCACTTGTCGGTCGAGCTCCTGCAGCATGAAAAAATAATCGTCCTCTACAAAAGGGTCTACCGGGCAAACGATGACAGGCTCGTCGGGATCTGCGCCTCGTACATCGGCCAAATATCGTGCCGCCAAGGCGATGGCCGGGAAGGTGTCCCGTCGGCACGGCTCTACCGAGATGCCCACCTTCTCGCCCAGTTGATTGTGTATGGAAGAGACCTGCGACTTGCCGGTGGCGATGGTCACGGTCGCGTCGGCATCGGCTCTTCCAATCTGACGATAGACCCGCTGCAGCATCGATTCGTAGCTCCCGTCCGGGGCACGAAACAATTTGAGAAATTGTTTAGACCTTATATCGTTGGAAAGCGGCCACAGCCTTTTGCCCGAGCCGCCCGAAAGCAGGATGATGTTCATAACAGCCTCTTGGTAACTATTTACCTCTCTGCCCGTGCAGGATTTTGCAGATAATCTTCGTAAGTCAAACGTATACCGTCCCGCAATTCTGTCTTATACGTCCAACCGAGCGCGGCAGCTTTGCTTACGTCCAATAATTTGCGGGGAGTGCCGTTCGGTTTGCTCGTATCCCACAGTATCTCGCCCTCATAACCTACCACTTCAGCCACCAATTCAGTCAATCGGCGAATGCTCAGCTCTTTGCCGGTGCCGGCATTCACCGTCTCGTTGCCGCTATAATTATTCATCAAAAAAACGCATAAGTTCGCCAGATCATCCACATACAAGAACTCTCGTAAAGGGCTGCCGTCGCCCCAACAAGTCACCGATGGTCTGCCTTCTGCCTTTGCTTCGTGGAAACGTCGAATCAGTGCCGGTAAAACGTGGCTATGTTCCGGATGATAGTTATCGTTGGGTCCGTATAGATTGGTAGGCATGACGGAAATGAAATCCGTTCCGTATTGACAGTTAAGATATTCACAATACTTGAGCCCGGATATCTTTGCCAAAGCATAGGCTTCATTGGTCTTTTCAAGAGCGGAGGTCAAGAGGCAACTTTCCTTCATAGGCTGAGGCGCAAGACGCGGGTAGATACAAGAGGACCCTAAAAACTCCAATTTCTTGCACCCGTTTTTCCAGGCTGCATGGATCACATTCATCTCCAAGATCATATTATCGTACATGAAGTCGGCCAGTGCATGCTGGTTCGCCAAGATGCCGCCGACTTTGGCAGCTGCGAGAAAAACATATTCCGGTCTTTCTTCTGCGAAGAATTTCTCTACTGCTTCCTGTCTGGTCAGATCAAGCTCCGCATGAGTCCTCATAATGATGTTAGCATAACCCTGACGTTTGAGCTCGCGCACGATAGCGCTGCCTACCATCCCCCTGTGCCCGGCCACGTAAATTTTCGCATTCTTCCGCATCATCTTTACCTTCCTATTTCTTCAAGCGTTTTTCTAGTCTGGCCAACTGCCTGTCGTGGTCGGCCATGATACGAATAAGTTCCTCATAACTCGTTTTCTGAGGATCCCAGCCCAACACTGTTTTTGCCTTAGTGGGATCACCCCAAAGATTATCCACATCAGTGGGGCGGTAATAAGCGGGATTGACACACACCAGCATTTTGTCGGTTTTCTTGTCATATCCCCTCTCGGTGAGGCCGCTACCCTCCCAACGCAAGAAGAGCCCGTTCGCAGCAAAAACCCTTTCAGTGAAATCGCGTACCGTGTGCTGCACGCCCGTAGCGATGACGAAATCATCCGGTACGGCCTGTTGCAGCATCAGCCACATACATTCAACGTAATCTTTGGCATAGCCCCAGTCGCGCAGGCTATCCATATTGCCGAGTTCCAAATGATCTTGCAAGCCCTCGGCAATGCGGCCGGCTGCCAAAGTGATCTTGCGGGTCACGAAGTTTTCGCCCCGGCGCTCCGATTCATGATTAAACAAGATGCCGTTAACGGCAAACATCCCATAAGCCTCACGGTACTCTTTGACGATCCAAAAACCATACTGCTTGGCCACTGCGTAGGGGCTGTACGGGTGGAAGGGAGTCGTTTCTTTTTGAGGGATCTCTTCCACCTTGCCATAAAGCTCCGAAGTCGAGGCCTGATACACCCTTGTTTTTTTCGTCAGGCCCAGGATACGCACAGCCTCCAGAATACGCAACACTCCCAAAGCATCTACGTCACCCGAATATTCAGGCACATCAAAAGATGTTTGAACATGGCTCTGGGCTGCCAAATTGTAAATTTCGTCGGGCTGCACTAGGCTTATGATCCTGATCATCGACGAAGCATCGGATAAGTCGCTGTCGTGCAATGTGAGCCGATCTTTAATGTGATCGATCCTTCCAGTATTAGACACCGAAGAACGCCGTGTGATCCCATGAACTTCATAGCCTTTTTCCAGTAAAAATTCTGCCAGATAGGAGCCGTCCTGACCGGTGATGCCGGTGATGAGGGCTGTTTTTTTCATGTGTGAGCCTCCTTCACGAGATATCGAGCGCTCTGTGGGGTGCGATCGCCGTAAGCCGTCAAAAGGCAACCGACACCCAGATGATCTTTGCGAAGAACTCTTTTTGCAAAGATCGCCGCTCGTCACAGATGCCATATCACAGCCACGGCTTTGTTTATCTAGGAAATTTAGAATCGAATGCCCTACTGTTTTTCTTTAACGCTCTTATAAAGCACTTTCTCTGCTTTTGTTGTTCTGCGTCCAGTATTTTTTCTTTTTCAAAACAGAGAGAACCTCTGTCGCAAAAAAAGAAACTGCCGATCGCACCTAGGAGCGAGAGAACCATTACTGACATCTCGCTCTCTATAATAATATACGGTTTTGATTTCAAACTTTTATTATCGCTCTAAAATGGGGATGCCGATCCTCAGGGGGCGTTGGGGTCATATAGTCCCCGTACCAATCTCTTAATAAAGCTTCGCTATCATTGGGAACAGGAAAGCATCTCCCTTCGAATATTCCTTCCTCTTTGGTAGGAAACCATAAACATGCTCGATGCACAAATTTGACATCGCATAGTCTTGCCTCCCAACCAATATATGGGAGCCTTTCGTTTTTGCGCCAAAAATCGCAGCATCGGAAAAACAACATTTTAAATATTTTGTGTACAACAACGGGAATGGTTATAGCTATATTGTATAAGACTCGCTTAAGCGTTCCCTTTGCATATCGCCTACGATTCCAGTCGATTTTCAAAAACTTTATTAAAGGTAAAACAAAAGAAGGATAAAAATCTCCGATAAAAATATCTACGAATATTCCTTGGCAGTATTGTTCTTCTTCCTTTTCATCAACTGCCACCACTTTAGTATCTCGCAACCGCACCTTTGGCGGAGTTGATTTTTTGTATTGCGGATATTTAGGATCTGTCTTCCTATCTTGCAGGAACATATTTTTAGGGAGTTCTGTAATGGCTACCTCGGCAAACTTTTCGTAATCGGCCCGAGGCATAAAAATATCGCAGTCATCATCCCACGGAATAAATCCCTTATGTCGTACTGCCCCCAATAGAGTGCCATAGGCAATAGCATAGCGCAATTTATGACGACGGCAGATGTCGTCTATAGCTACCAATATCTCTACCATCCTTAGCTGCATCTTTCGCAACAGTTGAGTGTCTATACTTGTGTCGGTCTCTGTCTTCATGGGTTTCTCCTTCCTGCAGTTTTATGTTTGCCCTACTGTTTTAAAAGTGTCTGACTTTTTGGTTATTCAAAAACTTTTGCCTGAGAATCTCTTCGGCGGTTCTGTGTGCCTCTATTGTTTCCTTCAACAACTGCTCCCACCGATCGTAAACTCTCTCGGGCGCAAACTTTTTCATAGCTTCATGAGCGTTCCTTCCATAATTTATGCGCAACTCTTGATCCTGCATCAGCGTCTCCATCGCCTTCGCTAACGGCCCTGCTCCATCCTCACACAACAATCCGTTCTCTCCCGAGCTAATGAGTTCATTCACTCCTGGGCAGGACTTATAACCGATCACCGGAAGCCCCATGCTCATGGCCTCCGTCAAAGCTAAAGGAAAGCCTTCGTAAGCCGATGGGAACACAAAAATATCCCCCCTCTTCAATGCTTCCTGCACATCGGCTGTTACCCCTGCAAATATCACTTGCCGCTGTATATCATACTTTTCCACAATTTTCTTCAAAAACTTTGTATATCGGCAACTGCCGCTATCCCCCCCATATATTACCAATTTCCAATTTGGGTATTGGTGAGCTAATATTCCAAAAGCTTCTAAAAGCAAATGCTGCCCTTTATTATGTTCCAATCTGGAAATATTGATGATAGTGCAATGGTCGTTATTCAAATCTGCCAAATTTTCTTCTGACACCTGTTTTACGGCATTGGGAATATAAACTACTTTTTTAGCTCCTAATCTGCCGAAAAAATCTACATAAGACGGCATCAATACCTGCACGGCATCAGCCCAAGCGAATGCTTTCGATTCACAGGCATTTAAGTTTTGAAACGCAACAGGAGCACTATGAGTTTGTCCGACAATGGGTATTTCTCCTTTTGCCGCCTTTTGAGCTAAATATAAAGCTTGCGGTTGATCCGTTAAAATGATATCCGGTCGGCTACTGGCAATATATTTTCGCAACCTTGCGACAAACTTTCGTTCGAAATATTTTCTCTTGGGGTCCCATCTGGTATTGTTGTTTTGTAAGCCCAGTTTTACGGTCAATTTGGAAAATTCTGTGCCTATCTTGCTCATAAAATAGCAAAGTCTATTGAATGGAGCTTTTTGGTAAAACAGATTGGTAAATCTTGCCCTTGTATCCAGAGGGAAATAAAATCCTCCTTTTTGCTCCCGCATACATACACATTCTGCTTGATGCCCTCTTTTTACGAATTCGTTGGCAAAGGTGCTTATTGCCCTTGCCACTCCACCGGTGTCCTTTATGACCCTAGAAGTAACAACAAATAGTATCTTCATGTGTCATACCTCTTGAAACTTTAATATCGTCTGGCAGTACTTTCCCTTTTCAAAGCAGCAAATCTTATCCTCAAAATTTTTTTCTTAACAAAGATACCTGCCCGTAAATATTATTTATCGCTCGACAGTGACACGCTCCCCATGCCAACACTCTGCTTTTAAAGTCTAGGCCGCTCACCTTTCGGTGCTCCTTGATAAAATCCAGCACCTCTGCTTCCTGCTCCTCTGTGAGCCTTCCTGCTCCCGCAGCGACGGCAGTCAAGACCGCAACAGCTCTTTTTACTGCCGACATTTCACACTCGGGTATAGCCTCATGACAACACCTGGCGGCAAAGTTATATTTTCTCTTATACCCGACAAAATGTTCGTAACGGCTACGTATATTGAGGCCGCTGGTCGTTATCGTTCCCGAATGTTTATAATAGTTGTAATAGCCTTTGGACAAATAGCCGACATTGCAAGCCAAGGCAAACACCTTGTATGTTGTAGCCACGTCTTCATAGTGCCACCCCCCCTCAGGGAAACGTACCTGCTGCCACAACTGTCGCCGATAAAATTTGTTCCACGCAGAATTATCTATTGCGTTAGTCAAAATAAGTTTAAGAGCCTCGGCCCCTTTCCAAACTCGATCACCGGCAAAATGAGAACAGAGACGCTTGGTCTTTCCTCTAACGATAAACACTTCAAAGGAGACTATATCCAAGTCCTGCTCCGTGCAAAACTCCAACCCTTCTTCAAACAGGCCCTGTTCGATCCAATCATCGCTGTCTATAAAGCCTACATACTCTCCTACGGCCGCCCCTAAACCGACATTACGGGCAACGCTGATACCGGCATTTTTCTGGTGGATCACTTTCACTCTTTCATCTTTAGCGGCGTAAGCATCACATAGAGCTCCGCAGTTATCGGGAGATCCATCGTCCACTAGGATCAGTTCAAAATCTTTCATGCTCTGGCTCAAAATGGACTCCACACACTTCGGCAGATATTTTTCCACTTTGTACACCGGCACTATCACCGATAACCTTGGCATTTTTCTTTCCTCTTTTCTGTAGTTTCGATCATTGAACTTTATCATCGCAGCTGGCAAAAGATCATTCTCTTAAAGTTTTCCGTCGCTTTTGTAGAGATAATAGAGCCGCACATATTTGGTCATCGTATAGAAAGCATGGTCTACCGACAGGATGTAGCCTATCTTCCCGTCCAAAAACCCCAAGTTGATGATGTATACCTTGAAAAAAGCCCATAGGGGACGCAGAACGATGTCCCTGATAAAGCAAGCCTTTTTACCGTTGCGGCGCATTTTTTCCGCGCCCAGCCCCGTATACTTGATGAGTTTGTCGAAATACTGCTCCCAATTGTCGTAGGTATAGTGATACATATGAGCTTTTAATTTTTTCTTGGGATAGGGAGCAACAAAAGTTTCGTGTACGAAGCCCTCCACATAGGAACCTTTGGCCGGCATCAAACGCAGCACCCTGTCCGGCCGCAGAGCGCCGTGACTCACCTTATTGTGGCGCAATTCGGTCTTGCGTTTGATCCAATAAGCCGCCTGTTCGTTCTTTTTCACTGCCTGAGCAACCTCTTCCGCCAATTGGGGCGTGCACCGTTCGTCGGCATCGATGAAAAAGATCCACGGATATTTGGCCTGCGAGATCGCAAAGGTCCGTTGGCTGCCCCAATCACCGTTAAGAGCATGCTCTATCACTCTGGCCCCCAAACTTTCGGCGATAGCCACCGTATCGTCGGTGCTATTGTCGTCGATCACCACTATATCCCCGGCAAAGGAGCAACTTTTTATGCACTCGCCGATGTTGGCCCCTTCGTTTCGAGCTAAGATCAAAACACTTACCTCTACCACAAGGCACCTCCCCGTTGATCAAAAACCGTACTATTCTTCAAAAGCAAAAATTTTATAAGTTCCTACTCACTCCAAAATTCTTTTGAAATGCTCTTCCAACGATCTGTATCTGGAGATCACGTATTCTATGCAAGCGTCTTCCAATTTGGTTTGATGTATAAAATCCTCATACTTCTTAGCATCAGACTTTAACGACCGCACCAATTCTCTGTTCTCTCTGTTGTTGCCGTCGCTGTTCCAAAATATGACGGCTTTTTTGTTTATCAGCCCGGGCTCCGGGTCGTTATTCGAACCGTAATACAACGGGATACAATCGCACATGAAGGCATCGAACAGTTTTTCGGTGACATAAGATTCGGTGTTGTTGTTCTCGGCGCAGATATTGAATTTGAAACGCTTCATATAAGCGTACTTGTCATTATTAAATTTATCCCATAGATCTCGGGTGTTGTTTCTCCACTTGCCGGCCAATTTTACATCCAAGATTTCTTTAACATCATTATAGATCATCTCTCTGGTGCCTCTGGGATCGTGCTTGTTGATCAAAACACAGTCTTCGGCTTTTAAATAGTGCTCGTTGTTTATCTTATTTATTGTTCTGATAATATCATCTTCTGTAAATTCCGGTTCAAAAATGGTACTAATCCAATTAGGAAATCTCAAATATTTATGACTGTCCAAATTGCCGAACCCCATGGCAAAATCGACGTAGTCTAAACAATAGTCGCCGAAAAGGAGCCATAATCTGGTATACTTATGTTCCACGTCTTCCGCAGTATAGAAAACTTTCTTCCCTTCAAATTTATTTCTCATGAAAAACGGATTCTGCAAAGGGCCAAAAAAGTTTATTTTTTGGGTATTCTGCGGGAATCTATGCCTTAAAAATCTTACAAACCACTGGTGATCCAGATCTTTTCTCCATTGATTATATTGACTGTACAATCCATCCTTTGTGGTGCTGTAGGTCTTTGGCTTATTGAATATTCTCTCTATCATTTCCGTTGCTCCTTGCACGTTTACAGCGCCCGATAAGCTTGGTCTCCCTACCGTAGTTGCTCAGCATCAGGCCTTTATGCTCAGGCATCCAGTCCCTTCACAAACGCTTTCCCCCTCACTCTGCCCTGTCGCCTTTCACTGCTCGCCAGGCAGCCACTTTGCGCAGGGCCTTGACCTTTTCGGCCTCCGGCCCCGTCTGCAGGTCCAATTTGCGCAGCTCGGTGGGGCTTGCGTATAAGTTGTGGTTGAAAACGAAAGCGGGCCGGGCAAAAAGGGAGGGATAATAGGCGCAATAGGTGAAGCCCGGCGGCCCCAAAAGTTCGGCCAAGGTCCCCGGCAATTGCATTTGGCTGCCGCAGCTTTTGTCGTCGAACCACGCTTTTTTCACCCCTTGCCCGTAAAAAATGCAGGGGATGAGCGAACGGGTGCGAATGTCTTCTTCTTTGGCAAAATCGAAACGCTCGCTGTGATCGCCGGTGATGATGAAGAGAGTGTCGGGCCGCAGCGCTTCCGCTTCTTTCACGAACTTCCCCATGGTCATATCCGCATACCAGATATGCCCCAATTCGGTCAAAGTCTTTTCATTCTTGTATATGTCTTCAGTGAGTTTGGATCGTACTTTTTCTCTAGGAAAGCCTTCTTTATCTATGTCTACCGTATAGGGAGGATGATTACTGCTGGTCAACACCAAGTGAAATGTTTTTCCTCCCTCTTTTTCCATATACTCCTTAATATGACGAAAGAGTTCTTTATCGGGACAACCCCATGCATTGCCTCCGGTCTGTATCATTTCATTGGCACAATGAAATTCGTCAAAGGCCTGAGCAAGAGCAAATTTCTCGATATTCTGCCACTCGGGGAAGCCCCCATACCAAAAGACGGTTTTGTAACCGAGTTCTCGCATTATGGTCCCTACCCCGGACCTATAGATCTCCTTATAAGTTTCCGGCTGATTACTGACGTAGATGCCCACTTCGGGCAAGCCCGTCACTACACCGACCACAGCGCTTATAGTGCCGCTGCCGTTGGCCAACATCTTGTTCAAAGAAGCTCCCCGTCGGCCGGCAGCCAATGCCGCTGTCTCTTGCACCAAGCCCAGAGCTTTGAATCGTTCCAAAAAGGGCCATGCCCCGAAAGATTCTCCCAGAATAAGCACAATATCCTGTGGTTGTTTGGCAAGTTTAGGTCGGCTCACCACTCGCGTGAAGCTTTTGTCGAGAGATACATCAGCAGGATCGCCGCCGGCTGCCGCAATGAATTCTTTTAGTTTAGATGTGCCGAAGTCAACTTTTGCGGCTTTGTCTATAAATCGTTTGACGCTGTATACCCTGTACAAGGCCTGTCCATCATCCAACACAGCTTCATTCAGCAAGTTGATAGGCAACCGTCCGCAATTTTCCCAACTGATAGAATTTTTATAATCAAAGGCTCCGCCGTAGCGGCAAAAGATCCAAAAGACGGGGATGAAGAAAAAAGCGAGGGCTGTTTTTGTTTTGCTGTAGAGATGCGGTGCCGCTTCCCGGTGGCCGAGGAGCCGCCAATAAGAGAAAGAGAGAAGGGCGGCGATGAAGAGAGCCCCTCCCAAGCGGGGAAAAAGCCCATATTCTTCGACGGCGGTGGAAAGGATGGCCCCTTTGTCGTCGTAGAGGCCGTTGATCACCATCATGTCGAAAGCCGAATGAAAAATTTCGTAATAGGGGAGGCGGGCCATGAAGGCTGCGCTGAAAAAGAGCAGCCAAAAACAGTTCCACGCCAGCCGCACCCGCCGAGCCGGCCAGTGCGAGCAAAAAATTTTGGGAAGAGAAGCAAAAAGGGCACTGCCCAGCATGATGAAGCCGCAGGTCTTCAGGCTCAGCCGCAGGCCCAACAGGAGCGCCTGCCCTATCGTCGCCGCTTCTGTCCCCCCCAATTGTTCTTTGAACGCAAAAATGAAAGCGAGCCTGAACAGGGTGAACACAAGGCACCAATAGAAAAAGCCTTTCAGGTCTTGTCTCAGTTCGTCTATAAAAAGCGCTGCTTTTTGCATGAGCGCCTGCTCCTTTTAAAAATGTTCTTCTCGCACTAAGAGCCGTTTGAGCTCTGCCAGCCTTTCGTCTTCCAGATCGAAAGCTCCGAGTGCGCAGGCCGCAGCCAAGCCGGTGCCGGCGAAAGCCGGCCGCGTGGCCAAAAGAGCGTAGAGCAAACGGCCCTGCAAATTTCGGGCTGTGCCTATCGTCGGCGCCGCCGCCAAATAAGTGTCGGCGCTTTTCAAAAATTCGGCGGCCGCCCAACGCAAACTTTCGGCGTAGGCGCCCCAAGATTTTTTATTCAATATTTCTAACAAAAGGTCTTCCAAATAGCCGGGCTGCCAATGCCCGCTCTCTCTTTTCCCCGGCCACAAAAAGCGGCGGTAAGAGGCATGAGCGCCCAGCACGCTGCGAACTTCCAAACGGTCCAATTCTTCCAACCGTTTGTTGAGCTTTTCCGTGGCGTCGGCCAAAAGGATCACTCGTTTTGCCGCTATCGCTCCTTCTTGATGAGCCAAAGAGGCAACGAATCTTTGAAGAGCGGAAAAATTTTTACAGGCGATCGCTTTATGAGGCACCGTCTGCAGTCCTTGTGTTGCCAGATAGCGGCTGTAGCCTTTTAAAAAACCTGCAGCTTGAGGCCGCTCGCACAAAAAAAGCGTTTCCTCACTCACCGTCTGTTCTCTTTTCGTAGCGTTTTAAAAGCAAGTGAGCCGCCTCCAGCACCTGCTCCACAGTGAGCCGCTCCATGCATTGCATGTCGTCGCATTTGTGTTTCATACCGCCGGCGCAGCCTGTGCAAGGTGGTTGGGCGGTGACGACCGCGGCCCTATCGGTGTAGGGCCCGTACAGCTCGGGATGAGACGGCCCGTAAAGAGCAGCCACCGGCACTTTTTGGCTGATGGCCACGTGCATGGGGCCGCTGTCGTTGGTGATGAGCAAAGAGCAGCGCCCCATGGCCGCCGCCAAAGTGCCCAAGGTGAAGGACCCGGTGGAGACGATGGGGATGCTTTTCATATGCCCCACTGCCTCTTTCACCGTTTCTTCATCCATGGTGCCGCCGAAGAAAACTGTTTTATATCCTTCTTTCGCCAAAGCGTCGGCGACTTTTGCGAAACGCTCCGGGGCCCAGCGCTTGGTGACCACGGCGCTGCCGATGTTGAAACCGATCAATTTGTCGCTGCGAAAGATGCCGTGAGCCCGCCAATAATCTTCTGCCTGACGCAGGTGATCCTCTCCGGGAAAGATCTGCAGCCCTTCGTTGTGTAAATTTTCCACGCCCAATTGAGCCAGCACGTCCAGATACATATCCGCCGCATGTTTAGTGCGGTCCAAAGGCGTGAAAATATCCCAAAAAGGTTTGAACAAACGGTGGCAGGTGCCTGCCCTCACCTTTGTTTTGGTGAGAGCGCAGATAAAGGAGCAGCGCTCGTTGGGATGAAGATTGATCAAAACGTCGAAGTCCATGCGGCTGAGGCGGCGGGCGCAGGCCACGAGAGCCAGCAGAGAATCGTCCCGGCCTTTTTTGTCGATGGTGATCACTTCGTCCAGATAGGGATTGTGGAGCACCACGTCTTTCAGCTTTTCGTCCGCCAAAAAGGTGATGTGAGCATCGGGGGCCGCCTGACGCAGAGCATAGATGAAGGGAGTGGTAAGGATGAGATCGCCCAAATGCATCAAAAAAGCGACCAGTATCCTTTTCCCTGCCAGTTCCGCTTTAAGCATTTTCGTCCTCCGCCTTTTTCTCTTTATAGATGGCATATACTCGCTCGGGCTCGATGGCTTTCATGCACTCCCACTTGGGGCAGTGTTTTTTCAAACAACCGGCACAACTCAAAGGGGAAGTGAGCACCGTGGCTTTCTTGCTGCCGTAAGGCCCCGTCCTGTCGGGCTTGGTGGGTCCGTACAAGGCGATGAGCGGTTTCTTCATAGCCGCCGCCAAATGCAGCGGCCCCGTATCGGCGCTGATATAAAAAGAACAGTTTTTGATCAAAGCCGCCAGTTCCCGCAAAGTCGTCTCGCCTGTAAGATCGAGCAGAAAAGAAGTTGCGGCTTTTTCTTTGATCTTAAGGCCAATATCTTTTTCTCCCGGGCCTCCCGCCAAGACGGCATAAGTGCCTTCTGCGGCAAAAAGTTCGGCCAAGCGGGCGAAGTGCTCGACGGGCCAGCACTTGGTCTCCCAGCGGGCCCCGGGCACCAGCACTGCGTATTTTTCCTTTTCGGGCAGCCCCGCCCTTTTTAATTTAGCGGCTACGGCTGCCCCTTCTTTCTGAAGATCGGGCAGAGGAAAGTCCACCGTGTTTATTTCTGCGCCCAAATAGCGGGCCACGTCTAAATAACGTTCGATAACATGGTCTTTGCTGTGAGGCCCCACGATGGCTCTGCTCACCAAGCCGCTGCCTTCCCGCAGTTCCGAGTAGCCTATCCGTTCTTTGCAGCCTGTGATGGCGGCCAGCACGGCGCTTTTCAAAAGGCCCTGCAGATCGATGACCAGATCGAAGCGGCGGCTGCGAAGAAGGCTGCGCATCTCGCAAAAATAGCGATACTTTGCGGTCAAGCCCATTTTATTGAACTTTACTTTATCGAAATAGAGCACTTCGTCGATAAGCGGGGGATCGGGAAGAAAGCCGGCGAACTGAGGATGGACCAGCCAGGTGATGCGGGCCGCGGGGAAACGCTTTCTCAGGGCCGCCAGAAAAGGCAGACTGTGCAGGATGTCGCCCAGCGAACTCATTTTGATGATGAGGATATTTTTATACTCCATCTCCGTATCAAGCTTCTCGATCTTCCATGATCTTTTGCACGAAAGTCAGCAAACTGCCGCCGGTGTAAAGATAGCCCTTCATGCCGGCCCTACGGGCCGCCTCCACATCTCTTTCGCCGTCGCCGATCAAAAAACATTCTTCCGGCTGCAAACAAAAATCTTTCATGGCTCGCAAAAGCAGACCCGGCTGCGGCTTGCGGCAGTCGCAGGCCACGCTGTAGGCAGGCACCGCCCCTCCCTCCAAGTGAGGGCAATAATAAAAAGCATCGATGCCTCCCCCCGCTGCCTCGGCAGCTTCGGCCATTACAGCATGGAGCCGCTCCACCGCCTCGATGGGAAAATAGCCCCGGGCCACGCCGCTTTGGTTGCTCACCACGATCACCAAACAGCCCCGCCTCTTCAAATAGGCCAGCGCCTCTAAGGCCTCGGGCTGCCAGCGCAGGTCTTCCGCTTTAAAAAGATAGCCGACATCTACGTTGAGAGTGCCGTCCCGATCGCAAAAGACCGCTTTAACCTTCATATTTATAATAACCGCCGCTCTTATCTAACAAAGAGCAATATTCTTCGATGGCTTCTTCGATGGGAGTGAAGCCGCCGTCGTAACCCGCCGCCAAAAGTTTGGTCGGGTCTGCTTGCGTATAGCTTTGATATTTTCCCTTTAAGACTTCCGGAAAGTCTACATAGCGAAGGCCTGCAGTTTTAGCGGCGCCGAAATGTTTCAGCACGCCCTCGGCCAAAGTGTTGAAAGTGTGAGCGCAGCCGGTGCCGCAGTTGTAGATGCCCTTCAGCTCCGGGTGCTCCCAGAAGAAGAAGTTCACCTTCACCACGTCTTTGACGTAGATGAAGTCGCGAGTTTGTTCGCCGGGCCCGTAGCCGCCGTATGCTCCGAAAAGTTTTACCTGCCCTTCGGCCAACCATTGATTATACATTTGATAGACCATGGAAGCCATCTTCCCTTTGTGATTTTCCTGAGGCCCGTAAACATTGAAGTAGCGCAGGCCCACCACTTGGCTCTCGACAGAAGGCAAGAGGCGCCTTAAATAATTATCGAAGAAAAGTTTGGAAAAAGCGTAAACATTCAAAGCCTCCTCGCAGGCCGGCTCTTCTTTGAAGCCGCGGCTGCCGCTGCCGTAAGTGGAAGCAGAGGAGGCATAGAGGAACTGTATTTTTCTCTTCAGGCAGAAATGGAGCAGTTCTTTGGTGTATTGAAAGTTATTTTCCATCATGTACTTGCCGTTATACTCCATGGTATCGGAGCAGGCACCCTGATGGAAGACGGCCTCGATGGGGGCGCAGTCGAACTTGCCCTGCCCCAAAGCGGCGGCAAAGGCCAGCTTATCTATGTAGTCCCGGGCTCTCAAACCTTGGATGTTTTTGAATTTCACCATATTGGTGAGATTGTCCACGATGAGGATGTCGTCTATCCCCTTTCGGTTCAGCCCTTTGATGATGTTGCTGCCGATAAAGCCGGCGCCGCCGGTGACGATGATCATAAGCTGCCCTCCTTCGCCATTTTTGCTATCTTTGCTACGATGTTGCTGGTAGAATAGCCCTCTTCGAAGGCCACGATCTCCACCCGACCGGCCCACTCTCTGCCCACTACTTCCTCGGGGCTGTAGTCGCCGCCTTTCACCAAAATGTCGGGGCGGAGAAGTTTGATCAAGTCCAGCGGCGTGCCTTCCTCGAAGATGACTACCGCATCCACACAGGCTAAGGCACTCAACACCCGGGCCCGGGCCAGATCGGGCACCAAGGGACGGGTAGGCCCCTTCAGGCGGCGCACGCTGGCATCGCTGTTCAGCCCCACGATGAGATGTTTCCCTAAAGTTTTTGCTTTTTCCAAATAGGTGACATGCCCCGAATGGAGCAGGTCGAAGCAACCGTTGGTGAAGACCACGGTCTCACCCGCTTCTTTCCACGTGCGCACCAAAGAAGCCGCTTCTTCTCTGTTGAGAGGTCGATAGCCTCGGCCGGAGCGTCGAGCCTCATTCAAAATATCGGCCAACAATTCTTCTCTGTGCACGGGGTAGGTGCCCACCTTAGCCACCACCAACCCGGAGGCTCTGTTGGCCAAATAGACCGCCTCTTCCAAAGCCAATTTGCCTGCTATTGCTGCGAGCAAGGTGGCCGCCACCGTGTCGCCGGCGCCGGATACATCGAAAACTTCCACTGCCGTGGCCGGTGCGTGGATCACTTCCCGCCGGTTCACCAAAGTCATGCCCTTTTCGCTACGGGTGACCACCACATTTTCTATAGCGAAGCGAGCCTGAGCCTGCCGGGCTGCCGCCACCACGGGCTCGTCTTCGTTGGTGAGGCTCGCGCCCGCCGCTTCGCCCATTTCTTTCACGTTGGGTGTAATGAAACTGCAGCCTGCATATTTTTGCCAATTGGGTCCTTTGGGATCCACCAAGACCGGGATGCCCATAGTGCGGGCACGGGCTATGACCCAAGCGGTGAACTCGTCGCTGCAGAGGCCCTTGGCGTAATCGGAGATGACCACACCGTCCAGGCCTTTTTGCAGGAGCCCTTCGAACCAAGAGCGCAGAGCGGCCGTTTCTTCTTCGTTAAGGTCGCCGGTCTCTTCAAAGTCCAGCCTCAACATTTGCTGCTGACCGCCCAACACTCTCAATTTGGTGATGGTCCTTCGCCGGGGGCTTTTCACCAGACCGCTGTGATCGATGCCCGCTTCATCCAAAAGTTTTTCCAAAGGGGCCTGATTTTCATCGGCGCCGATAACGCCGCCTATATATACTCGGCAATCTAAGCCCGCCAAGTTGGCCGCCACGTTGGCGGCCCCGCCCAGCACCGACTTCATGGCCTTCACTCTGGTCACCGGCACCGGGGCCTCCGGCGAGATTCTTTTCACTTCACCGTAAAAATAGCGGTCCAACATCACATCGCCCAACACGGCGATGTGTAATTTTCGAATGCCCTCGGTCAAAAACGACCTGATCGAGCCTGCTTTCATCTCATGCACCTTCGACCAATTCGCAAATGATGTGGCCCATGAGGATGTGGACCTCCTGAGCCCTGGCTGTCACTTTCACCGGCACCGCCAAACAAACATCGCACAGTTCGGCCAAACGGCCCCCGCCTGCGGCGGTGAAGCCCACGGTGTAGAGCCCCCTCTCTTTGGCCAGCTCTGCTGCTTTTAAAACATCGAGGCTGTTGCCGCTGGTGGAGAGGCCCAATAAAACGTCGCCCGCTTGGCCCAGGGCTTCCACTTGACGAACGAAAACTTTTTCGAAACCGTAGTCGTTGCCTATGGCTGTCAGGATAGAAGTGTCTACCGTCAAAGCGATCGCCGGCAGGGCAGCTCTTTCTTTTTGAAAACGGCCCACCAATTCGGCGGCCAAATGCTGACAATCGGCGGCACTGCCGCCGTTGCCGCACAGCAACACTTTGTGCCCCGCCGCCAACGCCTCGCGGATCTTTTCGGCCACATTCGCCAAACGAGCCGGCAGATCTCCTTGGGTCACAGCTTCGACCAATGCGATGTGTTCTGCCATTCTTTTTTTGATAACGTCCATGTCCTGCATCTTCATTCTCCCTTCTCACCAATAGAAGTAATATTTTACTTTAAACGAGCCCTTATCTTCCCCGTCTTTTAAGTAATGCTCTCTTTCGTAACGGAATTCCAGAGCCCAGCAACAGAAGCGATGCAACCATTGAAAGTCCGTCTCGTATTGGCTGTGCTCTTCCAGATCGTAGCGGTTGATTACGGAAAAACTGTTGCGATCGTCCATAACGTAGTTGAGGCCGGTGCGCAGCTCCTTGCCCATATCCGGCTGACCGATATCGAAGAGAGCGCTGGTGCGGGTCTCTCTGTAATAACCTGCCCAAGCGGTGATCTTGGGGGTCACCCGCTGACTCAAAGTGTAATATTGCAAATCGGACTTCACCGTGTCGCCGGTGCGGCTCTCGTGAACGAACTTGCGGCCCACAGCCAAATTGAGGCGCGTGTTTTTCGAATTGAAAAGATAGATGGGGTCCCAACGCAGGAAGAAGGCATACTCTGTGTGCCAGCTTTGATAATTTCTGTCGAGGCGGCTCCAACGGCCCCGGTTCCAGTAGCCGTCGTAAGAGAGAGGAAAACCGTCGATGAGGTGATGGTTTTTGTATTTGGCCCGCAGCTCGTACTCTTTTTTATACCAAATGTCGTCGTCCAGTTCCCAACCGTCGAAAAATTCCACGCTGAAATTTTTTTCATCGTGAGTGAAACTGTATTGCGGTTTGTATTTAGCTCTGGAGAATTGAGTAAGGTTCAATTCCAGCAGATCTTTGGGGCTGAAAAATTTGCTGTATTCCAAGCTGGCATAAAAGCCGTTGGTGTGCCCGTCCCAGCCGAAGCGAGGCATGATCTTCTCGGTCTTATCGGAATTGAAGTCGTTTACCCACAGATCCCGAGAATAAATGTGGCGGCCTTTGAAGTAGACCTTCACATCGCGGGCTATGATCTTGTCGCGGGGGATGATCTCGAAAGTCTTGGCCTCGATCGACATGCAAGGTCTTTCTTTTATCGCCGGGCAGCGGGTCATGGTGCCGCCTTGATCGGCCACCATTTTCCCGTCGGCGATCACCGCCCGGGGTGCTGTGAATCTGTCTTTGAGAGAGCGGCCCTTGATCTGCTCCAATTGCCCTGTGCCGCTGTTGATATTGTAATAGCCCCAGGCTCCGCTGGAGCGCATGCCCTCTTCTTCGACGACGGCGCCGGTGCGCAGCCACACATCGCCGGTCTTCAAATTGCCTTCGGCGTAATCTGTCTTCAAAACTTCCTTGCCCTGAGTGATCACCACGTGACCGCTGGCGTGAAAGTCGCCGCTCTCATTGTCATACTCCGCATGATCGGCGGTCATATGCACCGGCTTGGAGGCCTCTTGCCTGCTCTCTTCGTCTTTTAAACGTTTGCGCCGCTCCTTGGCGCTTTCTTCCGGCGCATCTTTGCTTTCTTGCGCCGCTTTGTTTTCTTTCGTTTCAATGCGAGCCCCGGTCTGTTTATTTTGCAGCTCATCGATCTCTCGCCGGGCCTGCCGTGTTCGTCTGCTCACTTCCTGCTCTTCCTCTTCGTCGAACCGCGGCACTTCGTATTTGCTGTCATCGGCCAGATCGAAATAAGCGGCGGCCCTGGCAGCCTGCGTCGGCCCCACGATAAAGAAAAGGGCGCCGAGGCAAAGACCGCCCACCTTCCGAAAAAGTCCCGACTTTTTTCTGCCGTCTTCTGCCATCATGCACCCTTCTCCTTAACGCGCCGTGTGAACTCAGTCACCTCAGCGCACAATAATCCACGATAATCTCCGTACATTGTACCATAAGAGCCGCCTCTTTGTCACCTCTTTCCCTTTGTCTCACGCCCTTTTGACAGTGTCAAGTAATCGTTGGCAAAATCCTCCGGCAAAATATCAAAGTCAGAACCCTGCAAAGGGCAAAGCATTC
>CANRJC010000023.1 GCA_947630795.1 uncultured Phascolarctobacterium sp. | reverse complement strand
GTTTGTGCTAGGCTGCGTTATGTAGCCGGTACACAATGGGGAAATAAAAAGTATATGAACACGAAACACTTAGATGTTGCTGAATAAGGTATGGATATAAATCAGAGATCTTTTTCTACTAGAGAACAAAAAATTTGCGCATAAATCTTGACACTACCAAACACCGAGATGGGGAAGCGTTTCCCACTGAGGTCTTCGATAATTGCAGTCGCAACTAAGCAGGCTCTGTGCAGAAAAAATACTCCAAGTCCACGGTTGATAAGGCCCAATATTACACACAAAATAATACGGGACACAGCTCCCAAACTCCGAAATATTTGCGGGTAGTCTAAGTCTGTGTACGAGAAGATTTTTATGATCTAAAATCCGGCAGAGGGCAAGGTCTACTTACGGGCCTCAATTATTCAATCTTTGTATCGCTTAAGATAGAGATTTGCAACGAACAAAGCATATTCTTTCAATTGTTCAACAGAAAAATGTACTTAGTATGGCATTCTCCAGTTCTAGCAGTTCTAGGATATATATCAATCAGTTCAAGGCTCTGGATTCGCGAATCATCATTTTTAGGTTCAACGTGTGCATGAGCGATGGCGTTACGAACGGTTCTGAAGGTCTTTTCATCTGAGGTTTCCTTAATTATGGCACCCAATTCTTTTAGTTTGTCAACGCACTCCTTTTCAAAAGCAGATGCTTTGTCCGGTTCCTTTTCTATCGGCAGGCATATCAACCCATTAAGACAATTAAGCAGCAAAGTCACTTCATATTCATAATCCTTCGGCATTGTTTCTATGATCTTCTTTGTCCTTTGAACATATTCTTTGTCAAAGTTTTTCATTTCCATTTTTAGCTCTCCCATGTATCTTTTAACCGTGTTCAACTGTATCCGGACATATTTTACGCTCCCAAGTCGTTTAATGGACACTTCTCTTTCTACGCTTGCCTAGAAGAAGCCCCGTCTTTTCTTCTGTCTCTCCACAGCATTGCCGCCAAAATGCCCCAGCTGAGGAGGGTGAGCACCGCCCCTGCTTTCAGCCCCGGCGGGCAGTAGCTGAAGACGATGTCGTGATGCCCAGCCTTCAAGGGCAGGGCCATGAACATGTAATTGCCCCGCAATATCTTTTCCTCTTTGCCGTCCACAGTAGCGCTCCAGCCTTTGCTGTAGGGCACGCTGACGCAAAGGATCTTGTCTTTCGTGAGGTCGACGGTGCCGCTCAATTCGTTGGTGCCCCACTTGATGTTTTTTAACGGCTCCGCCCGAAGGGCGTTCACCCGGGCAGGATAGTTGGTGAAAGGCAGAGCGTAAAGCTCGATATCCTTAAGTTTGAAAGTGCCGGAGCGGGGGAAGGTGATGGTCAGGCTTGTACGTTCTGCTTTATTGTATCCCAAGTTAACGAGATAGTTTTCTCTATTGTCATAGTGTATGTGAGATCGCGAGGTCGGTTGTGCCCACTTTTGGATATTATCGCACTTTACTCTAAATACGAATGTTTCCAGTCCCGAATCATTGATGTCAAAACCATGCAGACGCAGATACCCCTCCACCCCCGCCGGCATTGCAAAATTCAAATCAATAGTTGCATTGGGGCGCTTAACGGTCAGCGACCTGTTCTTATATTCGCAATCGCGGAATTTAGCTGTATAGGGCACTCGTTTAGCGTCATAGTTGACGCGATTCTCCCTTGCTGTATGCTCTGTTGCCTGCTCCAGAGCAATTGCCTGCAGCATTGCTTCCTGCCTTTCAAGGCCATTCAGGGCATCTAATTCTTCATATGAAATCACCTTGTCGTATGTATATCCCCATGGCAGCGCATAATCGTTTTTGTAGATGATTCCCTTTTTTGACTGCGCAACTTCGCTGTACCCAAAAGGAACATAGCCCCGCGCATTTGAAGACTCTAACTGATAGCACGCGGAAAACAATGTATTGGCGATCGTCCTTTGATCGGTGTTGTATAGTAAGAAGGATAAATTATTTTTATAAATTTCCATCCTTTGCCAAAATTCAATGCGATTTTTGTTGGTTATAGAAAAATAAGAGTACATATCCGGGATCTGCCATATCATCGCCGCATTTAACGCAAAACTCGTGCTGTCGCAACGTCCGATGGGATTTTTTAATAAATACGGCTCCAGTTCACGTATGGCATTATCTTGGAACCGTTTAATTTCATAGCCCCATTTTTCATGCACTGATTTACATTCCGAATACATATATCTTCCATTCGTGCCCACATTAAGTACTACTAACAGCAGGCACATAATTTCCGAATAATGCCATCTTGTCTTCGTGGCACGTCCCCCTTCTTTGTCCGGAACTTTCGTTTCTTGCATTGACATGCTAAGGAATAAAAACGTTATAACTAAAAAGAGAAAACCGCCTATGACAGACGATAAATTTCGATTGGATACTAAAATAAAAGAAGCTACAGCATATGTAGCAAGAATAATAATATATAGCACCAGATGTTTCCGTGTGAACTTCAACATCTCCGGCATCATTTCTACTATCGTATACGCAATTACAAGTGCCAGCCCAAAACACCATCTTTGAGACGGATATTGGAACCCGTTCATAATCTGCCCGCCAACACTTGTAAATAGAGTGGCAAAAGTTGTCATCAAAAGAATCTTTAATGTTCTTCTTTGTTTAGAGAAGAACAGTATAACCAAAGCAAAAACAGCTATAGCCGCAAAAGTCAAATACCAAATGTTATTACACCATAAAGGATATATCAATCCTATAAGCAAAGAAAGCTGATATCGCCAGTGATAAGGGTTAATGGAATGGTGTCCAATTCTGCTGCTCTGTATGAATTCTCCTACGGCCGGCAAAAAAACAATAGCCCCTAGTGCAAGGCCCAACAAATATGCACCAGTACCCCTTATCAGTGCCAGCAAAAATTCTTTACAACGGTTTGTCTTATACAAATCGAAAAATCTTACTGCAGCATAGAAAAACACCATTATTGACATCATGTATAAATGATAATATCCGCATAAGCAAACATAGAATACAGTTAGCGTAAAAACATATGATCTTTCTTTTTTTAATATCCGATCTATTCCTACTATCAGAAGAGGCAGCACTTGCATTGGGTAAACAAAAAATGGGACATACAAAGGTTCCCATAATGCAAAGCCGCAAAAACAATACGATACGCTACCGATCAATGTGTGAAACTTTCTTTTTTTGAAATAAAAACATAAATAAGAAAAACTGAGACCGGCAAGGTAAACTCTGAATATCGCCAAAAAAGCATATAAATATTCGCTAAATCTCGTTGGAACAAAAGCTGAAAGTAAAAGTAAAGGATCAGTTCCACCTATATGATTCAAAATGCCAATAACATCACTTCCCGATCCCAAACTGATATCAAAAAGAGGCACGGAAAGACTTCCCCCCAATAGGTCCAAAATAATGCGACGCAATGAGCGACCAACATAAACCAATACAGGAAGGTTCTGGTTTCTCCCGTCATGTATCCAAACAAAAGATTTGTTCGCCAATAAAAACGAACTGTAGGCTATCAGCAAAGTCACTAGGAAAACCGCAGTATATACGCCTATGTAAATGAACAGACGTTTTTTCTTATCTGCCTTTTGCCAACACAAAATAAATTTTTCGTACAGTTCTTCAAACTTGTTTTGGATCATCATTTCACGCTTTCCCCTTGTCTGTTTGCCGTACACGCCAACATATTGCTGATCTCCTATACATCTTCTCCAAATGATAAAAAGCCCTTACCGCCCCTCAGTTATCTGAAAAAACTGTGTCTGCGTGGAAGTCTGTGTGCCCTTCATTAAACTGTTATTTTTCCTTGACGTTATGCCCCCTGTGCATTTAAATGCATTTAGGCATAATCTAATAGATCCGTTCCTTTAGCCTGTAAAATATTTTCTTTGCAACAACGTACGAAGGTGATAATCTACCAAGTATGTATTTTATGCCGCCTTTTTTGGTAAAATACTTTAGCGGTGTATACTCTCCCGTGGATCTATCCATAAATGCACAGAAAAATCCATCCTCATATTTGAGATGCTCTATGTCAAGTCCGTCAACGCATTCACTAAAACATCTTCGCATTCCATCGTAGAAATTTGTAAATATCATATTCTCCGTCCCCACAAGTTGCTTAAACTTGGTAATATCATAAACTCTGTTCAACATACGGTCGGTGTCAATACGATCTCTTTTCTCCGGAAACGCCTTGCGCAGGACATTGATATCATCTAGGTACTTGACTTTCATGTTGATTCCGAATAATTCGTCGAACAGCCTACGGTAGGTATCAACAATTTCTTTTCTCGTTATCCAGCGATCTGAAGCAATATTGAAAACTTCTCCAAACGCCTCTTTTCTGCCTATCAGTTGAGAGATCATGGACGCCACATCGCCCGCATAAGTAAGTACGGTGCGTTTATCCATCATATCTTCTGTAAGTGCAAGGGTATGACCTTGCAGGACACGATAAAACCACTGTTCTTTTTCCCATATGAACAGCGGAATGCGATTTGAATTGTAGGTGACGTGCGGGCGGATCAGTGTCCAGTTGCGATATTGTGATTTTTTCAGCAGGTCTTCAATGCGTGCCTTCTCCAAATGATATTCGTATGACCGCCTCTTTTCCTCCTCGGTACAGATATCCAATACCCTGGGCATGTCCTCCGAGATCGGCATATTTGAGTCTGCGTAGACCGCGCTGGAGCTCATACCTATATAATGCTCTGTGCCACGCATCAGTCTTTCATACCGGGCAGAAAAAGCATCGCATTTATACCACATGAAATCAATGATGCAGTCAAACTTTTTATCATGAAGGATATCATTCAGAAAAACATCATCGAAGACATTGCCCGCAAGATGTTCCGCTTGTACCCCCCCATTGTATTCTGTCTGGAGACATAGAAAACCTTGTGCTCCTTAGAAAGTAACCTGACAAGCGGCCTTCCTATTGTCCCCGTCCCTCCCAATACCAAAATATCCATTTTTGCTCCCTTTCTGTTTTTATCGGTTCAGAAGCCTGCTTAATAAAGCCGAAAGATGAGACAACCAACCAAAATCATCCACCCTTCACGCTTTAATAAAACTTCGTGACATCGGGTTCGACAGCTCTGACTTTCTTGCATTGCTCACACAGAATCAATTAGACTATGGCTCAATGTTTGGCTTATAAACGAAACGGGTTTTCGAATCTATAATATATCGTATTGCTCTATAGAGCAATGACAAAAATGCACTGCGAAAAATTATATATTTTAATTTTGACTTTGCACTTGAAAACTCGCTTAATTCTGTATGTTCATGTGATAACCTATCCATAATTCCACACCAGACTGGATCTATAGGATCAATTTTGCAAGATGCATCAAATAACAATTTATCTATACATATTTCCAAATTGCTTTTGAGATCACCAAAAACAATCTTCTCTCCGCAAATGGCGTTTAACTTCTCATTGGAAAAACACCTATCATAACACCTATCCCTAACTATTGGGTCAAACTGGGATGGCATATTTTTCCAAAAAACAGCGTCATTATTAATGAACTGCGGTTTGAGCTCCACCCCCCCCATTTTTTCACTCAAAACAGTCTTATATAACTCTAATACTTCTGCCCAAGTGGTTGCTTTATCTGTCGTAACATTGACTATTTCGCCTAAAGCCTTATCATTGCCTACCAATTTGCTAATAGCTCTCGCCGAATCTTTTGCATATGTAAGGGAACACTTTTTTCTTAAAACTTTTCGTGGGATAACAATTGTTTTCCCATGAATAAACCGCCATAACCATACACTTACCGGAACAGTGACAAGTACGTGTTTTCTTGTATTGAAAGTTACCCATGGCCGAATAATAGTCCAGTGTTGATATCTGGAATGCATGATAACATCATCAGCAACAGCTTTTTCTATTACATATCTGTATGTTTGTTTCGCTTCATCAGGATAAATATCTGTAAATCTTTTTGCATTTTCATCAATTAGGCCATTAGTTTTTGCGTATGCGGAACTGGTTCCCATCGCTATATATTGTTTACAGTTACGGAAAATCGTATCTAAATTATTCTTTAATTCGTTCGGGCTCCAAATCATAAAATCTACAATACAGTCATATCCTTTTTCTAGCACTTTTACAAAAAAAGAATGATCGAAAATATCACCATGTATATATTTTATATTGTCTGCATGAACAGTTTCCGTTGACTTTGACACAATATACAATTGGTTGCAAACCTGTTGTCTCAAAAAATCTGTAAGCTCTGAACCAATTGTTCCGGTTCCACCTATGATTAGAATACGCATCCCCTTTTACCCCCTTTATTCTCCTGATATACTATATAATTATTGCTTTAACGCTTTGTTCCAGACATCGCACGATAGAATGAGAAAGCTGTCTGGTTTATATCTAGGCAATCATCAGAAGAAAGAAATTTATAAACCTCCTTTATTGCCCATGGGTGATTTACGACAATACCATACGCTCCCAGTTCCAAAGCAGGAGCTACATCCGTATTAAACCGATCACCAATTGACAGACATTTCTTCGGCAAAACATCAAAGTGCCTCATGATTGACTGCATGGCGCGCAGCTTATGGAACTTCTCAAACTCATAGTTATGGTCGCTGCAAACGATTTGGTCAAATTCAGTAATCGGAATCTCAAGTCTGTCCAGAATCCTGATTACGTTTACGTAAGAATTGCTTGTCAGCAAGCACAGCTTGTACCTAACATGATAATCCTTTATGATGCCTGTCCCAACCGCCTTGGCCACATCGATACAGCTTACGTCAAAATGTGAGTTGCGATATTTCTGCCATGCAGACAAATCCATACCGGAGCTTGAGAAGAATTCTGTCGCAGAGCGGGCTGTCGGCGAGATAACAGGCAGGATGTCATTTTGTGTAAAGACCTTCATGGCTTCGTTGGCAGTAACTCCCATATGTTCCGAATAGAAATCGACCTGCATGCGATAATTCATGCTTATGACGTCACTCAGTTCGTACAATGTCCCGTCCATGTCAAAAATAATCAGTCTAATTTGCTTCCCTACCAACGTTCAATCACTTCTTCCTACGCTTCTGGATATAAACACCATCTGATAATCGGTCATTTCATATCACGGTGCGGTCTTAAGCAAATCAGGCATCTCTTCGGCATCTGCTGCGTGCTCCATGTCCTTAAAATATAGCCTAACTATGCTCTCCGCACACCATTGAGCAAGGGAGTAGTTGTCGTTCTTCTGAAAAACGTAATCATCCATTTTATATACCCAGAAGATAAACATTGCTGCCGCGAGGCGCTCCTTATCGCAGTATTTGGAGAAGTATGCGAACATCTCCCTATACAGTGGCACCGTCTTCTCTCTTTGATCCCTTAACTCTATGATAAAGGGGATGACAAATTCAAACTCCTTAGGTCCTATTGCCCCTCTCGGATCAATCGCAACACAACCCTTCTCTGACATAAGTATGTTACGGCGGTGAAGATCTCTGTGGAGGAAATACTTTGGCGCATCCTCAAAATACAGAGCCCATATTCTGCGTGCCTTGGCCTCCATCGTCTTGCGAAATTGAAGCAAATAGGTATAATGACCCGATGCATCGACGTATTCTTCGAACTCGCTTTGTATAGTCGGAAGTGGCTCAGTTGAGTCCCTTATAGCTGATGCCGATATCATATTCTCTGAAATTGAATCGTAAAAACTGCGAAGTTCATCGTTATCTAAAGAAAATCGCACCTGCAAACCCGGCTTGACCTGTTTTAATACAATAGCGTTGAACTGTGTGTCATATCCGACCAGTTCGGCCATTAATCCCTTCGCAGAGTATCGATAATACGTTAATTCCTTATTGAAATGGAACGAGGATGGGGTAAACTTAAAGATTAGTTTGCCGCACCTATCAGAATCTGCCTCGAACACAACATTCGCCTCTGTCTGGCAGTTGAGGGCATATGCACTAACAGAATAGTTTTGTACCATTTCTTTCATATGCCTCTGAACAGACATGATCCACCGACTAACACCCTGTCTGCCATCCGCAGACAGGTAATTATTAACTACTTGTAACGTTTCCTCACGTCCGGGCTGGCTGACTATGTCATCGTATAATACCTCAAGCAGCTTCAAATCGTGAGGATATGTGAGCTTCATAGTATACGGGTAATCAAAACAGAAATAACCTTTGCTGTCTTCCGGCATATTGTGAAAAATGTACTTCTTAAGGCTCATGAAGTCGAAGTTATCATACAGCATGGGAAATCGGTAAGCATCCGGCTCCATGACATTGAAGTAATCATCGCGGTCAACCCTGGTTCCATCAAACCTATGAAGCGCCGGAGCGAGTTTCCATGTTGTGAGAACGTAGTCGTTCTCGTCTAGGAGTTTAAAATACTTATCGTACTGCTCACTCGTCGCTAGCGGACATACTGCATTCGTGATGATCAGTTTCTCGCAGGCATAGTGTTCTTTGACATACCGGATCCCATTTGCCACAGACTCGGGACGGGAATTGCCGCCAATAACCGCAGGGCAAGCGTACCGCTCCCTTATAAAACTATAATATTCCTTTGTGCAGACCACGACCACTGCATCTGCAAGTGTACTATGACGACATGCATCCATGACGTAATCAATGACATAGCGGTTGTTCATGAGGCAGTATTGTTTCGGGCAGTCAGCTCCGAATCTCGCCCCAGACCCTCCGGACATTACAAGAATGACATTTTTAATATAGCTTTTCATATTGCTTCCATTCTCCTGTTTGAATTTATATTAAACAGTTCAGCTTTGGTATCAGATTGGAGGGCAGAGCGATTCTATTGGGCACGACTAGTTGCCCACTGACTCCTCAGATTCAAAATTCCAGACAATGCCTGCAGTATCTCTTTCCTTTTAGCCATAAAAGCTAGAAATAGCGCGACAAATATTCCATATCGAATGAATGCGTAATCATAGGTAATCATAAGCAGCCCCCCCACAGCCATAAAGGCAGCCGATATGCCTATCAAAACTCTGAGTTGGTATGGCATGACCCCGCCTATCTCTTCCTTGCAGACTTTCCTCATGAAACAGTAATGAGCAATCGCAAACATCATGTGGCAGAACAGTGTCGTGTATCCTGCGGCATAGTAGCCAAATATACCTATAAATATATAGTTGAGCGCAACGTTCGTGGCACCTGCCACGACAGTAGCCGTGGCAATATATTTCGTGCGCTCATAATAAAACTCAAAACAAGCAAATAGATCGTAAAAAAACCTAAAAAACACGCTCATGGTCACAGGCGGAATTACATAAACAGCTTCTCTGTAAGATGGCGGTGCAAATATCAAAACTACTTCCGGTGCGAACCCAATAAGCAGAAGATTCATGATACCTACAACGATAATAGAAGGATATGTTGCTTTCCGCATTTCTTTTGTCCTGTTCTGCTTGATCATCTGGTAGAGCCAAGGGTTAATCGCTTGGATCAGAGATGTGTTGAACATCATCATGATTTGTGAAATGGAATATGCAAGGCCATAAATCCCTGCTGAGGATTCATCCACCATAGCCTTAATCATGATACGATCCGCACCGCCCAATACGCTTGCCGAAAAATAGTGCGGGATCAATGGAATTGCATAAACCAGCGCATATACCCAGATATCCTTCGAGTAAAATTTTTGGCCTTTCCGCATCTGTGAAAGGAAAAGCCATATGTATACGAAGAACTCCACAGCAGCCAGAGTGACAATACGAGCTGTAACTTTATCGGTCTCAGAGCAGACGACTGCGATGATCCCCAATGCTGGTTTTAGCAAAGTTACAAGGATCGTCACAGTAACCAGACGGAGATACCTGTATTCTACCCGCTGCTCCGTTGCCCAGAAGCCAAAAACCGATGTTGTCCAGCACATGACAAGAAGGCATATCATCTGTACTGTGTTCAGATCAAACAGCGCATTCCAATAATTTCTGAAGAGGAAATAAATCAAAAACCACCCCAAGGTAAGCAGCGTGGAAAGCCCTTGCAAGGATGAGGTGTATACATCTTTCGTTTTATCGAACTTCACAATGCCTTGAAGATATGTTCCCTGGTAAAGGCTCAGTGTAATGAAAATTGACAGGATGCTAAACCATGAATTGAAGACAGTGTACTGTCCATATTCCGCTGTTGACAGAAGGCGTGTAAATATCGGTGTGCTCAGTACCGAAATGCCCTTCTGCATGAAAGAACAGAACAGGAACCAAAGACACGCCCACGCTTGAACAGGCAACTGCCAATATTTGTCTTTTATTTCAGTTATCTTTCCCAATCTTTTCACATTTCTACATCCTCACTAAATACCCCATTCCATTATCTTTCATGTACTCAGCGATTTTCTGTTTATAATAGGCACAAGGTTTTTCCATGTCGCTCACGACTACATTGTGCCACTTGCCCCTTTCATCTTCAGGAGGCAGTTGCATATAGTCCCCGTATTTCTCTGTGAGATATCTATCGTATTCCCTTGGAATCTTGATCTTGATGGTCTCGAATGGAACTTCGATCTGATTGTAAAAATAATCCCTTACATGTGTGTGTTTAAGTGTATCTTTGGGCCGATAGCCATTATAGTGAACTACCTTGCAATTCTCTGCGGAGTATCTTGATGCAAGTTTCAAAAAGCGATCGGTAAAGTAATTATATCTGAAAACTTTCAGCAAGGCCTTGGCAAACGGCTTTTTGATTTTCTGTTTGATGCTCTCCGGAGGATCATTAAATCTCACCAGATCATTCATTTTTCTGAGCATGTAATAACGAAGAAACCAAAGTTTCTTGGACAGAGTTCCGTTCGGAACTCCATCCAATGGGAAAATATCTACAAAAACTCCTGTAATCCTGTCAGGTGAATACATAGCGTTTTTCTCAATCAGCGTGGTAGTCTCATCATAAACCTTGAAAAAAACAAAATTGTGGCTAAAGGACACGTCATAATCCATTTTCTTCAAATGTTCGGGTAGCTGTTTGTAGACTTCTGTCCGGAACACTTCATAGTCTTTTCGTGGCATACAGATATCAATATCATCATCCCAGGGAATAAATCCGTTATGTCGAATAGCTCCTAAACATGTCCCGCCAATCGCACAATAATGTAGACCATTCCTATCAAGCAGGTTTATAACCTCTTTGAGGATATTCAATTCTATTTCTTGAAGAACAGTCATAATTTATTTTCCCTCTCTATGCTTTTTATCGTGATAATACTCCATATATAAGTTTTAAATGCCATTATGTGGCATTATCTATCAATTGCATCATTGCCTATAAAGCCAACCACAAATTTTTTGTTTTCTACATTACGTGTCAAAGCTCCCTTTATGCCCGGTTTTTTCATGCCGAACTGGTTATAGATCCTCTTTTGCTCCTTCATCCTGTAATTGATGATAGTTGGGGCACAGCCCAAGTTTTGCAGTGCCTTTTGGGTAGCATAAGCCTACAAAACAGAGCCGAAGTTATAGCCTGAATGATAAGTGAGCAATGCGACCCTGTCCATTTTACAGATCCTTTCTCTGTAAAAGCCTGCATTTTGTGAGTTTGCATTGTATCCCGAACCGCACTCGTTCCAAAACAAAAACAGTTATCCACCAACTCAAAAGGATCTTGATCATCGTCGGGCAGATGACTTGTTCGTAAAACTTCATGGAGAAGAAAGAAAAAAGTATTTGCACATAAACGTGGGAATAAAAGAGGATATCGAACCTGATGCCGTCGCTCTGCCTTATGCGCCTCGCCTTTTGAAAAGCTATCTGGCAGATAATGGCCATGATAGCCATGAAAAAAATCACAGCCCAAACTCCTCCGTCATGGGCCGGAGCATAAAAAGTAGTTGCCACATTGCCGAGAAAAAAACCGTTGATAGACCTAAAAGGATTGTTCCAGTAATGGACCCAAGAGGGTATATTGAACAGTTCTCCTATAAACCTGATCGTATCCGCCAGTGTGTAGCAGGTAGTGATATCGGCAGAAAGGACGCCCCCTCGAACAAAAATATCCAGGTTTTTCAATTCAGCGGCAAAATAGACCGCAAGATAATCTGCCCAGGGGATGTGTGCGGTGCTTCGCCCTAAAAGCAACTGCGATCTCTGAAATGTGACAACGATGAATGCCGCTGTTGAAGCGAAAATGCCGATTATTTTATAAGGGATCTTAAAATCCCATTTTTTATAGCTGCCATATATAAAATAGGCCTGTACAACAGCGCCGACCAGCGGATTCACAAAGTTTCCCCTCCCCCCATGCATGATGGTGCCGGCGCTCAAGCCTGCCAAATAATTCAGAATGAGGAGCCATTTGTGCGTCTTTTCCTTGTAAATGACACGGAGAATGAAAATATAGCTCCACACATAGACAACGGCCTCGCAAAATGACTCCGTAAGTTTCAGCAGCACAGGCATGCCCATCGCCGTAACTTCGCGAGCGGAACGCTGCGCTTCCTTGAATACCTTTATGGCCTCGGACAGCCCGGCACCTCCGCTATAACCGATAACAAAATAGCTGAGCCAAACCAATACGCCCACCTGAAAACCGAGGAACAACAACAACTTCCATCTTGCATCGATAGTGCCGCAGGTGCTTTTGACTGAATTTGCCTCGCTTTGCGGGATCCTTGGGTGCGGCAACAGGGTTATGCTATATTTTTCATAAAGGCATTGCATCACGAGAGATGCCAACAAAAATGTCCCCGACCCGCAAAAAAGGATCAACATGGTCATCTCACTAAAGTCTAGTTGCCAACAATCTACATAAAAAATGGCATAGAGCGCCTGAAAGATAAAGCCCGCTAAAAAACCTATCTGTGGCGTAAATAAATTCTTTCGGGATAACTTGACCGCAATTGCAAACAGGACAAGCAACCACGCTATCCACAAAAGCAATTTGATCATGGCAGCACCTCGTATCTCCTGCGTCGGTAAACGGTTCAGCCTCAGGCTCCCGCGCCGACATTGGATCCTGCACGGCTGTCTAAAGGCCGGTTTGCCCTGCGTTGCCGTCCTTGTTTGAACGGATCATTTCTCGTCAAATCCGGCGGTATGAGCTGTCAGCATCAGAACAAAATTTTTGAGTCTATTGGTAATTTTTGTGGCTTTCATCTCTCGATCAGCCATCTTCTCTGTATTTCGGCCGGTTCGATCTTTCCCAATCTATTCTTTACCGCGTCCTGAATCGCAGCCATGCACATTTTCCTGTATCCCTTGCTTCTATTTCTGAAGATCACGGCAAGTATCGTGCAGTGTTTTAAATATTGTTCCAGCACGGCCACGTAGTAATATCGCCGGGGAAAATGCCTGCGGACCAGATCGATCCAATTGCGCGTATCGTAATAATGCTTCCACAAAACTTTGCTATCGTTGATCCCATCGTTATCGTGGTGCATGATACTGTGAGGTATACAATAAATAGCTCCTTTTTTGCCAACCCTAAGAGAATATTCTACATCCTCAAAGTGCATGAAATAATCCTTAATAGGTAACCCTGTCTTAACGGCTGCTTCTCGTTTTATAGCCGCGCCTACCCAACTGAAGATGTCGATGGAGAATGCCTTTTGGCGATAAATTTCCTCTGCCACTCTCGATACTCCTACCTTTAAAAGCCCCTTTTTAAGCCTTTCTCGATGAGAAGTATCATATTCGCCACGATTCAGAACAGAAGTGCAAAGCACAGAAACGTTTTTATCACTTAAGGCTATGTAGCCTTCTTCCAATCTTTCCAGCATCTCCTTTTCGGGATATGCATCATCATCTGCCGTAAAAAGAAAATCGCAATCTAATTTCATACCTTCTACCAGACCGCACATATATCCCCAAGGGGCTCCTCCGTTATAAGGCGATCTCACAACGATGCGTTTGTACTTGCCGTCCGGGCAGTTCTGCCATTCGCGCAGATATTCTTCCGTCCCATCCGTGCTGGCGTTATCCACGACCAGGATGTGCGTCGGCAGTTTGGTCTGCTCGTCGTATTTTGCAAGAGCTGTCTTCAGGGAACTGAGGCGGTTGTAGGTCAGCAAAATGACCGCGAATCTGATTCCGTCCATCGCTCATTTTCTCCTTATAGAACGAGTGATCTTGAGTTCCACACGAAACATAAACTTCCTGACCGCTTTTTTTGCGCCCCTCCGTCTACTTGGCGAACATCTTCATCAAGGTTTTATAAATGCTGTAATACGGCAGGGGGAAATTGTGCGCCAGTCTGCGCATGAACCCGATCTTCCAGCCCGAGTTGCCGAGATCGTTCTTCAAGGCGTCAGGATGGAAGAGATAATGGATCAAGGGCCTTGGCTTGGCCACATAGGAATACTGGGTGTCGAAATAGGGCAGGTCGCCGAACCGTTCCAGAACCTGCTCCGTCGGGAAGGCGCAAAGGTCAAAGAGCGGGGCGAAAGCCTGTTCCTCGTTGAAAGTGACGCAGCTCGAAAGTCTTGAATCCCGGAAATCCCTGACGAAGTCCAAAGCTCCCCGCTGCAGTTCGAAGACGGCTTTGTCCACCGTGTTTTTGGCAGCCCGGAATTCCTCGGTTGTTTCCTCTTTGAAAACAGGCAGGACTTTGCCGTTTTCTCTCCTGTAAGACACCGTCGTCCCCTGGGGCGCTGCGGCGAAAAATTCGATCAGCCACAGTGTCGCTTTTATTTTCAGCCACTGCTCTTGCCCCGAACGTTCATTTGCCAAAAATCCCTGTGTCCTGAGGTGGAGTCTGGCCTGATACTTTCTGGCGTCGGTGCCGAGGTAGAATCCGTCTATATCGCAGTCGATGCAAAGCTTCCTGACGGCGGTTTCCAGCGCATACTGCGCCGTGCCGTGCCAGCCTATATCCACCACGGCGGCTTTGTCGCCGTCCGCCGTATACTGCGACACATAATCCTCGAATATCTTCGCCTCCGCCGAAAATTGAGGCCGTTTCTGCTCGATCACCCTGTCGAGGAACTCCGCCTCCTTTTTCCCCAGAGGCCGCGCGAGAAAAAGGTCGTTTTGCAGATCAAGGCCCGATTCTTGCGCCAACTCCAAGCTGCCTTTTCCATACGCATTCATCCGTATGAGCAGTTTTTCCAGAGAAAGGACGACCCTGTCCGCCACCTCTTCAATGAGTCTTTTCTTATCGAAGGTGCCGTCGAACAGCTCGCCCAAGATAGTCAAACGGCTGAGGCAGAGGTAATGCGCATCCCCTTTCCATCCGCACTCATTGATGATGTTGAAGGCTTTTTGCAGAGGATAGGCGTCGCGGGCGATGAACAGGATCTTGTTGTAATTTCCGCCGCAGACGCTGCTGAAGAGCCATTTCGTGAACGCATAGAGTAGCGGCCCGAAGACAGCATACCCTGTGCAGTAGTCGATGTCCGTCTTTCCTGCGAGCCGGTTGTCGATGAAAGAGGCTAAAACATCGCTCTCCAAACTCTTATCGCGCCGCCGCCGTGCGTACTTAAACCTCTTTTCCCCGTTTCTCAGCCACAGGGAATTTATGCCCACTGCCTTAGGGTACAGATGATCGCGAATAAAGTTGTCTCCGATGTGCAAGACGGTCTTTCCGTCCAGCCTTTCTTCTTTCAGGAAAATTTCGTACAGCCCGTGCCTTTTATCTCGGCGCTTGACAGCAGACAGATAAAGCTTTTTGTATCCCCTTATGCGGCACTGTTTTAAGATCTCTCCGATCGCCGTTTCCGGCAAGTACATGTCGCTGATCAGATAGATAGTCTTTCCTTCAGAGCGCAGACGCTCATATATCTCCGCAAGAGGGATGTTGGGGACACAGACGCTTTTTTCCGTGCCGATCTCAAGTTCAGCCAACTCTTGTCTTGTTTTTTCGTCGTAATCCAGTTCACGATAGATCTGGGATATATCTATCTCCTTTTTGCCGGCCGCCTGCCTTGCCCTTTTCTCCGCCTCGATCCTGTGAACGGTGAAGCCGACGATCTTGCAGTCATGCTCCCTGTTGTACCGCAGTTCCACCAGATCGAAGACCTGCTCCGGCCCAGCCACATCTCTTTTTACGAGGGTATCGAAAATATCGAAGCTGATATAGTCGTAGCTTTTAGCTCGTTCATATATTTCCTCAACCGGAGCAGCAAGAAACTGCTTCATGGATAAACTCCTTTTCTTCCCCCGCCCGCCTTTCACCTAAACAAAAACTCCTTGAACCTGCCGAAAGACTTCAGCGCCCGCAACAGATCGTCCGGGTCTTTTAAGCCCTTCCACAGTCTGTGCCCGATATACCAAGGCCGCAGATAGAACCTGCGCCGGCAATAGTTGCAATATTCTACCAGTTCATCCGCCGTAACATCCCCGAAATGAAAAGCCGTGTTGTGGTTGCCGTCCTCTTGCAAATAGTCCGTATATTTGCCGCTCATATAGCCCTGAGTCACCGCCCACTCATAAGCCTCCGTCCCCGGGAAGGGCATCAAAGGATAAAATTGCGCCGAATCCAGCTTCAAGGTGAGGGCCACGTTCAAAGTTTCTTTCATCGTCTCTCTAGTCTCGCCCCTGTTGCCGAAAATGAAACAGCCGTGCACCTCCATCCCCGCCTTGCGGGCATTGTCCACGAAAGGCTTGAACTGCTCAACCTTCGTCCCCTTTTTGATATTGTTCAAGATCTGCTGGTTGCCGCTTTCAAAGCCCGGCAGCAAAAGTCTGCAGCCCGCCTTGTGCATAGCCACCATCGTCTCATAGTCTAAAGTCACCCTGGCGTTGGCCATCCACTGCAGCTTTTTGTTGATGCCCTTTTCGATCAACAGACGGCAGATCTCTCTCACCCTTTTGGTGTCGGCAGTGAAGGTGTCGTCCTCTATCACCACCTCTTTCACTTGGGGGAAGTTGGCGGCGATATATTCAAATTCCGCCACCACGTTTTCTGCGCTCCTGAAGCGATAGGTGTGCCCGTGCATGGTCTGGGGGTAGAGGCAAAAATAGCAATGGAAGGGACAGCCCCTGCCCGTAAAGATCTGTATCTCGGGATAGAGAGAGACAGGGATGAAATAATCTTTCACGTCCAAATGTTTTTTGATGAATTCGGCCGCAAAAGGCACCTCGTCCATGTCGGTGATGTAGGGCATGTCCGCATTGCTCTTGATGTTTTTCTCTTCGTCTCTGTAGGTGAGGCCCAAAGTGGTGCGCCAATCGCGGCCCTCGTTAAGGGCCTTGGCTACTTCTTCGATGATGAGGTCGTGCTCCCGCCGGGCCACCGCGTCTATTTTTTCATTCAGCTCCAGCGTTTCTTTCGGCAGCGTCGACACATGGGTGCCCACCAAGAGCACCACGGCCTCGGGGTAGCGCTCTTTCAGCTGCGCAGCAAATTCCACATCGTTATAGATGGAAGGGGTGGTGGAATCCACCACGAAGAGGCGGCTGGCGGCCCCCTCTTCGGCGATCTTCTCCATAGTCTGTTCCCAAGTGATCTGTTTTGCCGGGGCATCGATGAAGCCTATCTCGAAGCCCTGCTGTCTTTCGATGCGGGCGGCGCTGTAGATCAGCCACAGGGGATAGTAAAAGCAGCCGCTTTTGGTGATGGCCGGGCTGCGCTGCTCCCTGGAAAATTTTCCGTATTGCTCTTTAAAAGGGGGGTTGACAAAAAATACCTTCATGCTCCATTCATCCTTTCTCTTCAGCGTCTGCTCTTCAATTTATGAAAGAGGGCCGGATCGCATTTTCTTATTTCATATACAGTCTTATAGAGCAAATATGTGAGCCAAATGCTTTTTATTTTTAGGGGCCAGAGCAAAAGCTTCATCTTTTTGCTGCGGCAGCGGGCAAAGGCGAGCGCCTCTCTCACCGCAGGCTGCTCGATGATCCAAGCGATCTTTTCCAACTTGGCCTTTTCTGTGAGCTCGTCCCCTGCGTGGAAGATATTCTCCAAACAGCCGGCGATGCGTTCGATAAACTCTCGGCTGGCAAATTCTCGCGAACCTTCGTCCCACATCCCCAAATTTTTAAAGTGCACGTGATATTCTTTATATTTATCGTAGCGAATGGTGTAGTAGTCGTCGCGATAGCGCTCGGAAGTGGAGCCCGTTCGTTCGCGAATGTAATAATAGAGGCACTCGCCTGTCACGGCTATACTGTTGCAGCCCTCTATAAACATGCGGTTGAAGACCCAATCTTCGGTATAGACCTGCCCGACTCTGTAGGTGATGCCCAAGGAGCGGATCAGCTCGAGGCGGTACATCTTGTTCCACACGTTATTGATCATGTCGGCGTTGTAAAGATCCAATAATTTGGCCTTTATCGCTTCCTTAGCGGCGAGGACACAAGAGGGGAAACTTTTCTTCTCTAAATAGGCAGTGCCCTGCGGCCCTTCCACTTTGAAATAATAACCGCAGATGGCCATATCGGCCCCACTGGAGTCTAAAAGTTCCACCAATTTGGCGTACATGGTGGGGTCCAGTTCATCATCCACGTCCATGAAGGTGATGTAGTGCCCTTTCGCCCGTGCCATCCCGGCGTTGCGGGTGGAAGCAGTGCCGCCGTTGGCCTTTTGGATGCAACTGTAGCGGCTGTCCCTTTTCACCAGTTCTTCCAAGAGGGCACCGCTGTCATCGGCGGAGCCGTCGTTCACGAAGATGGCCTCCCAATCGGTGAAGGTCTGCCTCTCTAAATTTTCCATGCAGTTCTTTATATATTTGCTGCCGTTATAGACAGGCACGACGATGGATAGCTTCATCTCGCCCTCTTCTCAGTACTCTCTCTTCTTCAGCCACTGCCAGGCGTGGCTCACTATCGTCTCGATATCCCCATAGCGGGGCCGCCACCCCAGCACTTTTTGCGCCTTCTCGCTGCTGCCAATCAATACCGCCGGGTCCCCCGCTCTGCGGGGCGCAAAGGTGACGGCAAAATTTTTCCCCGTCACTTTTTTGGCAGTTTCGATCACTTCAAGCACGCTGGTGCCTTGGGCATTGCCCAAATTGAAGAAGTCGCTGGCCCCGCCCTTTTCTAAATATTCCAAGGCCAAAAGGTGAGCCGTTGCCAAGTCGCTCACATGGATGTAGTCTCTTATGCAGCTGCCGTCGGGGGTGGGGTAGTCGGTCCCGAACACTTTTATGTCTGCTCTTTCCCCCGCCGCCGCTTCTAAGACCAGCGGGATTAGGTGGGTCTCTGGGTTGTGGCTCTCCCCCAGTTCTCCCTTGGGGTCGGCCCCCGCTGCGTTGAAATAGCGCAGCACTGCAAATTTCAAACCGTAAGCGCAAGCGTAATCTTTAAAAATGCGCTCCACCATCAACTTGGTGGCCCCGTAGGGGTTGATGGGCTTTTGCGGCAGGTCCTCGGTGATGGGCAACTTTTCAGGCACGCCATAGGTGGCGCAGGTGGAAGAAAAGATGATCTTGTCGCAGCCGTGCTCTTTCATGGCGTGCAGCAAATTCAGCGTGTTCACCACGTTGTTGTAATAATATTTTTCCGGCTGCACCACGCTTTCGCCCACGTAAGCGAAAGCCGCGAAGTGGAGCACCGCCTCGACGGAAAACTTTTCGAACACCGCATCAAGCTCGTCGCTGTTTTTCAGATCGCCTTCAACGAAGCGGCCCCATTTCACCGCTTCCCGGTGGCCGTAGACGAGATTGTCGAAGACGATGGTCTCATAGCCTTTTTGCGCCAATAATTTATTGATGTGGGAGCCGATGTAGCCGGCCCCGCCGCAGATCAAAACAGCCATGGTCTTCATCCCTTTTTTCTCGCATCTCGGAGCTCTGTATTTCTAAGGTCTCCATTTTTTTAAACGAATATCAAACGAGCAATGCAAAACGATCATCGCTTTCTTCTTCGCTCACACTCCGCTTCTCCCCAGCACTGCTCCCACCGTGGCAAACATGATCTTCACATCCACCCACAGCGAGCGATGCTTCACGTACCACAGCTCCATCTGCTGCCGCTTGCCGTCTTCATATTTGGCCGCATTTCTGGCATAAGCTTGCCAATAGCCCGTGATACCGGGCTTCACGGAAAGAAGGAGTTTTTGTTCTGCGGCGCTGTAATTTTCTTGTAATTCTCTTTCTAAGATAGGCCTAGGGCCTACAAGGGAAAGGTCGCCTTTTATCAGCACGTTCCAAAAGATCTGCGGCACTTCGTCTAAGGAGAACTGGCGAAGGCATGCCCCGAAGCAAGTTTTGCCGTCGCCTTTTTTCTCCCAGCCGATGAGGCGGGGGTCGTCGTCCACTTTATATTCTTTTTTATATTCTTCCAATTGGGCCGGCGTCAGCATTTCTTCAAGATGATCTGCTCCTTGGCGCATCGTCCTCAGTTTCATCACTTTTATGGGCTTGCCCCTTTGCCCCACTCTTTTATGCAAATAGACAGGGCTGCCCGGGTCTTTTAAAACTATGAGCATCATCAAAACGAGGACCAACGGCGCAAAAACGATGCTCGCCGCCAAAGAAAGCACCAAGTCGAGCCCTCGTTTTACGATCTCATAGCCCCGGCTCGTTTCTCTTTCGGGGCACCCTATTGCCTCTGTCACATCTCTCACTCCCGCTTTTTTCTTACACCAACGTTTTGAAATAAGCGATGCTCTTTTCTAAGCCTTCGTCCAATTGCACTGCAGGCTCCCAGCCCTGCAGTTCTTTTTTGGCCAAGGCTATGTCTGCTTTGCGTCGGGTGGGGTCGTCTCCCGGCAGGGGCTTAAAGGCCAATTTGCTCTTGCTGCCCGTCAGCCGCAGCACCTTCTCAGCCAATTCCAGCATGGTGAATTCCCCCGGGTTCCCCAAGTTCACCGGGCCCGCAAAATCACTGCGGCTGGTGTTCATCATCCGCCAAATGCCTTCCACCAGGTCGTCTATATATTGAAAGCTTCTGGTCTGGGTGCCGTCGCCGTACACCGTTAAGTCTTCCCCCCTAAGGGCCTGCATGATGAAGTTGCTCACCACTCTGCCGTCTTTGGGGTCCATGTTGGGCCCGTAGGTGTTGAAGATGCGGATCACTTTTATCTTCACACCGAACTCGCGGGCGTAATCGAAACACAGCGACTCCGCACAGCGCTTGCCTTCGTCGTAACAGCTGCGGATGCCGATAGGGTTCACGTTGCCCCTGTAAGTTTCAGGCTGCGGGTGCACCAAAGGTTCGCCGTACACTTCGCTGGTAGAAAATTGCAGCAGCGTGGCGTCATATTTTTTAGCCAGCTCCAGCATGTTGAGGATGCCCAGCACGCAAGTTTTGGTAGTATCGGTGGGGCTCTTTTGATAAGCGGGGGGGCTGGCCTGACAGGCGGCGTTGTAAATTTGCCCCACCTCTATATCCAAAGGCTCCTGCACGTTTCTGTGCAGAAAAGTGAAATTGGGCAGCTGCATAAAAGGCTCGATGTTTGCCAACCTGCCGGTAGAGAGATCGTCTAAGCAAATGATCTCGTCTTTTTTATTTTGCACCAGGCGGGCGCACAGGTTGGAGCCTACGAAGCCCGCCCCGCCGGTCACTAAGATACGCATCCTTTTTCCCTCAGTCTCTGCCGAAAATATCGCGGGTATAAACTTTCTCCCGCACCGGCTTCAGCTTTTCTTCCAGCCTGTTGGCCAAGATCACGCCGCTGCGCTCTGCAAACTTCGCAAAATCGTTTTCCGCTTCGCAGCCCAAAAAAGTTTTCTCCTTCAACGTGGGCTCATACAGCAAAATGCTCACGCCTTTTTTCTGCAGCCCTTTGATGATGCCTTGGATGGCGCTCTCTCTGAAATTGTCGGAAGCAGACTTCATGGTGAGGCGGTAAACGCCTACCGTCCTCTTCTCTTCCGGCAAACTTTGCAAACGCTGCAGCACTCTTTCGACGATATAGGCTTTGCGCACGTCGTTGGTCGCCACGATGGCGTCGATCAATGCCTCCGGCACCCCGGCGTAGTTGGCCTTCAACTGCTTGGTGTCTTTAGGCAGGCAGTAGCCGCCGTAGCCGAAGCTGGGGTTGTTGTAGTGCCCGCCGATGCGGGGGTCCAGGCTCACCCCGGCGATGATCTTGCCGGCGTCCAGGCCGTGCATTTCCGCATAAGTGTCCAGCTCGTTGAAATAACCCACCCGCAGGGCCAAATAAGTGTTGGCGAAAAGTTTCACCGCTTCTGCCTCGGTGGTGCCCATGATGAGGGTGGGCACTTCTTCTTTTAAGGCGGCGTCTTTTAAAAGCTTGGCAAACACTGCGGCCTCGGCCCGCTGCTCTTCGTCTTCCATAGCGCAGCCCACCACGATGCGGCTGGGGTAGAGATTGTCGTAAAGGGCACGGCCTTCCCGCAAAAATTCCGGACTGAAGAGGATGTTCTCGATGCCCATTTTCTTTTTCACGGCAGCCACATAGCCCACGGGTATGGTGCTCTTGATGACGATGGTCGCCTTCGGCTCTGCCTCGTGAGCCATTTTGATGACGGACTCCACGGCGGAAGTGTCGAAATAATTTTTCTCCGGGTCGTAGTTGGTGGGCGCCGCCACGATGACGAAGGCTGCTCCCTTATACGCTTCTTTTGCATCCAAAGTGGCAGTGAGGTCCAATTTTCCCGAGGCCAAGAATTCTTCCAATTCTTTGTCGGCGATGGGGCTCTGCCCCCGGTTCACCATTTCCACTTTCTCCGGGATGATGTCCACCGCATACACCTTGTGCTGCCGCGCCAAAAGCACAGCAAGGGACAGGCCCACGTAGCCTGTCCCCGCTATGGCGATCTTCATTTCGTCGTTCTTTACAGAATTAGTCAACTCCCATTACCCCCCCCATTTTTTCTTTGTCTTTTGGGCGAAGAGGCCGGCTCGCAGAACAAATACCTGCTATGGTAGTTCCCGAGTACTGTAATATAATAGCTCAACTGCCAAAGTTTAGATAGCTCATGCTTTACCATCGATCATTACATTTCATTTACAAATTCATCCAAAAGTCTAAAGTAATCCGATGTTTACCTGATACTTTGGGCGATGAGTGGCGTAAAACGCAATGATGTTCACTAAAAAGTCAATTTTTCAAGTTTTGCTTTTCTATTTTGGAAAGCAAAACTTTCCGTCTGAATTTTTGGACATACACCTATCCTTTGGCAACTCTTTTTCATTATACTATGTTTGTCATGACAGTGTCAAGTAATCGTTGGCAAAATCCTCCGGCAAAATATCAAAGTCAGAACCCTGCAAAGGGCAAAGCATT
>CANRJC010000022.1 GCA_947630795.1 uncultured Phascolarctobacterium sp. | reverse complement strand
ATATTTTGCATGATCAGGGAAGGGGAAAACCCTTCCCTTTATTTTATTGAGCTTGCCAACGAAAATTATACACTAACTGCTGTATGCTTCCAAACCGTAGCCGCCGGAGTTCCATTCTGTAGTATCTCCTTCCATAGCCGGATCGAAAGTGTAAACGGCGCCTATCTGCTTATACCCGTCGCTCATATCGAAAGCATAAACAGAGCACTTTTTGTTTGTGGGGTCGCTGTCGTTGGCGATCAGATACAGGGTGTTGCCTACGGTAACGGCGCCGTAAGGGTTGCTCAAAGACCAGTTCTGCACGGAAGGCTCAGGGTCCTTTTGGTTGCTTTGGGCCTTGGTGATAAGATCCCAATCGGTGGTCTTGGTAGGATCGTAGATACCGTAAAGAGCACTGCCCGGTTGTCCCAAGCCGCCTACGCCGCCGTAATCGTAGCTGTTTATCAATGTACGCGGATTTTCGGCAATGGTGATGGGGAGCACCCTAGGATCTGAAGACAGACCCACGCCGTCAATAGCGGTAACGCAAGGATCGCCTATCTTGTTCGCTCCTTCCACGGAACCGACCCAGTATCCTTTATAATCTTGGCCGATAACACCAAAAGCAATTTTCGGAATAACACTGATCTGTTTTGCCATTTTAAATGCCACCTCTTTGTGATCAACAGAAATATGGCTCGATTGTGTTCGATTTTCTTTAGGTTTAAATGCCTTTGAATTATCCACCGGTATCACGCCTTTCTTAATTTATTTTTATGCTTACAGGGCAACTTGCGTTGCCCCTAAACACAAGCTAGAAACTACACTCAACCGTGGCATAATACATACGGCCCGGCAACGGACAAGGTATGGTGCTGAATCTGGTGTCGCCTTTGGCGGATTGGCTTCCAAAGGCCCGATAGGCCACAACATCGTATCCTTTGTCGAAGACATCGTTGACACCGGCACTCAACTTCCAGTTCCTGTCGAATTTATACTTCAAACCGAGGTCCAAAGTACTGTAGGCATTGATGCCATAGAACATGAAATCATTCCCGATAGAATTAGTTAAGTACCTGTCCGTGTAGTTATATTCGGCAAAAACGCTCAGTTTGTCGCCGGGGAAAGTGTAGTCCAGCCGTGCGCTGACTACCCATTCCGGAGTTGCCGTTTGCCCCCAAGGCGGGTACCAGGAACCTGTATACGGCCGCACGGTGCTGTCCGACTTTTGCCAGGTGGCTGCCAAATTCAGGGCCAGCCGCCGCCAGCGCATGTTGTGGCTCAGCTCGATGCCGTGGACATCCACTTTATCCATGTTGACGTACTGGGCCTTGATGCCGTTGCCGCCCATGGGCATCACCTGTGCCAGCTGGTTCTTGGCATCCCGCTGATACCAAGTGACGATGGTATCGGTGTCGGCCCCGGCCACCTTCCCCTGCCAATTGAGGCTGAAGTCGAATTGTTTGCCGGTCTCCCACAGGGTAACGCCGGGTATACCATAGTATTCTCTCATCCCCGGGCTAGGTCCGGTATAACCGCCGTCGCCGAAGATCTCATAGAAATTGGGATGCCTGTGGTAGGTGCCCCAGGTGGTCTTGAAACTCCAGTGATCGTTTATCTGCTTCTGCAGGGCCAAGCCGCCGGAATACTGCCACTTCTCGTCATCGCCGCCGAAGGTCTCCATCTCCACCTTTTCCGCCCGCAGGACGGGGGTCAGTTTGAAGTCGCCGTCGTCGTTGAGAGTGATGCTGTCTTGAAGCGAAAAGTGATATTCGCGGATGTTGTACTCTCTGAGCATCTTCCTCAGCAATTTCGATGACCCTTGCTTATCGATCATTTCCTGCGTCCAATGCCAGTTGTTGCCGTCGCAGTCCATGGTCTCGCGGCTGATGTCGGCGTTAAATTCCAGCAGATGGTTCCTGCCGGCCTTGAAGGCCATGTTCAGGTTGCCGCTCCACTTGTCGGATACATACTCCGTCCAGATGCTGCCGGGGGTCTGATCTTTTAAGGCATGGATATTGGGATAGTCTATGCAGTATTTGTATTGGCCGCTGTTAAAAAAGCTCTTTTTGCTGTGAAGATAGTCTACGCTCCAGCCCCAGTCCAAATTACCCGTCGTGTCCCGCCGGCCCACGCTGAACTCTTTATATTCTATATCCTGCTCGGAGGCGGAATACCCTTCCAACTCGTCAATGGGGGGAGTCGCCTGATTAGTATGGAATTGGCTCAAACTGGTAAGGTTGGAAGGCAGTTCTTCGTGCAGCTTTTTATAGATGCCCTTAACGGTCCAGTGGCCGTCCTGCCATTTCAGCAGGGCATTGTTGTTCTGATAGCCGTTGCTCTTCCTGTAAAACTCTTTGTTTTGCGAAGAAGAATAACTGTTTCTGTCCTTGTCAAAATAGTAATAGGGGAAGTCGCCCTGCCAAATATCCCGGGAATAGGTGGCCAGCAAACTGCCGCCGCCTAAAGGCATACTGTATTCGTAGGTGGCATTGTAGCCCCCGTACGATTTCATGCCCTGACTGATGTGACCGTGGCCCTCCCGCGGTTTTTTGGTGACTATGTTGATGACGCCGCCCAAAGGTGCGCTGCCGAAGCGGGCGGGTATATAACCCCTGTAGACTTCGATGCGCTCTACATTGTCCACGGGGATGGCCGCCAAGTTAACGGCAGATTCTCCGTTCAGGTTCATCTGCACCCCGTCCACGTAGACGTTAACTTGTGATGCGGAAGAACCCCGCACTCTGGCCACCGCATAGTGGCCCATGCCGCTGACCCGGTTGATGTACATGCCGGGCACCCGCTGCAAGAGAGCCGCCAGATCTTTTTGTTCGCCTTCGAAATCTTTGGTGTAGATGACGCTCACCTGACCGGGGCTGAGGCTCTTCTCCCAGTCGGGCCTGTTGGCTTCCACCGTCAGGCCGCCCAGTTCGAAGCTGCCGCTATCGCCGCTGATGCTGCCGCTGATATTGGCGGTGTCATCGGCAGTCACCCGGCCATCGTCTTCGCCGGCAACTGCAGTTTCAGCAGTTCCTGCCTCTGCCATAGCATCGGCTTTCTGCTCCATGTGAGGCAACTGCACCCTGCCCACTCTGGGTGCTTGACCGATGGACACAGTGGGCCCGTGAGCGTTGGCAAAGCCGGGTTCTGCGCCTTTTTCTTTGCCTTCGCCCTTGGCTTCCCCTGCTTTACCTTCGCCGAAGCCGCCCCAGCTGAAGTCCAGGCCGCCGTTGATGCTCCATTGGTTCCCCAAGTCGCTGCCTACGGCCCTGCTGAAGTCTACGTTCACTACGCCGTTGGAAGAGAAGCGCCAGCGTCCGCCTACGCTCCACTCCCACCAGCTGTCCTGACCGCCTACAGTCTCCAAGGGTTCACGACCGGTCACCTGCACCTGCTCGCCATATGTTTTGCTGCCAAAGGTCTGGTAAGCTTTTTGTCCGCCGGCGAATTCGCGGCCCCAACTGAGGCCGGCATAAAGGCTGCCTCTGTCGCCCATCTGCCTTCCTGCTTTTAAATTCAGGCGGCCCACGGCGGTGTCGTAGCCTTTCTCTTCTACGCCCAAGCCGTTTGTGAGCTGATATTTGCTTTCGTCTACGTGGCCCATAAAGAAGGAGGCAGAAGGCTCTAAGTACCAGCCGCTGCCCAAGGCGTGACGGTGGCCGTATTTTGCACCAAGGCCATAAGCCCAAGTGTCGTAATCGCCCTTCACGTCGCCGATAGTGCCGTCGCCGGTGTTGGCGGTAAAATGATATTCATCCTCCACTTTGAAGGCATGGAGGCCCAAGTCTAAGAAATCGCCTTTTTCGCCCACCCAGCTGGTGTACATGCCGACACCCAAACTGTCCTGATCGCCGCTGCCGCCACCCAAGGTGTGGCTGCTGCCTTCCATCTTGCTGACGTAGAAGCCGGTATAGACTCTGCCTCCATACAGGCTCTTGTGCAACAACTTATCATAACCGACTTGATAGCCGTTATAAGATTGAGAAGCCTGCCGGCCGTAGGCGGCCTTGGCATCGAACTTGCCGTGCCAGGCCTCGGCCCAAATGCTCTCTCTCAGTTCGCCCCGCAATTCGGGGTCGGTACCTTCGGCAGCTGCTTCTTTATCCTGAGCCAAGCGCTCTCCGTGCAGCAGTTCCGGCCGCCTGAAGAGGCTGTCGTTATTGGCCTTCACGAAGTTGTTCATGACGGTGCTGTGAGCAGCCACGTTCTGCCCGCTCTCCGCCGCGAAACCTGTGTCGATATAAGAATAGCCGCTTAAGTACCACAGGGTGCCTTGGCCCGGCCCGCCGTCTGCGCCGTTGAAGTAATTTTCCTCACTTTCTATCTCCGGAATGATCTTATATTGATGCCAAATGCCGTCCGCCAAACTGCTGCGGCCCTGCACATTGAAGTTTTCCGCTCCCTCGTAGATGCCCAGCAGAGGTTGGATGGTGTTTCCATTGTTGTGCCACGAGCCCGATGTCGGATTTTCTCTCAATTCAGGCACCCAACCCAACTCTATATAGAGGTTTTTGCCTCCATCATTGGCTGTGGCATTCTGCAAATAGACTGTATCGGTGTAACGATATGTTACAATAGAACCAGTGCCGATAGGTGCCCGATCCCCACCGTAAACGCCCAACCTGAAAGTAGTGCCTTCGCCCAAACTGGCATTCTCGACATAGAGTTCCCGATTGATCATCACCGTCTTCGTGAGAAGATCATCTGCAACCGATGCTTCGTCCTCGGTAGAATACTCTACATCTATCTGACCACTCAATCGCTGTTGCTGTTCACCCTGCATAGCGTAGGAATCTTCGCCGCCCACGGTGTTGGCGTAGCTCATGTCGATGACGGCGTTTTCTTCCGTGGTCAAGTTGCCCACCGTGATCATGGTGACGGGGGCGGTTTCATCTGTTATTTTCTCCGACGTGCCTGTTTTGCCGTAATCAGGATTAGTCAATGCTGTCTGATCTTGTAACCCGCTTGGAAGGTTCCCGTCAGTTGCCGGTGTAACTACGATGTTGTTGCCATCGTTTTTATCCTCAGTGACCCAATATTTAGATAGTGGAAAATTTTCTTGATCATATGCCGGTATCGTACTTTTAGTAACAGCCCTATCTGTAGGCGCCCATCTTTTATTTGCTCCAATCTTTTTACTGTCATAGCTCTTTTCTCCGCCACTGCCACTACCTCCCTCTACTGCATCGAGGCCAAAACTTGCCTGTAAACTTCCGAAAACTTTATCTTTCTCCGATAAGTCATAATCTGAATCAGAAGATTCGTAATAATTGTTGCGATTGGAGGCAGCAACAGCATTTTTAATATCGTTATACTTAGGATCGCTTTCATCTAACTGCAAAAAACAAGCAGTAGGAAGATATTTTTTAACCCATTCGTTTATCCCATTGGTATCATTACTTGAGATATAGCCTTGTAATTCTGCTTGAGCTTCGTCGCTACTGATGCCAGTATGCTCGTTTATATATCCTAGAATAGAAGTCGGTGATGCTGTTACAGAAGCTATATTACTCTTTACTGCTAAAATTTTATAACGATACTTCTGCAAATCTTTATCATAAAATTTTATGGCAAATGCATTCGCTCCAGAATTAGTCAACGATGTGGTCAACCATCTCCTTGGCGCCCAATTGCCTGAACCTGAAAATGTCTTTGAACCGTCATAGAAAAACTTAACTGTTGCCTTAAGGGCTAACTGTATCTTTCTCCACGATGTACTGATTGTAGATTTTAGACCGCTTCCAGATACGACATTTTTAAATGTATCTTTTATATTTGAATTTGAAGCAGAACCATGGTAAAGTAGATTCCTGTCATTATTTTCTTCATTGTCATCAGTGTCAGGACCGGAGGCAAAGGTATAGGAAGGAGGAACTATGAAGGTAAAGAGAGCTGCAGCAGCGAGAAGTTCAGCGCGTCTCCCCAAAGTACTTCTCTTCATCATGATCCTTCCTCCTCTATCTATATCAACAACAGTTGCCTGCTCAGGCCAAACTGTCGTTCATCTTGCGTCTAAGCTTAGGAGGAGGAGAGTCTTTCGTCTCCACCCCCGGAGACCGCGCCGCACATCATGCGACCGGTCTGCCTTGCAACATTCAACAAAAAAGCCGTCCTTCAAAAAAGGTCACACCAGACCCGTTTTGAAAAACGGCGAAATACCGAAAGAGCTGCACCACCTGTGCTTTGGCACCCTTTGCCTTTTCCCCGATCCATCGCGGGTCGATCACGGCTGTCGGCTGCAGGCAGGTCTTCTGGCTCGGCTTCTTCGTTCGTTTCGCCTTCCCGGTTTTCTCCCCAGTGACATGATGAAACGAACTCTGCCTTACAGCGGCGGGACCGCACCGGCTTTGCACCGGACTTCCCTATTGAGCTTTCGCACCTGCAGTCGTTGATATTCAGTTGTCAAAATATTCGGTTGTCTCGATATTAAGTTGTCGCAATATTAAGTTGTTACGATATTCGGTTGTCTAGATATTAAGTTGTTGAAGTATTCGGTTGTTAAAAATATTTGATTATCAAATTTATATTACGCCAAGTGAGAATGAGTGTCAAGAGGAGATTTACGAAATCGTACGATTTTTTACGATTTTCTGAAAACAGTTTACATTTTCCCCGCACGCAAAAAAAGCTGCGCAACGATTCTGCTGCGCCGGGCACTTCCTTCCCCTTGAACATCGTGCTGATTTAAATGACTCTGCCGGGGAAGCCCGGGACTGCGCTCAGTGACCGGCGAGAAACAGCGAGCGAAGACCTTTGCGCGAAAAGAAAAAGCAAGCAGCCTGCAAAGCCGCTTGCTTTAAACATTTTTCTTTTAAATTTCCGTGTGCTCTCTCACCAAGATGGTGATGCCGTGCTCATTTGCCAAGGCCACTGTCTCTTCACGATCTGCTATAAGAGTGTTGCCTGCTTCGATCACTATACCGGTCGCTCCGGCCCTGATCATGCTCTCCATGGTCTTCAGCCCGAAGCCGGGCACATCGAAGCGCTGATCTTGGGCAGGTTTGGCGGCCTTGGCCACGATGACGCCGCCCTTGCCTAAAAAACCGCCCCGCAAAATACAGTTATCTGTGCCCTCGATGGCTTCCACGGCCATCACCGCTCTGTTCTTCACCACTACGGTCTGGCCTATATCCAGACCGCCGATGGCTTTGGCCATGCGGAAGCCGAAATCCATATCCGCCAGCTCTGCTTCGGTGGGCTTGCGTTTCGTCAAAACTCCCGGCTGCGGCATCAACGGCCTCAATAAGAGGGTCTGGTCCAGCACCTCGAACCCTTCACCCTCCAATTCGTCCACCAGCGCCAGCATGATGGTGTCGTCTTTGCGGTCGGGCAGTTTCGCCAACAGTTTGATGGCTCTGAGGTCGGGGATGAAGCCTCCCGGTTTATAGAGCACTTCTTTGGAGACCTTGCCGATCATAGTGACCTGCTGGACTTTTTCTTCGTGCAAGACAGAGATGATCTTGCCGATGCGTCCCACATTGACGGCGTGATAAGCATCGCACACGGCTTTGAGAGCTTCCCCCTCGGTCTCGGGCACCAGCCCCACGGCCACCACCCGCCGGCCTTGCCGCTTGGCCTCGCGTGCCACTTCCGCCGGCAAATGCCCCAACCCCGCTAAGATCGCCAGCACTTTCATGCTCTCAGCCTTTGCGGGTGCGGATGATGCCCCGCTCTACGTTGCGCAGGAAGCGGAGCAAATGCTCCACCGGCTCGCAGCTGTTCAGTTCCTGCTCCATGGTGGCGATGGCCTCCTGCATCGGCAGGCCGCTGTGATAGAGGATACGGAAAGCTTTCTTCAATTGAGACCGCTCTTCCGGCGGCATGCCTGCCCGGGCCAGGCCCACGCTGTTCAAACCGGACACGAAAGAAGGATCGCCGGACACGATCATAAAGGGAGGCACGTCCTGAGCTACTCGGGCCATGCCGCCAATCATGGCATTGCGGCCGATCTTGCAGAATTGATGCACTGCCGCCAAGCCGCCGATGATGGCTCTGTCCTCCACCATGATGTGGCCCGCTAAGGTGGCCACGTTGCTCATTATCACATTGTTGCCGACTGTGCAGTTGTGAGCCACATGGGTATAGGCCATCATCAAAATGCCGCTGCCCAAACGGGTCTCGTTCCCTTCGCCGGTGGCTCTGTTCACGGTGCAGCACTCGCGAAAAGTGCAATTATCGCCGATCACGGTATAACTTTTCTCGCCGGCGAATTTTAAGTCTTGAGGCACGGCCCCTATGGAACAGCCGGGGAAGAAGCGACAATTTTTCCCCGCAGTCACATATTGATGGATGACCGCATGAGGTTCCACTCTGCAGCCCTCGCCTAAGACGACGTCGGGCCCGATGATGGCATAGGGACCAACGTAACTTCCCTTGCCGATCACCGCAGAGGGATCGACAACTGCCGTCGGATGGATAAAAGTCTGCAGTTCCTGCTCTTCGCTCATTATCTTCACTCCTAAACGGACCGACCTGCGGTCCGGCCGCTTACACTTATCAACACAACTACAATCCTTTTTGCCCGCCGTTTTTTGCTTTTTCTCAGAGGCCGTTTGGCAAAAATAAATACGGATAAGAGTAGTTAGCTCGCGTTTTCGCGTTTTTTCTACCTTATCCGTATTTTTATCATTATTTTTTTGCGAAAGTGCCGAGTTTCACTTCCTGCCGCAAAAAACAGCGAAACGATCGATCACCTGATGGCGAAAGTGCAGTCGCACTCGCAGGCCACCTTGCCGTCCACTTTGCCTTCGCAGTGGATGATGCCCATATTGCCCCGCATGATCTTGGTCACTTCCGCCCGGGTGATGAGCTGATCCCCCGGCAGCAGCTGACGGCGGAAGCGCACGTTGTCGATGCGGGCAAAAACGGAGATCTTCCCTCTGTTCTCTTCGGGGTAGAGCATGGCGATGCCGCCCACTTGGGCCATGGCTTCGATGAGCAGCACACCGGGCATGATGGGCTGACCGGGGAAATGGCCCAAGAACTGCATCTCGTTGGCGGTGATATTCTTCACGCCGATGGCGTACTTCATGGGCTCCACGTCCAGCACCTTATCCACCAAAAGCATGGGGTAACGGTGAGGCAATATCTTGGTGATCTCGTTGATGTCGAGAGTGATGGGCTTTCTCTCTCCGCTTTCTGTCTGCTCTTTTGTCTCTGCCATGTTTTCCTTCCTCCTCACAGGCCCGGCGGCCTCGGTCTTGCTTTTTCTGTATGCTGCTATCTCTTTCGTCAGTCTGCCGTTCAATGCATGGCCGGTCATCACCGCCACCACGTGGCCTTTGATGGGGCCCAGCAAACACAGATCGCCGATCACGTCTAATATTTTATGGCGGATCAGTTCGTTGTCGAAGCGAGTTTCGGAAAGGATCTTCTCATCGTCGAAGACCACCACGTTTTCCAACGTGCCTCCCAGCCCCAGCCCCATTTTTCGCAAAGTCTCCAGCTCGTGCATGAAGGCCACGGTGCGGGCCGGCGCGATCTCTTCGACGAAATTTTCCGGCGTCAGCTCGATATCGAAAAATTGGGTGCCCAACAGCGGGTGCTTATTGATGGAAGTGAAAGAGACCCTGAAACCGTCGTAGGGCTGCAAGGTGATGTACCTTGCGCCGTCGTAAACGGAAAAAGTCTTATCGATGTTGTAGACCCGGCGAGGCGCCTCTTGCTCCTTGCGCCCTGCCTTTTGCAAAAGTTCCCAAAAGACGAGAGCGCTGCCGTCTGCCACCGGCGGTTCCGGTGCCGAAAGTTCCACTTCTAAATTGTCGACGGCCGCCATATTGATGGCCGCCAGCAAATGTTCGACGGTGAACACTTCCGCTCCGTCGGCTCCCAAGGTGGTGGCTTTCACGGTAGAGGTGATGTTCTCCGGTACGGCTTTTATCTTCGGCCGCCCGGGCAGATCGGTGCGGATGAAAACGATGCCGCTGTCTGCCGAAGCCGGCAGCAATCTCATCACCACTTCCTTGCCGGAGTGGAGGCCGATGCCGGCGTAGCTCACCGCCTCTTTGATGGTATGTTGTTTGGCTTCCTGCTTGCCTGTCATGATCTCTGTCTACGCTCCTTTAGGTTTGAACGGTCCGTACCGAGTATTCGGGGCCCGCCTTTTTCTTTTGCCCTCACTTTTTGCCGCCGTGAAAACGCTTTCTGCCGTCCTTCCAGCGATCGTGAGCCCAAAACCACATGGCCGGGTCTTCTTTCACTTCTCGCTCCAAAACTTCCACCAGATAAGCGGTGGCAGCCGCCAAGTCAGCCTCTTTGTCTGCCGTGCGGGGGCAGTGAAAAGCAGGGTGGCAGCGAGCCACGCTGGTGCCGTCCGCTCTATTGTGGATGAAAACGGGAAGGATGGGGCTGCCGTAGGTGCGAGAGAGAGCCGCCGGTCCCACGGGCATGAAGCAGTCCTTGCCGAAAAGTTTGGTCGCCACACCGCCGTCGTTGGTGTCTTGATCGTAAACCACGCCTAAATGATGTTTTGCTTTCACCATGCGGCTGATGGCCATGAGGGAATGGCCGCCGTGATTATACACCACTTTCTGGCCCACCAGCTCCCGGTATTCGTGGATGAACCTGTCCATCTGACTGTTGTTCTGCTTTCTTGCGATGGAGAGCAACGGCTGCCCCAATTTCAGAGCGATAGCTCCTCCTAAAAGTTCCCAGTTGCCGAAGTGACCGGTGCACATGATGACGCCTTTATTTTCGGCTGCGGCAGCTTCATAGAGCTCCCAACCTTCGAACTCTACCCACCTATCCAGCTCCTCTGCCTTCAAAAGGGGAAAGCGCAGCACTTCTATGATCATGCGTCCGAAGCGCCGCACGCTCTCCTTCGCTATCTCGGCGGCTGCCGCAGGCTCTAAGCCCAAACATTCCCTAACATTGGCAACGGCCATCTCCATCCGCCAGTGCGGCGTCACCCACAGGGCTATCCGGCCCAAGACGGCCGCCGCTCCTTTGCGCAAAGGCTCGGGAGCCAGGCAGAAAAACTTGGAACAAATTTTCATTAAATGATATTGAAGCACGTAGCAACATCCTTTTCCTCGGGATTTCAGCACCTTGCCGAGCCGTGCGCTAAAAGACGCGAGGCTCGATAAGGGACCGGCAGCCGAACGGCTGCGGCGGCTACTGTGTTGTTATCGTTATGTCGAGACGGCGTTATAAAGCAATGAACGTTTAGCGCCGTCTTTTTTTCTTATATTTTTCAGCGCCGTATATTTATCGCTGTATTTTTTTATCTTTATATAACAGAAGCGAGGGGCCCTCTTTTTCTGCGGCCCGCTCGGGCTGTTTTTTCTTTTATCTTATATATTCTTCAAACGCTCCACTTCTTTTTCCAATTCTTTGACCCGCTTTAAGAGCTCGCCCACTTTTCTTAAGGCAGCTTCGTGACGCAGCCATTCTTTGTAGGGCTGAGCCGGGAAACCTGCCATTTGCGAATTGGCGGCCACATTGCCGATGATGCCGGTACGGCCGCCGAAGATGCAGTTGTCGCCGATGGTGATATGGCCCACGGTAGCCGCCTGCCCGGCGAAAACACAGTTATCGCCGATGGTGACGCTGCCGGAGATGCCCACATGACCGCAGAAGAGGCAGTTCTTCCCCACCACATCGTTGTGTCCCAAGTGCACCAAATTGTCCAGCTTGCTGCCCTTGCCTACCACGGTGCTCTTGGTGGTGGCCCGGTCCACGCAGGAATTGTTGCCGATCTCCACATCGTCTTCGATCACCACGTTGCCCACTTGTGCGATCTTTTTGTGGCTGCCGTCTGCTTCGTTGGTGTAGCCGAAGCCGTCGCCGCCTATCACCGCCCCGGCCTGCAGGATCACTCGCCGGCCGATGACGCAGTCTTCTCTGATCGTAACATTGGGATAGAGGGTGGAACCGGCGCCTATCTTAACATTGCGGCCCACATAAACGGAAGGATAGATGACGCAGTCGTCCCCTATCTCCGCTCCGGCTTCGATAAAGGCGAAAGCCTGCACGGCCACGTTCTTCCCCAATTTCGCTTCGGGAGAAACAAAGGCCAAAGGGCTGATGACCCGCTCGATCTCCACAGGGGGATGAAAGAGGGCCAAAAGAGCGGCGAACGCGGCCCGGGGATTGTCCACCCGGATCAAAGGCCGATCGGTGGCTGGTGTATCTTTCGGGCCGATGATCAAAACGCCGGCCCTGCTTTCGTGACAGCGCTCCACATAAGGAGGCACGGCGAAGGAGGCGTCCTGAGGCCCGGCGGTCACCAAGTCTTTCACTCCGGTGATCACCAGTTCCGGCACATCGTTTTCCAGTTGTCCCCGTAAAAATTCGGCCAGTTCTTTGACCCGCTTCTCTATCACGCCTGTCCCTCCCTTTGGCAGACATAAAACTCCGGCTCAGGCGCAACGCAGCGACCTTAAGTTGGAGTTTTTCTGCCCGGGCTCGAAGGCAGAGCCCCGCGCCCGTTTAAGTTTTCCTTTATTTCATTTTGGCGATAACGTCGTTGGTCACATCGGTGCCGCCTTGACGTACCGCATCCTTGATGAGGACCGCTCCCAAACCTTTTTCCTTGGCCACCTGACTGATGGCGGTATCCAAACTGCTTTTCAGTTTGTTCTGGGTCTCGCTTTGGATCAGCTTGCCTCTGGCGGTGAAATCTTCCGCCACTTTACGGGCTTCCTCGGCATCCTTGCCTTCCATTTCCTTATTCATCTGGTTCTGCAGCTCGCCCATCTTAGTGGCAAAATCTTCCTTGATAGTCTTAACTATGGGCGCCTCTTCTTCCACACGCCTCAGGTCCACCGTGCCGAAGTCCGCATTGCGGCTGCAACCCAAACTTCCCAAGGCGCACACCAGCATCAAGCCGGCCATTGCTTTTTTGATCATAGTCATCTACCTTCTTTTGTTTTATCTGCTGTCTCTGCGGCTTGCGGCGAGGTCAGCTTGGCCAGCTCCGTCTTCAGCACGTCGGTGATATCGACGGCAGTGCCCGGGGCCGCAATGTTTTTGTAGACGATGGCGTAGCCTTTTTCTTTGGCAACTTTGGCAGCCATAGATGTTATGTCGTCATCGATCTTTTGCCGAAGGTCCGAATTTTTCATCCGTTGTTTGGTCAGCTGTCTATCCAGCGCCGTCAGGGCCTGAGTGAGGGCCTCCTCGGCTTCGGGCGGCAATTTTCTGTCGGCTTCGGCCGCCATTTCGGCTTCCATCTGAGCCCTGCCCCTGCCGGCCTCGGCAGCCAACCTCTCCCGCGCCGCCGCCACATCCGGGCCCATCAGTTCCCGCACGTAGCCGGCTTTCTCCGCTTCGATGGCGGCTATCTTGCCGTCTCGTTCCTCTTTCAATTCGGCGCTCTTGGCTTCCATCTTGGTCTTGGCTTCTTGCTCGAAGCGACGCAGCTCCTTGCGGTCCATGCCCGCCGCCTCCCGCGGCAACGGCCTGGTGTTGTCCAAACGCAATCGCAAATTGAAGAGGCGCAGCCGATAGTCGTCTTCTATCTCTTGCCGCCGTTGAGCCACTCTTTCCTCGGCTTCTGCCTCTGCGGCAGCCAAACGTTTCTCTAACAACTCCGCTTCCCGCTGCCTTGCTTCGTACAGCTTGGCATCCAGATCGGCAGCCAAAAAGTTGCTCACGGAGGCCCGCCGCAGTCTGTTCAGTTCTTCCAAACTGCCGGTCTGAGAAGCCAACAGCTGCCTTTGCCGCAACTCTTGGCCTTCCAAATTGCGCAATATCGCCTCGCCCAACTTCAGCTTGGCTCGGCCGGGGTGGACCGCAGCCACTTCATCATAGCGGATATAGGCCGCCTTGGCGTTTTTGCCGTTCGCATCAAAAGAGCAGCCCGCTGAAAGACAGAGCAAGCCCGCCAACAGCACAGCCGATATCCGGCAGCTTCCGTCCACGCCCATGGCCCTCCTCGCTGCGGACTATTTGCCGCTTTGCAGGTTCTTCACCACTTCGTCGGTGATGTCCACACCGCCGAAAACGACGGAGTTCTTCTCGACCACTACAGACAGGCCCTTCTTCTTGGCTATCTTTTCGATGGCGGCTTCGATCTTCTTGCTGATGGGCTCCAGCAACTCCCGCTCTTTGGCCTGCACCCGCTGCTGGCATTGAGTATAGTAGCGCTGCTTCTCCTGATCGTTCATGTTTTGGCTCTTCTCGTTGAAATCTTTCTGAGTTTCTTCCATGAACTGACGCAGAACAGTCTGTGCATTTCTGGTATCGGGGCTTTGGCTGAAGATCACCTGAGAGTTCACCACGCCGATGGCGCTCTCGCTGGAAGCGGCCTGCACCACTTTACCGAAACCGCTTTGGGTCACGGAGAGGGCGAAGCAACCCAGTACGAACACAGCGGCGATGAAAAGAGAGACCAATTTCACATTTTTCGGATTACGCAACGATTGCATCATGGTGTTTTTCCTTCTTTCTGTGTTTTTTTGAAAACACTTTGTGGCTTAAAGCCTTTTTATATTATATCAGCAGCAAGCGCCTCTTGCAAGGCGATTTATGCAGTCTCCACTCTGCAAAAAACACGAGATTTTTTCTCTGTTTCGAACGTCGAGCACCTTTTGTAAAATTTGGATGAGAACTTCTAAATCAGGCGTATCGTGTCCTATTTCGTTCGTATTGAAATGTCTGAAAGCAAACATAACGAAGACTGGTAACAACTTTAATTTTTCTCCCCCTGCACAACTAAAACCACGCCGTTCCGGCGTGGTTTTAGTTGTGCAAAAAGCCCCCGGTCTAAAAGAAGAGATCTGGTGACTTTCCGCTTTTGTTCACATAGCGACTGCCTACTTGAGCTTGCACCCGGAATGTGCATCAGTACTTTTCGTCTTCTTGTTCATTCTTCCTTCGTTTTTCTTTGATAGGGACCACAGCGCCGAACCCCCGCGACACGCTTTTTCCCAAGCCCAAAAGCGGCGGGATAGCGAAGTTTACGGAAAAATCTCCCATGAATCCCACTACCGTTTCATTCTTAAAGCTCATCTTACGAGCCTGCAGCTGAGCCTGAACGTGCAATGTTCTGTCTACGTTGACCCCCAGCCCCTTGGCGAGACTCAGCACATTGCCGATCAGCACCTGCCCCAGCAGCCTTTCTTTTTCCTCCGCATCGGCTTCGGCGTATATCTGATAATTGTGTTGATTCAGCCCGAACCACGGAGCACAGAATTTATAGCGGCGCGATTCTTCCGTAGCGCCTAAAACTCCGGTGTCGAGATCTATTTCCATGTGCCCGCAAGGATAAGTGCGCTCACCTAACCTCAGTTCCTGCCGCCCCATGACCAGCGGATAGACGGCGCTTATCCCCTCTTCAACAGCAACGATGACAGGCCGCCGGTTTATTATTTTATATTGCACTAAAGGGTAGCGGTAAATGCTTGCTCCGTCCCCTTCGTGATTGTGCAGCAGATCATCGGCCTCTTCTGCCGAAGCAAAAAAGCCCCGCAGCCGCCGTCCCTGCCATTGGGGAACTTTTATATCGGGGTAGCTCACCCGCATCATCCTGACCTTTTTCTGCGAAACAGTCTCTTTCGTCATTTGTTGCTTTCTCCTAAAGCGGCCGCTATCTTTGCGTTCATATCTTTGTATGCGGATCTGTTTATCTCTAAACGATCTTTTTTCTCGGCCTTCTCATTTAAAGCGCTGACGGTCTTCCCCACCAATCCCAAAATCTCTGCGGAACTGAGAGGGTTTTCAAGATGATTAAGTCTATAGCGAAAATCAGGATCTCTCATTGCTTCTTTCTGCGCTTTTAAGATGGATTCTTCGTTGCCGGCCGTGATCTGATGTGCCGCTTTGTTGCGGACAGCCATCTCGATATTCCGCAAGATCAACAAGGGCCTCTTCCACGGCTGCTCGGCGCCTTTTCGCTCCAAAATTTTCGCATAATGGTTGCTGCTCAAAGAGACTTTGCTCCCCTGTATCCCGAGGATATCCTGCAACTCTTTTCCCTGCTCGTCTTTTGCGAGCAGGCTAAGCTCCAACATTCTGTTATCGGTACTGCCTTTGCAATACTTATCCAGCACCAGCCCCATTTTTTCCTCAACGGCGATCTTCATAAGTTGGAAGAGGATAGGCGATAAGCCCCGCAGAAAATCGGTCAGATCGCCTCGTTCCTGCTTCACCTGCAGCCAAAGGAAATATTCAGACAGATCCACTCTGCCGCCGATCTTCATATCATCTGACCGTATGCCCAATTCATCTTTCAGTTCTTTCTTGATGCTCCGCCAGTTAAGTCGGATGCGCTCACGAGCGGCCGTCAGCAGTTCCAAAGCCCGCGGCGAAAGAAGTTCTTTGATCTCTTCCGCCACTTGGCAGGCAGCTTCGTAATCGTAGCGCTCCAAAAGTATCTTTATATCTTTGCAGCGGATCATGAAGTTATAGTTGCGATGCTCTGCTTCTTCGCAGCGGTCTTCGTACAACTCGGGGTCGTTATCCGCATTGAACTCCCTATCTGTCGTGTCTTCATAGGGCATATCCTGCGTACGGTTCAAGCTCTTGTTGGGGGTCTTTACCTGTACCGGCACGACCTTAAAGTATGATAAATAGGCGATCTGATGCAGGGCGTTCTTCATGGCCGGAGTACCGGACGACACATTCAAGAGCATCGTATGCTGCGGGAATTTTTTGTGCAGTTCGTCCAACAATTTTGGGAACTCTTCATAGTATTGGTCAAATTTCTGCACTTCTACCAGTTCCGGTCTTTTCACAGCTTCTATCAGCTCGTCATTTACCTCCAGGCCGAGATCGGTATACAGTCGAACGATGCAATCTCTGCACGCCTGTTCTCTTGCCAGCATCTCCTTAGAAAAATAGAGAACGATATGCTCGGGCCTGTACTTGCGGCAAATGTGCAGCATCGACCCGTCCCACAAACTGTTTTGCTTATTATCAAGAGCGGTGGGATCCTTGCTGCCGATAGGGGAAAACAACACATAAGGCACGGCCATGGCCTCCTTCTAAAAGAGTCTTTCCCGAGAAAGGCTCTTTTCCTTTATATGCAAACAGACGAAATATCGATCACATTTTCCGATATCGCTGCGGCCGGATCATCGAACATCTCGAAGCGCCCGCATTCATCGTCTCGATCCTTGTTTTATTGGATGTTCCTTTCAGATGAAATTGCCGCTTGCGCCGCATGGAAAGCCGACAAAGTGTCTCAATCCTTGTTTTATTGGATGTTCCTTTCAGATGGAATTGAGAGCAAAAGATGTAAAGGCAAGTTTCTACTGTCTCAATCCTTGTTTTATTGGATGTTCCTTTCAGATTTTCCCTTCGGAGAAAAATAAAAAGAATATAGAACAACAAGTCTCAATCCTTGTTTTATTGGATGTTCCTTTCAGATTCTATGGTAAGAATGCCGATGTTTACTTGTTCGAAACAAGTGAAGGGTCTCAATCCTTGTTTTATTGGATGTTCCTTTCAGATTTTGTCTAGGCAAGGACAACACCACCGAACCACATGAAGAATACAATAGCTGCAAACCAAGCACATAACTCTATCGTAGAAAAAGTTTCGCCTTTTTTTCTTGTGAAGAAAAAATAAGCCATTCTGAGCCACATGACAGCAAAGCATACCAAAGAAAGACAAGAAACGAAAAAACCGACAGTATGCATAGTCGCACCCCCATTCGAGAATGATCTCAATCCTTGTTTTATTGGATGTTTCTTTCAGATATGGCAGACAGCTATCAAACCAGAATTTATGTGAAGACTAAGTCTTGATCCTTGTTTTATTGGATGTTCCTTTCAGATTGCCAACGATGAAGCCTATAAGATGTGCTTGACTGACGCTGTCTCGATCCTTGTTTTATTGGATGTTCCTTTCAGATAGCTGTGATTCAAAAACACCTTGCGGCTGCTTGTTTTTTGCTTCAAACACCCCATCGCATAATTGTTTATTTTTGACGCATAATTGAATAATTCTTCCCGAAAATATCGATCCTTCACCTCCTTAAAGGCAGATAACAGCTTAGAGCATCAATGCTTTTTCGATTTTTTCACCTTCTTTTTCGCAAAAGGCACATAACATTAGACAGCAATGTCGATCTTCTCGTCACAAAAACACAATATCTTCTTCGATCAGCAGATCGCTCATGGGGTTCCCTCGGCCAACGCCTCTTTTGGTACGGTCACCGGCACCGCTATGGTGCAGCCGTTGGCGGTGACCGGTTCGGGCACGGCGGCAATGCCGGTCACGCAGCGTCCGTACCGCAGTTGCGGCTTTTCCGTCAGGAACATGCTCCCCACTTTCAGCATCAACATCGGCCGTTTGAAAGGCGCATCGCCGCTTGCCATTTCTCTGTCCAAACGCGGATATTTAGCCAGTGTTCGATACCAGCCTTCCGTAGGATCGCCGGCCGCCGGCAAAAAGTTGGAAAGAGCAACAAAACCATTCGCCCCGGCGGGTATCTTTTGCAATTCTTCCTCTTCTTCTAAAGTCAGCAGACGAAAGCTGCCGCAGCCGCAAGATTTGTCGGCCCCTATGCCCAGGTCCAGCATCAACTCCAGCGCATCCCTCATTTGCTCAAATGGCAATTCGCTCAATATATAAATGTCAAATTTCTGCTCATGGGAGAAAAAGCGGCGGTCGCTGCCGAAAAGATTGCCGGCCCCATCGATATTTTCCACAGTGCCGCTTTCCCTGCTGACCATGTTGTGGATGGTGGTCTCCTCGCTGCCGGCTTCTGCTGCCAATTCATCGGTGAAGCCCTCCCATTTCCCTGCTTTGATGCGCAAAAAGGCCTGCCTCGACACATAGCGTGCGCCCTTCAACTTCTTATTTTGTTGATAAGCTCGCAGCCGTTCGCCCTTCTCTGTTGATCTCTGAAAACCGGCGGCTTTGTCATAACAACCGAAAGGCAACGGCAGAGCATCATGAGGAAAGCCGTTGGAAAAGACGATGGGCGGTTCGCCGATAAGAGAAAAATCTATTATCTCTTCCTTCAAGTCTTCTGCACCGTGCAGCCGCAGCCAACTCCAGCAAAAGGCTCCGAAAAGAGTGTCGCTCTGCAACGATGAAGCCAGCGGCCCCAAGGGCTGTACAGTGGCTCTGTATAAAGCCATGGTCACACCTCTTTGGTGGTTATAGTCACCTTCTTGCCGTCAACGGCAACGACCTTTTCACTGATCTCGTAGTGGAACTTCACTTGCCCGTAGCCTCTGGAACCGCTGTTGCCAAGGTAAGATTGCTCCACCAAAGCCAGACCGTTCTTGACTGTTTCCACCATGTCGGTCTCATTATCGCCTTCAAAGATCTGCAGTTGGATATCCAAAGTGAACTCGGCCCCGGCCGGCACCCTCTCCATAAAGCGTGGGCTCTTAGCCGTACCGCTGCTGCGGTCTATGATATTCTCCGCTTTCACTTCCAAATAACTGCCCCTATCTAAAGGCAGCGCCTGAAGTTTTTTAAGGAAGGCCTCTGTAAAAACGCCGTCACGCACCAAGATACGAGTAGGTCCGCAAGCTGATCTGGGGTTGAAGTGAGCACCGAAGATAGTACAGATGGGACAATCCGGTTTCCCGCAGCCACAGGGTTCTTTTTCCGTATCGTTTCCATTCTTGTCCTTAGCTCCATAACTGTGCTCCAATTGGGAACGCATCTTTCCCTTTAAACTGGAGCCCGGCAGATAGGGTTCGCCGGTCAGCGGATTTTTGATCACTTCGCTGTCGGCGCCGCCGATACCAAGGTCATTGGCCCCACCCTTGATGGAGATACCGGTGACGCATTCTATCGTCCCCCGAAAAGAGATGATCTTTTTCAATTTCCATGCGCTCATTTGCTTTCACTCTCCTCTATTTTTACCTTTCGCTGCGCTCTGCAGCATACTGCGCAGAACATCTTCGTTAAAAAAGTTATCTGCTGAAGCCGGCTATCTATGCGATAGCCCGCTCGATATCATTGAGGCCTTATTTTTTTATATAGGCTATCACTGCCTCAAAGTGCTTCAAAAAAGCATGAAACGACGCTTCGTCCTTTACCTGCGCGACATTTCTTTCGATGAAGTCTACAAAAACGCTGCTCACACGGCCGCGCGACTCTGCATACTTAGCGAAGGGCAACAATCGGCAAAGATCCCCCTCTACCTCCTTAAAGGTTCTTCCGCTGTCCATTCTGGTACACACTGCGACACAGTAATCATAAAATTTGCGTAATTGGGCACTCTTATTTTTATCCCTTTCCTCGAGTGCTGCGGCGATCGCTTTCGGAAAGTCTATAATGTACTCCCGCCGCAACACCGTCTGTTTTTCCCCGTCGGCGGCAATCGCCTGACAAAAATACCCATCCTTCAAATAATTTTGCGGCAATGCAGCAACAGGGCCGGCGGAGTTATAATAACCTCCCGGTCTTCTTTGATTATTGTACCCTCCGCTGCCTCTGCCATAATCATTTGCCATTTTCCCGCACCTCCTTGGTCCTATTCAAAATATAGGTCATAACAATTTTAGCGAAATACAGATCTTTTTTTGGTTCATTGTAGTTGGCCGCATTCTTCGTCAAATTTTCCGCATAATGCACGAAGTCCGCCGGCAAGTTTTTATCATAGTTTCTGGCCCTGTCGTAATGGAACAAGGGTTCGAACATCAGCCCCATAACATCATGATCGATAAGAAAGCGCCGATACATTTCACTGTAGATCATTATTCGCCGTAAAAGAGCTGTGTTGATGGCTGCCACATGGGGCAAGAGCAGTTCCGCGTTTTGCAACTGGTCTGCAAAATCTTTCCACGAGAAGATCTCGCCCATGAAGGCTATCCCGTTTCTGCCCGTCTTGTCCGGATAGAGAACTTGCGGCCCACTGTTTTTGACTCGCTTCAGTTCCTCTTCGCTCTTATCTGCCAAGAGGGCGATATTGGTCTTGGCCCCTGCGATACAAATAGCAGCGGAAATGGTAACGCAGGAATTGTTACCGGTAAAACGTTCGAAAGCTTGCTCGATACACAGCGCCAATTCCGGCATTCTGTCCCAAGGCCCTATCAAAAAAATATCGTCGCCGCCGGAAAAAACACTGTACACATCCTCAAAATCTTTTTCCAGCAAGTAGCCGATATAACCTGAGAAGAACTGCTCCAAAAGCCGCGAAAGGGAAGCGAGCCTGGAGATAGTTCCGTAACTCTTCTCCTTTTCTCTTAAGCCGTCGGCGAAAAGGTAGCCCAAATTATCCACATCTGCCTTAAGCACAGCCAAACGTTTAGTGCCTGCTGCCTTCTCCGCCAGATCGTTAAAAGTGAGCGGCTCCGCTCCTTTCTTGGGCAAATGATTGGCCATAAGGCGCACAGCCAACGGATAGCGAGTCATGTTGGTCTGCGGCTCCCATTTGTTCAGCAGTTCTGCTCTTATGAGCGCACCCCGTGCCTGTTGCTCGGAGAAACTGAGCCAATACCCCGGCCACAGTTCGTATTCGCCTTTTTCACGGCTGAACCAGATGCTTTCTGCATTGGCCAACTTGCCGCCGATCTCCTCCTGAGCCCTGCACTGAGCGCAAACTTCTCCACCCTGCGGCACCAAGGCCCGGCCGCAGGATGGGCAAGAATGTCTTTTTGTCAGATCTTTGACGAGGAAGAACTCTTCTTCTCTCCAACCTTCCTGCCCCTTCAATACAAATCGGAAGGGTCTGTTTTTCTCTATCCTCAATAGCCGCGACAATTCGGTGATAGTATCGCTGTAATCTCGTAGTCCTTTGTTTCCGAAAGACAGTTTTGCCATGTTGACGGAGATCTCTCCTGCGAAATTACGGTACAGATATTCGCTCGTTTCTTTTTCAATCTCTTCCGCCTTCGCGGCAACTTCGGCCGTATTGGGCAGGAGCAAGTAGAACTTGCCGCCGCTGAGCATCAGGATATTGCCGTAAGGTATCTCCGAAGCATCGCAAATACGATAAGCTAAAGTCTGGATCATGGCATCTACCAAGAAGGACCTTGCCCGCAATCGTTTGGTCACGCCCTTTACATTGGTCCTGGCCACCGCAAAAATATAATTTTGGATCCCGGAGAAATCCGCCGCCATAAGAAGATAGGGCTCTTCTGCTTTTGCCGGCGCCGCTTCCAAACAAAAGGCGACGGCCGCCGTGATGCGCATCCTATCGTAAAGAGAGACATCTGCATTCGATCCCGAGGCAGAGGGCACAGCCCACAGTTGACGCCGGAAGCACAGATCCAAATTGCTCACGAGCGCAGCAAAATCTTGGGGTGGTGCCTTTGCCAAAAGTTCCGGTTCCTTATCTAAAGATCTTACGATCTCGCGAGCGTCTACATCGCTGCTCTCTTTTACGGGAAAGATGTTGTTCAAAGTAAGAGGGCCCTGCCGATAATATGCTTCGGTCGCCTCGTTTTTGTCTTCTAAACTGAGGCGGCTGAACACGCTCTTTAATGCGGACAAGTTGCCTCCTATCCTCTGCTGCTGGCTATCCGCATCTGCCGCCAACTTCGATGCACGACGAAGGTTGGACCTTTCATCATCGGCAGTCAAGTGGACGCAGACCTTTTTCACATCCACATAGTTGCTAAAGAACTTCGTGTTTTTTCGCACCCATTCGGCAGGTGAAAACCCGGGAATGATTTGCAGATCAAAAAGCAACGCAGCCAAATAAAATTCACGGTTCACTATCATTGCTTCCTCCCGAATATTACGAAGCATCCGTCACCATAAGAACGACTTTATATCGGCGGAGATGCACACAGGGATCAGTTTTTCCTTGCCTCTGCTACGGCACTTTGCCTGCACTATAATATATTAACATTGTAATACCACTTGCTCTTCTCAGTCAACCGCTCTTCACCGCTGACAGCGGTGCGTGCTTTCAGAGGGAGCGACCCTGTACTCAAGCTAACTATCGCCACGCTCTCTTTCTCTTCCCGCTTGTGCTTTCGTTGCGGCAAATTGCAATGACTAATATTGTCTAGGTAAAAGATTTCTTGTGCCTTTTTAGAAAGATCATGGCTGATGAACATCTGCAGCCTGCTGTAACTTTGTCTGCTGTATTTTCCGTTGTCCATCCCTCAATTTCGTTTCTTTCGCTTGCGATCCTCAAGATATTGATCTATCTCGTTTACTGCCCAGAGCAGCACATCTATGAGCACAAGTAAAATGAATATGAAAATAAAAAAGGGATCATTGATAGCGTCAAAGAGCGTAAGTCTCATCTCGTCACACCTCCCGCAAACTCCGTGCTGTCTTTCCTCAGCCCATTGAGACAGTTCTCTTTTTCTTCATATTCACATTATACTGCCTTCCTACTTTCCTGTGGTCGCCTGCCGTGCGACAAATAAAAAAAGCTGCCGGGGCAGCTCCGAAATACAGTCACAGCGATTGCAACGAATAGGTCAAGTGCGGCAAACATAGTGCTTGAGGCAGCTATGGCAGCGGCGTCAACTGCGGCACCGATTGCAAAAAGCCCCGGCGTTTGCACGCCGGGGCTCTGCTTTGTATAAATCATAACCACCGGCTTAGCCGGTGGTTTGACTCAGCCCTGTAAGGGCACAAAACCGGCAGCGCTCTCGCGCCCCGAAGACCTGCCAGCCGCACCTTCTTCACATGGCGGCCCCTGAAGGGGCTCTTTTATTTGCCTTTCTTTACCTGCTCGCCCGTAAACGGGTCTATCAATTCTTTCATTGTCAATTGCTCATACTGTTTATCCTCCGTTAATTGATTCCTTATATATTCTTCAATAACTTTTTTGTTTCTGCCCACCGTATCTACATAGTAGCCTCTGCACCAGAATTGGCGGTTACCGTATCGATACTTCATATTTGCAAACTTATCAAAAATCATCAGCGAGCTTTTTCCTTTTAGATATCCCATTATCTCTGCTACACTGTACTTTGGTGGTATGTTCACTAGCATGTGGATGTGATCCGGACATGCTTCCGCCTCTATTATTTCTACTCCTTTCCTCTCGCATAGCAACCTTAATATCTTTCCCACCTCTATTTTGATTTTTCCATAGATTATTTGCCTTCGATATTTTGGTGCAAAAACAATATGATATTTGCAATTCCATTTTGTGTGTGCTAGACTATTCTTGTCCATTCGTTCTTCTCCTTTCCGCTCTGGTGTGGCTGGCTGGCCTTTAACCATTTTAGCATAGGGTTGCCGAATGGACTGTCCATAACTATAAGTTTTTAGAACCCCCACTAAAAGTGGGGGTTTTCTTCATACAATCATAACCACCGGCTTAGCCGGTGGTTTGACTCAGCCCTGTAAGGGCACAAAACCGGCAGCGCTCTCGCGCCCC
>CANRJC010000021.1 GCA_947630795.1 uncultured Phascolarctobacterium sp. | reverse complement strand
GGGCGCGAGAGCGCTGCCGGTTTTGTGCCCTTACAGGGCTGAGTCAAACCACCGGCTAAGCCGGTGGTTATGATTATCCCGGTTGTTCCTTCGATCGGTTTTGCGGCGGTTGCGACAATATGCGCTACCCATTTTTATGCCGAGGCGATGGCACTTGAAGGCGCTTTTGGTGCAGGGGGAAAGCATGAGAAAAGCAATTCTATAAGTACAGTAAAGAAGACTAATAAATGGGCCAAAGGATAGACAAGGAAATTTTATAAAAAAGGGATGTCGGGTTTAAAAATTTTCGACGAGAAGCCAAACGCGAGAGCAGCGAAAGAATCAGAGCGAAGCTGATTGACGCGGGAATCGAAAACTTTCAGAGAGAAAAAACTTGCGCTCGCAGATCTTTGCGAAGAAAAAAGAGATTCGCCAAAAATTTTTGCGAAAGAAGAAAAAAGGGCTTGCTTTTTTTTCGTCATCGGCTATAATAATAACTGTGGTTAGCACTCACGGCAAATGAGTGCTAACAAAAAGACAAAAGGCACGACCGATACAGGAAAGGGGTTTCGAAAATGTTAAGACCTTTATACGATCACGTTTTGGTAGAAGTGGTAACTAAAGAAGAGAAGACCGCCAGCGGCATCTTTCTGCCCGACACCGCTCATCAGGAAAAACCGCAGACCGGCGTGGTGAAGGCCGTAGGCAAAGGCAAATTGCTGGAGAACGGCACCATCGTAGAGCCGGCCGTGAAGGTAGGGGAAGAGGTGCTCTTCGCCAAATACATCGGCACCGAAGTGAAATACGAGGGCAAAGATTATTTGGTGATCAGAGAGCAGGATATCCTGGCCGTATTCGACAAATAAAGGGAGGTCAATAGAAAATGGCTAAACAGATCATTTTTAACGAAGAAGCCCGCCGCAGCTTAGAGCGGGGCGTGGATGCAGTAGCCGATGCGGTGAAAGTTACTTTGGGGCCTAAAGGCCGCAACGTAGTGCTGGAGAAAAAGTACGGCGCGCCCAACATCGTCAACGACGGCGTCACCATCGCCAGAGAGATCGAATTGGAAGATGCTTTTGAAAACATGGGCGCACAATTGGTGAAAGAAGTAGCCATCAAGACCAACGACGCCGCCGGCGACGGCACCACTACCGCCACCGTTTTGGCTCAGGCCATGGTGCGGGAAGGCATGCGCAACGTAGCTGCCGGCGCCAACCCCATGGTATTGAAGAAGGGCATCCAAAAAGCAGTGAACGTTTTGGTGGACGAGCTGAAGAACATTTCTCAAAAAGTCGCTACCAAAGACGCCAAGAAGCAAGTAGCTTCCATCTCCGCAGCCGATGAAGAGATCGGCGGCCTCATCGCCGACGCTATGGAAAAAGTGGGCGACGACGGCGTCATCACCGTAGAAGAATCCAAGACCATGGAGACTTGCCTGGAGACGGTGGAAGGCATGCAGTTCGACAGAGGCTACATCTCTCCCTACATGGCCACCGATCCCGATAAGATGGAGGCAGTGCTCAACAATCCTTTGGTCTTCATCACCGACCGCAAGATCACTCTCATCTCCGACATCATGCCGGTGCTGGAGAAGGTAGTGCAAAGCGGCAAAGAGCTGCTGCTCATCGCCGAGGATATCGAAGGCGAAGCACTGGCCACTTTGGTAGTGAACAAACTGCGGGGCACCTTCAAGGCCGTGGCCGTTAAGGCCCCCGGCTTCGGCGATCGCCGCAAAGCCATGCTGCAGGATATCGCCGTCTTGACCGGCGCCACCGTGATCAGCGAAGAAGTGGGCCGCAAATTGGACAGCGCCAGCATGGCCGACTTGGGCCAGGCCGGACAGGTAAGGGTCACCAAAGAGATGACCACTATCGTAGACGGTCAGGGCAGCAAGGAAGAGATCGCCGCTCGGGTAGCCCAGATCCGCAAGCAGATCCCCGAGACCACTTCCGAATTCGATAAAGAAAAACTGCAGGAGCGCTTGGCCAAATTGGCCGGCGGCGTAGCCGTCATCAAAGTGGGCGCCGCTACCGAGGTAGAGCTGAAAGATAAAAAGCTGCGCATCGAGGATGCCCTCAACGCCACCAGAGCAGCAGTTGCCGAAGGCATCGTAGCCGGCGGCGGCACCGCTCTCTTGGAAGTTCAGCCCGCTTTGGACAAACTGGACCTGACCGGCGACGCCAAGACCGGCGTGGAGATCGTAAGAAGGGCCATCGAAGAGCCGGTACGGCAGATCGCCAAGAACGCCGGCTTAGAGGGCGCCGTCATCGTGGACACCATCAAACGGGGCGCCAAAGGCTTGGGCTTCGATGCTCTCACCGAGAGCTACGTAGACATGATCCAAGCAGGCATCGTGGATCCTACCAAGGTCACCCGCAGCGCTTTGCAGAACGCAGCCTCCATCGCCTCCATGGTGCTGACCACCGAGGCTTTGATCGCCGACAAACCGGCTAAAGAGGGCGCAGGTCCTGCCATGCCTCCCATGGGCGGCGGCATGCCCGGCATGATGTGAGCCTTTAAAGCGAAATAAAAAAGCGCGAGCCGCAGGCCTCTGCCCTTTCGGGAGCGGAGGCCTGCTTTTTCATGGGAGGAGAGAGCAGCGTCGAAATTTTTAAAAAAGCGGGGGCGCCGTCGGCTCGAATAAAAAATTCGCAGAGCTCTTCGTGAGCCCGAGGCCTAACGTCTTCGGGCTTTTTCGTTGCAAGAAGAGTTTCTTTATGGTATCATCGAAGTTAAAAGAGCGTTTGAAAAAGCTCTGTGCTTTTAGAAAAAGGCGAGGAGGCAGCGGGCATGGCTCAAGAAGGGCAGGAACTTATTTTAGTCATCGACTTCGGCGGACAATACAATCAATTGATCGCAAGAAGGGTGAGAGAGTGCGGCGTTTATTGCGAGATAGCGTCCTACACGCAGCCGTTGGAGAAATTAAAAGCCAAGAAGCCGGCGGGCATCATCTTCACCGGCGGGCCCAACAGCGTCTATCTGCCCGATTCTCCTGCCATCGATAAAGAAATTTTTACGTGGGGCGTGCCCATCTTGGGCATATGCTACGGCAGCCAATTGATGGCTCACCTTTTGGGCGGGCACGTAGAGGTGGCCGAAGAGCGAGAATACGGCAAGACTTTGGTAGACTTAGACGTCACCTCGCCTCTTTTTGCCGGGCTGCCGGCAAAAAATGTGTGCTGGATGAGCCACAACGATCACATCACGGCAGCGGGCCCCGGCTTTAAGATCATCGCTTCCACCCCCAACTGCCCGGTGGCCGCCGCCGCCGACTTGGAGCGCAAACTTTATTCCGTGCAATTTCATCCGGAAGTGCTGCACACAGAGAACGGCACCGCCATCCTCGGCAATTTCGTCTACAAAGTGTGCGGCTGCGCCGGCACTTGGAAGATGGCTTCCTTCGTGGAAGAGAGCGTGGCTGCCTTGCAAAAACGCATCGGCAGCGGCCGAGTGCTGTGCGCCCTCTCCGGCGGCGTAGACTCCAGCGTTTGTGCCGCCATGTTGGCTCGGGCCGTGGGCAAGCAGCTCACCTGCGTCTTCGTGGACCATGGCCTTTTGCGCAAAAACGAACGGGAAGAAGTGTGCGCCGTTTTCGGCGAGGGCGGGCTTTTTGACCTGAACTTCGTCTGTGTGGACGCAAGAGAACGCTTCTACAAAAAATTGGCGGGGGTGAGCGAGCCGGAGAGAAAGCGCAAGCTCATCGGCGAAGAATTCATCCGCGTCTTCGAAGAAGAAGCGAAAAAGATCGGTGCGGTGGATTTTTTGGCTCAGGGCACCATCTACCCGGACGTAGTGGAAAGCGGACTGGGGGGAGAATCGGCTACCATCAAGAGCCACCACAACGTGGGCGGGCTGCCGGACTTCGTCGATTTCAAAGAGATAGCGGAGCCTTTGCGGGATCTTTTTAAAGATGAAGTGCGGCAGGCAGGCAGAGAATTGGGCCTGCCGGTCGCCTTGGTGAACAGGCAGCCTTTCCCGGGGCCGGGGCTGGCCATCCGCATCATCGGGGCAGTGACGCCCGAAAAAGTGGCTTTGCTGCAAGAAGCAGACGCCATTTATCGGGAAGAAGTGGATAAATTGCCCTTGGCAGAGCGGCCCAGCCAATATTTCGCCGCCCTCACCAACATGCGCAGCGTGGGCGTGATGGGAGACGAGCGGACTTACGACTACGCCATCGCTTTAAGGGCGGTGACCACCACCGATTTTATGACGGCGGAAGTGACGGAGCTGCCGCCTGCCACCATCGCCGCCGCAGCCAACCGCATCGTCAACGAAGTGCAGCACATCAACCGGGTGCTTTTCGACTTCACCACCAAGCCGCCGGCGACGATAGAATTCGAATAAAAGGGGAAAGAATGTCTTTGCACGAACGCGTTTTTCCTCAAAAGTTTTGATGACTCTGTTATTTGCGGGGTGTGGAGGAAGCAAGCTTTTAGATCGACGATTCGCGGGTTTTAAGATCATCTTTTGATAGTTTCAATCCCGATCTCACAATATGCGAGCTCTTGACTGTATGTTTACGGTCGGGAGCTCTTTTATTTTACGAACTAAGAGGAGCTAAGTTTTCCTATTCCTACAAAGCAACAGGAGTTTCCCAAATAGAATAGCTAAGGAAGTCCTTTTAATATAAAATTGAGGCACCACTAAAAAAGGAGGTCGTTCTATGGCCAATAAGATCAATGATTTGCGTTCTGCCTTGGAGTACTTGAAGACCATCCCGGGTCAGTATTTGGAAACAGATGTGGAAGCTGATCCCAGAGCCGAGATCTCGGGTATCTACCGTCGAGTAGGAGCCAGAGGTACCGTTAAGCGGCCCACTCAATTGGGGCCGGCTATGGTCTTCAACAACGTTAAGGGACATCCCGGCGCTAAGGTAGCTATCGGTGTATTGTCCAGTCGCGAGCGGGTCGGTCATATCCTCGGTTGTCCTCCCGAGCGTTTGGGCTTTTTGCTGAAGGATTCAGTGGAAAACCTGATCCCGCCCGTAGTTGTGTCTGCAGCCGACGCCCCCTGCCAAGAGGTCGTGCATCTGGCTGATGAAGCGGACTTCGATATTCGTAAATTGATCCCCGCTCCCACCAACACTGAAGAAGACGCCGGTCCGTATATCACCATGGGTCTGTGCTACGGCACCGATCCCGAGACAGGGACTTCTGATATAACTATTCATCGGCTCTGCCTGCAGTCCAAAGACGAGATATCCATGTATTTTGTTCCGGGGCGCCATTTGGACACCATGAGACAAAAATATGAGAAGGCAGGTAAGCCCATGCCTATTTCTATCAGCATAGGCGTAGATCCCGCTATCGAGATCGCAGCTTGCTTCGAAGCTCCCACTACACCTTATGGTTTTAATGAATTGGCCATTGCCGGCGGACTGCGTAAAGAAGCGGTACAACTGGTACAGTGCAAGACCATCAACGAAAAAGCTTTGGCCAGAGCAGAGTATGTCGTTGAAGGCGAGCTTCTTCCCAATGTGAGGATCCGCGAGGATATTAACACCGATACCGGTAAAGCTATGCCGGAGTTTCCCGGTTACACCGGCCCCAGCAAGCCCGAACTGCCCGTTATCAAGGTAAAAGCAGTGACTCACAGGCTCAACCCCATCATGCAATCTTGCATAGGGCCTTCCGAGGAACACGTAAACATGGCCGGTCTGCCCACAGAGGCGTCTATCCTTACTATGGTCGATAAGGCCTTGCCCGGGAATGTGAAAAATGTTTATGCTCACTGCTCCGGCGGCGGCAAATATCTTGCTGTTATCCAGTTCGTGAAGAAAGCTCCTCCCGATGAGGGCAGGCAGCGCCAAGCCGCCCTTCTGGCCTTCTCTGCTTTTTCGGAGTTGAAGCATGTCATCTTGGTCGATGATGATGTGGACATCTTCGATACTAACGATGTGCTGTGGGCCATGACCACCAGGATGCAGGCTGATGTAGACATTATCCCGATCCCCGGTGTTCGTTGCCATCCGTTGGATCCTTCCAACGATCCCGACTTTGATCCCAGCATCAGAGATCACGGCATTGCCTGCAAATGCATCTTCGATGCTACAGTGCCCTTTGGAATGAAGGATAGGTTCCATCGTTGCAAGTTCATGGAAGTAGACCCTGCCAAGTGGGCTCCCGAACTCTTCAAATAAGCGACGGAAGACCGCAAGCGGTCTGACGAGAAAAAGGAAGGGCTGTTCTCCTTCGGTTTGAAACCGGAAGAGGACAGTCCTTTCTTTGTCCACGATTATTTTAAGGCTTTCAAGTCAAGAAAGAAGCGGAGCCCGGGATGTTTTTAAGATTGGCCAACAGGTTCTCCTTGGTCCAAAAATCCCAAAACTCTCTGGAGACTTTGTTCAACTTATAATCTTTCAGTTTGACTAAAGCTATCTCGCTGGTGATCTTTTCTTCCAAACGCATCGTTATCAGGTGAGGAAAGAGCCGCTTATCTACCAAACGCTCCGGCAAAATGGAAACAGCTGTTTTGTTATTGAGCATCTCCAGCAATATTTTGTGCCTTGTGGTAGTGCCGCTGAGTTTGGGTTTGACGCCGGCCTGTTTAAAAGCCTCCATAGGTATCCTGTAAAGATTGGAGTTGATATCTATCAGATACAAATTGAATTTGCTTATGGTGAGCAAAGATACCGGTTCCCGTTCTTTGGCCAAGGGATGGTCTCTGTGGCAAGTGGCTACGAAGGTGTCGGTACCGAAGGGTTTCACTTCGTATTGTTCGAGATCATCTAAATAATGAGTACGGATGAGAGCCAAGCTGATGCTTTTACAAAGCAACCTCTTCAGAATTTCTGCCTGAGAGTTCTCGTTAACATTGAAATATATATTGTCTTCCTTGTACTTGGCGGAAAATGCGGCAATGATATTGGTTATACCGTAAGAGGAAAGGATGGGGATAGTGCCCAGACTGATGGTGTATTGACGATTGTTTTGATACTCCTCTAAAAGCGTATGCAGATCTGTATATTCTTTGAGAGTTTCCTCTGCGTATCGATAAAAAATATGGCCGGCCGGGGTCACTTCTACACGGGAATTCTTACGTTCAAAGAAACGCACACCGAATTCCGATTCCAGAGCTTTTATATGTTTGGAAATGGATGATTGAGAAATGTAGCAATCGAAAGCGGCTGCGGAAAAGCTTTGGTTTTCCACAACTGATATAAAGTAGCGTAGCTGGTTGATGTTCATCACATCATCACCTCTAGGCGCATAATCACCCATTTCTAAAAAGATTAAGCCCTCTGACAGGGCTTTCGAAGATAAGCGGCCTTCTCGTCCTATTTAATTTTAGAAGATGGCTATTTTTCGTGCAATTCCAAAAAAGAATAAGACAATTCCTTAATACGCACTATTCTAAAAGGGCATTCGCTTTTGCCCAATTAGAATTGCTATTGAGATAGACCGCAGATAGAATAAACGCGAAAGTTGCGGGATAGCAACTATTCGAATTTTTATAAGGAGGTCTACCAATGGCTAAATCTTACAAAGATTTGAGAGAGTTTTTAGCTACTCTGGAAGCAGAAGGCCAATTGATCCGCATCAAGGAAGAGGTTTCTCCCGAACCCGATATCGGTGCTGCCGGCCGTGCTTGTGCCAATTTGGAAGAAAAGCCCGCAGTGCTTTTTGAAAAAGTAAAAGGTTACAAGTACTCTGTAGTTACCAATGTGCATGGGTCTTGGGCCAATCATGCTCTTATGCTGGGCATGCCGAAAAATTCCTCTATCAAAGAGCAATTCTTCGAGTTGAACAGACGGTGGGATAAGTTCCCCGTTCCCCCGGTGATCTTGCCGAGAGAGCAGGCCAAATGCAAGGAGAACACTATCACCGAGAATATCAATCTTTTTGATATTCTGCCTCTCTACAGGATCAACGATCAGGACGGCGGCTTTTTCATCTCCAAGGCCAGCGTAGTTACCGGCGATCCCGAAGAGCCGGAAAATCTGGACAAGCTGAATGTGGGCACCTACCGCATCCAAGTCAAGGACGTAGACCGCATCGGCATTCAGGCTTTGCCTTTCCATGATATCGCCATCCAGCTGCGTAAGGCAGAAAAAGTAAACGAACCGCTGCCTATAGCCATAGCTTTGGGCAACTCTCCTCTGGTGACCTTCATGGCCTCCACTCCCGTAGCCTATAATCAAAACGAATACGAATTCGTGGGCGCACTGCAAGACGGTGTCCCCACCGAGATCGTGAAAGCCGATACCGCCGAACATCTGTATGTTCCCGCTCATGCGGAGGTAGTGTTGGAAGGCTATGTGATCCCCAGAGTACGTACTTGCGAAGGTCCTTTCGGCGAATTCCCCGGTTCCTACTCCGGAGCACGTTTGCAGTGCGAGATCAAGATTACTCACATTACCCACAGGGATAACCCGATTTTTGAGAACCTCTACTTGGGTCTGCCTTGGACCGAGATCGACTATCTGATGGCTCTGAATACTTCTGTACCCATCTACAAACAATTAAAGGCTACTATTCCCGAGGTGCAGGCTGTCAACGCCATGTACACTCACGGCATCGGGGAGATCATCTCCGTTAAGTCTCGTTACGGCGGCTTTGCCAAATCTGCGGCTTTCCGCCTGTTGTGCACGCCCCACGGAACTGCCTATGCCAAGATCATCATCCTTGTAGATGAGTTCGTCGATCCCTTCAATTTGGAACAGGTAATGTGGGCTTTAACTACCAGAGTTAAACCCACCAAGGATGTTTCCATCATTCAAAACTGCGCCGGTATGCCTTTGGATCCGTCCTCTTATCCGGCAGGCATGCATGATAAGTTGATCATCGATGCCACCACTCCTGTTCCTCCTGAACCTAATCCTCGCGCTGTTGAATTGCTGAAGCCTTCTCCGGCTACTCCCAAGTGGGAGGCAATCATCAGAAACTTCATGAATCAGCAAGCCAAATAAGGAGGTAAAAGACATGAGATGCCCGCGTTGCGATGAAGAAAACGTAAGAGTTATGACTAAGTCTCCGGTAGGTGATGCCTGGGAGGTTTATGTATGCGACACCTGCCAGTATTCTTGGCGCTCGACGGAAGAGATTCATGTGCATGATGTTTTCAAACTGAAAGCAGCAGATATTCCCAAATTGCAACAAATTCCTCCGGTACCGCCTTTGAAGACTAAATAAAATTCACCTTATTACTCAGGGCGGCTGCAAGGCCTGCGGTCGCCCTTTCTCTCTATTACTTATCTGTTTCCGGGTGTCGAAGGCGGCAGTGTATTTTCGCCTTTTCAAACGTATGAGATACAGTGGATGGTAGTAGAGAGCTATTTAAATGTTTAGACTATAAACCTTTATTTGCCTTAGAGGAGGTACGTCAATGGGGAAAAATAAACCGTTTATAGGATTTGTTCTGGGCATACTGGTTTGCCTGGCTGTTCTTTCCGGTAACTTCGAGGGATTGTCCCAGCAAGGTAAAATGTGCATGGCTTTTTCCTTCATGACTATTATTTGGTGGGGCTTTCAAATCGCGCAGCCGGGTTACGTATCCGGTATTTATTTAATTCTTTTAACAATTTGCGGAGTAGCAAAGCCGGCTTTGGTTTTCTCTACTTGGACCATGTCCATGATGTGGATCATCATCGGTGCTTATCTGATCGCCGGGGCTGTGAAAGAATCCGGTTTAGGCGAAAGGATATCCTACTTGTTTATTAATCGCTTTGTTACCAATTTCAGAAGTATTATTACGTCTGTCTTCGTGTTGACCTTTATTCTGAGCCTTTTGATACCCCATCCCTGGCCGAGAGCTTTTATCATTATGTCCGTCATGGCCGTGGTCATCAAAAGCGCCGATATACCTAAGGAGGATGCGATAAAAATCGGATTTACCGTTTTTGCTTCTTCTGTTCCCATTTCTTTGATCTTTCTTACCGGCGACGCTACCATCAGTCCTCTAGCCGTTCAGAGCAGCGGTGTTGCTTTGGGCTGGATGGGTTGGTTAAAACTTATGGGGCCGCCGGCTGTCGTGGGTAGCATCTTGGCTTATTTCATGATCCTCGTTCTCTTTAAACCAAGTCGTGAAGTAAGCATCAATAAAGAAGAGATCAAGGCTAAATTAGCGGCCTTGGGCCCGCTGACGGGAAAAGAAAAACGAACCGCTTTTTGGGTTGGGTTGGCCATCATTCTTTGGATGACGGATACTGTACATGGTATCGATATTGGTTGGGTGACTTTATTCATTGCCATGTGTATGGCTATGCCGAAAGTCGGCGGAATATTAACTCCCGCTAGTTGGGGCGGAGTACCTCTGCACGTGTTGGTATTCCTGACTGCCGCTGTTGCTATAGGCCGTGTCGGCGGTGCCACCGGTATGAATGCTTGGATAGCAAAGACAGTACTGCCCACTTCTGTTCCCACCAATCCGCTTATTTTGGCGGCCTTTATTACTGTGATCTCCATATTTATCCATATGATCTTGGGCAGTGTTATCGCAGTTATGGGCATCGTTATTCCCGCTATGCTGGCTTTTACCAGCACGATGCAAGGCGTAAGCCCACTGGTGCCTGCACTAATGGCTTATACAGCCGTAGCTTCCCATTATGTCTTCCCGTTCCAGCATCTCAATATGCTGGTCGGACAAGGAGAAGATAACGGTATGTACGGGCAAAAAGAATGTATCCGCATGGGCATACCCTACATCGTAGTGGTATTCATCATGACCTGCGTGATAGAAGTGCCTTGGTGGAAGATGTGCGGCCTCTGGTAAACAGTGTCGCTTGTGTTTGATAGTTGATCTGTGAGCAAGGGAGGGGAATTCATGCGGTTGATCGTCGGAATATCGGGTGCCAGCGGCGTGGTATTGGGGTATCACTTTCTGAAGATTTTAAGATCGATACCCGATATCGAGATTCACTTGGTGGTATCTGAAGGTGCGTTTAAAAATTTTGAATACGAAACTGACATCGATGTAGAAAGAGTCCTCTCCCTTGCTGATTATGTTCATGACAATAAAAATATGGCCGCCAGCATTTCCAGCGGTTCGTACAAAACAGAAGGGATGGTGGTCATCCCTTGCAGCATGAAGACGACAGCCGGCGTAGCCGCCGGTTATTCCACCAACTTGCTGTTGCGTGCCGTCGACGTATGCCTTAAAGAGAATCGGCGAGTGGTTTTGGTACCGCGGGAAATGCCGCTGAGTCGTGTCCATTTGCGCAATATTAAAAGAGCTGCCGACAGCGGTTGCGTCATAATTCCGCCCATGTTGACTTTTTACAACGGCTCTAATTCCATAGAAAAGCAAATGAACCACATTTGCGGCAAGATCTTGAGCCAGTTTAACATCGACATCAAGGAGTTCGTGCCTTGGGAGGGCCATTGAAGTGGATACCTATAAATACACAGTAGGAACGGGAAAGCATAAGATCGAGGCGGCAGTAGTAACGGTAGGGAAAAATATCACCGTGACCATAGGCGGAGGAGATGTTTACCACATAGGTGCTGTGGCTGTAGCAGCTCCTCGTCCCAGCTTGAAAAAGGACGGCAGCATATCGGCTACAGCTTCGGTCATCTGTCTTATGGGCCATAAAGATGATGAGCCGGCGCGAAAGGCGGCGCTGCTTTTGGCTTCCGTTTTCAAAACAACGGCAGCGGTTGCGGTCGGTCTGCACATAGATGACCCTACCAAAGAAGATTTTACTTTGATACAAGCAAACTTTACTTCGATGCTTGATCTCCTAAGTCGACAGAAATACGGACTATGAAAGCAGCAGGGGACCTGTCTTTCTGTATTCGGAGAGGGCAGTCTTTTCAGGCTGCCCTCTCTTGTCCGTAAAAGCGAGGTGTACTTATGTCCGGATTAAATGTGACCCTAGATTTGCAGCGCATTCCTCCCATTGTAGGAGATTTGGGGATCGATTTGTTACGGCGATGCTTGGGGATAATAGAAAACACCCGCTGGCCCATCTATATCGTAGGGCCATCTGGCAGCGGCAAAAGCATAATAGCCATGAACATCGCCAAACAATATTCCCTAGCTAAACAAGTGCCGGCTTATTATGTGCAGTTGAGCCCGGAGCAGACCAAAACCAATCTTATTTTAGGTCTACGCCTTGAACAGGGTAGTTTGGTGGTCAAGAACGGCGTAGTCGCTGATTGTATGGAGCAGGGCGGCATAATAATAGTGGACGAGGCTACCCACACAATGCAGGAAGTCCTGCTCATGTTCAACAGCATCATGGATAGAAGCTCGGTCACTGCCATAGGCGATAAAATAGTTTATGCTCACAAAGATTTTCGCATTATTTTTTGCGCCAATGACAGCCAATATTCTGGCAATGTAAAGTTGCCCAAAAGCTTTGCCCAGCGATTGGTTTGTTTTCATTTTGATTACCCCCGGCCGGAGGATGAGCTGAGGATAGTCGATCAGATAGTGAAAGAAGAATGTGTTGCTGCCGATATAGTGCCAGAAGAGGTAAAAAAATATATCATCAGCCTTATGGACGAAGTTCGATCCAACGAGTATCCTTTGTCTGTGCGTAATGCCGCCATTGCCGTGGTCATGTGCAATTTAGCTCTTCATGAGGTTCTGAACAGCGGACGAAAAGTTGAAATAGATGATTATTTTGTCAGCGGGGCAAATTTGGAGAGCCTGCGCAAAGCTATAGGCAGTCGGCTCAATCAAAACTCTTTGGAAGAGGTCAGGGATCTACAATCTCCTGCGATCAACCGTTTTATAGAATTTGTCAGCGCAATAGGGGTAGACAGGTTCAAAGAGATCATATTGCAAAGCTTTATGTATTATCTGGATGTAGATCTGGGTTTTTACGATATTCAACTTATTAAAGATAAGCTAGCCACTATTATCATCTAGTGTCAGAGGTAGCCATGCTGAACTTATCTGTGCTTGCACCGGATACAGCCGTTAAAACCGTATTTACGGAAGATACCGAAGAGTTCGTCGGCACTTACAGCGGACAAGGGGCCGGGCTCAATAAACCCTACGTGTTTTTCGGCAATAGAGACGACGGTTATCAGATCTCCTATAATTGTTCCTGCATCGAAAAGATATATAAGGAAAGTTGGCTGAGGTCGTATGTGGGCATCGAATTGTTCTATGAGGGCTTTTTGATCAAGGAACTGGCCAAGCTAAGGTATTCTGTCAAACGAGATAGTTTTGAAGAAAATTTTCAAAAACATAAGCAACGTTATAAATCTGGAAGTCTCTACGGCGCCATCTATGACGTCCTCTTCAGCAGTCTTATGGAATATCGATTGAAATTTGATTTTCCGGAACTGGCCAAACGATTGGAACTATTGTACAGCGGTATTTTTTACAGAGATACGCAGGACCTGTCTCAAGATAATGAAGCGATGTTGCCGTACATTGTGGCCTTGGAAAATCTACTGCGTTTCAATTCTCTGTCCGAGGAGGTGAAAGGCAGCTATTTAAGTTTCTGCCTGCCATTGGGATTGGTGGCTAAACGCACGAATTATATAAACGTTATCAAGGCTACTTCCATAATCGAAGAGTGGTTATTGGGTGCAGCTTCGACTATCTTGGCACAGAGAGCGACTAAGTCCGCCAATGCAGGGGGAGAGAATGCCCAAAAGTACTATTCAAAAGAGATAAGAGCTATTTCTCCGCAGGATCTGGAAGATATAGATCGAAACGCCCGTTTACATAGCGTCAAAGCCAAGATAGAAAGCGTGGCCAAAGAGGTGGGATTACAGGCCGGCACGGGCAACTATCCGGTGAAGACCAATAATACTACCACTTTTTTTCTGGACACTATACGAAAATATCGCAAAGAGATCAGCGAATTAGAGTATTTGTTCAGAAGAGCTTTTACGTCCATGATAATCTTACCGGCTTTTGACGGTGACGTGAATCTGAGACGGCAGCAACAGGCCTATCTAGTTTCTCTTACCAAAGAAGATAGCAAGGTCTACCAATATTATGTGAAGAAGAAGGTCTCTGTGGACTTAATGATTTTGCGAGATGTATCCGGAAGCACCTTCCTCTTTGAAAAGCAGTATGCCGAAGCCATAGTGCTGTTACTGGCGGCAGTCGGAGGTTTTCAAGGTATCCGTACCCTGGAGATAGATTTCGGAGGTTTGGTAAAGATCAACAAAGGCTTCGAACAGAACGTAGAGATGTCCACTGTTTTTCCACAATCAGGCGGGGGAAGCAATATCCTTCCGGCCTTAAAACTCCTGCGGCAACAGAGGCTCAAAGGAAGACTGCGCCTGTTGTTCATACTCTCCGACGGTGAGTTGACGGACAAAAGTCAGGCGGAAAAAGAGATAGCGGCTTTTAGCACCGACAATAACGTGCTGGTATTCAGAATAGCCTTGGGAGAATTTGCCAATAACGGCTACGAATATGTAAATATCCGCACTCTGCACAAATATTTGACTAAAAAGATCATAGAGACCGGAGAATTGTTATGAGTACAGCACTGCATTGCCCGCATGATCGTATAGTATTACCTGTCTATGGTGAGGGCCTGATCATTTATAAGCATCAAGATGACGGCAGTTACTGTCAACTGCTCAACAGGTTTGCCACTACCATAGACGATATTCTTTATAGCGATATGGCGGGGATACTGAGCACCAAGAGATATATGCATTTTTGCAAGTTGGGCGCAACGCTGGAAGAGATCAAGAAAATTGACATGGAACAAGACGGTTGCCTTATCGAATTTATGTTGATCTTTCGGCGCAGTTATACGGCCCGTAGAGAGGTCTTTGCCGAAATAGCCCGTCTTTGCAGTGAAAAAGTTTTTTCGGAAAATCTGGAAGCTCAATGTCTTTTTTACCTAGTGGCCGTAGTGTACACCGAACCGCGCTGGCGTCAAACTGAAAGAGAATATCAAAAATTATTGGAACATCTTTTCAAGGCCTACGGACAACAATTCACAGAGGGGCTGAGTATAGTTTTGAAGAAAGGCGAAAAAGAAACAGGTGTCTTCTCTTCCTTATTGAAAGAGTTGCGGTTTATGCAAAAATATGTTTTTCCCCTGCGGCAAGCAGATAAATACTCCTTGTTGCAGTGAAAGGCGAAGAGGATAGGCAGAAGGTAAAATGAACTGATATCATCCTCGCCGAGAAGCTGAAACGCATGAGCAAAAATGCTGAAGGTATTTTCGTAGGGAAGACGAAAAAAGAAGTTGACGATATGATCTTTTGAGATGATAGGATGCGTAAGCAACGGCCGATACTGTGTCATCAAAAGCAAGGTCATTTAAGGTCAAGTCCAGCGACCGAGAAAAGGCGCTGCAAAGCTGTTCGATCTTAAAGACGACAGGGCCGTGACCAAAAAAGGAATATCTCTATTAGGGGGTTAGCCGGCGTGTATGAGGCGATAGTCTTTGACTTGGGCAACGTACTTACCAGTTTCGACATAAAAGACTTTATGAAAAAGGCGGGGTTTACCGATGCTTATGCTCAACAGTTACGGCAGACCATCAATCATAGCGGTCTTTGGGCGGAACTGGATCGAGGTACAGTGCCTGATGATGAGATAATTGCAACGGTTATCAAAGATGCAGGCGCTTTGGCAGGAGATGTGGAAAAGGTCATCCTCAATGTAGGAAAGTATCTGCATCTCTGCCCATACGCTCTGCAGTGGGTGACCGACTTAAAACGGCAAAAATATCGTACATATTATTTATCGAACTACTCCCGTTACCTTCGCTCTTTGAAACCGGAGATACTGGAGATTACCAGTTATATGGACGGCGGGCTTTTTTCCTGTGATGTTCACTATATAAAGCCCGAACCGGAAATTTATCGGTTGCTTTGCAGTCGGTACGATCTGCAACCGGAGACTTGCGTGTTTCTGGACGACAGGGTAGAAAATGTCAGAACTGCCGCTCGATTGGGTTTTAAAGCTATACTCTTCAAAAATTATACCGATACTGCGGCCGAATTGACCGCAGTATTGAGCGGCAGCTGAAAGCGGAGATGACCATCGCCGCCGCAGCCAACCGCATCGTCAACGAAGTGCAGCACATCAACCGAGTGCTTTTCGACTTCACCACCAAGCCGCCGGCGACGATAGAATTCGAATAAAAGCCACTATAAAAAAGAAACCGCTTCTCTTAAAAGGGAAGCGGTTTTTATGTCGTTGGGTCAAAAAGAGAGGGCGATCTGTAAATACAAAAAGGCCCCTCGCTCCCCTATGGGAGCGACGTTTTTTGCTCTTCTCTTTTGCCCCCGCTTTTTACAAATAACGCAAAATATCGTAGGCGCCGTCTAAAATGATGTCGGGCACTTCTTCGCTGCGGCCGGCTTTGGCAGCGGCCTCCACATCTTCAAGGCCTGCTTCTCCCGTCAGCACCAAAATGGAAAGGATGTCGTTGCGGCGGCCGAAGGCGATGTCGGTGGCCAGGCGGTCGCCCACCATGGCCAGCTGTTCTTTTTTATAGCCGGTGCGGCGCAGGGCAGCGTCCACCATATATTCGTAGGGCTTGCCCAAAATGAGAGACGGTCCCTTGCCGGTGGCTGCTTTTATGAGGGCGATCATGGCGCCGGTGTCGGGGATGAACTCTCCTCCTTCGATGGGGCAGCGAAGATCGGGATGAGTGGCGATGTAGGGTATGCCCCGGTCGATGAGGCGGCAGGCAGTGCTCAGCCTTTTGTAAGTGAGGCATTGATCGAAGCCCAGCACGATCAGGTCCACATCTTCCTGCGCGGGCCGAGGGGCGAGGCGGGGCTCGGTCACCAAAAGGAAGCCGGCCTTGCGCAGGCTCTCTTCCAATTGGGGCGTGCCCAGCACGTAGAGGCGGGCGGCGGGGCAGTGCTCCTTAAGATGATCGCAGAGAGCATCGCTGGAAATGAGCACTTCTTTTTCCGTCACCGGCACGCCTAGACGGGTCATCTTCGCCACATAGGGCGCATGGCTTTTGGAAGAATTGTTGGTGAGAAGATAAAAGCTGCGCCCCGTCGCCTGCAAACGTTGAAAAAAACCTTCCATGCCGGGGATGAGCTCTTCTCCTAAATTGATGGTGCCGTCCATGTCGAAGAGGAAGCACTTGATGTTTTTGATGCGGCTGAGATCCTGCACGCTTTCGACCTTCTTTCTTTCTTAATGATAATATAGGCGCAGGCTTTCAGTCAAGCGGCGGCGGTCTTTCGAAAAAAGGCGAGTCCTACGAGCTCGGGCTGAAAAAATAAAGGCAGCGACTGCCGCGGGAAAGATAAAAATGAAAAGCAAGAGGCTCACAAGCCGAAGATGAAAATAAAAAGTCTGACATCTGCGAGATCGTGAGAAAAAGAAAAAGCCGAAGCTCCGCAAGCTCATGGCGAAAAAATGAGCCGGAGACTCCGGGACCCGAGATAAAAAGGAAAAAGAAGAGATCGCCGAGGTACAGGCAAAAAGAAAAAGCCCCGCCTCTCTTGAAGTCCGGACCAAAAGAAAAAGTCAGAGACCAGCGAGTTCATGTTGAAAAATAAGTCGAAGACTCACGAGCTTCAGCCCGAAAGAAAAAGCCCGACTCTTTCGGGGCCGGGCCTTTTTAAGTAAAACTAAAGGTGTGAGATCTTTTTGCTTTTTCAGACGTTTGGCTCACATGTGGCCTCTGCCGCGGTGCCACTCCTGAGGCTCGTGGCCTTTATAATGATGTTTCGGCGCACGGGGCGGGAAGGGACGAGAGTCTCTCATTTTGGCCCTGCCGCTGCGCACTGCCTCTTTTTGGGCCGGGGTCATCCGCTCCAAACGGGCCCGCAATTCGTCCCGCTGGGCGTCGTGACGGCTCCTCACAGCCATGTCGTCTTTGATGAAGGCTTCCACCTCGGCCCGCTCTTCGGGGGTGAGGCTCGCCATGGTCTCGTTGTAGCGCTCTTCCTGCAGCTGCCGATGGTGAGCGTGGCGCCGATCGATAATGGCGGCTCTTTCATCGGGAGAGAGCTTGGCCCACTGCTCCCGCTCTGCTTTGTAAGCTTCCCGCTGCTCGGGAGTCAGAGGACGGGGACGAGCTCGAATTTTTTCGGCGGTTTGGGGCCCTTAGGGGGACGGGGAGCGAAGGCCTTTTCGCCGCGGCGGATGGCTTTCACGGCTTCTTGCTGTTCAAGAGACAACTGCTGCAAACGAGCCCGCAGTTTTTCTCTTTGCTCGTCATGCATGCTGCGGAGCTCTTTGTCGGCCTTCACATAGTCTTCCACCTGAACTTTTTGCTCCGGGGTCAGGCGGCCGCTGAGCTCAGCGTAGCGCTGCTTCATGAGCTTGCGGCGTTCGTTGTGGCGATCGGCCCGCTCTGCTTCTCGCTCGGCGTGGGCTTTTTGCTTTTCTTTGCTCCACTCGGGTTTCGCAGGGTGAGGGCGGAATTTTCTTTCTTTCGCGATGCCGGCTTTTATCGCTTCTTTTTGCTCCGGGGCCAAGCCTTGCAAAAGAGAGTGCAAAGTTTCTCTTTCGCTGCGGTGTTTCTCGCGCAGTTGGGCATCTTCTTCAAGATAAGCTTTCACCTGCGCTTTTTCTGCGGGGCTCAAGGCAACGGTGCTTTTCTCGAAACATTCTTCTCGCCGCTGCTGTTGCCGGGCGCGAGCTTCGGCGATGGCCGCTTGCTTTTCGGCCGGAGAAAGTTTTTCCCAATCTTCCCGAGCAGCCTTCATGCCTTCCCAAGGCAGGGGAGCGGGCGGCAACAGATGGCCGCGAAGGCCGGGGCCTCTTTTGGGGCCGGGGGTCGGGGCAAGGGCAGGCCGGTCCGGACCGGTGGGCGGCAGATGATGGCCTAAGATGCTCTCGGCTTTGGCCCGCATGCTGTGGTCGCCGGCACCTACATGAGGGGCCGCAAAAGCAACGGCTCCGCAGAAAGCGGTGAGGGCCGCAGCGGCCAACAAAGCTTTTTTCCAAGCAAAGGCGGAGAAAGAAGATCTTTTCATCGTTATCAACTCCTTTACGTGCATATCGTTTTCCGTGTTCCGGCTTCATTATAAAAAGCAATTATGTTTTTTTCTTGTCAAAATCCGGCAGAGCGAAAAATTTTTTTCAGCCGCCGCTCTGCAAAAAGAAGGCCGACAGTTCCGCTCGTTTTTACGGTGCCTTCTGCAAAACTTTGAAACTGTTGAGAGAATAAAGGGCCTGAGGAAGGAAGTGACCGAAGCGGGCGGCGGGGAAGACGAAGAGAGCCTGATAAGTTTTGCCTTCAAAGGGGGCCGTGGCTTCCATGATAAATTTTTCGCCGTACAGATCGTTTTGCCGATAAAGCCGGCAGAGCCAAGTCAAAAAGCTGCTGTGCAGCCAAGAAGCGATGAAGCGGCTGCCCGCAGGCAGAGGCAAAGGGGCGATGCTCTTATAAGCTTCGCTGTCGAGGGGGTCCAGCAAGGTGAGGGCCAGCAACAATTGCTCCGACTGTTTGCGCAGCAGCATGGTGCCGTTATAAAGTTTGCTGTCGGGCAAAGAGGCCAAGGGATCGCCGCCGAATTCGCCGCTCAGCAATAACTGATAGCCTGCCTTAGAGCGATAGAGGGCGAAGAGCTGCCGTTGGGGCGGCTCCATGTAGGCGCGAGAGGCCGGTGGGGTCGGAAAGACAGTTTTCTCGGCGCAAAGAGCGGGCCGAGGTAAAAAGGTCGGCAGCAAAAAGAAGAGGAGCAAAACAACAAGACGCATGGCCATCACAACTTCACGATAAAAAAGTCCGTCGAAAATGCTACGGTCTGAAAATAAAACGCTCGAACGTTTAAAGAGCGGCGCAGGCCGCGTCGATCGCGGCTTCGTCTGCCCGCATGGCGGCGATGGTCTTCTCCATGAGCTCGTCTAAAGACCAGCCCAGTTCTTCCGCTCCTTTGGCGATGACGTCGCGGCTGCAGCCGGCGGCGAATCTTTTGTCTTTGAATTTTTTCTTCACCGACTTCACTTCCAAGTCTTGCACGCTTTTAGAGGGACGCATGAGGGCTGCGGCACCGATGAGGCCGCTCAATTCATCCACGGCGAAGAGGACCTTTTCCATGAAATGCTCCGGGGGCACGTCGTTTTGACAGATGCCCCAACCGTGGCTGGCCACGGACTTTATCAAGCTTTCGTCCACGGCGTGAGCGGCCAAAAGCTCACGGCATTTGAGGCAGTGCTCGTGAGGATAAAGCTCGAAGTCGATGTCGTGGAGCAGGCCCACCAAGGCCCAGTACTCAGCCTCGTCGCCGTAGCCTTCTTTCTCCGCCATGCGGCGCATGATCCCTTCCACCGTCAAAGCGTGACGCAGGTGAAAAGGCTCTTTGTTATATTTTTTCAGCAAAGCCCAAGCTTCTTCTCTTGTCGGCAGCATGATCTTTCCTCCTCTGTTTGGGAAAATTTCTTTAAACAATATCATATCACAAAGGCCCGAAGTTGGCAGAGCCGCAGCGAAAAATTTCCTGCAAGAGGCGGCGGTTTATGCTAAAATATTGCTGTCACTCGGCAAAAAGAGAAGGAGGCTCGCCCTTATGGCACAGACCGAACTTGATAAAACTTTCAAAAAATATTTGGACGCGTTTATAAAAGACAAAGAGCTGGCCAAAATTTTGAACGGCGTGACCTTCCAACAGCTGTTCAACCCCGATTTTCTGCAGGCTCACAGCAAGTTCACTTCCATGGACGACATCATTTGGCGCAGCGGCTTCGGCATCGTCAATCTTTTGGAAGTGGAAAACGTCAACCAAGAAAAGTGGAACGCTTACATCGCCGAGAACAGTCCTTACGCCACCTGGCACGAGATGGGCAAGGCGGCCATGATCGATTGGATGGAAAAAGTTTTAGAGCAGAGAAAAAAGCAGCAGGAAGAAGAAAAAGAGCAAAAGGATCAGAGGTAGGAGCATGGCGGTCATCCTGCATTCATTGAACGGCATCCTCGTTATCGTGCTGATCATCGCCTGCGGCGCTTTTTTGGAGCGGCGGGGCTGGTTCGGCGAGGAGAGCATCACCCTTCTTTCCAAAATGGTGACCCAGCTGTGCCTGCCCACCTACATGCTGGCCAATATGCTGAACAATTTCAGCCACAATCAATTGGTGAGCATGGCCAGGGGCATAGCCGTGCCCTTTCTCTCCATGCTGGCGGGCTACTTCATCAGCAAGGTTTTGGCGCGGGCGGCGGGGATACCGCCCGAGCGGCGGGGCATCTTCGTCACCTGCGTGGCTTTTTCCAACGTCATTTTCATCGGCCTGCCTCTGGGCATCGCCCTCTTCGGCGAAGTGGGAGTGCCCTACGTGATGCTCTACTACATGGCCAACACCACTCTCTTTTGGACCTTGGGCGTGCACGAATTGGCTTCCTCTGCCGGCACCAAGGTGCCGCTTTTCAGCCTGAAAACTTTGCGGCAGGTGCTGTCGCCGCCTTTGATGGGTTTCTTTTTGGGCATCACCCTCGTGCTCCTCGATCTTAAATTGCCGCGGCCGGCGGTGCAGGCCTGTGCTTATATCGGCAGCTGCACTTCCCCTTTGGCCATGCTCTTTATCGGCATCGCCATGAGCAAGGCCGGCCTGAAAGAGATACGCTTCGATCGCCAGCTAGCGGCGGCCATGCTGGGCCGCTTCTTCGTCTGCCCGCTGCTGCTTTTGGCGATGCTCCCCTATTTCGGCCTGGAAAGATTGATGGAGCAGGTCTTTTTGATCCTCGCAGCCATGCCGGTGATGACCAACACTTCCATCGTCACCAAAAGTTACGGCGGCGACTATCAATATGCGGCGATGCTCACGGTGGTGAGCACCCTTTTGGCGGCCGTCGCTATCCCCTTTTATATGTGGCTGTGCCATTAAAAATTTTTCGAAGCCGCGAAAAAAATCTTGACTTCAAGCAGAGTCGAAGCTCTAGGATAAAAGTGCGCGAAAAAAATCGCAGTTTTTTAGGACACTGCCAAGAGGAGGAAAGAGCCATGCTGAAAAAGATCGCTTTATTGGCGGCACTCTCGCTTTTAAGTTTGACTGCCTGCGGTCAAGCCGCCCAAGATGAAAAAAAGGCGGCTCCCGCAGCTGATATTAAGACAGAGAAGGCCGTCGTTTATTTTACCAAAGACATCAGCCCCAAGGGCCTGGCGGCAGCTTATGAAGCTTTAAAGTGGCAGCCTCACGGCAAAACGGCGGTGAAACTTTCCACCGGTGAGCCTCCTGCCAGCAATTATCTGCGGCCCGAATTGATCAAAGACTTGGTGCAAAAAGTGAACGGCACCATCGTCGAATGCAACACCGCCTACGGCGGCGCCCGCAGCGAGACCAAAAAACATTACGAAGTGATCAAAGAGCACGGCTTCGATGCCATCGCACCGGTGCAGATCTTGGATGAAAAGGGCTCTATGAGCATCAAGATCGAAGGTGGCCGCCGCATCAAAGAAGACTATGTGGGCGCGGCCTTCAAAGACTACGATTCCTATCTGGTGCTCTCCCATTTCAAGGGCCACGCCATGGCCGGCTTCGGCGGCGCTCTCAAAAACATTTCCATCGGGCTGGCTTCTTCCATGGGCAAGTGCTGGATCCACAGCGGCGGCACCAGCACTGTCAGCATGTGGGACGGGGAGCAGATAGCTTTTCTGGAAGCCATGGCGGAAGCAGCCAAGGGCGTTTCGGACTACATGGGCGGCAGCAAGGGCATGGCCTACATCAATGTGATGAACCGCCTGTCTGTCGACTGCGATTGCAACGGCCATCCCGCCGAGCCGGAATTGAAAGACATCGGCATCCTTTCTTCTCTCGACCCGGTGGCCTTGGATCAGGCCTGTCTCGATCTGGTCTATGCGCAAAAAGATAAAGACGGCAAGAGCTTGGTGGCCCGCATCCATGAGAGACAGGGCTCAGTGACGGTGCAGCATGCAGAAGAATTGGGGCTGGGCACCACGAGCTACGAGCTGGTAAGTTTGGATAAATAAAAAAGGAAAAGCCCCGACAAAAGTCCGAGCAAAAAGTCTGCGAAAAAATCCGAGCAAGAGGGCAAAACAAAAAGTCTGCGTAAAAAAAGAGCTGCTTTCTTAAAAGAAGGCAGCTCTTGCCTTTCAGAGAAAAAGTCTGAGCGAAAACTCCGAGCAAGATCTCAGAGAAAAAAGTCTGAGATAGAAGTAAGCGAAAAAGTCCAAGCGAAAAGTCAGAGTAAGCTCTCGGAGCGAGAACTCCGCACAAAAACTCCGAGCGAAAAATTTATGCAAAGGTCAGCAAAAATCTTCACGCAAAAAAGAGCCGCTTTCACAAAAAGAAGGCAGCTCTTTTTCTTTGGACAAAAAAATTTTAAGAAATATTTTGGCGGGGGTCACTCGAGCAAACGCTCCCGCAATTCTTCCACGCCGGCCACGGGACAGGCCGCACCGGCGGCCGTGAGTTCGCTTCGCGAGCGAAAGCCCCATAACACAGCCAAGCAGTCGACGCCCGCATTGGCGGCAGTCTCTATATCCACTTCCGAATCGCCGATATAGACGGCCTCATTTGCGCTCACCTCTAATTTGCGCAAAACTTCCAGCACCGTGTCGGGGGCGGGTTTTTTGCGGATGCCCGGCCGTTCGCCGCAGTAAAGATCGAAAAGGCCGGGGAAATAAGCGGCGCACAATTTGTTTACGCCGAAGTCGGGCTTATTGGAGACCACGGCGGTGAAACAGCCTTTTTCTCGCAGCTCTCTTAAAAGTTCGGGTATGCCGGGGTAGGGACGGGTGGCCTCGGCGCAGTGCTCTTTGTAATAGGCGCTGTAATAGTTGAAAAGTTCTTCCTTTAAGGAGGCAGGAGTGCCGGGGGGCACGGCCAATTCTACCAAACGGGCAGAGCCGTAGCCCAAGAAGCTGCGCACTTCTTTCGTCGTCCGTCGGGGCAGGCCGAAATGTTCCAAGCTGTGATTGATGGAGGCGGCCAGATCTGCCAATGTATCCAAGATCGTGCCGTCCATATCGAAGATGATCGCTCGATAACGCATAACGTAATGCACCTGCAATAAAAAATTTCGGCACAGAGCCGATGGCTAAGGGCATTATAACATAAAAGAGAGAAAAATACATACCCCGCAGTCCGGAACTTCCGGCCTCTGCGGGGTATTACCCTATTGCCACTGGATGATGCCTCCTTTCCTTATGCTTTTTCTTCTTTGCGAGGGCCTCCGTCCCTGCCCTCTCTGTTCTCCTTCCTTCTGTTTACATGATAGCACAAAAAACGGGCCGATGTGTTACGAAACTGCAACTTATCGGTGAAGAAAAAGTGAACAGTTACGAGCTGCTGCGCAAATGAAGCTCTTGCAAGAGGGAGGGCCTGACCGCTGTTCGGAAAAAAATTTCAACGACCGCTCGGCACTGTTAGTGTATAATTTTCGTTGGCAAGCTCAATAAAATAAAGGGAAGGGTTTTCCCCTTCCCTGATCATGCAAAATA
>CANRJC010000020.1 GCA_947630795.1 uncultured Phascolarctobacterium sp. | reverse complement strand
AACCCCTTCTCCGATGTACCTGCAGGTCATTGGGCTTATGACAGCATCGAGAAACTGGCTGCTGCCGGCGTTATCGACGGCTACGGCGACGGCACTTTCGGCGGCGACAAACTGATGACCCGTTACGAGATGGCTCAGATCGTTGCCCGCGCTATGGCCAACGGCGCCAACGTGGACAAACTGGCTGCAGAATTTGCAGACGAGCTGGATGCTCTGGGCGTTCGCGTTGCCAACCTGGAGAAGAAGGCTGATGCCGTTAAGATCACCGGCCAGATCCGCGCTCACTATCAGAGCTTCCATGGCTATCACAAACTGAATGATGCAGGCAAGGATACCGGTCATGCTCCCGGCAGCGTACTGCGGTCCCGTCTGTTCTTCAACGGCCAGATCAACGATGACTGGACTTACACCGGCATGATCGAGAACCAGCAGAACTTGATCAATATGGCCGGCGATGAGACCACCAGATTCCAGCGTGCATTCGTAAACGGCAAGCTGGGCGGCTTGGCCATCGAAGCAGGCCGTAACCATCTGGTACTGTTGGGCAACGGCGGCCAGATCTACGGCAACCGTGCCGACTATGTGAAAGCTTCTTACGGCAAAGACATCAAGCTGACCGGGTATGTTGGTAAGCTTGCTTCTGGTACCGGTCTTCCTGATGCTACCGGCGCTGCTGATACCAGCCACTATGGTGAAGACTTCTGGGCTGCTTCTGTAAGCGGTAAGATCGGTGTGGTAAATGCCGAAGTTATGTACGTTGATGTGAAGAATCAGGCCAACGCCTACAAAGTTTACAATGCAGCAAGACCTGCTGATAATCAAACTGATGACAACAGCATTCTGGGTATCGACGTGAAGTTCCCCATCGTGAAAGACCTGACCTTGGAAGGCCTGTGGATGAAGGCTGAAGAAGAAGATCAGGACGGCAACGATCAAGGCATCTTCGCTATGCTGAAATACAAGGGCGCCAAAGCCAACAAACCCGGCAGCTGGGGCGCATACGCCAAGTACTACAACATGGCCGGCACCGTTAATATCCAACAAGGCGAGGACAACACCTTCCCGAACAAGTTCACGCTTAACGGCTTCGAAGGCTATGCCATCGGCGCCGAGTACGCACTTGCCAAGAACATGGTAGCTCTTATCGACTACGAATATCTGGAAGACAAGAAAGACGGCCAAGAAGACGGCGCTGCTCTGTGGAGCCAGTTGGTCATCACCTTCTAAGAAAAACCGTCACAGCGGCAACTGCAGAAGTTGCAAAATTTACGAGGGACGCCTAAAAGGCGTCCCTCTTTTGTCGTGAAGAAAAGCCTAGGGTGCGGCGCCTTTTTTTCTTTCAAAAAAGCCTAAGGCGTAGCGTTCTTCTCTTTTTCGAAAAAGCTCAAGGTGCTGAGCTCTTCCTTTTTTCGAAAGAGTTTGGGACGTAGAGTCCTCTCTTTTTTAGAAAAAGCTCAGGGCGCAGCGCCGTTTCTTTTTTCAAAAAACGCAGGAGCTGGAGAGGGAGCACCGAAAAATTTTCGGCGCAAAATTTCGTCGAGCGGCCGCAAGGGACGGATGCGAAAAATTTTGCAAATGCTTGTTTGCCTATATTATTTGCCGCAAAATTTTGATATAATATACAAAGTTGAGAGAGAACTTCAAACGGCGGCGGGGAGGTAGCGCTTTGGCTCCATTGTATACGGAAGAGTCGCAGGTGCAAAGCAGCAGGAAAGTGATCAGCGGGGCAGCCCTTTTGCTCATCGCCTGCATGTTCGTCTACGAACTTTATAATTTCTGCGGCAAAGGCCACTTCAACCTTTTGGGCTGGGGCATGAACTTCTGCCTCTTGGGCCTGTGGATCTGGCGCAACTGCTACGGCTACACCCTGCTGCTTTACAGAGGGAGGCTGGACGTCATCACTCACGGTTTGGGCCTGCGCCGCACCTACAGCGTGGACCTCACCCAAACAGAGAGCTTTACCAATCGTTACGTGCGCAGCTTTTTCCGCCGCACCAAGATCAGCAAATACATCCACCGCTACGATTCTCTGGACGGGCACCCTCAGCGCCTCTTGGTGTTCAGGGAAGGGAAGAAGAAGCATCTGGCGGGCCTCATCTTCAAAGCCAGCGACGACTTCATCCGCCAATTGCGGCGGCAGCTGCCGGATAAATACTTGGAGTTGTAAAACGATGATAGACCGCGCCGTTCGGGCCTCTTTCGGCCCGAGCGCCGCAGCGGACAGGATATGAGAAAGGTCGGGTAGTGTGATGAACGAACTTGCAGGAGTTCCTTCTTTGGCCATCGTCACCAGAGTCTTCTACGTCATGGTGGGGGCTCTCGTTTATATCTATGCCGTGGCCGCCTTGGTAGGTGCGGAGCGCAAGGCCAAATGGTTCCGCAAAAGAAAAAAATATACCTTCTTCAACCGCCGGGGCATTTTCGGCGAAGACATCAACTTCGGCTACCCCATCTGCTGGCAGGGCGTGCTGGTGTTCATCGCCATCATGGGCCCCATCTTGGGCGTGGGCTACTGGTATGTTTTCAAAGTGGCTTATTGAGGATTGAAGCATGGCCGGCTTAGATAACGAACTCATCGGCATCGTGACCAAACGCAAAGGGGAGCGGGCCGAAGTGAAGATAGACAAAAACCGCAGCACCCGTCTGCAGGCCCCCCGCTATCTGGATTGCTGGAACCCCATCGGGGCCAAAGAAGGGCAGACCGTGGGCATCGATTATCAGGAGATGGACAGCCGTAAGGCCAAGATCATCTATTACGGGCTGCCGGTGCTGGGGGTAGCGGCGGGCTGCGTTTTCGGCAACAGCTTGGCCGTTTTCTTTCACGGCGACAAAATGATCTACATGGGCGCGGGCACGGTGCTGTGGCTCTTCGTGGCCCTGAGTTATGCCCGCATGTTCAAGCGAGACGCCATGAGCCGGGGCCTGCAGCCGGTGATCAACGCCATCGAAGTGCAGGAAATGGTCATCGATACAGGCAAGCAGGCTTAAAAATTTCGGCAAGGTGAGAAAAATGCAAGTGGTTTTGGCATCGGCCTCTCCCAGACGTAAAGAACTGCTGCTGCAGGCGGGCTTCGAGCCTTTGGTCTGCCCCTCTTCTTATCGGGAAGAAGCGGGCAGAGGAGGCAGCCCCGCCCGCTTGGTGCTGGCCAACGCCCGGGGCAAATGCCGCGCCGTAGTCAAAGAACGGGGGGACGCTGTGCCCGTCGTGGGAGCCGACACGGTGGTGGTGGTCGATGATGAGATATTGGGCAAGCCTCACACGGAAGCAGAAGCAGCCGCGATGCTGCGCCTGCTCTCGGGACGCAGTCATCTGGTGCTGACGGGAGTGGCCGTCGGCTATCGGGGCCGGCTCTTGCGGGAGGTGTGCACTACCAAGGTGTTTTTCCGTTCCTTGACGAAGGAGGAGATTACCTCTTACGTAGGCAGCGGCGAGCCGATGGACAAAGCCGGAGCCTACGGCATCCAGGGCAAAGGAGCCCTGCTGGCGGAAAGGATAGAGGGCTGCTACAACAATGTGGTGGGCCTTCCCCTGACCGAATTATATTTGATGTTGAAGAAGATAGGAGCGTTGCAGAACTGATGCCGAAGACCGTCACCGAAAAAACACGGGACGGTAGGAGCAAGGTGAGCGAAGAAAACGAAAGAGCGAAAGACGGCGGCCCTGCCTATGAAGCGTTGCTGCAAAAATTCGAGCGGCAAAGCTTCATAGGGATCAAGGAGCTGCCGGAGACCCAGCGGCCGCGGGAGCGGTTGGCCCGACTGGGGGCCCGCAGCCTGAGCGATGCGGAGCTGGTGGCGGTGCTGTTAGGCAGCGGCGTCAGCGGCAGCAGCGCCCTCACCATAGCCGCCGAGCTGACGGCGGGGGGCGGGCTCTACACCAAATTGGCCACGGCCCGCAAGCCCCGAGACTTGGCTCAATACCGCGGGCTGGGGAAGGCCAAAGCGGCCACTCTTTTGGCAGCGGCGGAACTGGGGCGGCGCATAGCCGAGACCCGAGGCCCCGAGCTGAGCCGTTTGAGCGGCCCCGAAGAAGCCTACAGGTACTTGGCGCCGAAATTGCGCTATTTGGCCAAAGAGTGCTTCACGGTGGTGCTTTTGAACGCCAAGAACAAAGTGTTGGAACTGGAGGAAGTGTCCAGCGGCAGCCTCACCAGCGTAGCGGTCAGCGTCAGCGATGTTTTTAAAAGCGCCATCGCCGCCAATGCGGCGGCCATCATGGTGGCCCACAATCATCCCAGCGGCGACCCCGACCCCAGCAGCGCCGACGACCGGCTCACGGAGAGGCTCTATCGGGCGGGCAAACTTTTGGGCGTTCCTGTGCTGGATCACATCATCGTGGGCAGCCGGGGCTACTTCAGCTACAAAGAAGCGGGCCGCATCATCGAAGAATAAAAGAGCAGGTCCGGAGGGAGACAGCATGAAATTCACTTTTCCCAATATCAGCTTTTTCAACAACATGTCGGACGACATGGGCATAGATCTGGGCACGGCCAATACTTTGGTGCACTGCAAGAACAGAGGCATCATCATCCGCGAGCCCTCGGTGGTGGCGGTGGAGAGCGACACCAACGAAGTGCTGGCCATCGGCGCCGAGGCTAAAAGGATGATAGGCCGCACCCCCGGCAACATCATAGCCATCCGGCCCATGAAGGACGGGGTCATCGCCGATTACGAGATCTCTCAGGCCATGCTGGAATATTTCATCCGTTCGGCCATGGGCAACCGCACTTTCGTGCGTCCCCGCATTTTGGTGGGCGTGCCCAGCGGCGTCACCGAGGTAGAGAAGAGAGCGGTCATCGATGCCACCATCGAAGCCGGCGCCCGAGAAGCCTATCTCATCGAGGAACCTATGGCGGCGGCCATAGGGGCCGGGCTGCCGGTGCAGGAAGCTACGGGCAGCATGGTGGTGGATATCGGCGGCGGCACTTGCGAAGTGGCGGTCATCTCTTTGGGAGGCATCGTTGTCTCTAAAAGCGTCCGTACCGGCGGCGACGCCATCGACGCTGCCATCGTCCGCTACATCCGCAGCAAATTCAACATGCTCATCGGCGAGCGCACGGCGGAGAACGTGAAGATAGAGATAGGCACCGCCATGCCGGTGGAAAGCCCCGAAGAACCGAAGGAAGTGGAACTGCGGGGCAGAGATCTTTTGAGCGGTCTGCCTAAAAACATCACCATCAACGCCAATCACATCCGCGAAGCGGTGGAAGAACCGGTGAGCATCATCGTCGATGCGGTGCGCAACACTTTGGAGCGTACGCCTCCCGAATTGAGCGCCGATATCATCGACCGGGGCATAGTCATGACCGGCGGTTCTTCGCTGCTGCGCAATTTGGATCGCTTGATCTCTCAAGAGACGGGCATCCCCGTTTATGTTTCCGATGAGGCGCTGAACTGCGTGGCCTTGGGCACCGGTATCGCCGTGGAGAATATCGATGTTTACCGCAAGGGCTTTATGGCTTCCAAATAAGGCCTGACGACTTCCGAAGGAACGAGCCGACGCCATGAACAAGAAAGCAATGCTGTGGATACTGGGGGCCTTGGTGGTATCGGCCCTTTTGGCTCTGGCAGTGGCAGGGCGCAGCCGCTTCCCCCTCATCAGCAGGGCGGTGACGGCGGTGGTGTTGCCTGCCGATGCGGCTCTTTCCGCCGCTGTCCACGGCGGCGATACGGTGCGCGGTTATTGGCGGGCCTTAGGCACTTTGCAGGAAGAAAATCGGGAACTGAAAAAAGAAAACGACCAGCTGCGCCGGGCCAACATCGCCATGGCCGATCTTTTTGCCGAAAACAAGCACTTGCGGGAACTTCTCGCTTATAAGGAGCAGCATCGGCAGCAGGAGACGGTGGCAGCCAGAGTCATCGCCCGCAATTTCGGCGATCTGCGGGAAAATCTGTACATCGATGCGGGGGCCGAGCAAGGCCTGCGCAGGGATATGGCCGTGGTCCGTGACGGCTTGATAGGCGTAGTGGACGAAGTTTATCCCAGCTATGCCAAAGTGTTGCTGCTCACTTCTCCCCGCTGCAAAGTGGGCGGGCGCATCCTGCGGGCCGACTCTCGGGCCGTGGGCGTGGTAGGCGGGCGGTCCGCCATGGGCGGCCGGCTCATCATGGAGCATATTTTTCGAGAGGCCGACGTCCGCAGCGGCGATGTGGTGGTGACCAGCGGTTACAGCGGCAATCACCCCGCAGGCATCCTCATCGGCACGGTAGCGGCAGTACGGCCGGACAGTTTAGGCCTTTTGCAGGAGGCAGAGGTCATCCCCACCAGTGATATGGCGGCAGTGGAACAGGTGCTGGTGATCACCGGTTTTTCTCCTTCCCACAATATCGGCGGCAGCGCCGGGGGAGGGCAGGGCCGATGAGAAAGCTGGCCTGGCCCTGCAGCCTGTTTTTGTTGCTGGTCCTCCAAGGCTGCCTGTCGGTTTTTTTCAACGGCTGGCTGAGCTGCGACCTGCTGCTGTTGGCCCTGTATGCCATCAGCGTGTTGTACGGTTCCCAAGCGGGAGGCTACGGCGGACTGGCCGTGGGGCTACTGCAGGACGGTCTGTCCACGGGCATCTTCGGTTTTCATCTTCTCACCCGGGGCTTTTTGGGCTGGCTCTTCGGCAAGCTGCGCGGCAAAGTATTTCGCGAAAATTATTTCTTTCACATTTGGTTGACGGGCTTGGGCTGCTTGGGGTTGCGCTTTTGCTACTGGTGGGTGCTGCTGGTCAGCGCCGGCGGCAATTGGCAGCTGCTGCCCCTCTACTTGTGGAGCAGTTTGGGCTATTGCCTCGGCAACATGATCCTGACGGTGCCGGTCTTTCATCTGTGTTATCGTTTGAAGGCCTGGACGGAGGAAGAAGACGCTCCCGGCTGAAAAAGGCAGAGAGCAAAGCTTTGGGGCAGGAGCTGGAGTAGGCTGCCATGTTGAATAAAGAAAAGCTGAACCGCATATATGCTTTGTTTGCCATCTACCTGGCGGCCTTCGTGTTGCTTTTGGGGCGGATGGCTTATTTGCAATTATGGCGGGCCGATTATTACGATAAACAAGCAGAAGGCAACCGTTTGCGTCAAAGCCGCATCATGGCGCCCAGAGGGCTCATCTACGACGCCAAGGGCAGAGAATTGGCCAATAATCTCCCAAGCTACGGCGTCTCTTTGCAAAAGCAGAACGAATACGACGAAGCGACTCTGCAGGAACTGGCGGCCATTTTACACATGCCTTTGACGGAGATCAAGGAGCGCATCAAAGAAAACGTAAATTACTATCAGCCCATCCGTTTAAAAAGCGGCCTCAATCCCAAAGACCCGGACGATATGGAGCTGATCACCAAAATAGAAGAGAGGCGGCGCAATCTCAGCGGTGTGCTCTTGGAAGTGCAGCCCATCCGTCAGTACTGTTTCAAAAATTTGGCCGCCCACACATTGGGTTATGTGGGGGAAGTGTCGGAATACGAGATCGAACACGGCATTTTCGAAAATATCGCGCCCGGCAGCATCGTGGGGAAGGCGGGGCTGGAAAAAAGTTACGACGAGGTGCTGAGGGGGAGAGACGGGGCCTTTATGGAAGAGGTGGACGCCAGCGGCAACGTGGTGCAACACTACGACAGCCTCAAACCTCTGCCGGGAAAAAATATCCGCCTCACCATCGATCTGCAATTGCAAAAAGTTTTGGAAGAGACCATCGACAGCCACTTGGCTTATCTGCGGAGCAGCGGTCTGGCTCCTCGGGCCCGGGCGGCTTCCGTGGTGGTGTTGGACCCCAAGACCGGGGCAGTGAAAGCCATGGTCTCGCGGCCCGACTTCGATCCCAACTGGTTCGTGGACGGCATCTCCAGCCGGCGCTGGAACAGTATCAACAACGACCCCGACTTTCCTATGAACAACAAAGCCATCAGCGGCGAATATCCTCCCGGCTCAACTTTTAAGATCGTCACCGGCTCTGCGGCTTTCGAACTGCACAAGGTGGGATTGAACGAGCCCATCTACGACGGAGGGTTTCATCCCGACGTGCCCACCATGGGCAACGCCGGAGGCGAGGTGCTGGGGTGGCTCACCTTTATCGACGGCCTGGCCATGTCGGACAATGTTTATTTTTATGAATTGGGCAAAAGAGTGGGCATCGATAATTTGGCCCGCTATGCTTCTGTCTACGGTTTCGGCCGCAAAACGGGGATAGATCTGGAAGGGGAGTCTCTGGGCTTGGTAGCTTCCAAAGAAGTGAAGAAGAAAATTTGGAACGAAGATTGGCGGCTGGGCGATACTTTCAATGCGGCCATCGGCCAAGGCTTCAACTTGGCTACGCCGCTGCAGCTGGCGGTGATGCTGAGCAGCGTGGCCAACGGGGGCATCCGTCACACACCATATTTAGTAGACAAGATCATCGACAGCGACGGACGGGAGAGCACGCCCAAAAGGCCGGCCGGCGAAAAGATCAACGTTTCGGCGCGAACTATTTCTTACATGCAAGAGGGCATGGCGGCCACCACCCGCGAGGGAGGCACCGCCGCCTATTTCAGCAGTCTGCCCAAGAGAGTGGCCGGCAAAACGGGAACGGCGGAAAATTCTATGGGCAGGGACCACGGCATCTTCGTAGCTTACGGACCTATCGAAGATCCGCAGCTGGTGGCCGTGTGCTTGGTGGAGCAGGGAGGCTTCGGGGCGACGGCGGCCGGCCCCATCGTCTATCAAGTTTTCGAAGAATATTTTCGGCAACAAGGCTGGCAGCCTCGCTATCGCCCCGTTGCTCGGCATTCTGCCGAAGAAGACGACGCAACCTCTGCCGCAAAGCAAACGGAGAAAGCTTCGGACCAAGCGAAAGCAGCTGCAGCTTCCGAGAAAAAGCAGCCGGATAAAGCTCAAGTTCAGCTAAAAGGCGAAGAAAGAGGAGCTCAGGCCCCAACGGCTCTCGCTCCCGGCAAAAAGAACGGCGCAACAGGCCGCCGGCAACGCAAGAAACAATGAGCATAAGGCTCGTAACGGATAAAGGAGCAGTCGAAAATGGACTTTAAGCGTCTGATGCGCAATTTGGACTGGTATTTGATAGGAGCCACCCTGCTCTTGATGCTGGGCGGCTTGGCCCTCATCGCCAGCGCCACTTATTCCTACGCTCAGACCAGCGGCGGTTTTTGGCACGTGAGGCGCCAGAGCATCTTCATGCTGGCGGGCATAGTTTTGGCGGCCGTTTCTTTGCGCTACGATTATCATCAGTTGAAGCACTACGCCAAATATCTTTACGTTTTCAATTTGCTGCTCTTGGCGGCGGTGATGCTCTTCGGCCACTCTCAACTGGGCGCACAGCGGTGGCTGCAGGTGGGGCCTTTCAGTTTTCAGCCTTCAGAATTTTCCAAGATCCTTCTCACAGTCTGCCTTGCCACTTTTTTGGAGAGGCGGATTGAATGGCTGGAAAGTTTTACGGATTATGTGCCGGTCTTTCTCTACATCGTGGTGCCCTTTGTGCTGGTGATGAAGCAGCCGGACTTAGGTACTTCTTTGGCCTTCATCGCCATCCTCACCGGCATGATCTTCGTCAGCGGCTTTCGCTATAAGTGGTTCGCGTCTCTCTTCGCCGCCGGCGTGGCGCTCTTTCCTGCCTTTTGGCTGGTGCTGCAAGATTACCAGAGGAACCGCATCAAAGTTTTCCTCAACCCGGAGATGGATCCCTTCGGCAGCGGTTATCACGTCATTCAGGCGAAGATCGCCATCGGCAGCGGCTCTCTTTTCGGCAAGGGCTGGCTGGCCGGCAGTCAGAGCCAGCTGAACTTTTTGCCGGAGAACCATACCGATTTCATTTTTTCCGTTTTGGGCGAAGAATTCGGTTTCATCGGCACCACCTGCATCATCCTGCTCTACTTGGTGATAATCTGGCGGGGCATCACTATCGCCATCAATGCCGACGATGATTTCGGCACGCTGCTGGCGGTGGGAGCGACCAGCCTTTTCATGTTCCACATCTTCGTCAATATCGGCATGAACGCCGGCATCATGCCGGTGACCGGCGTGCCCCTGCCCTTTTTCAGCTACGGCGTGAGTTCGTTGATGACCAATTTGGGGCTGGTGGCGATCTTGCTTAACATCAGGCTGCGGGAGCAGCGTTTGCAATTCTGAAAATTCAATTTTAATGAGGACTCGAGGATGAGACAAGATCTTTCTGCGGCCACACTGAACGGCGTGGCCAAACCGGCCCGCTATATCGGCGGAGAATACGGCAGCATCGTGAAGGAAGAAGCGGCGGTGCGGTTCGCTCTGGCCTTTCCAGATGTGTACGAGGTGGGCATGAGCTACCTCGGCTATAAGATACTCTATCATTTGCTGAACAAGATGGAGGGCGTGGCGGCGGAGCGTTGCTATGCCCCTTGGATTGATATGGAAGAAAAAATGCGGCGGCAGGGGCTGCCCCTCGCCACTTTGGAGACGGGCACGGCCCTGAGCAGCTGCGATCTGGTGGGCTTCACCCTGCAGTACGAGCTGAGCTACACCAATATCCTCAACATGCTGGACTTGGGCGGAGTGTCTGTCTTCGCCGCAAAAAGAAAAGAGGAAGAGCCCTTCATCGTCGTGGGCGGGCCCTGCGTCTACAACTGCGAGCCCTTGGCCACCTTCATCGACATCGCGTTGATCGGCGAAGGCGAAGAAGCACTGCCTCGTTTGACGAAATGTTTCAAAGAATGGAAAGAAGAAGGCCGGCCCGGCGGACGCAAAACTTTTTTGAAACGGGCGGCGGCCCTCGGAGGCATCTATATCCCGGCCTTTTACGAAGCCGACTACAACGAAGACGGGACGGTGAGCGGCGTAAGGCCGCTGGAAAAGGGAGCACCTGCCGTGATCTATAAAAATGCGGTGAGCGATCTCAACGACGTAGATTATCCCACTGCACCGGTGGTGCCCTTCATGGAGATCGTCCACGATCGGATCATGCTTGAACTTTTCAGAGGCTGCAGCAGGGGTTGCCGTTTTTGCAATGCCGGTATGATCTATCGGCCGGTGCGGGAGCGGCGTTTGGAAAAATTGCTGGAGCTGGCCCTTAAAAGCGCAGACGCTACCGGCTACAACGAGATCAGCCTGACTTCTTTGAGCAGCGCCGATTATTCTCATCTCGCCCCTTTGGCGCACAGCTTGGTGGAAAAATTGCAACGGGATAAAGTGAGCGTTTCTCTCCCCAGCCTGCGCATCGACAGTTTTTGCGTGGCCATCGCTCACGAAGTGCAGGCAGTGCGCAAAAGCGGGCTCACCTTTGCCCCCGAGGCAGGCAGCCAACGGCTGCGGGATGCCATCAACAAAGGGGTCAGCGAAGCAGATCTTTTGACGGCGGTGGAAGCGGCCATTAAATGCGGTTGGCAGAGCGTGAAGCTCTATTTCATGATCGGGCTGCCGGGCGAGACCGACGAAGATGTGCTGGCCATCGCCGATCTGGCGAAAAAAGTGCAGCGGCGTTACTTCGAACTGCAGGGACGCTGGGGTTTCAAAGTGACGGTGAGCGTCAGCGGCTTCGTGCCCAAACCTTATACGGCCTTTCAATGGGCGGGGCAAGACAGCGAAGAAGAATTGCGGCGCAAGCAGCAGCTTTTGAAAGAAGCGCTGAAGGTGAAGAACATCGCTTTTCAATATCACGATGCGCCCACCAGCGTCATCGAAGGAGTTTTTGCCCGAGGCGACAGGCGTTTGAGCAAAGCGCTCTATTTGGCGTGGAAGAAGGGCGCCCGCTTCGACGGCTGGAGCGATCGCTTCTCCTATCCTCGCTGGCTGGAAGCTTTAAAAGAGGCAGGGCTGGACCCGGCCTTTTACGCCCGCAGAGAGCGAGGCCAGGAGGAAGTGTTCCCTTATGAGCACATCTCTTGCGGCGTGAGCAGAAATTTTTTGCGAAGAGAATGGCAACGCTCACAAGAAGGGCTCTTGACGGCAGACTGCCGCCGCGGCAACTGCCAAGGCTGCGGTGTCTGTCCCAAATTGGGCTTAGACGTGGTGGATTATAAGGAGGAAGAAGAGTGAAGCTGTGCTTACACCTCACCAAAGAGGGAGAGCTGCGCTTCCTCTCCCATCTGGAATATTTTCGGGCCATCGAAAGGGCGGTGCGGCGGGCCAAACTGCCGGCGGCCTACAGCGAAGGCTTCAACCCACACATGAAATTATCTTTGGCCAGCGCCTTGGGGGTGGGAGTGGCAAGCGTTGCCGAATTTGCGGAAGTGCAATTGAGCGAGCCCATGGAGCCTCAAGAAGCGGCGGCTCGTTTGGCACGCAATTTACCGCGGGGCATCAGAGTGTTGGGGGCGGCGGCCGTCGCCACAGGAGAAAAACCGCTGATGGCGCAAGCAGCGGGGGCAGCTTACCGCATAAAATTTTTTTGCGGCGAGAAAGAGAGCTTGACCGCCGCGATAGAAGATTTCAACCGCAGAAGAGAATTGTTCTATCGCAAGGCTGCGCCAAAACTGAAAGAAAAGTTTAAAGAGATCGACGTGAAATTTTATATAGAACGGGCCGAGCTCTCTTGGCAGGGAGAAGAAGCGTGCCTCACTTTCAAATGCCGCATCACTCCCCAAGGGAGCATGAAAGCGTTGGATCTTTTGCGGGCTTTGAACGAAACTTACGGCTTAGAGCTGCAGCCGGAGGCGGCAGACTGCTGCCGCATCGCTCTCTATCGGCTGGATAAAAAAGGGCGGGAAGAAAGTCTGTTGGGCGAGCACTGAAAGAGGAAAGGAAAAATGATCGAAAATGTAGCTATCGTGGGCATGGGAGCGCTGGGCCTTTTGTTCGGAGCTCAGCTCAAAAAAACTTTGGGACCGACGGCGGTGCGCTTCGTCATGGACGAAGAGCGCTTCGAGCGGCACAAAAACGATATTTATACCGTCAACGGGCAAGAAGAAAAATTTATTTTGCAAAAAGCTTCGCAAGCAACGCCCGCCGATCTGGTGCTGGTGGCCACCAAGTATAACGATCTGGAAGCGGCGCTGGAAGAAATGGAAAAACTGGTGGGCCCGCACACGGTGCTGCTCTCGCTTTTAAACGGCGTCAGCAGCGAAGAAATGCTGGCGCAACGCTATGGGGAAGAGAAGGTGGTGCCCTGCGTGGCTTTGGGCATGGATGCGGTGAGAGAGGGTAGCGCCCTCGTCTACCGCGACCCCGGGCGGCTGCGTATCGGGGCGGCCGTCCCCGCGCAAAAAAAGGCGCTGGCCGCAGTGCGTGAACTTTTCGACAGGACGAAGGTGCCCTACGAGCTGCCCGCAGATATCGTTCGCGCTCTGTGGGCCAAGCTGATCATGAACGTAGGCATCAACCAGACCTGCATGGTGTACGCCACAGATTACGGCGGAGCTTTTCAACTGCCCGAGGCGAGAGAACACATGCTGGCGGCTATGCGGGAAGTGATGGCGGTGGCAGAGCCTGCGGGAGTGAAATTGAACGAGGACGATTACAACGACGCCCTCAAAGTGCTGCACGGCCTTGCGCCCCGGGGCATCCCCTCCATGCGGCAGGATGCATTGGCTAAACGCAAGACGGAAGTGGAACTCTTTGCCGGCACCGTAGTAGCTTTGGGGAAAAAGTACGGGGTGCCCACGCCGGTGAACAGCTTCTATCTGCAAAAGATCAAAGAGATGGAAGCTTCGTATTAAAACAGCCTTTTTTTCGTTGCGTTCCGTCAAAAAAACAAGGCAAAGTTTTTTGCAAAAAGGTTCTTGACTTGGAGCCTGCTTTAAGAGCTAAACTGAAAACGGTGCGGCCGCCGTCGCTATTGACAGGTGCTGGATCGCTACCTTATAATCTAACTATGAAAAGAAATTCGGCGTGAGGAGGTCCTATCATGGCATGCTTTATCGTTCCCGTAACCGAGGCTATCGTTACTACCGCCGCTGCCCGTTATCTCCGGGCCAAAGAAGAGAAGAGCGGCGCCGGCGAAGGCAAAATTCCCTTCAGCCGCAAATTGGGCTGGCTGAATAAAATGCTGTGGGGCGGCAGTGCCCTGCTGGCTTTCGAACACGTGTGGCACGGAGAGGTGGCTCCTGTTTATCCCTTCCTCACCGCTATGAGCAGCGCAGAGGGGACAGCGACCATGTTAAAGGAAATGAGCACCTCCGGTGTGGCCATGGCTCTTTTGGTGACGGCCGTGTGGGCGGTGATGGTGGCAGTGTCCGCCGCTTTGGAGAAAGCACCCGCTGCCGAGGATCCTCTGCTGTGACCTTGCTTTTAGCTGCGCTGGCCGCAGCGGCAGCCACGGTCCTTTGGTATTTTAAAGACGGGTCCAACAGGTATCGCTTGGGGACTTTGGCTTTGATCTATTGGGGCGCGACGCTGATGTGGCTGGTGGACGCGGCGGCCGCTTACTTGGAAGAAGGAGCGGCCTCCTTTCAGCCGCAGCCGGCAGAGCTTTTGAACGACGCCTTTCTCGGTCTGTCGGTCGTAGTTTTGGGCCTCTTCATTTGGCTGGCCCTGCTGCTTTGGCACGACCCCAAGGGCGTGTTGCGGCAGCTCATGAAGAGCGCATGACATTTTAAAAGAGCGAAGAAATAACATGAGGGGACGGCAGTCCCCTCTTTTCTTGGATGAAGGCTGTTATGAAATATGCGGAAATGATCAAAGGCGAATTCATCGCCCGCCCCAATCGTTTCATCGCCAAAGTAAAAGCGGCGGGGGAAGAAATGACGGTGCATGTGAAAAATACCGGCCGTTGCCGGGAATTGCTGCTGCCCGGAGCCACCGTCTATTTGGCTAAAGGGCAGGGCCCTCACCGCAAAACTCTTTACGATCTGGTGGCGGTCAAAAAGGGCAGCCTTTTGATCAACATGGATGCCCAAGCTCCCAATGCGGCGGCGGAAGAATGGCTGCGGGGAGCGACTTTCTTTCCTCCCGTCGAAAAATTGCAAAGGGAATACGCTTTCGGTGCCTCCCGTTTGGATTTTTACATGGAAACGGAGGCAGGGCCCTATTTGTTGGAAGTGAAAGGCGTGACGCTGGAAGAAGAGGGAAGAGCTCTTTTTCCCGATGCGCCCACGGCCCGAGGTCTCAAACATGTGCGGGAACTGACGGCCGCCGTAAAAGCGGGGCACAAGGCGGCGGTGCTCTTCGTCATCCAATTCGCCGGCGCCCGTTATTTCGTCCCCAATAAAAAAACGGACCCGGCCTTTGCCGCAGCCCTCGTCGAAGCGGCGGCCGCAGGGGTAGAGGTGCGGGCAGCAGAGTGCAGGGTGACGCCCGACAGTATGACCATAGAAAAAGAAGTAAAAGTGCATTTATGACAGCTTGGGTAAGATAAGACGGCGAAAATAAAAAAGTTCGCTTCGATAAAGAGCGACGTAAAAAGTTCAACTATATATAAAGATCCGTAGCAAAGGTCGATGAAAGAAGTCGGCTTAAAGAAAGTCGGCAGAAAAAAGAACGGGCCCCGGCGGCATGCCGGAGCCCGTTCGGTGTTTATTTGAAAAAATGTGCGCAACTTATTTGATGTATTTATCTTCCAATTTGGCCAGAGTGCCGTCCAACTCTTTTTCTTCCATGAAGAAGTTGACGAAATTCAAGAAGTCCTGCTCGCCCTGCTTCATCATGATGCCGAATTGATTTTTGGTGAAAGGAGCATCGATGAGGGGAGCGGCCAGCCGGGGATCGTCTTTCACGTAGCGGCGGGCTTCCATGGTCTCGGTGATCATCACATCGGCCTTGCCTTCAGCCACCAAGCCGGGGATCTCGGCGTTCTGCTCGTGAGAGAGATGAGTGCAGTCGGGCAGATTGCTGACGGCGAATTTCTCGTTGGTGCCGCCGGGGTTGGTCATCACCCTAACGCTCTTCTTGTTGAGGTCGGCTTCGCTCTTGAACTTTTTGGCGTCTTCCTTACGGCAGAGGATGGTCTTGCCGAAAACAAGATAGCCTTTGGACATGCTGAGGATCTTTTCCCGGGCGAAGGTGCGGGTGATGCCGCACATGGCGATGTCGAACTTGCCGGCGAGGGTGTCGTTCTGCAGCTCCCGCCAAGTGGTGGGAACGTAGACCACTTTAACGCCCAGAGCTTCGCCTAAAAGTTCGCACACGGCGGTGTCGAAGCCTTCGTAAGCGCCGGTCTCTTTATTCAAATAGCTCATGGGTTTGTAGTCGCCGGTGGTGCCCACTTTCAGCACGCCGGCAGCTTGGATGTCTTCCAATTTGCCTGCTTCGGCAGAGGCTGCGAAAGAGCCGACGCCTAAAACGGCGGCGCCGAGCAGCGCACCGGCTACGATGCTTTTCATTTTCATATTGACCATACTTCCCTTCTGCAAAAAATAAAGTTGCTTTCATTATACACTGTCGGACCGTTTTTGTATAGAAAAAAGGAAACAGGGAAGGAAAGAGACTTTCCTTATCCGATCGCAGAGAGAAAGTCGAAAATTTCGGCTGAAGAGAAAATGCTGAACGGCACACATCAGTCCTTGTAAGTTTCATAGACGTTCAATGTATCTATGAACTGGGCTCAAACCCATTCGCAAAATTGCGGCGATCTTGTTTCAAGTTATCCGTCGAATTTGAAATAAAGAGAAAAAAGAATAAGGCTTATTTCAACTTGTCAAGCTAACTTGAAATAAGAGAGCGAAAAAACTCCGCTTATTTCAAGTTGACAGTTGAATTTGAAATAAGAAGACAAAAAAGCAAAACTTATTTCAAATTCCCTCACGACTTTTTAAAACGAGCGGCGCCGCTTTGCAGCGGCCTTCGTAAGCAAAGCGTTTCGAAAAAATATTTGACAATGCTGCGGCCTCGTGTTAGAATGAAGCGGTAACAAAGCAGAAGCCCCGCTTCTCACCTTGCGGTCTAACTCGACAGGGTCGATACAATTTTCGCTGCGGGTGGACTTTGTCTGTCCGCTTTTTACTTTGTTACGGAATGTTAGGGCCACGGGCCTGGAGGTGAATTGTTATAAGCAAAGAAAGCTTGCGTATCAACGAAAGCATTCGCGCACGGGAAGTCCGTGTCATTTCTGCCGACGGCCAGCAGTTGGGCATCATGTCCGGCTGGGACGCTTTGCAGATGGCTCAGGAAGCTCATTTGGATCTGGTGGAGATAGCGCCGACGGCCAAGCCCCCCGTGTGCCGGATCATGGACTTTGGCAAGTATCGCTACGAGCAGCAAAAGAGGGAGAAGGAAGCCCGCAAGAAGCAGAAGACCTTTGACCTGAAAGAAGTGAAGCTGCGGCCCGGCATCGAGGACCACGACTTCGAAGTGAAGTTTAAAAACGCTTTACGCTTTTTGCAGGACGGCGATAAGGTCAAAGTCACTATCATGTTCCGCGGGCGCGAGCTGTCTCATCCCGAACTGGGACAGGTGCTGTTGCAAAGAATGGCCGAGCAGCTCAAAGGGAATGCCATAGTAGAGAAGCAGCCGAAGCTGGAAGGCAGGAACATGACCATGATCCTGTTTCCCAAAAGCAGTAAATAAGGAAGGCCGCAGTTGCGGCCCCGCTCCCTGCAGGGGGAGAGAAAAGGAGGAACACTTATGCCTAAGATGAAGACCCGCAGAAGTGCGGCTAAAAGATTCAAAAAGACCGCTTCCGGTGAGTTCAAGCATTTCAAAAATTTCAAGAGCCATATCCTGGAGCACAAGTCTCCCAAACGGAAACGGAACCTGCGCAAGGCTGCTCTGGTAGCCAAGGCCGATCACGAGCACGTTAGGAAAATGCTGCCCTACGCATAAGCAGTCTGAGGAGGTAAGAAACAATGGCAAGGATCAAAGTGGGCGTTACCGCCCATCGTCGTCATAAACACATTTTGAAGCTGGCCAAGGGTTACAGAGGAGCCAAGAGCAAACAATTCAAAAAGGCCAACGAGACGGTGATGAAGGCTCTCTACTATGCCCGTCGGGACAGAAGAGCCAAAAAGAGAGAGTTCCGCCGTCTGTGGATCGCCCGTATCAACGCCGCCACCAGAGCCAACGGCCTCAGCTACAGCCGTTTCATCTGCGGCTTGACTAAAGCAGGCATCACCCTGAACCGCAAGGTGCTGGCCGACATGGCCATCTTCGATGCCGCAGCTTTCGGCAAATTGGTAGAGGCAGCCAAAGCTGCTCTGTAAAATTTTGCGGCGCTCAAAAAAATAACGGCAAAAAGAAAACGCAGTCGAACGTAAAAGTCCGGCTGCGTTTTTAGCTTTTGAAAAATTTTCGCAAAGGGGAGCGAAGAGGGCCGCTCTTTTTTTATTTGCCCGTCTTCAATTCCGTCCAGTAGCGGTCGTACATGGGCAGGGCCGGGCCGATATCGGTGAGCCATTCGCCGGAAGCGATGGCCGCCGCGCCCACTTTCAAAATGGGATCGTCGTTATATTCTTTGCTGTGATAGGGAACGGCCTTCTCGTTGGGATCGCTGTAGCCGATGTATTCGTAGTTTTGGGCGCTGATCTTGGGATCGTAGAGGAAGTTGATGAATTTGTGGGCGAGCTCTTTATGCTTGGCGCCTTTGGGGATGGCCAAGGTGTCGGCCCAAATGGTGGTGCCTTCCTTGGGCACCAGGAAGGCCACGTCTTTGTTCTCTTTATAGACGAAGCTGGCGTCGCCGCTCCAGATGGTGCCGATCCACGCTTCCTCGGCGATGAATTTTTGTTTGATGGTGTCGGTGTCGAAGGCCAGCACGTGAGGCGCCAGTTGCTTCAGATCGTCCACCGCTTCTTTCACCGCGGCAGGGTCGGTGCTGTTGTTGGACCGGCCGTGTTTTTTCAAAGCCATGCCGATCACTTCTCTGTTGTCGTTGAGAAGGATGACCCGGCCCCGATATTCCGGCTTCCAAAGAGCGGACCAAGTTTCGGGGATCTCTTTCACATATTTTTTATTGTAGATGATGCCGGTGATGCCCCAAGCGTAGACCACGCTGTGCTTGCCTTCGGGATCGAAGGAAGGGCTGCGCAGATCGGCCACCAAATTTTGCGTGTTGGGCAGAGCTTTTTTATCCAGCTCTTCCAAAAGGCCCAGCTTGCGCATGGTGGTCACCATGTAATCGGACGGCTGGATGACATCGTAGAGGGCGCCGCCGGCCTGGATCTTGGCCAAAAGCTCTTCGTTATTGGCGAAAACGTCGTAATTGACTCGGCAATTATAAGTTTTCTCGAATTTTTCGATGACGGCGGGATCGAAGTTGTCCGCCCAACTGTACAGGTTCAGCACCTGAGGCTCGCCGCCGGAAGTAGACTGCTTAGAGTCGCCGCCGCAGCCGGCCACCGCCAGCACCAGCAGGGCCGAGAGGAGAATGAAGAGTTTTTTCATGTGAACACCCCCTTGATCAAGTAGATTTATTCGTCTGCGGGGCTCGCTTTTTTGGGGGAGCCTTGCAGAAGATGGGCGAGGATGATGAGCAGCACGGTGGTGAGCATCATCAAAGTGGAGAGAGCATTGATCTCCGGCGAGATGCCCCGCTTCACCATGGCGTAGATGTAAAGCGGCAGGGTGGTGGAGTTGGGCCCGGCCACGAAGAAGCTGATGACGAAATCATCTATAGAAAGAGTGAAGGCGATGAGGGCGCCGGCGATGATGCCGGGCATGGCCAAAGGCAGAGTGACATAACGGAAAGTTTGCAAAGGCGTGGCGTAAAGATCGGCCGCCGCAGCTTCCAACTCTGCCTCCATCCCTTCCAAGCGGCTGTTGACGGTGATGACCACGAAAGATACGCAGAAAGTGATGTGGGCCAAAATGAGAGAAACTTTGCCCAGAGGGATCGCCGTCTGACTGAAAAGCACCAAGAGCGAGAGGCCCATCACGATCTCGGGGATGAGGATGGGCAGATAGAGGAGCCCGTTGATGGCCGCTTTGAAACGATATTTGTAACGATTGAGGGCCATGGCTCCGGTGGTGCCCAGCACGGTGGAGACCACGGTGGAGATGCAGGCCACCACGAGGCTGTTGGTCAAGGCTTCCAGCACCCGCCGATTGTTGAAGAGGGAAGCGTACCAGTTGACGGTGAAGCCGCTCCACACTGCATTGATGCGGCTCTCGTTGAAAGAATAAAGAGCCAGGATCATCAGCGGCAGGTAAAGAAAAGCGAGGATGGCCAGAGCATAGGCCAAAAGAGCGTGATTGCGCCAAGTTTTAGGCATCCTTCCCACCTCCTTTGCCTGCGGCCAGAGCTTTGTAATAAATCGTGATGAGCACCAAAGAAAGTATGGCCAAAACTATAGAGAGGGCGCTGCCGAAAGGCCAGTTGCGGGCGGAAAGGAATTGATTTTGGATGAGGTTGCCCACGAGAGCGGCCTTCGCTCCGCCCATGATCTCAGGCACGATGAACATGCCGAGAGAAGAAATGAACACCAAGATGGTCCCCTCGCTGATGCCGCTCAAAGTCAAAGGCAGCGTGATCTTGCGGAAAGCGGTGAAGGGGGTGGCTCCCAGATCGTAGGCCGCTTCCAAAAGCCGCCGGTCCAATTGCTCCAAGCTGACGTAGATGGGCAGTACCATGAAGGGGAGCAGCGAGTAGACCATGCCTACCATCACGGCGGTGTCGTTATAAAGAAGTTGCAGCGGCGCCGTGATGAAGCCCAGTTTTATGAGCAGAGTGTTGAGCACGCCCTGACTGCGCAGGATGATGACCCAGGCAAAAGAACGGATCAAAAAATTGATCCAGAAGGGGATCATCACCAAGATGAGGCCGGGCTGCTGCCATTTTTTAGGCAGCTGAGCGATGTAATAGGCCAAAGGATAGCCTAAGATGATGGTGAACACCGTGGTCAGCACGGCCACCCACAAAGTGTCGGCGAAGATGCTGAGATAGAGGGGCTCGAAAAAGCGCACGTAATTTTCCAAGGTCCAGTTGAAGATCACCTGACCGTAGGGAGTGCGGCCGGCAAAAGACACCACCACCACGATGAGAAGAGGGATGGCGAAGAAGATGCCCAGCCACAACAAAAGGGGCGCGATGAGAAATTTGCCGTTTTTCATTTGCTCAGCTTTACCTCGTCCTGGGGATACCACCAGATGCCTACTCTTTCGTCCATGCGCCACTTGCGGGCGTCGTCGAAATATTGATAGGCCACCACTTCCTGCTTGCTGCCGTCTAAGTCTACGAAAACTTTATCGATGGTGCCGTAGAAGACCACGTCGGTTATGGTGCCGAAGAAATGAGGAGCGGGATGAGCGCCGTCGTCCCCTTCTTCAGGGCAGAGGTTGAGCTTTTCCGGCCGCAACAAAGTGGTGAGGCCGTCGCCCAAGTCGAAGAAGTTGGTCTCGCCGATGAATTTGGCCACGAATTCGTTGCCGGGGCGATGATAGATCTCTCCCGGGCGGCCGTCCTGTTCGATGAGGCCTTTATTCATCACGATGATGCGGTCGCTCATGGTGAGAGCTTCTTCTCTGTCGTGAGTGACGTAGACAAAGGTGATGCCCAAGTCGTACTGCAGGTCCGCCAGCTCCAGCTGCAAATTTTTCCGCAGCTGATAATCCAACGCTCCCAAAGGCTCGTCCAACAGCACCACTTTGGGATTGTTCACCAAAGCTCGGGCGATGGCCACCCGCTGCTGCTGACCGCCGCTCATCTGTTTAGGATAACGGTGCCGCAGATCCTGCAGGCGGGTCATGGCCAACACCTGCTCCACTCGTTTATCTTGTTCTTGCAAGTCTACTTTTTTCATCTTCAGGCCGAAGCGGATGTTCTCTTCCACCGTCATGTGGGGGAAGAGGGCATAGTGCTGAAAGACCATGTTCACATCTCTTCGATAGGGAGGCAGGTCGGTCACTTCTTTATCGGCCAGAAAAATTTTGCCTGAAGAGGGCGTCTCCAGACCGGCTATCATCCGCAAAAGGGTGGTCTTGCCGCAGCCGGAGGGGCCCAGCAGGGTGAGGAATTCACCTTCGTTAACTGTCAGGTCGGTAGGGGGGATGATGACCTGGTCACCGAATCGTTTAGAGATGCCTTCCAAACGGATCATAGCTTCCAATCCCGGACACATCCTTTCAAAGAAAGTGAGAAGCTGAAAGACGGAGGTCAAAACGACGCCGCAGCTGCTCGCAGCCGATAGTCTCTTTTTCGTAAGTTCCGCAAAAAAAGAGAACAGCCTCGAGGCGGCGGGCTTCGGCCGCTGCGGAGTCAGAATTTTCCCAATTTTATTATAGCAAAATTTGCCGAAAGTGCAACAGACGCAGGGGAAAATTTGCCTTGGTGCGAGAAGGGGGTGCTTGCGGGAAAAATCATCGGCGAAAACAAATGAACGTTGGCCGAAAAGAGAGGCAACCATCGACGCCCGTCGAAATGAAAAAAGCAAAGAGCTTTTCGCCCTGCTTTCGCAATTTCGGGCAAAACGAAAAAAGGAGAGCTCAACGGCTGCGATTTTAAGAATTTTGAGTCGAAGGCAAAAGGGTTTTGTTTTTTTGCGGCGAATAGAAGAAAAAAATAAACTGCGATGATAAATCTCATAGGGTGTCTGCTCCGCCGACGGCGGAGAAAAAGCGAGGCGCGCCTCGCGGGAAGTCTCTCCGGTTTTATCGGGCTTCTGTGTCGTAAAGATGCAGGAGCCTCTTTCTTTTTTCCCGAGAGGAGGGTTAAAGATGAACAGCGGCGAGTTGTTTTTTAAGGAAGCTTTATATTTTTTCTTGGGGGCGCTCTCTTGCTTCTTTCTTTGCCGTTGCAAGTGGCCGCTCGATGCTGCTTGGCGAGCGCACGGCCCGCTCGAAAAGGAAGAAGCAAAGATGACAGTCCTGCTCTCGGGGCTTTGGTGGGTCATCAGCTATATCGCAGAGCCCGAAAATTTCCTCTTTGACGCCAAGATGGGCGGCACTTTGCTCATCATTGCGGCAGCGGTCGACAGACGCAGTTATCTTCTCCCCGATAAATTAAACGTGGGTCTCGCTTTTATCGGTCTGCTGGGAGCGCTGGGTCGAGGAGAAGCGAAAGAAGCGGTGCTGGGGGCGGCAACTGCCGTTCTCATCTTCGGCCTTCTTTATTGCAGCACCGACGGCTTGGGCCTGGGTGATGTGAAATTGGCGGCGGCGGGAGGCCTCTTTGCAGGCTCGTGGCAGGCCGGACTTGCGGCGGTCATCATAGCTTTTTTAGGCGGAGGGGCACGGGCACTCTTCTTACTTTTGAGCGGGCGCTGTAAGAGAAACGGTCGTTTGGCCTTCGGTCCCTATTTGGCGGCCGGTATTTTGACGGCCAAGACGGCGGGGCAGTGGCTGTGGTCTTTTTATCTCGGCCTTTTGGGTTGGGGTTGAAACGGCAAAGACGAGGCCCGCAGCGGCGGCCTCATTGCGAAAACTCGGCGGAGGTAGCTGACACGATGAAAATTTTTGATGAAGAAGAAAAGCTTTCGGCATCTGTCAAAAGCAGTTGGGCGGAAGGAGCGAGAGAGCGGTGGCGGGCCCGGCAGCGGCGCAGGCACGGTTATTATTTGTTGCATTTTACGGAAGAAGAAACAGAAGCGCGGCTCTATGAAAAGGGCAGGCTGACGAAAAAAGCAACGGCCCCGAAGATCGACATCGGCGCCGAAGAAAGGGCGGCAGCTGTCGCCGCTCTGCAAAACTTGCTGTTGACCTTAGATCCCGAGCTGACGGTGAGGCCTTTGTTGCTGCTTTTGGATGACGGCAGTGTCGAGACAAGAGAAGCGGTGCTGCCGCCCGGCAGCAAGAGAGATTGGGTGCAGGCCATACAGTGGGAACTGACAGACCCGGGGCGCAGAGGCGGCCCCCTTCTTTGGCAGGGGCTGGTCTTGCCGTCCGCCGATACGGCTCTTTCTGAGAACGAGCGGGAAGAAGCTGCCAAGGGTGTCACTGTGGCTGTCCTCGCCGTGCAAGAAGAAACGGCGGAATATTGGCTCGAGCTGGCCCGGGCCTTGGGCCTGCCCTTGGAGGCGGTGAGCAGTGAAAAATTTTTCTCGGAAGAAGAAGCGAGAGCAAAATTAAATCTGTTGCCTTGCGCAAGATATGGCAGCGATGAAGAAGCAAATCATTGGCAGCGGGCGGTGCCTCGGCTGCTGGCGGCAGAAGCGGTGCTGATAGTTTTTATAACGGCGGGAGTCTTCGCCTCTAAGTTTTGGGCTCAGAAGGAACTGGCGGAAGCCCAAAGAGCGCGGGAAGCATGGGGCACATGGGTGATAGAGCGGCGTCGTTATACAGCTATAGAAGAAAAATTAAAAATTTTGCAAAAAGAAGCCGAAGAAACGGTAGCAGGGCAACGGCCGCTGCAGCCTCTCTTGGCGGCGCTGCAAGAAGCGGCGGGGTCGCAGCTCTATTTGGAAGAAGCAGAGCAGCGGCGAGGTGAGACCGTCATCGCCGGCAGGGCAGCGCAGCTGGCGGCGGTGCAAAATTTTTGCCGCCGACTGCAGGAGCGAGTCGGCTGCGGCGAGGCCCGTATTTTGGAAGCTAGAGAAGAGAGGGAAACACCGGGGCGGCCTTGGCTGATTTTCAAAGTGCTGCTCTCTGCAGAAAAAGAGGGAAGGTGAAAAAGATGGAACAAAAGCTCAAACCGCTCTTAATGGAACTGAGCCTGTGTGCGGGGGCGATCATCGGCTCGGGGCTCTGTCTTTATCTGTGGCTGCCTGTTTGGGCAGAGGGGCAGCACTTGAAACAGCAGGCAGTCATCACGCAAAAAGAGACAGAAGCAGTCCGCCGCTTCGCCGCTTCTTACGCTCATTCGCAAGAAACTTATGCCGAGGCTCTGGCCTCGATGCAAGAAAAACTGCAGGCAGAGGAGGCTGTCCTGCCCCGGGAAGAAGATCTGGATCGTGAAAACACATTGACCGAAATACAAAAAAGCGCAGAAGAGGCGGGGGCCAAATTGGAAGGCGCCAAGTGGGGCAAAGCGAAAAAACTTGCAAAAGGAAGGGCCGCCCTGCCTCTTGAAGTCGCGCTCCAAGGAGAGTACGGGGCCCTCATGAAGACAGTCTCGGCTTTGGAAACGGGAAAAGAAGGGCTGAGCCTCGCCCGCTTCGACACATTAAGGCTGAGCAAAGGACAGAGAGGGCTGGAAGCAAAGGGCACGCTGCTTTT
>CANRJC010000019.1 GCA_947630795.1 uncultured Phascolarctobacterium sp. | reverse complement strand
CCAGAGACCCGTTTACGGGTAGCCGTTAAACAATGCGTGGCTGGCAGGCCGATAAAAAGCGCACGTGTGCGCAGCCAGTAGTATTAGGGCTATGCCCGAAAAAGCAAAACCCCCGGCTATGCCGGGGGATATTGATGGGCTTTAGCCTGTTGAGCATGACGGAGTTTTCCGTGGATCGAAAAACGGAGACATGAGAAACAACAACCTATCCACTATGCGGGTGAGAAACAAAAAGTTATACAATAAATCACCTTTTCACCTATAATAGAGGAGACCAGTCACTATTATGAGAAAGGAAAGGTAATTTAAATAGCAAACAAAGCCAATGTGCACTAGTCAACAAAAATCGTACAGGTTTTTGAAAAATTTTTAACACCAAGGCAACGTAGCTATGCATGCGTTGCTTCGTCAATACATCTCAGTACTGTTTGGGAGTCAGATAATTCAGAGAATAAGCCGGACGTTGTTCGTTAAAGAAGTGGATGTAATCCTCAATCTCCTTCTCTATCGGTTGATCGCCGGTTATATGAATATCCATGAACATCTCTGCTTTGATCCAACCGTTGATGGCTTACATTGCGGCATTGTCTGTCGGCGTACCGACACGGCACATCGAATGTGTGATGCCGTACATTGGAAGTAGCTCGTTGAAAGCTTTGTATGCAAACACAGATCCCTGATCTGTATGCAGGATAGTTTGATATTCGGGATGCTGCTGTTTTAATGCGAGCAGATACTTTAGACCGCTGATATAGGTCATCCGGTCTCCGCATTTTCCCGAAAGAGAATGACTTATGATCTCGTTATTCCATAGGTCCATGTATAAGGTGAACTCATAATACACACCTTTTACAAAGAAAGTAGTCATATCACTGACGATGCACTGCATCGGCCCATCGATCTGAACTTCGGACAACAATAAATTGGGAAAATACGGTACGGATCACCCGGTTTCTTGTATCTGCACTGTTTGGCTTGGCTCTTGACACCAGCTATTCTGCAACATTTATGGGCATGTGGATCGGAGAGAACAAGACCGGTGTCAAGTCGCATCTTAGCATTCAGCCAACGATAACCATGAGATGGATACTTCATATGATATTCTCTGAACAGCAGAACATTGCTTGCCAGCCTTTTTGCCATTGAGGGCGGTGAGGAGAGTCGCTGCTTCCAACTGTAGAAGCTGCTTCGACGCATTTTCATGGCTTTACAGAGCAGGCTCACAGAAAATTCTTCCGAAAGTTATAACTATTTGATATTCTTCCTGCCGTACAGAATTACCGTACCATCCCCTTCTAATGTAATCCTGTCCTTCAGTATCTCCTGTGTAAGTTCTTCCTTCATCATGGTTTTCAATTCTTCCATGTCAGCCGAAGGCTTGTCAAAAGAAGGTGCTGCAAGTCCCCTTCTTGTCTGTTGTTTAGGAGGAAGAGAATTTGCGCCTCGATACATCCTCATGTGGTTGCGAGCTGTCGGCTCGCATATATTATAGAGCTCGGTAGCTTTAAGGATACTCATCTCGCTGTCGTAAATCCTTTTGCCAATCTCCAACCTTTGTTCCTTTGTGTAATTCATGATAAACCTTCTGCTCACTATCGGATAGATTCTGTACCTGTACAATTTTTGTTTGACTTCAACTGCACATTTTTCTGTGCGAAAGGTAGTGTCAAGATTCAAATTTTTCATTCCCATTCTCCGGCAGAATATATCACTTGATCATATCAATACCTTCCTCATAGTTATCCAAGTGCTTCATGTTCATGTACTTCGCATTGCCCCATTGCGTACCGGCAACATAACGCAACCTTGCGCAAACTAACATCAGTGCGGAGTTGCCATCCGGGAAACAGCCGACTACCCTCGTGCGCCGTCTGATCTCTCTGTTCAAACGTTCTATGGTATTATTGGTCCTGATCTTGCTCCAATGTTCACCGGGAAAATCACAGTACGTCAGCGTTTCTTCTATGCCGGTTTCTATCTTCTTGGCCGCTGAATTGAGTTTCATCTCTCGAAGTTCCTTCGCAATCTTTTCTGCTTTCTCTCTGCATGCCTGCTTGCTTTCTTGGGCATGAATGGCTTTTACCATTTTTACTACTTGCTTTACCTTAGATCGAGGAGTGACTGAGATTATATTTCGGTAGAAATGTACAACACATCTTTGGTATTTGGCTTCCGGGAAAACTTCACCGGCCGCCTCAAGCATGCCCAGGCATTTATCGCCGATTATAAGTCTAACTCCTTTCAGCCCTCGGCTGCGCAACCACTGAAAAAAGGCGAGCCAACTTTCTTTGTCCTCCTTCATACCCTCGGCAGCTCCCAGAACTTCTCTATAGCCGTCTTCATTTACGGCTATGGCAACCAAAATAGAAACATTTTCGTATTCTCCTCCCCAGTTGCGTTGCAGATATATCCCGTCCACATAAACGTAGGGATATTTCCGTCCATCTATGGGTCTGTTCCTCCATGTCTCGATATGTGCATAGGCTTTCTTGTTAAGATCGCTGATCGTAGCGGCTGAGACTCTGGTTCCCCAAAGAGCTTCCGTAATATCCTCGACTCTGCGAACCGATACTCCTGCCAGATACATTTCTACAAGGGCTTCTTCTACGCTGCTTTCTCGACGTCTATAACGTTCGATTATAGCCGTCTCGAATGGGATCCCCTTTAACCTTGGTACATGAAGTGTAACATTCCCGGAAGTAGTGGTCAGATTCCTGTCATAATGACCGCTGCGGTAGCCTTGGCGATCAGAATTGCGCTCATATCTGGCTGCCTGGGTAAGCCTCTCGGCTTCTTTATCTAGCAGTTCGTTGAGAGTTTCTTCAACGCTCCCTCGTACTAATTCTTTAAGTTTCCCCTTGATTACTTCCTCGTTTAGTTGTAAAATTTTCTCGGACATAGTTCCAGACTCCTTTCGAATGTGTTTTGTGCTGATCTCATTCTACCAGAGTTCGGGAACTGTGTCCTATTTTATTTTGCGCATAATATTGTACCTTATCGAAGCAAGTCCCCGCAAAAATCTGTCAATGAAAATTTAAGCACGCTCTGTCCAAAAGGCAGGGCGTGCGTGTGTTTTCTATGATGGGCGAGAGGCAAGTGCCCCTTTTCACCCGCAGATCTTGGCCAAAAGGGCCCGTTCTTCGGCCGCCGCAGCCGGATCGGGCTCGGTGGTGAGTTCCAAGGCCCCGGTGAGAGGGTCTTTGTGCACGGAGATATTCGCCTTGTAGGCCCGGCTCAACAGCGGTGCGGTAAAAACTTCTTGGGGGCTGCCGTCGGCCAGCAATTTTCCTTCGCCCAAGAGCAGGATGCGGCTGCAATATTTGGCAGCCAGGTCCAGTTCGTGCACCACCATCAGCACCGTCTTGCCCATGCGGGCCAGTTCTCTGCCGAAGCGGAAGATCTCTTCTTTATAGACCATGTCGAGGCCCGTGGTGGGCTCGTCTAAAAAAAGCAGCGGCGTTTGCTGGGCCAGCACCTTCGCCAAAAGGAGGCGCTGTTTCTGCCCGCCCGAAACTTCCGTCACCGGTCTGTCTGCCAAATCGGCGGTGCCGGTGTAAGCCATGCAGTCAAGAGCCAGCCTTTTGTCGTCTTCGCTCTCTCCTTCCCACCAAAGCAGGTAGGGATAGCGCCCCGCTAAGACCAGCTCTTGCCCGGTGTAGCCGAAGCCGATCTCCACATTTTGCTGCAGGTAGGCCACCTTGGTGGCCAGCTCTTTGTCTTTGTAACTTTCCAAGGGGCGGCCGAAGTAGAGCACTTCGCCGCCCATTTTGGGCAGGAGGCCCCGCAGGGTCTTCAGCAAAGTGCTTTTGCCGGCCCCGTTGCAGCCCACGATGCCCGCCATCTCTCCCGGCCAAAAGGCGGCGCTGATCTCTTTTGCCACCGCCTTCGTCTGATAGCCTATAGATAATTTTTTGAATTCGATGACAGCCTGTTCCACGCTTTGACCTCTGTTTGTAAAAAATTTTGCCGCAAGATCGCTCGCTTGCCGAAAAGAAAAACAGCGCGAATGAAAAATATTTTTGCCTGCGCAAGAGAAAAACTTCTTGCTGCACACTTTAAGGGAGCAGGGCCCGCTGCTGCCGCAGATATTTTGCAAGCTCCGCAAAAGTATCGTAATAGAGTTCGTGCACCAGATAATGAGGCTGTACCAGTTCGATCAGCTCGGCGACGGCGGGGGAAGAGAAGGGCCGATGCTGATCCAATCTCACGATGTGGCTCATGAGATGAGCCATGAGCTCTTCTTCGGAAGAACTGCTCTGCACGAGGGAAGGCAGCTGCCGGCGATAAGCGCCGGAGAGAGAACAGCTGAGATGTATGCCCTTGATGAGCTCTTTCAAATAGCCCAGGTCTTTCACCCTGCGGCATAAATAGGCCGCGCCTTCCTCCTCCGTGGTCAAGGCGGGCTCTGTGTTCAGAAGATGACCGCTGTCCAGCATGATGCCCACGTTCTCCCGAGCGATCTTCGCAAAAAAGCGCTCTGCCAAACGAGGCTCGGTGAGGCGCAGGCCGGGCCACCACAAATTTTCGAAGAGCACGGGGACGCCTTCGGGGACGGCGGCGCTCACTGCGTTGAAAACTTCCGCGGCGGCGTCCAGCACCGTTTCATCGTCGTAAGCGAAGCGGAAGGTGAAGCTTTCTTCGCGGCGGCACTGGCTCACGTGCCACACCAAATATTCCGGCTCTGCGGCCAAAGAGGCGCGGATGTTGGCTTCGATCACACCAAGCCATGCTTCGGGCGTCGCTGCCCCGCCGAAATAGGCGCGCAGGGCCTCTGCGTCTTTATGCTCTCGGGCCGCCTCTTCTTTTTTGCCGAACCAAAGATCCAGCCAGCTGGGCCAATAACGCAGGTGCACGCCCACGGCCGTTCCGCGGTAGTCTTCTTCATAAGGCTTCGTGTCGTACACGTAGAGCTCCGCACCGTCCAAGTCGTTGTCCTTCAACCAGCCGGGCAACTGACCTGGGTAGGCCGCCAACTGTTCGGCATATTCGGGGATGGGGCAGTAATTGAATTCTTGTTTCATAAAATGCTCTTCTTTTCTCTAAAGCCGCAAGCTCGAAGTTCAGGGCTCGGATCTCAAAATATTTCAAAGTTCAAAGTGAGCTCAAGTCTCAAAGTTCAAAACTCAAAATAGTCAAAAGTTTACTGTGAGCCGAAAGCCCAAATTGAAAATGTTTTCAAGTTCAAAGTACCGGCAAGTCTCAAAGTTCCAAACATTTAAAAGCTCACTGCAGGTCCGAAGTTCAAAGCTCAAAAAGACAGCGCTCATTTTTCGCCGGCTTGTAAATTTTTCAGCACCGCCGCCAAAAAGAAGTCCTGCCAAGCTTGCTGCATCCTTTGCAAAAAGTCTGCGCCTTCAAAGGCAGGCACTTCGCCGCCGTATTCGGCTCGCAAAAGGCCCAAGAGCTGCCGCCCTGCCGTCTCCGCTTCAGCTTCGCTCACCAAATGCCACAGGCATTGGTCTATGAGGTGGATGTATAAAGAGGTGCAGGTGAGCATGGGGCCGTCCTGCGCCAAAAGCTCTGCTTCTTTCAAAAAACAGGGCTTCAAACAAGGTCCTTCGCAAGAAGAAAGATATTGCTGCCACAAAGTCTCTGCCGTGAGGCCGAAGCGGCGCCAGCGGCGAAAGACATCGTGCTGCCGTTTTGGGGTCAGCCCCGATTGTTTGGCCAAGGCCCCCTTCACCGCTTTGGTCACCGTTTTGCCGATGAGCTCTCCCAGTTTGGAATGTTTGCCGGCGCTGTCTAAATAAAGAGGGCTCTCGCCGTTGACGACGATGATGGTCTGGTCGGTGCCGGAGCCGGTGGCCAGGCCGTTAGAATATTTGCTGCCCTCTAAAAGTTCTTGAATGGCTGCGGTCTTGGCTTCGGTGCAGGTGACCAGGGCCCGGGCGATGATGCCGGGGGGCAGGTCGCAGTCGAGATGAAGGATGATGTTGATGGTGCCGAGCTTTTGCGGCTTCTCTTTCGGCCTGAAATAGTCCGCCGGGTCGCCGGCCCGGCCGCCGTTGGTCTCGATGCCGCCGGTGACGAGGGCAGTGACGGTCAAATTTTCATAAGCCATACTTTCGATGACAGCGTTCTCCATGTCGGCGGCGGTCACCATGCCGCTCACCTTCTTGGGGTCCAGCCCCAAACGGCGAGAGAGGAGCCGCATGTGCTCTTCGTAGGTGGGGGCCAGCAATTCGCAGGGCATGCCCGCTCCCTGTTTGCCGTCGTGGTTGTAGACGGCGGTATAATCTTCCCGATAACCGCCGTTGTATAAAGAGGTGCTCAGCACCTTGCGGCGGCCGTTGAAAAAGACCACGATGCTTTTTTCATAGCGATAGGCCGTATCGCCGTTGACAAAATCGTAAAGCTTCATAAGCTCCCTCCCTCGGGGCGCGAGCGCTGTCAAATTTTTATAACGGTGAAATCCCTCGAGGCCACCTGTTTTCTTTTTTCGTCAAAGTCTAAAAGGAGCAGCGCTTCGTCTCCGCTGTAGAAGAAAGAGAGTTCTCCCTCAGCGGCGACGGCGCTGGCGGCCTTAGAAAAGTCCATCAGCTTCGTACCGGTTTGATTGGCGACGAAGAGGGGTATGTTGCCCGCCGTTCTCGACAATCTTTTCCAAGCGACTTCCGGCTCTTCTTCGTGACCGCCGGGGGGCCAGGCGGCTATCCCTATGGCCAAATCGCAATTTTGAGCGGCCAAACTTTCGCCGTGGGCACCGTAATACATGTCGGCGCAGACCAAAACGCCCACGCGTATGCCGTCCAGTTCGCGCACCGCGAAGCCCTCTCCCGGCATCGCCCATTTTTCGGCGCTGGCTTTAAGGACCCGCAATTTATCGTGCCGCCACAGCACGCCGCCCTCATCACCGATCACCACACAGCTGTTGTGAGGCCTATCTTCGTCCAAAAAAGCGCAGCCTAAAAATAAAGTCTCTTTAAATTTTTGGGCCGCTTCGCAAAAGGGGAGGAGCAGGCCGTTCTTCACCGAGGCCAGCTGAAAGGGGAGGTCCGAGCAGATCATCTTGTAACCTTGCAGGGCCATCTCCGGGGTCAGCACCCAGCGGGCGCCGTGTTCGGCGGCGAGCTTCATGCCCTTTAAAATTTTTGCGGCATTTTCTCCTTGAGGGCAGCCGCAAAAAGCAAAATGCAAAAAAGCGATCTTCATAGTTCAAGCAGACCTTTCGTCAAAACGCCTGCTTCTGTAGGCGCCGCAGCAGGTAGAGAAAATAAGGAGAGCCCAAGAGGGCCGTCATGATGCCCACCCGCACTTCCGCCGGGGCTATGATGACCCGCCCCAAAGAATCGCACAGCACCAAAAAAAGAGCTCCCCCCAAAGCGCTGGCCGGCAGCAGCACCCGATGATCCGGGCCCAGTAGCAGCCGCATCATGTGGGGGATGACCAGCCCTACGAAGCCGATGTTGCCGCTGACGCAGACAGAGACGGCGGTGGTGAGAGAGGCCACGGAGAGGAGGGTGAGGCGAAAGGCGGTGACCGGCATGCCCACGGCCTTGGCTTCCGTTTCTCCCAGCACCAAGATGTTGAGGTGCCGGGCCAAGGCCAGCATCACGGCAAGGCCGGCCAAGATGGGGCCGACTGCCAGATAAACATGCCACCAGCGGCGGTAATCTAAGCCGCCCACCATCCAAAAAAGATATTGCTGTATTTTTTGCTCGTTCATGAAAGTCAGCAGGCCGGAGGTGACGGCCCCCAGCAAGATGCCCACGGCCACGCCTGCCAAGAGCAGAGTCATCACCGCGATCTTGCCGTTGCGCATCGATAGGAACACCGTTAAAAAGACGGCGCAGATGCTGCCGCAAAAAGCAAAGGCCGGCATTGCGAAAAAATTGCCGGCCGCAAGGCCCAAAGCGATGGAGAGCACGGCCCCCGTGGCGGCGCCGGCGGAGACGCCGATCAGGCCCGGGTCGGCCAGAGGATTGCCGAAGATGCCCTGCATCACGGCGCCGGCGGTCGCCAAAGCAGCACCTACCAAAACGCCCACCAGCATACGGGGCAGGCGGATGTACCAGATCACCGCGAATTGTTCGGTGGAAAAACCGAGGCTCTCACCGAAGGGCAAATGAAATTGCCGCAGCAAAACGGCCACAGTATTATCCAAAGGGATGCGTATCTGCCCGAAGGTGAGGGAAAGGCAGGCCGCTGCCGCCAAAAGAAGAGCCAAGATCAACAAAGCAAGGCGGCTGCGCCGGGAGGAGATCATCATTTCGGATACCTCTTTATAAAGTGCGTTCCATATTTGCGATATTTTTCTATTTAACAAGATATTAAAACATTGCCGCGCAAAAGTCAAGGCTCAAGGCCTTTTCGGCAAAGATGAAAAAAAGAAGAAGAGCCGTTTGCCAAGCAAAGTCGGTCGAAAAAGAGCGGTAAGTTCGAAAAAGGGAGTCGTTTGCAAAAGGCAGCAGCTCGAAAAAAGGGAGTCGGCTGAAAAAGGCAGCAGTTCGAAAAAAGCAGTAAGCTGAAAAAGGCGGCTCTTGCAAAGAGCAGGCGCGTTGAAAAAAGGCAGTCGAAGGAAAAGAACGGCAAGTTCGAAAAGAGGCGAGGTCTCCGCAAAGGAACAAAAAATTTTTTGAGAAGGATTGCTTGCACAGGCACAAGAGCTTATTGGCAAAAATTCTTGACAGCTATTTTTCCGTGTTGTAGAATTTACTTAACTTCACCGAGGGAGGGAAGAAGATGGCACAACATCCCGCAAGCAAGATCCCCGCAGATCCTCACGGCAGAAAACGGTACGAGAGCGCCAAGCTCCACGCAGAGGCCGCCGCGGCGGCAGGCAAGTCTTCACAAGAGGTCCATGCGATCTTTGACCGCGTGATGGCCTTCGATCCCAAGACCGACGTCGACAAACTGTCACCCGAGGGGCCTCACGCCAAATACCGCTCTGCTTTGATCCATGCGCAAAAAGCCATGGCCGCCGGCAAGGGCAGCGACTACGCTCACAGTATCTTCGCCAAGATCATGGCAGGCGAGACCTCCGGCTGCGCTCATCACTGAGGAAGCGGCCCGCAAAAAGGGCAAAATAAAACTGCAGCTCCGAGAAAAACAGCTCGGTGCTGCAGCTTTTTCTTTTATCGTTCATCGCTCTTTGGGCGGACCGGCAGGGAGACTTCCACGGTATATTCGTCGGGGGAGAGGGTCAGCCAATGATCTTTGAGGGGCAGCACATAAACGTCGCCGCAGACGGTCAATTCATGGGCGCGGATGAAATCCCGCAGTTCGAGGGCCAAGGCTTCGCCTTGGCCGGTGAAGGTGCCCTTGAGAGAAACGGTGAGATAAAGACCGGCGGGGCGGCTGCCGTTGGGGACGAGACCGCCGTTTTCTTCTCTCACGACGGTGTAATAGGCTTTGGCGGTGAGGGAGCGCCGTTGCAAATATTGATCGCTGTCGATGAGCCAGCCGGTAGCCTCCGTTTTAAAACGTTGTTTGGAATTGTTGTGGCGGGCGTAAGCGGTGACCCGCTCTTTGGGAGAAGAGACGGCGGTGATGTCGGTGATATGAAGAAGCTGCTCTTCCTCCCGGTGCAGAGCGATGACGCCCAAGGCCCGCTCTTTTATTTTTTGCAATTTTGCGGCCGCGGCTTCGATAGTCTCTTTGTCTTTTCGGGCACGGGCTATCACTTCGTCGCAGCTGCGGCGGCGGGCTTCCAAAAGCTCCCGAAAATTTTTCTCTCCCCGCTCCTCTAAATAGCGCCTGATCTGTTTGACGGGCACGCCCAGCTTACGCAGATTGAGGATGATCTCCAAGGTGAGATATTGGCGGATAGAGTAGTGGCGGTAATTGTTCTCCGAAATATATTCCGGCACCAGCAGCTTGATCCTGTCGTAATAGAGCAGGGTCTGCCGGGGGATGTCGAAGAGGGCCGCCAGTTCGCCGGCGGTGTAGAAGGCGGTGGGCAAGGGACCGTCGTTCATGGGCACAACTCTCCCTCTCAAAGGTGTTATCTGCGCTCAATTATAGCAAAAGCCCCGTCGTTGCGCAAGAAAAGAGAGGCGCCGCGCCGTGAGGCCTCGGCCCCGCATTTTTTTGAAAAAGCCGCCGGCAAAAGCTCGCGACTTTCTCGAAAAAAGTGAAGAGAAAAAAGTTCGGCAGCAAGGAGCGCCGGCATTTTGTTTTCAGGCCGGCCCTAAAGGTCCGCCCGGAAAAGTTTCCTTGACTGTATAACAGCTATACAGTTTATTATGAAACCGATTACTATTTGCGGGAGGCTATCTTTATGAAACGAAAGGCAGTTTACCCCTTCACGGCCATCGTGGGGCAGGAAGCTATGAAGCTGGCCCTGATCTTGAACGTCATCGATCCTTTGCTAGGGGGAGTTTTGATCAAAGGAGAGAAGGGCACGGCCAAGTCTACGGCGGTGCGGGCCTTGGCAGAATTGCTGCCGGCTTTGACGGCGGTGCACGGTTGCCGCTTTCGCTGCGACCCCGCCGTGCCGGAACATTTTTGCGACGACTGCGCAGCTTTGACGGCAGCAGGTAAGCCTCTTCTTGCGGAAAAAATGAAGATGCGGGTAGTAGAGCTGCCCGTCAGCGCCACGGAAGACAGAGTGGTGGGCACTTTGGATATAGAGCACGCCATCAAACACGGAGAGAAAAAATTCGAGCCGGGGCTTTTGGCTGAGGCCAACCGCAATATTTTATACGTAGACGAGATCAATCTTTTGGACGATCACGTAGTGGACGTGCTGCTGGATGCGGCGGCCATGGGGGTCAACACGGTGGAGAGAGAAGGAGTGTCCTATTCTCATCCGGCCCGCTTCGTGCTGGTGGGCACCATGAACCCGGAGGAAGGAGATATCCGCCCCCAGCTTTTGGATCGCTTCGGCCTCTCGGTGACCGTAACAGGAGAGCACGAGCCCTCGCAGCGAGTGGAAGTGATCAAACGCCGCTTGGCCTACGAAGAGGACCCGGACGCTTTTTGCCGCCGCTGGGAAAAAGAGCAGACTGAATTGGCAGAGCGTATAACAACTGCCCGTCAGTTGCTGCCCCAAGGAAAGATAAGCGACGAACTTCTCCTTAAAGCGGCAGAAGCAGCCATAGCTTTGCAAGTGGACGGCCACCGGGCCGACATCACTTTGATCAAGACGGCCCTCACCGTCGCCGCTTTTGAGGGCCGCACACAAGTGACGAAAGAAGATGTGAAGAGAGCGGCAGCTTTGGTGCTGCCTCACCGCATGCGCCGCCTGCCCTTTGAAGAAGAAACCGTTGACTGGGAGAAAGTGAAAGAAATTTTAGACGCATGAAGCGAGAGGCAGAGCGATGAAAAAGTTCGAGGGTTATCCCTTCGCCGCCGTGGTGGGTCAAGAAAAAGTGAAAAAAGCGCTGCTGCTGGTGTTGGTCAACTCCCGTTGCGGCAGCCTTTTGATCGGCGGGCGGCGGGGCACGGCCAAATCGGTGACGGCGCGGGGAGCGGAAGAAGTGGTCCAAGGCCGGCGCTTCTTCACCCTGCCGCTCAGCATCACGGAAGATATGCTGCTGGGCAGTCTCGATCTGGAGCAGACTCTGCAAAAAGGAGAGAAGGCCTTTGCTCCCGGTCTGCTGAGCCGGGCCGACGGCAACATCCTCTATGTGGACGATATCAATCTTCTGCGCCGAGAAGTGCTGGCGGCGGTGCAGACCGTCCATGCCTCAGGCGTGAACACAGTGGAGAGGGAGGGCCTCTCTCACCGTGAAGAAATAAATTTCACTCTCATCGGCACCATGGACCCGGCGGAAGGAACTTTCCCCGGGACAGTGCTGGATCGTTTCGGTCTCTACGTTGAAACGGAAGACATGGCGGACGCGGAGCAGCGGGCCGAAGTGATAAGAAGGGTGCTGAATTATGAAAGAGAGCCGGCGGCCTTCAGAAAAAAGTACGAAGAAGAAACATCGAAGCTGCAGCTGCAGTTAAAAAAGGCACGGCAGCTTTTGCCCCGCTCAGAAGTTTCCGAGGCAATGCTGGCGTTGACTGCCCAGCTGTGTGCCAGGGCTTTTTGCGCCGGGCACAGAGCAGAGCTTTATCTTTTAGAAGCGACTAAGGCGGCAGCGGCCTTGGCCGGCCGCACTTATGTGTTGCCTTCGGATCTGGAAGAAGCTGCCCTTTTCGTTTTGCCTCATCGTATGGGCAAACCCCCTCAAGCCGAGCCGCAGGAAGAAGAAAAAGAGGAGCCTGAGCCGCAAGAAGAAAAGGACGCTCTTGATCGACAAGAAGGGCCCGAAAATAACGCCGAGCCTCGAAAAGAAAAGGAAGAAGAAAAAACCGCGCCCCAAGAGCTGTCGCCCAAAGAAAACGGCGAGGGCAGCGAGCAGGGCGAAGAAAAAGGAAAAGAAGAGCCGTCTCGAGCTCAGCAAGGCCCTGCCCCCGCCGAACAGGTGGCGGCACCGGATAAAAAATTCCCGCCGCTGCAGTTTTTGCTTCAAGGGGCTCGCAGCCGACAAGAGCGGCGGGGCAGCGGCAAGAGGAGCCTCACCCGCACTTCTTTGAAGCAGGGCCGTTACGTGCGGGCCGAATTGCCCTCAGCCAAGGTGGACGACTTGGCTTTGGACGCCACCCTGCGGGCCGCGGCTCCATGGCAGCGGCTGCGGGAGCCTCAAGGCTGCTCCGTAACGATCTTAAAGAGCGACTTGCGGCAAAAAGTGCGAGAGCAGCGCATCGGCAACACTTTTTTGTTCGCCGTAGATGCCAGCGGCTCCATGGGCGCTTGGGAGAGGATGAAGGCGGTGAAGGGAGCCGTTTTGCAACTGTTGCGGGAAGCTTATCAAAAGAGAGACCGAGTGGGCCTCTTAGCCTTTCGCCGAGACAGGGCAGAGGTACTGCTGCCCTTCACCCACAGCATCGAGCTGGCCCAAAAGGCGTTGGTGCGGCTGCCCACCGGAGGAAAAACTCCTTTGGCAGAGGGCCTGACGGCGGCCCTGACCATGATAGCGCGAGGCAATAAAGCTCAAAAAGAACAGGAACCGGTGCTGATCTTGGTGACCGACGGCCGGGCCAACGCCAAAAGCGGTGCAACAGAGCCGGTGGCCGCAGCCCTGAAAGCGGCGGAGCTCATCAAAAAAGCCAAGATAAAAGCTGCGGTCATCGATACGGAGCGGGACTTCATCAAATTGGGCATCGCTCAAAAAGTGGCGGCGGCCATGGGGGCTTCTTATCATCCCCTGAGAAAATTGTCTCAAGAGGGCGTGCTCAGGATCGTAGAAAACTTAGAAGGCGAGCTGTAAAAAAAGCAGGCAGCGGAGGAGGAAGCGATGAAAAAAATTGCGATCTACGGGAAGGGCGGCATAGGTAAATCCACGACGGCGGCCAATATCTCGGCGGCTCTCAGCCAACAGGGGCTGAAAGTGTGTCAGATAGGCTGCGACCCTAAAAACGATTCCACCCGCCTGCTGCTGGGGCATCTTTGCCGTCGCACGGTGCTGGACACGGTGCGGGAAGGGAAAGAAGTGACCTTGGCCGACGTGGTGCACAGCGGCTACAACGGCATCAAATGCGTGGAGGCCGGAGGGCCCGAGCCGGGAGTGGGCTGCGCCGGGAGAGGCATCATCGTGGCCTTGGAAAAATTGACGGAGCTGCAGGCTTTAGACGAGGAAGACGTGCTCATCTACGACGTGCTGGGGGACGTAGTGTGCGGGGGCTTCGCCGTGCCCATCAGAGAAGGTTACGCCACCGATATCTACATCGTCACCAGCGGCGAATTGATGAGCCTTTATGCCGCCAACAACATCGCCAAGGGCGTGCGCCGCTTCGCTTTAAGAGGCAAAGTGCGGCTGGGAGGCCTCATCGGCAACAGCCGCAACATGCCCAACGAAAAGGAGTTGTTGGAAGCCTTCGCTCGGCGGCTCAACACTCGTCTTGCCTCCTTCATCCCCCGAGCGGCGGTGGTGAACAGAGCAGAGAATTTGCGGCAAACGGTGTTGCAATATGCACCCGATGATCCGCAGGCAGAAATTTATCGGCGCTTGGCAGCTCGTCTCTTGAGCAACGAAGAATTGACGGTGCCCACTCCTTTGGACTTCGAAGAATTGGAAGACTTGGTGATAAAATATGGCGCTGCAGACTAAACGCTACATCAATTGGCGCAACAGCTGCAGCTGCAGCATGACCGGTGTGTGGGAAGCTGTGGCCTTCGCAGAGGGAGCGGTGCTGATCTTTCACAGTCCCCGGGCCTGTGCCCATGTGGCTAGGACTATGGAGCTCTATTCTCACTACCGTACTTTGGGCGACCTGCGCCCCGAGACCCTGCGGCCCATCCCCGTCCTCTCCACTCAATTGACGGAGAAGCACACCATTTTCGGCGGGGGCGAGCAACTGGCAGCTTGTCTGCGCTATGCGGCCGCAAAATATGAGCCACGCTGTATAGCGGTGGCCAATTCCTGCGTCAGCGGCGTCATCGGCGACGATGTGGAAGCGGTGGGGGCGGAGCTGGAAGAAGAGCTGGGCCTGCCGGTGCTGACGGTAAATTGCTACGGCTTTTTGAACACAGAATATCACGACGGTTATTATGCCATGACAAGAGAGCTCATCCGCCGCTTTTTCAAAAAGCAGCCCAAAGAAAAGGGCACGGTGCTGCTCTTGGGAGATTGCGGCGGCCCCTGGGGCCTTTACGCCTCTGAGGTGCGGCGCCTGCTGCAGGCTTTGGGCTTAAAAGTCATAGGTCAATTCCCGGGCTACATGGCAGTTGACGAAATGGCCCGGGCGGCGCGGGCAGAGGCGGCGGTGATCTTGGGCGGCCGCGGCGCTCTTTACGAAGGCCTGCGCAAGATCGCTCGGCAGTTAGAGCAGGACTATGAGGTCAAAGCTCTGGGCGCTTTTTATCCCGTAGATCTTCAGCAGACGAGGCAGTGGCTATTGAGCGTGGCCGGCTTTTTCGGCAAAGAAGAAGAGGGACGGCGGCTCATAGCGGCGGAAGAAGAAAAATTGCAGAGCGCCTTGAACGGTTTCTTGCCGGTGACGAAAGGACAGAAGGTGCTCCTCTGTTTGGGCCGGCAATTGGATTATTTCGACCCGGCCACGACTTTAGAACTCGTCGAGCTTTTGCGCTTAGATCTTTTGGGCGTGGTGCTGCTGGATGCTTATGAGCCCAAAGAGCGGCAGGAAGTGCTGGCTAAAGTGCAGGCAGTGACGGACGCTCCCATTTACGATACGGCCGCAGCGGAAAAATTGTGTGAAAAAGTTCGCTTGGTGCTCACCACTCACGAGCTGCAATATCCTGTGCCCCAGCTTTTTTTGCCTATGATACCCGAGGTGGGCTATAGCGGCACCTTGCGTCTTCTGGGGGCTATATATCGCCGCCTCTGCAGCCGCAAAGAGAGAGGAGGCCTCACCTATGTCTGAAAAAGTGTCTTGGAGCGGCTCTTGCCAACGGCCCGACACCTGTGCTTTAACGGGCGCGGCGGCCTTCGCTGCCGGTATCGCCGGGGCGAAGATCTTGGTCAACGGGCCCCTGTGGTGTTATTTTTACGTTCTGCGTTATTTAGAGCGCAGCGAGTATCACATGGCTCAAAGGATGCAAAATTCTCAGCCCGATGGGACCGCCATCGTCTACGGCACGGAAAAATGTCTCACCGCTGCCTTACAACGCTTGCAAAAAAGCGGCGGCCCCGCCGAACTGCTCTTTGTGGAAAACAGCTGCTCCGTGAGCCTCATCGGCGACGATACGGAAGGGATCGTCGGCAGTCTCGACTTAGACTGTCCCTTCGTGACCATGGATTGCGGCGGCCTTAGCGGCGGTTTCGCCGAAGGCTGGAGCAAGGCTGCCGTCCGCACTTTGAGCAAGCTGAGCTCGCCCGCCCCCACACTCTGCGAAAAGAGCGGACGTCCTCGGCTCAACCTTTTGGGCCTCACCGATTTTTATTTCAACGGGGCCGCAGACAGAGAAGAAATCGTCCGTTTGCTGGAGCTGGCAGGCTACGAGGTGAATTGCGTTTTAGGCGCCTCTAGCGTAGGGCAACTGCGATCGATCGCTTCTGCCGACTTGAACGTGGTATGTCACGAAGAACTGGGGCTGGAAGCTGCTCGCTATTTGAAAAAACGCTACGGTCTTCCCTACATTTGCCCCGGCCTTCCCTACGGCTGCCGAGGCAGTGTGGCTTGGCTGGAAAAAATACACGCCGCTCTGCCCTGCGCTCATTTAGAACGAGTGCGGGCGGAAGCGAAAGAAAGAGAGGAGCGCCTCGTCGTTTGGAGCAACGAGATGAGCAGCCTTTGGGGAGAATTGTGGTTCGATAAAGCGCTGGTGGCGGCCCCGGGGACGACAGCTCACTGTGTGGCCCAAGCTCTGCGCTGCGAGTGGGCCGACGTGGGTGACTTGGCGATGTTGCCTCGGCAAGATATCGAGCACGCTTTTTGCGACTGTGCCGATCGATGGCATAAGTCGGGAGAAGAAGCCGCCTTGTCGAAAGAGAGCGGCTCTGTCGATGAGGGGCAGAGCCTTTTGATCTTAGGCAGCAGCGACGAGAGGATGGAAGCAAAAAGAGCGGGGCATAGCGATGCCGCTTTTTGCAATATCGCCTATCCTGTCAGCGACGAAGTGCTCCTCATCAAAGAACCCTTCATGGGTCTAAAAGGCAGCGCCCACATGCAGCAGCGTTTGTGGAACGCTTATATAGAACGGACTTTGGCCAAAAGCGAGAGAGCCGAAGAAATTTTTTGCAAGAATCTGCGATAATGATAGATTTTTCACGGGGGAGCGAAAGATGAAAGTGCTCTTTTTGACCAATGTGCTCCGCAGTTTGGGGACCATGCGGCAGGCTATGAACTATCTGCAGCGAGAGGGCAGCCTCGACGGCAGCTGCGCCTGCTTTTGGCTGACGGAAGCGACGGCTTGGGACGCCAACTGGGACGAGGAAGCGGCGAAAACGGACTTTTTGCTCTTGCAATGGATGGGGACAGGCCTCGACACTCCCTTTCTGCAGCGGCTGCAGCAGACTTTGCAGCAAAGAGACATCCGTTATTACATCGATGCAGCCGGCACGGAAGAAGGAGAATTTTCCAATAAACTTACGGAAGAGCAGCTGGACCTGATCCGGCGCTACTTCCTCTTGGGCGGCGAAAGCAATTTCAAAAATCTGTGGCTCTGCTGCGCCGCTTTCAGCGGGGCGAAAACTTCTTACGAGCCTCCCGAGCCCCTTCCTTGGTGCGGCATCTATCATCCTAAAGCAAGCAAAGTCTATACGGACCTTGCGGAATATGAGGCGGCTTTCTGTCGACCCGGCCTTCCCGCTTTGGGCATCATCTTTTATCGGGACGAATGGGTGTGGAATGATCTGGCCTATCAAAAGGCGCTGGCGGAAGAAGCGGAGCGGCAGGGCCTCAATGCAGTGTGCGTCTTCACTAACGGCATGCCTGTGCCAGAGCTGGGGATGCCGAGCCTTAAGGAAGTATTCGACAGATTTTTCTCTAAAGGCGGCGTGAGCTTCATCGACTGCCTGTTGAACACCACCAAGTTCTCTCTCACAGCCGGCGGTGCCCTTCCCCTGACTTATTTGGAAAAGAGAGCTGTGCCGATCTTAGCGGCCTACACTTTGATGCAGGAATACAAAGAGTGGGCAGACAATTACGAAGGGCTGAGCCCCATGGAAGCAGCTATCTCTGTGTCTTTGCCCGAATTCGACGGGGTGCTCCACGGGGTGCCGGTGGCCTGCAAAAAAGTGCTGCCCAACGGTGACGTGTGCTATCTGCCCATAGCCGAGCGAGCGGCGCAGATGGTGAAGAAAGCCAAAAAATGGGCGCTTCTCAGACGCAAACAAAACAGCGAGAAAAAGATCGCCGTCATCTTTCATAATTATCCTCCCCGCAATTCCAACATCGGCAGCGCTTTGGGCTTAGATTCCATCGAAAGCGTCCGCCGCTTGCTGGCGCTTTTAAAAGAGCGGGGCTATAAGGTAGACAGTGTCCCCGCCGATACTAAAGACTTCATCGCTCAACTCACCGCCTCTGCCACCAACGACAAAAATATGCTGGACAGCCGCCGCATCGAAGAAGCCATGAAGCTCTCGGCAGCTGCTTACAAAAAATTTTACGAATGTCTCCCTGTTAAAACGCAAAAGGAATTGGCGCGCGACTGGGGCGAAGCACCGGGAGAAGTGATGAATATCGACGGCTCTCTCTTGGTGCCGGGCACGGTGAACGGCAACATCTTCATCACCGTGCAGCCGCCTCGGGGCTTCGGCGAGGACCCGGCCAAACTCTATCACGACCCCGATTGTGCTCCCACTCATCATTATTTGGCCGTTTACCGCTGGCTGAAGGAGGTGTGGCAGGCGGATGCCGTTCTCCACATCGGCACTCACGGCAGTTTGGAATGGCTGCCGGGGAAAAATGCGGCCTTGAGCGCCGCTTGCTATCCCGCTATCGCTATCGCCGAGTTGCCCAACATCTATCCCTATAACATGACCATCGTCGGTGAAGGCCTGCAGGCCAAACGCCGGGGCGGCGCCTGTCTCATCGATCACCTCCCCGCTCCTCAAAGCAGAGCCGATGTGTATGACGAATTGGAAGAAATCGAAAAACTTTTGGACGAATATGCTTATTTCGCCCCCAATAGCCCCGAAGAAGCGGCGCAGGCGGAAAAATTGCTTCTGGCTAAGGCCGAGGTTGCCCACCTCACCGACGACGTGCCCTACGATCCCGCTAAACCTTTTAAAGAATATGCCTCGTCTTTGCATAATTATCTTTCCGAATTGAAGAGCATGGAAGTGCACGTGGGCTTGCACATTTTGGGCCGGCCGCCGCAAAAAGAACTGCTGCTCGATCAACTGTGGCTGCTGACCCGAAGAGACAACGGCAAAGTCATGGGCTTGGAAAAGATCGTCGCTTCTTTATACGGCGTCACCTGCGAAGAATTGACTGCCCGCAGCGCAGAGCTCTATCGGCCGCTGCAGCTCACTTACGGCCGCTTGGCCGACAAAATCTACGAAGAGGGCCGAGAAGTCCTCCGTTTGCTGCAAGAGGGAGGCTTCACTTCGGCAGCTGTCGAAAAAGTTTTGAATCTGCCGCAGTTGGCGGGAGCAGAAGAAGCTCTGCGGGAAAAAATGCGGGAGCTTTGCCTTTACATCAACGAAACCGTTTATCCCGCTTTAAAAGCTACGGAGCAAGAGATGAAAAATCTGCTGCGGGCTTTGGAAGGGCAGTATGTGGAGCCGGGGCCCGGGGGCTCTCCTGCCAGCGCCGGTTGTGAGCTTTTGCCCAGCGGCCGCAATTTCTACGGCGTAGATCCCCGCAGTCTCCCTACACCGGCGGCGTGGGAAGCGGGAAAAATTTTGGGCGATCAGGTCATAGAGCGTTTCATCGCCGAAGAAGGTCGCTATCCCGAGAGCGTGGGGATAGTGCTGTGGGCCGGCAGCAACATGCGCAGCCGGGGCCAATGCGCAGCGGAATTTTTGTATCTTTTGGGCCTGCGGCCCCGTTATCAAAAGGGGAGCCTGCGGGTGACGGGGTTAGAGATCATCCCTCTCGACGAATTGCGCCGCCCCCGCATCGATGTCGTGGGCCGCATCAGCGGCTTATTGAGAGACTCCATGCCTTCCGTGACCGAACTGCTGGACCAAGGGGCGCAGCTCGCTGCGTCTTTAGATGAACCGCCCGAACAAAACTACGTGCGGGCCCACGCTTTGGCCGATGCCGCCGAATTACGAGCAGGCGGTATGAAAAAAGAAGAAGCGTGGCGGCAGGCCTGCTATCGTATCTTCGGCGATCCGCCGGGTACCTACGGGGCGGGAGTGCCGGAGCTTTTGGAAGCAAAAAATTGGCAAACAGTGGATGATATAGCCTCCGTTTATGTGCGTTGGGGAGGCCATGCTTACGGGGGCAGCGCCCGGGGCGTCTATCTGCCCGAACTTTTCCGCAAACGTTTGAGCAGTGTGGATATCGCCGTGAAGAACGACGACAATCACGACACCAACATGCTGGCCAGCGACGATTACAACGCTTATCACGGCGGTCTCATCGCCGCAGTGCGCAGCGTGAGGGGCAAGGCCCCCAAAGGATACAGCGGCGACAGCAGCGACCGCAGCCGGATCGCTCTTCACAGCGTAGAGGAGCAGGCCAAACGGATCTTTCGCAGTGAAGCAATCAATCCCAAATTCATCAAAGGCATGATGGAGCACGGCTATAAGGGAGCCGCCGATATGGCCAACATGGTGGCTCACAGTTATCAGTGGGACGCCACCAGCGGGGTCTTGGAAGATTGGATGTACGAAGGCTACGCCGAAAAATATGCTTTCGATCCGAAAGTGCAGGCGTGGCTGAGAGAGGTGAACCCCTGGGCCCTGCAGCGGATGACGGAGGTGCTGTTGGAAGCGGAGCAGCGGGGGCTGTGGAACGCCCGGCCCGAGACCGCCGCCAAATTGCGTGAGTTGTACCTTTCTATGGAAGGGGACTTGGAGGAGCTCAACGATCGATGAAAGACAGCCTCGGGCCCGTCTCCTTGAAGCAAGTGGTGCTGAGTTTGAGCGGCCGCTGCAACTATGCCTGTCGTTATTGCTATGCTGCGGGGCAAAAGGGCGAAGACATGAGCGAGGCTGTTGCACGCAAAGCGGTGGCCTTGGCGGCAGGGCAAAAAGAAAAATTCATATTGCAATTCAGCGGCGGCGAACCCTTATTGAATTTTCCCGCTCTGCAGGCGGCAGTCGGCTATGCGGAAGAAAAAAAGCTCGACTGCGTCATGCAGGTGCAGACCAATGCATCTCTTTTGACGGAAGAGATCGCTTTGTGGCTCTTTCGCCATAAAGTGGGGATAGGCGTCAGCTTGGACGGCCGGCCTAAAGTGAACGATCGCCTGCGCCGCACGAAAAAGGGCGAAGGAACTTCTGTCTTCACGTTGAGGGGGCTTGAAGTGTTGCGCCGCTTGGGCATCGGCTGCGGCCTCACCTGCACGGTGACGAAAGAAAACGTGAACGAGATGGAAGGGATAGCAGAGCTGGCCTACTTTCTCGGCAACGTGAGGAGATTGGGCTTCGACCTGCTGCGGGCGCAAGGCCGAGGAAGTGAGGTCTCGCCGCCGTCGCCCCAAGAGGCAGAGGCGGCGATAGAGCGGGTACGGCGGCGCAATGAAGAACTTGCCGCTCTCACCGGTTACAAGATCGAGCTCACTCAAGAAGAAAAAGCCGCGAAAAAAGGCGAGTGGCTCCGCCACTGCCCGGCGGTGCGGGGAGAGGCGGTCTTTGTTGCGGCGGACGGGAGCCTCTACGCCTGCGCCTCTTTCATCGGCGACGAAAAATTTTACATCGGCTGCGCCGAGCGGGGCATCGACGAAAAATTGCGGCGGCAGGCGACGGCCGCCTTGCAAAATATGTTGACCTCTTGTCAACGCTGTCCCGAGCTTGCCGAATGTGGGGGCGGCTGCGCCGCCCGTTGGCAGCAAGGTGCCTATCCCGCCGAGTGCGCCTGCAAACGAGCCTTTCGCGCAACTTTGTGAGAAAGCAAACGAACGCTTTGCCTGCAGCAGCTGCCTCAACGAAAAAAACCTCCGCTTTTTTCTTCAAGCCGAGGGAAAAGAGCGGGAGAGAAAAAACTGCGCGTTTTCGTCCCGTAAGTTTTTGCGGGAAGAGGAGAGAAAAAAGGCCGGGGCACGATGAAAGACCCGAAGGCGAAAGAAAAAGACCGCAGGTTTTCGATCAGGGGCCATAATTATTGACCTTCCCAAATAAAAAGTCTATAATAAATGATAACGAATTGCAAAAAACTCTCCGACGTATTAACTAAAAGAGGAGTGAGGAAAATAATGCGAAAAACGATCGCAACATTGTTGACGGCGGTCATCTTGTCTTTCGGCCTGTGTGCTTCGGCCTTAGCGGCGGAGACGAGCGGCTTGGTGGGCTACGTGTATGTGCAGCAGGTGCTGCAGAGCCACCCCGATTATAAAACGGCGGTGAGCGCCGTAGGTTTGGAGCGGCAGCGGGCCGAGAAAGAATTTGCCGACAAGGCGGCAGCGCTGGACGAAAACGCCAGGAACGCTTTGGCAGAGAGATTGACCCAGCAGGTGAACAAGAGGGAGCAGGAATTGATGGAGCCTATTTTGAAAAAAGTCCGCTCCGCCATCGCCGCCGTGGCCAAACAAAACAGCATCGCCAGCGTAGTGGACGGCGGGGCCATGCTCTACGGGGGCAAGGACCTCACCCGCGACGTGATCGCCGAAGTGCTGAAATAAGAGAGGCGAGGCAAAAAGTGAGGAGCAAAACATGAAGAAGCCGGCGGCTCTCGCTTTGGTCCTGCTGCTGGCTCTGCCCATGGCCGGGGCCTGGGCCGAAGAGGAGCGGGGCACAGGCATGGACTGGCAGATCAGCATCCTGCCGCAGCAGACTCCGGAAGAAAAAGAGGCGGCTCGCTGGACGGAAGTGATGGAAAATTCCGTGGGCAAATATTTTTTGGCCCAAGACAGCATCTTCCTCACCCGCGGGCCCTTCGGAGATAAAGACAGGAACATCCTGCAGGCGGAGATCAAGACCGTCTTCGTCAACCCTCAGATCAAAAAGCAGCTGGACGAAAAGATCTTCGCCCCGCTCTTGAAAAAAGGCGACAGCGTGGAAAGCTGCAAGCAGAAGCTGCAGTTCAACCTGCGGGCCGGTCAATACCGCGAGCTCTACAGCACGGTGTACGCCAAAAGCGGCGCAGTGCTGAAAGAGGGCGAAGGTAAAAAGCAATGGAAGCCGGTGCCGCCTCACAGCATCGCAGAAGCGGTGCTGGAAATTTTGAATCAAATACCCCCTTCGCAATTGAAAGAAGAAGGGGAAGAGTAAAAAATAGCGGGAGGTATGACTTATGAGCGCAGAAGAGAAGGCCAAGGAACCTATAACTTCTTTGAACGTGAAGGCCCAAAAGTGGCAGACTTATTTGAAGGAGCAGAAGATCACCTGCTTCCAGTCCCGCATCGGCGGTGACGGGAAGCACACGGTGGTGTTCAGAGCTTTGATGGAGATCAACGGCCACAGGCTGCCCTTCTTGATCTACACCGACGACAGCATCTACATCGTGGTGAAGGTGCTGCTGGCGGAAGCAGGAGTGACCGTAGACAACAAACCCGCCCTCTTGGAATTTATGGACGAGATGAACCGCAGCTATAAATTGTTCAAATATACCACTACGCCGGACAACGACGTGGAATTGGTCTGCTGCCTGCTCCATACCGAAGAGAAATTCGACCCCAGCATGGTGCAGACCGCCATCGATCTGATGATGAGCCACTTGATCGAAAATTACAGCGCTTTGATGCGGGTGATCTGGACCGGCGAGAACAAGCCTCAGGAGAAGAAGAACTGAAGCGCCGGGCTCGCGAGAAGATGAAAAGAGCGAGGGCTCGAGTATCATGAGAAGATCGGCCGCAATAGCGGGACTGGCGGCGGCAGTGCTGGCTCTGTGGGTCGCCGGCTGTGCTCCTGCGCCTCAAGAGCCAGCCTCTCCCGTAAAGGCCGGCAGCTACAGCGTGACGGACGCTACCGCCCGCAGACTCACCTTCAACGAAAAACCGCAGCGCATCGTTTCTTTGAGCATCTCTGCCGACGAGATGCTTTTAGACATGGTGGCCCCGGAGCGCATCGCCGCCCTCACCTATTTGGCGGACGATGCGGGCATCTCTTCCGTGGCCGAGAAGGCCCGCTCGGTGAAGGCGCGGGTCTTGAGCGGCAGTTTGGAATCGGTGCTGGGGCCGCAACCCGACTTGGTGCTGGCCCCCGATTGGATGGATGCCGATTTCGTAGAATTGCTGCGCAGCGCCCATGTGCCCGTATATGTTTTTAAAACGCCGGGAACGATCGACGGCGTGAAAAAAACGGTGCTGGAGCTGGCGGCGGTGCTGGGAGAAAAAGAGGCCGGGGCGAAAGTCGCCGCGCGCATGGATGAGGAGCTGGCCTTCGTGCGCTCCCGCGTGGGCGATATCCCCCCCGAAGCTCGCATCGGCGTGATGGCCCTTTCTTACATGGGAGCCATCGGGCTGAAGGGCAGCACCTTCGACGACATCTGCGCCCGGGCCAACGTGCGCAACTTGGTGGGCGACTACGACCTGCCTCCCAATGTGGTCTTTTCCGAAGAAACTATGGTGAAGCTGGACCCCCAGCTGCTGCTTTTGCCCAGCTGGCGCTACGGCAACGAAGAAGACCCGGAGCAAATGCGGGAAGATATTTTGCGCAACCCGGCCTATCAGAGCATCCGGGCGGTGAGGGACAAAAGGGTGGTGCAGCTGCGGGACAATTATCTGCACAGCACCTCTCACTACATCGTTTACGCCGTGCGGGAGCTGGCCGAGGCCGCTTACCCCGAACGCTTCAAAAATGTCGACGCTGAAAAATAAGACGCATCATGCGAAGGAGAGGATATAAAAAATGGGCATTTTTTCTACCGCTTTCGATTATTTTTTAAGAGGAGGCCCCTGCATGTGGCCCCTTTTGCTCTGTTCCGTCGCCGTCATCGCCATCGGCGTGGAAAGGCATCTTTATTATAAAAAAGCTCTCTCCGACACCGGCTTCGTCATGGAGTTCTGCCGTTTGATGAACGCCTTCGATATAGAAGGAGCGAAGGAGCTGGCCAGAGGGAGCAAAGGAGACGGAGCTCAACTGGCGACGGACATCTTGGAGATAAAAGAAGACATGGGCAAGAGGCTGGAGTCCATCGCCTACGCCAAGGCCGACAGGGCCATCGAAGCGGCGGAGGAGCATTTGGACTTTTTGACCGTGCTCATCGGCCTGGCCCCCATGCTGGGGCTGTTGGGCACCATCACCGGTATGATCAGTTCTTTTAATGCCCTGAACGAAAGAGTGCAGAACCCCATGGCGGTGACCGCCGGCATCGGCGAAGCCCTCATCACCACCGTGTTCGGCCTCAGCATCGCCATCATCGGCATGTGCATCCACGCCTATCTGTCCGGCCGGGTGAAGATAGCTTCGCTGAACATCTACGAATTGGCCAGCGTGCTGGTGGACATCATCCAGGCCAAAAACGCCGGCGGCAAGCTATGAGGGACGGTGGCGAAGATGCGCAGACGACCCAGAAAGAAGAGTTTGCCGCCGCAATTGATGCTGAGCCCCATGATCGACATGATCTTTTTGCTGCTGGTCTTCTTCATCGTCAGCACCATGTATATGAGCGAGGTGAAGACCATCCCCATCAGACTGCCGGCAGCGCAAAATTCCGAAACGGTCAGCAAGAGCAGTTTTTCCGTCACCGTGAAGAAAGACGGAGACCTTTATCTGGAAGATAAAAAGGTAGACCTGCCCTGGCTGGTGGCGGAAGCAGCGGCGGAGAGCAAACGGGACGCCGCTTTTTCGGTGATCATTCGGGCCGACGGAGACGCCGCCTATAAACGAGTGATCGAACTGATGGACAAATTGAAAGGGGCAGGCGTCACCCGCTTCGGCCTGGCCACGGATACAGGCGATGCAAATGACTGAGAAAGGCAGAAGACTGTGGAAGGGCTTCGGAGCAGCTGTGGCCGTGCACATGGCCGTGGCCGTGCTGCTGGGCATTTTGGGCTACACCTTTTCTCAGCGGCCGAGCCAGATCATCGAGGTGACCTTGGCCGGCGGCGGGGGCGGCGGCAACGATAAGGCCGCGGCGGCCAAAGGAGCGGACGATAAACAGCAGGCGGCGGCCAAACAGGCAGCACCCAAGCCCCAAGACGACGAGATAGTGGAGAAAAAGCGGCAGACGCCTCAAGAGCAGACCGCACAGCAAGTGAAGCCGCAGGAAACGAACGAAACTGCCCAAAGCAACGTGGACGACGGTAAGGCCGACGCCACCGGCACCGGGGGCGGTGCAGGCACAGGAGCCGGCAGCGGCGCAGGCACCGGGCAGGGCAGCGGCCAAGGCAGCGGCAGCGGAGCCGGTCAAGGCAGCGGCACCGGCGTGCCGGTAACGGCCCCGGCCCTCCTTTCGGGGGCAGAGCCGAAATATCCGGCTGCGGCCCGCAACCGCGAGATCGAAGGCACCGTGTATGTGAAAATGCTGGTGAACACTCAAGGCCGGGTGGAGAGCGTGGAGGTGAGCCGCTCCAGCGGCAACGATGCTTTGGATAGGGCGGCGACAGACGCCGTCAACACATGGCGCTTCCGCCCGGGGCGAGATGCGCAGGGCAGAGCGGTGCGCTGTTATATAACTGTGCCGGTGCGTTTCGTGCTCCACGATCGCCGCAGATAAAAAAGTTTAGAAAAACATTTGCTTAAATGCTTTGAAGGACGGTGTGCAAATGAAAAAACAGCGGAAGATCTTGACTTTGGCCGCGCTCTTGGCCTTGGGGACTTTTTCGGCGGTTTTTGCCGCGGAAAAACAGGAGGAAGCGCCGGTGGACCCGGCGCTCACCAACATGCAGGGGGCCTATGTCGTTTTGGAAGAGGCAGTGCCGCCCATGCCGGTGAAGCCGGCATCATTGCAAGACGCCAAGGCGGTGACCGCTTATGTGGCGGCGGTGGATAAATATCTGCAGGCGCTGCAAAAATATGTGGACGGCACCACCAACGATCTGAACAAGATCATCGACGAGCGGAACAAAGCCATCGCCGCCGCTTCTAAGGTGACAGAAGATTACAACGCTTTCTTCGAAACCAACAAGAAAAAATAGGCGGCAGTGAACAAAATTCAAAGGCAGGGCCGGGTCCCTGCTTTTTTTGCTGTATGGCCCCGGCTGGAGAACACGTCAGGCGTGGAGGGGCGTTAGTGTATAATTTTCGTTGGCAAGCTCAATAAAATCATAACCACCGGCTTAGCCGGTGGTTTGACTCAGCCCTGTAAGGGCACAAAACCGGCAGCGCTCTCGCGCCC
>CANRJC010000018.1 GCA_947630795.1 uncultured Phascolarctobacterium sp. | reverse complement strand
TTTTCTTTACGAATTTACGCTTTCGCGTCGACTTTTTTATCGCCGCCTTTTTCGAAAAAGCGCTGATATTAAAAGGCTGGTCTTTTACGGAAAGCCCGAGGCCGCGGGGCCTTGGCTGTTTTCAGAATGACAGAGGTGCGAGCAGCTTTACTTATCTCAAAAAGAGGTAGGGTGTAAACGCCCTTGCTTTTTCCAAAATGAGAAGAGCGTGAGGACCTTTACTTATCTTAAAATTAGAGGGGCATAAGAACTTTTAATCATTTCAAAATGAGAGGGGTGCTGTGACTCTTACTTTTTTCAAATGAGCGGAGGGCGAGGCTGTTTTCTCTTTTTCAAAAACGTATGGGCCGAGGAGCGTTGCTTTGTGCAAAAAGTTGACAGTGCTTCGCTGTATACTTTATTTTTCCCTCTTTGCTTTGTTGTGTTCACCGATGAAAAGGTATATAATGTTAAAGTAAATTTCCCGTCATCCATTTATCTTAACGAAAGGAAGAGATTTTAATGAAAAAGGTCTTAGTGTTCATCATGGCCCTGTGTGCGGCCGTGGGCATGCTGGTCGCAGGCTGCGGCGGCGGCGAAAAGAAGGCGGAGCAAAAATTGTTGCGGGTCGGCACGGAGCCTACCTTCGCCCCCTTTGAATTCCAGAAAGAGGGCAGCAGCGAATACACCGGCTTCGACATGGAGCTCATCCGGGCCATCGGCAAACAGATGGGCTATAAGGTAGAGATCTTGAACATGGGCTTCGATGCCCTCATCCCGGCCCTGAATGCCGCCAACATCGATGTGGCCATCGCCGGCATGAGCATCACCGAGGATCGGAAAAAAGCCGTCACCTTCTCCGAGCCTTACTACACCTCCGGCCTCATCGTGATGGTCAATAAAGACAACAACGAAGTGAAGAGCATCGACGACCTGAAGGGCAAAAAGATCGCCGTGCAGATCGGCACTACCGGCGAGGGCAAGGCCCGCAGCGTGGCCGATGCCAAAGTAAGCGCTTTCAACACCAATACCGAAGCCGCTATCGAACTGAAGAACAAGGGCGTGGATGCCGTCATCAACGACAGCCCCGTGGTCGGTTACTATCTGGCTCAGGGCGGCGCCAAAGATGCCAAGACCGTAGGCTCCGTCATGGAAGCCGAGGACTACGGCATCGCCGTGAAAAAGGGCAACGACAAACTGGCCGCCGACATCAACAAGGCTTTGGCCGAATTGAAGAAGAACGGCGAATACGACAAGATCTACAAAGCTTGGTTCGGTGAAGTAAAGAAATAAGCTCTTCGGGGGACACGGGCTGCTGCTGCTCCCGCCGTCCCCCTTCTGTTTTTTCTTAAAAGGTGATGATCATGAACTTCAGTTTGGACATTATGACGTCTGCCTTTCCCCTTTTGCTGGCAGGCGCCGCCATCACGATAGAGATCTCTGCCCTCAGCGTGTTCTTGGGGCTGATTATCGGTTGCTTCGTGGGCATAGCTCGTTTGGGCTCCTTGCGCCTGTTGCGGCTGCTGGCTAATTTTTATGTAGATTTTATCCGCGGCACTCCCCTTTTGGTGCAGATCTTTTTGGTTTATTTCGCCCTCCCCGGCATCATCGGGCAGCGTGTCGATCCCTTCTTCGCCGCCATCTCCGCCTGCTCCATCAACAGCGGCGCCTATATAGCGGAGATCTTCAGGGCTGGCATCCAATCTATCGATAAAGGGCAGATGGAAGCCGGCCGCAGCTTGGGCATGACCTGGACCCAGACCATGCGCTACATCATCGTCCCCCAAGCTTTCAAGCGTATCATTCCTCCCTTGGGCAACGAGTTCATCGCCATGCTGAAAGACTCGTCTTTGGTATCTGTCATCGGTTTTGAAGAACTCACCCGCCGGGGCCAGCTGATCATCGCCCGCACTTATGCGTCTTTCGAGATCTGGTTGGCCGTTGCCGTCATCTATTTGGTCATGACCTTTGCGGTAGCCCGTCTGGTGGCCGCTTTGGAGCGGAGGTATAACAAAAATGAGCGCGACTGACATAATGATAAAGATCAAAGACTTGCACAAAAGCTACGGCGAGTTGGAAGTTTTGAAAGGCATCGACTTGGACATCGCCGCCAAAGAGGTGGTGGTCATCATCGGCCCCTCCGGCTGCGGCAAAAGCACTCTGCTGCGTTGCATCAACTATTTGGAAGAATTCCAGCACGGTACCATCACCGTAGACGGCGTGCCGTTGAGCGGCGAGGCCAACATCAACGAGATCCGCAGAGAAGTTGGCATGGTGTTCCAACGCTTCAACCTCTTCCCCCACATGACGGTGCTGGAGAATTTGACTTTGGCTCCCGTCAAGGTGCGGGGCATAAGCAAAAAAGAAGCGGAAATGACCGCCATGTTCTATTTGGAAAAGGTGGGCATGGCTGCCAAGGCCAACGAATATCCCGACATGCTCAGCGGCGGCCAGCAGCAGCGGGTGGCCATCGCCCGGGCTCTGTGCATGAAGCCCAAGGCCCTCCTCTTCGACGAGCCTACTTCGGCGCTGGACCCGGAGATGGTCAACGAGGTGCTGGACGTTATGAAGGGGCTGGCCAAAGAGGGCATGACCATGGCGGTGGTGACCCACGAGATGGGCTTCGCTCGGGAAGTGGGCGACAGAGTGATCTTCCTCTACGGCGGAAAAATTTTGGAACAGGGAACGCCGGAAGAGGTCTTCGACCACCCCAAGGAGGAGCGTACCAAAGCCTTCCTGAGCAAGATCCTCTAAATCTACGGAGCATATTAAAGCGCAAAAGCACAGACTGCGAGGTCTGTGCTTTTTGTATATGATCGTTTTGGTTTTGAAGACTGACAGGCAGCGTCCCCGTTTGAGGGCAATTCGTCTGTTTTTTCTTTTTAGCTTTTATTTTACGGCCGGACTGCCGGACGGGGCAGCTTTCTCCCCAACTTCGTCAAAAGCTCGGTGTCGGTCAGGGCCGTGGCCTTGGAGGTGGTGGTGAGCATGTTGCCGGTGATGGCCGCCGATGCTCCGGAGCAAAAAGCTTTTTCGCCGTTGTTGGTATAAAGCAGCCGACCTGCTGCCAAACGGATGTGGGCCGTGGGGTCGATATAGCGGAAGAAAGCGATGGTGCGCAGCAATTCTTCTTCTTTCAGCCGGGACTGATGTTCAAGCGGCGTGCCCGGGATGGGCATCAGAGCATTGATGGGGATGGAATCGGCTCCCAGTTCCGCCAAACACAGAGCCATGTCCAGCCTGTCCTCCCACGTTTCTCCCATGCCCAACAGCACGCCGGAGCAGAGCCTCAGCCCTGCCGCCTTCACTCGCTTCAGCATTTCTATCTTTTGTTCGAAGCTGTGGGTGGTGCAAATAAAGGGGAAGTAGCGCCGAGACGTTTCGATGTTGCAGTGGTAGTTGCTCACCCCCGCCTCCCGCAGGCGCCGCAGCTGCTCGGGGCTCAAAAAACCCATAGAGGCGCACAGGCCCATATGGGTCTTGCTGTGCAGAGTTTCGTAAACATGAACGGCTTTTTCGAATTCTTCTCCCGTAAGAGCACGGCCTGCGGTGACCAAAGAGAAACGGTCGGCCCCAGCCTCCTGATTTTTCAGGCAGGCCTCCAAGATGGTCGCTTCCGGCAAAAAATCGTAGGTCTTGCAAACGCCCTTATAGTGGGCCGACTGAGCGCAATATTTGCAGTCCTCGGGACATTTGCCGCTGCGGGCGTTGATGATGGAGCAAAGGTCCGCCTCATCGTGCAAAAAAGCTTCTCTTATCTTGTCCGCTCCCCGGCAAAGTTCTTCCAGATCGCAGGTCACAAAGTCGGAGAGGTCGTCTTCTCTCCCCAGCCTCCGTCCCTCGATGATCTCCCGGGCCAATTTCGTAACATCCATAGCTGTGATCCTCCCCATGCAAAACTTTTTTAAACAGCACTGCCGGTTTTTTCTTCATAACAATACCGATTTTAGCACCAGTCGCCGCCATTGTCAACTTTAGATTTATTTTCGGTTTACTTAAATAATGAAGAATTTTTTACTCTCTCGATCGTATGATAAGCGTTGCCGCAACGTGTTTTGCCGAAGATCCTTCGCCGCTGTCAAAAGGGCAAAGCCTATTCTATCCCCTGCCTTTTCGTTTTCGGTTGACTTTTGAGGACGGCTCTCTCGCCGCTCTTGTTTTTTCGAAAAGTGCCAGTCTCATCATTCCTTGCCTGTGTTATAATTAGGAAGAAAAACATCGCGAGGTACGCTCATGAAGAAAAGAAAATTTTTGCTCCCCCTGCTGCTCCTACTGTCGGTCTGCGCCGCCTTCTTCTTTAACTTTTATCGCCCCGCCCCGCAGCCTGCTCATCCGGCAAACCCGCCTGCCACGCAAACGGTGCTCGTCGGCGGCAAAGACCTGAGCCGCTATGTAGGCAAGCCCATCGTCGCCACCGATAACAAAAGCATCCGTGAGTGGTATGTGGCCAATGTTTCTTCCATCCCTCAACAGCTGGACGGCAGCCTGCCTCTAAAAGAGAGAGCCCGGCAGGCCTTCGAGCTGCGGAACAAATACATAAGGGAAGCGAGAGCCGCCATGGCGGACAGAATTACGGCGGAAGAATTGAACAAGTCACATCCCGTTGCAACTTTCGAAGACTTTCTCCGCTTGAAGATGCAGCGAAAACATATGAGCGAAGAAGAAGCGCTGCAGGATATCATCCGCACCGCCCCCATCACCAATAAGAACGTGAACAAAAGTTTCGGCCTGTGATGGCCGGCTCATTTCGAAATATCCCCCAGACAAAAATAAAAGATCTGCGATGATCTGACCCGGCTCTGAAGAGCCGGGTCTTTTTTTGACGATGTTGCTATTTTAAAAGGAGCGTCCGCCCTAAAGGGTAGCGCTCCTTTTTCTTTTGCCTGTGCTTTTTGACGTCGGGTGCAGATCTCGCAGTCTGTTCAACTGCTTTTCAGCCCCGGGCGGGGCAGGTGAGCAAATGATCGTTGATCACTCCTATGGCCTGCAGGTAGGAATAAATTATGGTAGGCCCTGCGAACTTGAAGCCCCGCCGCTTCAGGTCCGCCGCCACGGCGGCGGAGAGCTCGTCCTGAGCCGGCGGCTCCTCCCCCTCTTGCAAACGGTGGTCGATGACCTTGCCCGCAGTGAAGTGCCAAATGTAGCGGTCGAAGCTGCCCCACTCTTTTTGCGTTTGCAAAAAGGCCCGGGCGTTGGTCACCACGGCCCGCACTTTCAAACGATTGGCGATGATGTTTTTCTTTGTGAGGATGGCTTCTATCTTGCTTTCATCGAAGGCCGCCGCAGTTTCCGGGCGCAGCCCCTCGAAGGCGGCGCGGATGGCTTCTTCTCTCGCCAAGACGAGGCCCCAGCTGAGGCCTGCCTGCATCCCTTCCAAGATCAGCAGGGCGAAAAGTTCCTCATCTCTATGCTCCGGGCGGCACCAGCGCTCGTCGTGATACTTTTGCAAAAGAGGCGAGCCTGCGGCCCAAGGGCAGCACATTTGCTTCTTCTCTTCTTGCATCTTGCCCCGCTCCCTTCGTTAAAAAGGCAGGCCCCGCACCCTAAAGGTCTCAAGTCCTGCCCGAAGCTTTTTTCTGTGATCTTAATTCATGCGAGCGCCCCGGCGCCCGCCTTTATGATGTATAATGCGTTTTTCGGTCGCGACGTTTTTCAGCAGCTGGCCTTCAGCCACCGCTCTGCCTCATCGGCCCCCACGTCGCGTATCAGCATGATCTCGCTTTGCAGCACCTGTTTGGCGCTGTGCAGCAATCTTCTTTCTCCCACGGAGATCTTCTTCAAAGTTTCCAAAAGCACCAACAGTTTATAAATGCGGGCCACTTCCAAAATGTTGCCGCTTTTGATCTTGTCCATGTACATTTGGAAACGCCGGTTCCAGGAGATCCTCTTCACCGCTTGGATGTCGGGCTCCTCGTGGCGCAGCACTTCTGCCACTTGGGCCAGTTCCCCTTCGCCCACTATGTAGCGCAGCCCCAGCCGCTCCGCATTGCCTACGGGGACGGCCACTGTCATGTGTTCGAAAAGCATTTCCAAAATAAAATATTCTCTGCTTTCCCCTCCTTGCTCCCGCCACTGGATGTCCTTGATGATCGCGCCGCCATGCAACGGGTAGACTACGCGATCGCCGCAAGCGAACATAAAGACCTCCTTTCTCCGCACCTTCGCGAAAAGATAAGACAAAGCCTGCCGCAAGCCGCGGCAAGCGTTCGTCCTTCGTCCTCTCCGTCGTCATCTATACTTTCCTCACGCTATTATTTTAACATCATAAAATGCAAAAGTCAAAAATGTATAATTGTACCACTGTGACATTTTTGTGTCAACATAATTTTTTTGAAAATTTTTCACATTTTCTTAAGTTATCATTTGTCACACTTCCCAGCGTAAAGACAAAGGCGAAGCCGTCTTGCCTTTGAGCTTGCCGCAAGAGCACTTAGCCGACCCTTTTTTTCTGTTCCCCGCAACACCGAGCAAAAGGCATAAGCAATACGAAAAGAGGGCGCCTTTTGAGCGTCCCTCTGTTTTTACTTCTTTATTTTCGTCAGTTCCAATATTGCTCCACCTTCGCCTCGGCAACTTGAGGAGATAAGTGAAAGTTCAGTACCAATTTATCTTTGGCAACGGCCTTTGCTATATCCAATTGCTTCAATGTGGCGACCATGGCAGAGATGCCTTTTTCGGTTCCCTCTTCCAGCGCATCTTTGCGCACATTGTATTCGTGGATCTCTCTTACCTTTGCTTCATCGTATAAAACTACCATGATGTCTTCTACCTCCTTCCGCCGTGCCGACAAAAACGCTGTCAGCACATTTTCTTTGACACAGCGATCTATGATCGCCTTTACGGTTTCAATTGTGGGGCCGCTTTTGCGCCGCTCTTCGTCGGCTATCTTGCAAAAGCGCACGTACTGGCTCACGATGTCGTTTTTGTCGGCAGCATCTCCCCGCAGCACCTGCACCTCCGTTTCTATCCGCACTCTGCCCTTTACTATGTACAGATCGGAAAGACGCAGAGTGTCGGGAACTTCTTGGTCGCCGGTGTAGATAATGTAGGGCTCGAACAAGGGGAGGGGCATCTTCTTGAAAGCGAATGAGTCCAGTTTGTTTTCATCTGCGTAATTCTTGAAAGTGAGCGCCGAGTATAAATGCATGCGATACGCAAGATTTGGGGAAAAAGTGGATTGGGCTTCTACCAAAATGATCAGCTTGTCTTTCACCATAAAGCCCAAGTCGTTGTAGAGGTCGTTGGTCATGACGTTGGCCAGCGTGACCAATTCGATGTCTTTCTCTTCGACGCTCTCGTCTTCTGCGTGCAGCGACTTATAGAGCTGCAGAGTGTACTGCGGGTCTTGGAAAAGATAAGTGAAAACGCTGTCTTTTACGGTCCTTTTCATCTGGGGCATAGGCTTTTCCTCCTTTTGCTTTTTTATTTTACTCACCTTGCCCCTGATGTGACCGTACTTTTATTATACATTTTTAGGGACAAAATGAGAAGAAAAACTTGCTACTTAGCTGCTGCGCTGAGCTTCGTGTAGCGTCGGTCATTGAGCTTGTCGAAATGCCCGACGCGAATGAAAGGCTCTGCCATTGCACCGCTCACTTCGACAGGTTCAGTGTGCGGTGCTCTCAACTCCACACTCCAAATTTCAAACTAATAAAAAAGTCCCTCGCCATTGGCGAAGGACGTGCTCACTTCGGTCCGACTGTTTTCTATCCCGCTGTCGGTGAGCGGCTAGTTCACTGCTCTATTTATTTATCCGCAAACAACGGGGAGTATCCCTTGCGGTCCCGCCTCTCCCATTTCGAGATCGGCGATCGATTAAAGCATCTTTATTTTAACAAGGCCGAAGGCGAAAGTCAACGCTTTGAATTTTCATACCAGAAAATTCACTTACCCTCGAAAAAAGAGAAGATCGTGACGAAAAAAGTGCCTTCAAAGAGTAAAGAGGCACGCCTTTCTTCTTTTTCTCTCACGACAAAAGAGGGACGCCTTTTGAGCGTCCCTCGTAAATTTTTGCAACTTGCGCAGTTGCCGCTGTGACAGATTTTTCTTAGAAGGTGATGACCAACTGGCTCCACAGAGCAGCGCCCTCTTTGCTGTCGTCCTTCTTGCTATCCAAATCGGCCCAATCAACAAGAGCTACCATGTTCTTGGCAACTGCATACTCGGCGCCGATAGCGTAGCCGGTGAAACCGTTATCCAAGAATTTGTTCGGGATGGTGTTATCTTCGCCGTTTTGGATAATAGTGCTACCGGCCATGTTGTAGTACTTGGCATATACGCCCCAGCTGCCGGGTTTGTTGGCTTTGGCGCCTTTGTATTTCAGCATGGCAAAGATGCCCTGGTCGTTGCCGTCGGCGTCGTCTTCCTCAGCCTTCATCCACAGACCTTCCAAGGTCAAATCTTTCACGATGGGGAATTTAACGTCGATGCCCACGATGCTGTTGTCTTTCTTATTGTTTACATCTTTACCGCCAACTCTAGTCGTCCCGAATGCACCGTTGTTCTGAGCTTCTACGTCAATGTACATAGCTTCGGCATTCACTACGCCGATCTTGCCGCTTACGGAAGCAGCCCAGAAATCTTCGCCGTAAGCAGTGGTTTTGTTAGAAAGCTTACCAACATACCCGGTCAGCTTGATGTCTTTGCCGTAGGAAGCTTTTACATAGTCGGCGCGGTTGCCGTAGATCTGGCCGCCGTTGCCCAGCAGTACCAGATGGTTACGGCCTGCTTCGATGGCCAAGCCGCCCAGTTTGCCGTTCACGAAAGCGCGCTGGAAGTCGGTTCCTTCATCGCCGGTCTCAGTCTTAAAATCTTGAATGTTCTCGATCATGCCGGTGTAAGTCCAGTCATCGTTTACCTGACCCTTGAAGAACAAACGGGAACGCAGTTTGTTCTCATCAACGTTTTTAAGGCCATGGAAGCTCTGGTTGTGCAAACGAATCTGGCCGGTAATCTTAACGGCATCGGCCTTCTTCTCCAGGTTGGCAACGCGAACGCCCAGTGCGTCCAGCTCGTCTGCAAATTCTGCAGCCAGTTTGTCAACGTTGGCGCCGTTGGCCATTGCGCGGGCAACGATCTGAGCCATCTCGTAGCGGGTCATCAGTTTGTCGCCGCCGAAGGTGCCATCGCCGTAGCCGTCGATAACGCCGGCAGCAGCCAGTTTCTCGATGCTGTCATAAGCCCAGTGGCCTGCAGGCACGTCACTGAACGGATTGGCGGCATAAGCGCTGGCGGTTACGCCCAGAGCCATAGCCATGGCAAAGATAAGAGACTTTTTCATTTTGCATTCCTCCTCAGGAATAAATGTATTTTACAAACTCCCGAGGCAACCGGTCCCCACCAAAGTATCCGTGTTTCCTTTGCGTATCGCCCGGCAGCGACGGAGTTCATAAACATTTTTTCTTTGGGCCCGGGCGCTCGCCTCAGCGCCCAAGCCCTCGATGGTGCTGCAAGTGGCTTGCGAGAAAAAGTGCGGGAGAAGAAATCCTTGAAACTACTCCCGAACCTTCCCACCTTTCGCATCATCGCTTTTATTGTAGCACAGTTGAACCCCCCCACAAGACTTTTTCAGTCGGAACTGAAAATTTTTTGTGAATTTCCGCAAAAATTTGCGCAAAAATTTTGAGAGGCGCTCTCGCGCCCCCTCGTTTTTTGCGATCGTCTTTCGTTTTTTAAGATCGACTTTCTCTTTTTAGATGACCTTTATTTTTTTACATCGAGGGCTGAGCAGCCCATGCTTTTTCTTATAGCCCTAAGGCTGAGCGCCTTTCGCTTTTGCAAACGATCAACGCTGCTCATGCATGAGCGTCAAAATCTCGGACTTTTTCAAAAATCGACGGCGCTTTAACGTGATCGCCGAGCACTTTTGCTTTTTTCTTAGCTTGCGAAGTTTTTCATCTCTGAGTTTTTTTAAGTCGCCGCCGTTTATATGTTGCCATCTAGCTCCCTTCACTATTTTATTTTTCGAGCTATCCTTTGCTATTGTGCTATTTTGAAAGGTCACCGCTGCTTGGATGTAGAGGACGAACTCCTCTCTTTTTCGTTTGATCGGTGTTGCGATCGACTTTTATTTTTTCTTTAGGATAGTAAGCTTACCGTCTCTCGCTTTTTCTTTCCCATTTGTTATTTTCGGCATGCATTTTTTGATCTGCGTTTTCCTGTGCGCTTCGCGGCGGCTGTCTGCCCTTTTAGGCAAAAAAACAGGGACGCTCACGCGTCCCCTTGAGATATTTTTCTTCGTTTGTCGCTCGAGACAGTTCTATCTTCTTCTGGTCCAAATATTCAGCAAGCGGCGCAGGGCCTTGCCCCGGTGGCTCACCCGGTTCTTCTCTTCCGGCGTGGCCTCTGCCATGCCCTTGTGCAATTCGTTGCACCAAAAGAGCGGGTCGTAGCCGAAGCCGCCGTCGCCCAAAGGCTCATGCAGCAGCATCCCCGGGCAAGTGCCGTCCACTTCGTTCAGCACTCTTCCTTCCGGCGTGGCCACGCACAAAGCGCAGCGGAAGCGGCAGCTCCTCTTCACTTGAAACTTCATGTTCTGCAGCAGAAGCTGATTGTTTTCTTCCGCCGTGGCCTGCTCTCCCGCATAGCGGGCGCTACGCACCCCCGGGGCCCCGTCCAACGCCTGCACCTCCAGCCCCGAATCGTCTGCCAGGCAGGGCAGCCCCGTCTGTTTAGCGTAATACACCGCCTTGATGCGGGCGTTGGCCGCAAAACTGCGGCCGTTTTCTTCCGGCTCCTCTATGGGCGGAAAGTCAGCCAAAGACTTTATCGCTATGGGCAAAGGGGCCAGCAGTTCTTTGAATTCTTCCAGCTTCCCCGGGTTGTGGGTGGCGATCACCAATTCTTTCAGCATCATCTTACCTCGCTTCAAAAGAGGCGCAGCCCCGCCCCTCGTGTTCCGCGTCGGCAGGGCCTCGCCTTTTGCTTTCTTCTTTCATGGGGCTGTTTTTCTTTTATTATAACATGAAGAAAAGCAACCGGCCGCAAATTTTTCCGAAGGAGCTTTTCACAGAGCTTCCACCGTGCCTGCGGCTATATCCTGCACCAGCACATATTGCACTTTGCTCCTCTTTTTTTCCCGCAAAGCTTCATCATAGGCAGCCTCGCGGCAGCGGGCGCAGCAATTTCTCGTGATGCACACGATGAAGGCGCTCTGATCTCCGAAGCGAGTGCCTGCGGCGGCGGTGAGGATAGTGAGATAACCGCGGCAGCCGTCGCTGTCATAGCGGCAGTAATGCACCGCTTCCTGCTGTTCTTCTCTTATCCCCTCTTCATCGTAATAAATGTGTTTGCGCCGGGCCCACACTTTATCGCTGCCTAAGCGAGCCATTTGCCTTGCGCTTTCTTCTTTACGGTTGAAATAAAGTTCTCCCGCCGCTGTGATCAACTGCCGCACCCTTTGGTCGCAGCGTTCGTCTTCTCGGCCCAAGCCGCTGAGATCCGGCTCCACCACCTTGCTGTAGTCGAGCCCGGCCATGGCCAAAATGATGCCGGTGTTCACGTAGGGCAGGGCGCTCTCGATGGAGTAGCCTCCCTCCAGCACTGCGATATCCGCTTTCAATTTGTCCGCCAAACGGGCGTAGCCCTGAGCCGTCACCTGCATGGAAGCCAAAGGATCGCTGAAGTGATTGTCCTGCCCGGCAGAGTTGATGATCAGCTCCGGTTGAAAATCTTCCAAAATATGGGCGATCAAATTATCGTAGAGAGTGTGGAGCCCTCTGTCGCCGGTGCGGGGCTGCAAAGGCAAGTTCACCGTAGTGCCCCAGGCCAGAGGACTGCCCGCTTCGTCCAAAAAGCCGCTGCCGGGATAAAGAGTGCGCCCGTCTTGATGGAACGAGATATAGAGAGTGTCCGGGTCGTGATAAAAAATATCCTGGGAACCGTCACCGTGGTGCACGTCGGTGTCCACCACTGCGATCTTCTTCACATTATATTTCGTGCGCAGATATTCTGCCATGATGGCTTCGATGTTCACGGTGCAAAAGCCGCGGATTCCGTGCACCACCCGCATGGCGTGATGGCCCGGAGGCCTCACCAAAGCGAAAGCCCGCTCCACCTCTTTTTTCATCACCGCATCTGCCGCCACCAAGCAGCCCCCGGCGCTGACATAATGAGCGCGAGTCACCAATTTATCTACAGAAGGCACCCCCACGTGAGCCCGCTGCAGATCTTCGATCGCCGCCAAACGAGGCCGATATTCTCTGATCTGGGGCAGGTCGAAAAGGCCCTCCTCTTCCAACTGATCGCGAGTATAAAGGAGCCGCTCCTGCCGCTCGGGATGAGCTGGGCTTATCATCCAGTCGAAGGCCGGGAAGAACACCAGGCCCAAAGTTTTTTTCTCGTCAGTCACAGTGCCACCTCCCCGCTGAAACCGGCCACTTTTTGCAAAATGCCGGGCTTCAATTGCATGCGCAGGTCAAAGATGTCTCCCGTATCGTAATAACCGTGGATGGTGCGAAAATGTTCGGCGCTGATGACTTCTGTCTCTTGCTCGGCCAGTTGCCAAGTTGCCACCTGTTCATGCAGCCAGCGATCCAGAAGTTCTTCGGCCGCTTTTCTGTTGAAAGGCCGAGGCAGAGGCTTTCTCTCGCCGCTTTCGGGGATGATGTAGTGCCCTTCGGTGGTGTCGGCCCTAAGACCAGCCGAAAGAGTGGGCCGAGCGAGAGCCGCCCCGATGGCGTTGGCCACCATCGCTCCCTGCGGTATGCTCACCGGTAAATCCATGGCCTCCCCCAATGCTTTGATGAGGCCCAACGAGCCGCCGCCCACGCCGATCAATTGCCGGGGCCTGAACTCGGTGCCTTTCACGATGTCGTCTACCGTGTAGACCGGCTGCCGCGCCCATTCTGCCAACATCTCGTCGATGACGCCCCGCAGTTTGGCCACTGCCGTCGCCACGATCTTCTTCGCTTCTTCTTTTATGTCCAGCCCCGGGCAAAGAGCGGCCAAAGCCTTGTGCGAGCGGGCCGCGTCGCCGAAGCTGATGTAGCCGGCTGCGATGAGGGCATCGCCCAAGGTGGCCGCCTCTCCTCCCACCGCCGCAGCCGGGCCCACTCGCTGAGGCCCCACGAAATAAAAACGCTCGCCGTTCACCAGGCTGACGCTCAATTTGCTGTCGCCCCCCAAAGGGATGCTGCGCATGTGAAAAGAACGGACCGCCGTGTTATAGCCGTTGATGACAGCTCCGCGACGAGCGGCTAAAGGCCGCCCGCCCTGCCAAAAAGCGATGTCCGTGGTGGTGCCGCCCACGTCTAAAGAGATGCCCGGCCTCTCTTCGTCCACGGCCCCCAAAGCTTCGATGCCCAGCACCGAAGCTGCCGGCCCGGTGAAGACAGCTTCTACCGGCTGCTCTAAGGCGGCGGCGAGAGGCAAAGTGCCCCCGTCTGCTTTCAAAATATGGACCGGCGCTTTGATCTGCCGTTCGGCCAAAGCTTTTTCGGCGCGGGAACAAAAAGTGCGGAAGAGATCGCACACTTGGGCAGAAAAGTAGGCGCTGTTGGTGCGGCGGATGAAGTTCAATTCACCGCTGGCCTCGCTGCCTAAAAAAACTTTGCGCCGCCCCGCCTGCAGCAGAGCTTGGGCCATCTGCCGCTCCAAGAGCGGCTGCCTCACTCCGAATTTGCAGCTGACGGCGGCGTTGGCAGCGGGGGCGATAGAATTTGCCCGAGCCAGCGGCGCCAAGTCTATCGGCGCAGTGATCTTGCCTCTGTGATCCACGCAGCCTTTCAACTGCAGAGGAGCCACGGGGAATTTCCCCGCCGTGTTCATCCCCGGGCCGCAGCACACCGCCAAAAAAGCCGGCGGCAATTTTCCTTCCGCCAAAGCGTTGGTGACGATGGTGCTGGAGATGACCGCTCTTTCCAAATTTTTCAGCTGCCCGGCGAGGGCCGTTGCCTTGTCCAAAGCGTTCAATATCCCTTCCAACACATCGGCATGAGTGGTGGGGGCTTTGGCCTGGGCCAGCACCTGTCCCTTTTCTATGATGACGGCATCGGTGAAAGTGCCGCCTACGTCTAACCCTAAAAGCATCCTCTTCCCTCCTTTTGAGTGAGAACGTTTTATTTTTGAGCTTGACTTCTCTTCGCTTTGCGAGCGAATTCTTTTCTTCGTCTTTTTTCTTATTCCATGAAGGCGCGGTCATTTCCTGCCGCAGGAAAAGGAGAAGGGCATCACGCCCATCTCTCACCTGCTTTCGACCGAACTTATCTCAGTTTCTGCTTTCGCGTAAATTTAAAAGGACCCTGCGCTTTTTGAGCACAGAGTCCTTGTTTTTATTGCCGTGATTTTTTACAGAGCTTGAGGAGCCACAGCTGCCTCCAAAGGATAAACGCTGATCTGTCTCCTATCCCGGCCCTTTCTCTCGAACTTCACCCGGCCCTGCACGGTGGCAAAAATGGTGTAGTCTTTGCCCATGCCTACGTTGTTGCCCGGGTGGAAGCGGGTGCCCCGCTGCCTAACGATGATGCTGCCCGCAGTCACCAGTTGCCCTTCCTGTGCTTTGGTGCCCAAACGCTGTGCGTTGGAGTCGCGGCCGTTGTGGGAGCTGCCGGTACCTTTTTTATGGGCATGCAATTGCATGATCAACTTAAACATTCTTTCACCTCCTATGTCCTCTGTCTTTGATACGGACATATTGCGGATATTGCTCCGCCACCTCTTCTAAAGCGTAGACCATGGTGGCGAGGATAGCTTCGCTCAATTCGTCCGCCTCTTCTTTCAAAGTGACGGCCAAAAGCCCTTCCTCTCGGTCTACTTTGTAGCACACTTTGCGTTTCAGGTGTCGTTCCAAACCGATGAGAGCGGCCTGGCTCAGCACGCTGACCGAATTACACACCAGATCGCAGCCGCCCTTTTTGGCAGCTTCTGCGTGGCCCAGCACTTTATAGGCTGTGATGAAGCCCTTGCCGTTACGCTCGATGCCGATCTCGATCATGATCGTCTCAGCCCTCGATCTTGGTGATCTTCACTTCCGTATAAGGCTGACGATGGCCCTGACGGCGGCGGTAGTTGGACTTGGCCTTATATTTGAAGACCAAGATCTTGGCTGCCTTGCCCTGTTCCACCACTTCGGCGCTGACCTTGGCGCCCTCTACCAGGGGCCGACCGATCTGCACTTCATCGTCTTTCACCAGGCTCAGCACCTGATCGAAGACCACTTCCTTGCCCGGCTCGGCATCCAGCTTCTCCACCTGAAGCACGTCGCCCTCGGCTACTTTATACTGTTTGCCGCCGGTCGCGATGATAGCGTACATCCTTTTTTGCACCTCCCTTATCCTAGACTCGCCGCATACGGCGCGCTCTTGGCGTCTTAAAGCCTCTGCGTGCGGTTGCGCAGGGCGCAAAAACCCATGCTTGATAATTCTATACCCTTTGCCGCCGCTTTGTCAAGTTTTTTCGCCGGCCCATCTTCGACGGCCCTGTTTTTGATCTCACGCTCCGCTTTTTGCGCTCTCACCTGCTATCGGCGGCCCCCGCCTTGCGTTCGAGCAAGTCTTATGTTTTGCTCATCGCTTTTATTTTTTCGTCTGCCTTTTCGTTCTGCGTCGAAAAAATTTGCGGCCTTCGCAAATTTTCGCAAAGGCCGCCGTATTTTTTCGGACTTTTTGATCTTTTCATCGTGACGAGGCGCTCTGGTTTTGAAAATTTCTCAGGCTTTTTTGCCAAGCTCTTTTTCTTCGAAGGGGCACAGCTGCAAAAGAGGGCAGCCGCCGCACAGGGGTTTTCTGGCCTTGCACACTTTGCGCCCGTGCCAAATGAGCCAGTGATGGGCATCGCTCCATTTTTCTTCGGGGATGAGCTTCTGCAGCTCTTTCTCTGTAGCCAAAGGGTCTTTGCCCTTGGCCAAGCCCAAACGATGGGACACTCTGAAGACGTGAGTGTCCACGGCGATGGCCGGAACTTTATAGACCACGCTGGCCACCACGTTGGCCGTCTTGTGGCCCACGCCGCTCAAACTTTCCAGCTCTTCCACCGTCTCCGGCACTTTTCCCGCAAAATTTTTTAATAATTGCTCGCTCAATTCTATCAGATGTTTTGCTTTTGACCGATAGAGCCCGCAATCTTTGATCAATTCTTCCAATTCTTCTCTTTTTAAAGAAGCCAAAGCTTCGGGAGAGGCATAGCGAGGAAAAAGACGGGCCGTCACCACGTTCACTCTTTCGTCGGTGCACTGGGCGGAGAGCACCACCGCCACCAGCAGCTCGAAGGGCGACGAAAATTTAAGAGCCGTCTTGCTGTCTTTATAAACTTCTTCCAGTATCGCGATGATCTTGTCGTTTTTCATCAGTTGGTAAGGCTCCTCACCGGGGCGGGGATGCGCCCGCCTCGCCCGATAAAACGGGAAGGATCGAAAGTGTTGACGGCGATGATGGGAGCGTGGCCCAAAAGGCCGCCGAATTCTACTTTGTCTCCCACGCCCTTGCCCGGCACCGGGATGAGACGCACGGCAGTGGTCTTGTTGTTGATCATGCCGATGGCCGCTTCGTCGGCGATGATGGCAGAAAGAGTGGCGGCCGTCGTAGACCCTGGCACCGCTATCATGTCCAGACCCACGGAGCAGACACAGGTCATGGCCTCCAACTTTTCCAAAGTGAGGCAGCCTCTCTCCACCGCTCTTATCATGCCCGCGTCTTCGCTGACGGGGATGAAGGCGCCGGAGAGCCCGCCCACATAACTGGACGCCATCAGGCCGCCCTTCTTCACCGCATCGTTCAAAAGAGCCAAAGCTGCGGTGGTGCCGGGGCAGCCGGTGCACTCTAAGCCCATCTCTTCCAAAATGTGAGCCACCGAATCGCCGATGGCAGGAGTGGGCGCGAGCGATAGATCGATGATGCCGAATTGAGTGTCCAATCTTTTGGCCGCTTCCTGAGCTACCAATTGGCCCACTCTCGTGATCTTGAAAGCTGTCCTCTTGATGGTCTCCGCCACTTGACCGATGTCGCCGTCTTTAACTTCTTCCAGCGCTTTTTTCACCACGCCGGGGCCGCTGACCCCCACGTTGATCACCGTCTCGGGCTCGGTCACGCCGTGATATGCTCCCGCCATAAAGGGATTATCGGGGACAGAATTGCAGAAGATCACCAATTTGGCGCAGCCGATGGCGTCCTTATCAGCCGTGGCTCGGGCTGTGGCCAAAACGATCTTTCCCATCTCCGTCACGGCGTCCATGTTGATGCCGCACTTGGTAGAGCCCACGCTGACAGATGAACAAACGATATCGGTAGCGGCAAGAGCCGAAGGGATGGAAGCGATGAGCCGCCGGTCTCCCTTCGTGTAGCCTTTGTCCACCAAAGCGGAGAAGCCGCCGATGAAGTTCACTCCCACGGCCTTGCCCGCTTTGTCCAAAGCAGCGGCCAAAGGAGTGTAGTCGCTCTCGTCGCAACTCTCCCCCACCAAAGAGATGGGCGTCACCGAGATGCGCTTATTGATGATGGGCACCCCCAGCTCCGCCTCTAAGTCTTCGCCTGTCTTCACCAAATTTTGCGCCTTGCGGCAGATCTTGTCGTAAATTTTGGCAGAAGTCTTCTCGATATCGGCATGACTGCAGTCTCTGAGGCTGATGCCCATGGTGATGGTGCGCACGTCTAATTTGTTTTCGGTGATCATCCGGGTGGTCTCGAGGATGTCTTGGGTATTAAATAACATACCTGCCTCCCCCTAGATGCGATGCATGGCCTTGAAGATATCGGCGCTCTGCAGGCGGATCTCCACGCCTATCTCTTCGCCTAATTTGGCGAAGATCTCTTTCGCTTCTTTGATACTTACGGTGGCCTCGTCGGTCTCGGCGATCAGCACCATGTTGAAGAAACCCTGCATGATGTTCTGATTGATGTTGATGATGTTCATGTTATACTCCGCCAGTTTACAGCTGACTTTGGCGATGATGCCCACCTTGTCTTTGCCGATGATGGTCAATACTACCTGTTGCATCTATTTTTCTCCTTTCTCTCGGCGAGAATCGCCCTCGCCTGCGGTCGCGAGTTGCCGCAGCAGATAAATATCTCCTTCTTCGTGAAGGACCGTAAAATGTTCTTCGTGATGACTGCCTTTTCGATAACGGCGCAGTTCTAAGCCCCGCACCATGATGTATTTGTCTTTGCCGTCTCCCAAGGCGTCCCTAAGATCGCCGGTCTTGGGCCGCAGCTCTATGCCGTTGGCCCCGGAATAATATTTGAAGCCCGGCCGCAAGAATTTATCCACGTGGATGGGCAGCTCTTTTTCACAATTGTCCCGATAATAGGCGGCCATCGTCTCCATGCTGAAGCGAGGCGCCAACTGAGGCAGGGCGAAGCCGAAGACGATCACCATGGTGCAAAGAGCCGTGAGCCCATGAAGAGCCGCCGCCAGTTGGATATCTCGATAGACCCACAGTGTGTAGATCACGGCTGCGGCGAGGATGAGAGTGAGCACGCCTAAAACCGTCGTCGCAAAAAATACTTCCGGCAGAAATTGCCCGCCCGCTATCCAGCCGGCTCCCAAAAGGATGAAGCAGAGGCCGCTGCTCAGCATCCAACCGTAAAAAGTCGTATTGTTTTTAAATTTCGCCATCATTTGCGAGATGTGCCAGCCCACTACCACCGCCAACGCCGGGAAGAGAGGCAAAATGTAAGACACCAATTTGGTACGGCACACAGTGAAGAAGATGAAGACGAAGAGCCACCACACATGCATGAAAAGGAGAAGGCGCATCTCGTCGATACGGCTGTCGCTGATAGAAGCTTTAACAGCCTGAGGCAGCAGCCCTATCCAAGGGAAGAAGCCCAAGAAGAGCACCGGCAGATAATACCAAAAGACCACGCGGTCCGCATGTTCGGCTGTGGTGAAGCGAGTGATGTTGTGAAAACCCAAAAAAGTTTCCACGAAGACGGAGCCGTGGACCGTGTACATAGCATAGTACCAAGGCGCCGCCAGCAATAAATACAAGAGCAGGCCCCGCAGGGGGTGCATATTCAAAATTTCTCGCAATTTTCCCAAAAAGAGCAGATAAAGAAAGATGATGGCGCCGGGAAAGACGATGGCGATGGGGCCCTTCACCAAAGTCCCCAAAGCCATCAGCACATACATCAGCCAATATTTGCGGTGCAAAAAAGCCAAAAGGGAAGACGTGAGAAAAAAGAGCAGCGTGGTGTCCGTCACCGCCGCTTTGCTCAAATAGAAAAATTCCACGCTGGTGGCCAGCACGATGGCAGACCAAAAGCCGGCCCGCTCGTTGAAGAGGCGGGTGACGCAAATATAAAGGATGAGCACCGTCAAAGAACCCATGAGGGCGGCAGGCAGACGGGCCGCCGTTTCGCTAAAGCCCAACAAGGTCTGCATGCCGGCTACCAGCCAATAATAAAAAGGCGGCTTGTCGAACCAAAAAGCGTCGTAGATGCGGGGCGAAAGAAAATCGCCGTAGAGCAGCATCTCTCTGGCGGTCTCGGCATAAACAGGCTCATCCGGGTCCAGCAGCGGCACCGAACCGAGACCGAAGCAGGTCATAAAGAGGGCCACCGCCGCTATGATCAATAAACTTTTCTTATCTATCTGCTTCACTTAGACAGTTCCTTCCCTTCCGCCGCGAACCAGCGGTAAGTTTTTGCCAGACCTTCTCGCAAAGAGGTGGCAGGCGTGCGGCCCAGCAAGCGGCGGCAGCGATCGTTGGCCAAAATGCTGCGGTAGATGTCTCCTGCTCTTGCCGGCGCAAAATTCGGTTTCAACTTTTTTTCGGCAATTTCGGAAAATGCGTCTATAAGTTTCAAAAGGCTCGTCTCGCGGGCCGTGCTCACATTGATGATGTTGAAGCCGTCTAAACAAAGTGCGTCGAGCACCGCCTCTGCCACATCGCCCACATAAACATAATCGCGAGTCTGTCCGCCGTCGCCGAAGACAGTGAGAGGCTGCTCCTTCACCAAAGCTTTGGCGAAAACGCTGATGACCCCGCCTTCTCCTCCCGCTCCCTGCCTCGGCCCGTAAACATTGGCAAAGCGTAAGCACGTATTCTTGAAGCCGTAAAGTTTTGAATACAGCCTGAGGTAGCCTTCGCCGGTAAATTTGGTGAGGCCGTAAGGAGAAAGGGGCCGAGGTTCTTCTGTCTCCGAAAGAGGCAGAGCGGTGTTGTCGCCGTACACCGCAGCGGAAGAAGAAAAGACCACTCGGCCTATATGATGCTTGCGGCAGGCCTCCAATACATTCAAAAGGCCCACTAAATTTATTTGACAATCTTTTTGAGGATGAGCCAAAGAATAGGGCACCATGGTCTGAGCGGCCAGATGGATGCAAGCGTCGAAGCCCTCGACGCACACTTTATCGAGAGCCCGAGCATCCAGCACATCGCCCAAGACGAAGGTCAACGCCTCTGCTTGCGGCAAAAATTCCCGCCGCCCACTGGAAAGGTCATCGTAGACTGTCACTCGATGACCGCGGGTCAGGGCGGCCTCCGCCACGTGGGAGCCGATGAAGCCCGCTCCCCCTGTGATCAATATCTTCACTGTTCAGCCTCCTTGGCAGCAGCTATATTCAAAACATTGGCGCCGAAAGCGCGGATAGACACCACCGCTCCCAGCAGGAAGGGCAGATACTCGGCGGTGAAACGCCACAGCACCGCCATGATGCCTTCGGTGCCCGCCGGCAATAAATTGGTGAAAAGAACGCAAAAACCCGCCTCGGCGACACCGCTGCCGCCGGGGGTGGGCGAAAAATAGAGGATCAAATTGATCAATATCATCCTCCCCATCACTTGCGGGAGGTCGAAAGAAAAATTCAAACCGGTGAAATAGGCAGGCACCGTACCGTAGATGAAGAGGAGAGAAAGGCCGGACTCGATGAAGGCCCGCACCACTTTAAAAGGATGGCGCCCCATCACCACGAAAGCCATCTTGAAGTCGTGATAGAGACGGAAAGAGCGACGCCGTATACTATGAGAAAAACGGCCGGTCACTTTATAGATGATGCGCTCCGGCCAAGTAGTGCGCATCAAAAAGAAAGTTGCTATGGGCAACGATATAAAGAAAACGGAAAGAAGGACGAGGACAGAGGTAGGCACCCACGTGACGATGTCTCGGTCGGTGAAAAGCACCCAGGGCACCATCAAGATAAGGAAAAAGATGCTCATCACCGTCCGCACCAAGATCACTACGGTGGCCTTGGCCACCGGCACCCCGGCCCGCCGCATGAACATCACCTGAGCAATGGCGCCGCCTGAGGCCCCGGGGGTCACCAAAGCGAGAAAATAGTTGCTCAATACTACGTTCACTACTTCGCGATAACTCAAAGATTCATCGGTGACTTGGGCGAGAGTGACCAACCTCAGCCCGTCGAACAAAAGGCCTACCGCCAAACTGGCCAAAGCCAGCAGGATGCAGCCGGGCTGAAAGAGGGTCAGGTACTCCAAGGCCCTGATATCGAAAGTGAAGTAGATGGCCGCTGCGGAGATCAGCAAAATGCAGACCAACAAGACCGCAAGACGGAACAAAAGTTTTTTACGCATCAAAGTTCTCCGAAAGAGATCGTTTGAATATTTTCTTTTTCCGCAAGTTTTTTGTTTTCGGGATCGAGCCAGGCCGTCAATTCTTCCCGCCAATGATAGTGCCAAGGGAAGACGCTGCCTAAAGCAACGCTGTCCAGCCCGGGATGGGTCATCACTTCACTCGTTCCCTCAGGCAGGGCACGCAAAATGTTAGCCGCCAAATTTTTATTCAACTGCCCGCCGGCCAGCATGCCGAAAAAATGCGCCGGACATTTCAGTCCCGCTTCTAGGGCCGCCTCTCTCACTCGCTCGGCCCAAAAGCTCAGCCCCCACTTCCCTATCATCCTGCCTAAGCCCGCCTTACAGCCGCCGGTGAAAAAATAGGGTTCGGCCGGCACTCGCAGGGCCTTGATTTTGTATTCCAAGGCCAAACGCAAGACCGAAACTCTCACGCCCGGCAGCACGTGCAGATGTTGGTGACTGTCGATGTGAGTGACCGAAAGGCCTGCGGCCAGCACTTTTTCGATCTGGGCCCGCAGTTCGGCCTCCATTTCTTTTTTCTTTATGCTGCCGCTATAAAGACGGCGGGCGAAGGCTGCGTAGTCAAGGGGAAAAACTCCGTCGGCCGTCAACAGGCTGCTCACTTTTTCTTTAGGCAGCGCCGGCTCTCCTCCACCCACCAAAGTGAGGTGGATGCCCACCCCTAGGGTCGGATCCATTTTGGCCAGCTCTACTGCCTCCTCAAAGGCGGGAGCCGAGGCCATGAGGCTGGTGCTGGTGATGAGCCCTTCTTTATGTCCCTTGACGATCCCTGCGTTGATGAGAGGATGAAGGCCGAAGTCATCGGCGTTGACGATAAGTTTTTTCTGCATATTTTATCGGTAAGAGCGGAGGACCCGCTGAATGTTGACGAAGTGCAATTTGGCAAAGTCTGCCAATTTATCGCTGCCGAATTTTTCACAGATCTGCACGGCCGTCTCTTGCACAGTCGGGCTGCTGCTCCCCTTGGGAAGAGGCAAGCCTGCTCTCTTGCTCAATTCATCCATACTGCGAAGGAAGCAGGCTCTGGCCAAAACTGAAGCCGCCGCCACTGCCGTATCGGCCTCTGCTCTCACCGTTTGTTCGACTTCTGCGTTGGGAAATTTCTGCCGCAATTTTTCCACCAAGACTTCGGAAGTCATGAATTGATCGATGATGATGCCTTCGCAATTTTCCGCCGTTTTTAAAACTTCGGCCAAAGCGTTGAAGTGGCCGCTGGCCAAAAGTGTGTTCAAAGTGCCGCCTTCGGCCTTCAGTTGTTTATATCTTAGATTGTAATATGCAGGCTTCAGCTCCAGCACCTTATAGGCCAACGCCTCATCTTTGATGAGCTCTTCCAATTCGAGAGCTTTGCGGTCGGAAACTGCTTTGGAATCTTTCACGCCCTTTGCGGCAAGAGCCGAAGCTCTCTCTTTATCGAGGACCACCGCCGCCACTACCAGGGGGCCGAAGCTGTCCCCCTTGCCCGATTCATCGCTGCCTGCCCACACAGAAAAACCCGGTCCTGTATCTTTCATGAAAAAGTCTCCTCAATGGGAAGGAGTGGGAGCAACATCGGGCTCGATGCCGCTCTTTTTCTCTTCTTCTTCTTCGCCCATGGTCTTATAGTGCTTGGCCTTCCATTCTTCGGAAAGCATGTAGAGCAAAGGAACTATCACCAACGTGAGCATGGTGGAAGTGGTGAGGCCGCCGATCAACACTACGCCCATAGATTGACGCAGTTCTGCTCCTTCACCTAAGCCCAAAGCGATGGGCAGCATGCCCAACAAGGTGGAGAAGGTAGTCATGAAGATGGGACGCAACCTTAAAGAGCAAGCTTTCAGCACGGCCTCTCGAATGGAGAGCCCTGCCTCGCGCTGCTGATTGGCGTAATCGACCAAGAGGATGGCATTTTTGGTTACAAGGCCCAGCAGCATGATGAAGCCGATAAGGCTCATCATGTTGGCTGTCTGCCCGCTCACCAAAAGGCCCAAGATGGCGCCGATCACTGCAAAAGGCAGAGAGACCATGATGATGAGAGGCTGAGAAAAACTTTCGAACTGAGCCGCCAGCGTCATGTAAACCACCACTACGGCCAAGCCCAAAGCCTTGTATATCTCTTTGAAAGCACGGCCCATAACATCGGCCATGCCGATCATTTTATAATTGTAACCCGGGGGCATGTTCAGCGCCGGTATATATTCGCTCTCGATCTTGCGGATCAATTCGCCGGGAGAGGTGCCTACGGTGTTGGCATAGACAACGATCTGCCGCTGTTTATCCTCCCGCTCGATACGAGTGGGGCCGCTGCTCATGGTTATCTCAGCCACATCGCCCAAGCGGACGAAGGTACCGTCGGCGGCGCTGATGCGCAGATTGGCCACATCGTTGATGTTGGTCCGCTGCTCCTTGGGCATCTGCAAGATAACATCGTAGTCTTTGTCGCCCACGGTATAGCTGTTGGTAGTGCTCTTGCCCATGAAGGCGATCTCCACGATCTCGCCCACCTGAGTGGCATTCAGATTAAGAGCGCTGATCTTAGATTGATCCAGTTTGATGACGATCTCCGGCTGTTCGTCGGAGTCTGAAATATCCACGTCAGAGGCGCCGGGTGTCTGGCGCACCATCTCGGCCAATTGCAGAGAATATTGTTTCAAAAGATCGAGATCGCTGCCCCGCAGGCCCACCTGCACCGGTCGGGAATCGCTGCGGCTGCCTGCGCCCTGATTGCTCACTACCGTAACTTTGAGAGCTTCCGTGTTGCCGAACTTCAGGCGCAGCTCGTCCATCACTTCCTGCATGCTCCTCTTTCTGTCGGACGTGGGCTTCAATCTGATGTCGAGGCTGCCCTGATTGACGGGGTTGCGGCCGTTGCCTATGTTCAAAGCCACGATCTCCGTCTCCGGCAGGCCCATCACATAATCGTTGATGGGCTGAGCCAAGTCGACTGTTTTCTGCAGACTGGTGCCCGAAGGGGCTTTAAAGACGATACGAAATTCTCCCGAATCGTAAGTGGGCTGATATTCGCTGCCTACGAAGGGAAGCAACAGTAAATTGAACGCCAAAGACAAAACGCTGACGGCGATGATCTTTTTGGGACAGGTGAGGGCCCAGGCCATCAGTTCGTTATAAATTTGCCGCACGGCTTGGAAGCCGGCTTCGAACCAATCCAAAAATTTTTGCAGATATTTGTTGCGGCCCTTTTCGGGATCTTCGTCCACTTTGATCCAATAGGCCGCCACCATGGGCGTAAGGGTGAAGGCCGCCATAGTAGAGAAAGCCAAGGCGAAGGCTACGGTCAGGCCGAACTGTTTGAAAAATTGGCCCACGGTCTCGCCCATGTTGCCTATAGGAACAAAAACCGCCATCAAAGTGAGAGAGGTGGCGATGATGGCCAAAGTCAATTCCTCCGTCGCCACTCTCGCAGCCACGAAGGGATGCTCTCCCAACTCTATATGGCGGAATACGTTTTCGATCAATACGATGGCATCGTCGATCAAGATGCCCACGGCCAAAGAAAGGGCCATGAGGGACATGTTGTTGAGGCTGAAATTCAGCGCCTTCATCATGAAGAAAGAGGAGATGACGGCGGTGGGTATGCTGAGGCCGCCGATGATGGTGGCCCGGAAATTGCGTAAAAAGAGATAGGTAATCAAAAGCGCGAGAAAACCGCCGAAGATGATGGCGTTCCACACGTCGGCGATGTTGTCTCTTATGTATTTGGATTGGTCGCGAACTTTTTCTACTTTGATATCGGGGGGCAGGTTGCGCTGCTTCAACTGCTCCATCTTGGCGTTGACGTTGTCGGTAACGTCCACCGTGTTGGTCTTGGACTGACGGCGCACGAAGGCCAGCACGCAGGGGATCCCGTTGGCGCTGGCATAGGTATCTTCATCTTCCCAATCGTCTAAAACATCCGCTACGTCGCCGATGTAGACGGGCTCGCCGCCCGTGGTGTTGGCGACCACTACTTTCTTCACGTCATCGACAGTAGTGTATTTGCCCAAAGTGCGGACAGTGATGTCCATGTCCTTGCTCTTGGCCTTGCCGCCCGGCGTGTTGTAGTTATTGGCGTTGATCTTCTCCAGGATAGTCTGGTAGGGCACATTGTACTCCGCCATTTTTTCCGGCTTCACACTGATGCGGATGATACGTTGGCTGGCGCCCACTACGGTGACTTCGCTGACACCTTCTACCATTTGCAACTCGTCTTTGATATTGTCTTCGACGATGCGGCGGATCTCGCTGCGGCTGCGGCTGGTGGAAGAAAAAGTGTAAGCCACGATGGCCTGAGCATTCAGGTCCACAGTCTGAGTGGAAGGTTCATCGATATCGTCCGGTAAATTGCGGCGGACACTGGTGACTTTTTCTCTCACTTCGGAAGCTTTTACCTGAGGATCCACACCGAAATTGAATTCCAGCACCGTCTCGCTGTAGCCTTCCAGCACGGTGGAAGTAAGGGTCTTGATGCCAGAAACTTGGCTGACCCTGTTCTCTATGGGTTTGGTGATGAGGGTCTCCATCTCTTGAGGAGAAGCTCCGTCGTAAGTCACCCGCACGCTGACCAAAGGCAGGTCCACATCGGGGTTGAGATCTACGCCTATTTCGGGGTAGCAGCGAATGCCGAACACCACCAAGAGGAGAACGAACATGGTGGTGAAGACCGGCCGCTTGATGAAAGTTCCTATCATTGCTTTTTACCAGCCTTTTTGAGATCCACCTGACTGCCTTCCCGCAGTTTGTTGTGGCCTTCGGTCACTATCACGTCATCATCGTCAAGCCCGCTGAGGACTTCCGAATATTTATCGTCGCTATAGCCCACCGTCAAAACTTTTCTCGTGATGATGCCCTTCTCGTCGGCACAGAACACCGTCTTCTGGTCGCCTCTCATGACGATGGCATGATTTGGTATGGTGAGCACGTTCTCTTTCGGCTCTGCCTCCAACTCCACATGCACATAGATGCCGGCTCTCAAGCCTTCGCTGTTTTCGACGCTCACTTCGGTGGCGAACATATGGCTGGGCTGCTCGGCTACGGGTGCGATGCGGGTGATCTGCCCCGTGATGGTCTTGTTGTCATAAGCGGGCATGATGATGCGGGCCTTGTTGCCCACGGCGATGCTGCTGATGTTGCCTTCCGGCACGTGTATGACGGTCTTCAAACGAGAGATGTCGGCCACGGAAAAGATGGGCGTGGCGGCCTTGGCATAATAGCCTTCTTGATAGAAACGTTTGGCGATGATGCCGCTCTCCGGCGCCGTCAGGATCGTGCCCTGCGCTTTCGACTCCATGCCCTGCAGCACGCCTTTGGCCGCATCTACCTGAGCCTGAGCATTTTCCAGTGCGAAGATGTAATCATCGAGAGCCAGCTGACTGATGGCCCCGGCATCGAAGAGCCGCCGATAACGAGCCAGATCGCGCTGAGCTTTGCCCAATCCTGCCATGGCCTCGGCATAAGCGCCCTTGGCATTCAGCAGATCGGCGTTGGTATCGGTCTGTTCCAAAACGGCCAGAGTCTGCCCTTTCTCCACTTTGTCGCCTTCGTCTGCATAAACTTTTTCCAAGCGGCCGTCAACTTTAGCCGCCACTTGCGCTTGCCACACCGGGTCCAAACTGCCGGTAAAATTAAGTTGCGGCACGAGGGTGCGGCGCATCGGTCTATCCAAAACTACCGAGACCGTCGCGGTCTGGGCCATGCGGGCGGCCCGCTCTCGATCGGAGATGATATTCAAAATTATGCGCACGGCCACGATGAGGATGATCACAACGAGGATGCCGACGAGGACACGAACTTTTTTATTCTTTAAGTTCAAGGACCGCACTTCCTTTCGCGAACGGCTTTTTTTGCCGAAGTCTCTCCGTGCAGGCAGCGGCGGAAAATTTTTTGTCTGTTTTCACCGCAGCTGCTCTTATTTAATCATACCGATAGATACTAACATTATACTCTAAGCGAACACTTCGCGCAATAGTTAAAAGCCGCCGCTCTCTTCTCGTCTTTCTCATCGTCGGGCCCGCTCTTTCAGCCGGAAAATTTTTTTAACAGCACCCACTCCCTGCCCACCGCCGCTTTTTGCCACAGGTCCGGGCTTTCTTCCAAAAAGGGTCGCAATTTTTCCTTCTTCACGGCGACGGACGAATAATTTTTTTGGGTGAGGGCCGCAAAAGGCATGACGTTTTTGCTGCTCCACGAATATTTTTTTGTATCCTTCGGCAAAAAATCGCTCGCATCTTTTTCGGAGAGCAACTTCACCATTTGCTTTCCCGAATAAAAAACCGCCGAAGCCGAATAGCCGCCAAAGACGCCCACTGTCTTCTCTGTTTCGGCTTCTTGCAGCTTAAAAGCCAGCTCTTTGCCGCTGCGCACTTCACTTAGGGGGATGGCTATCGAATGGATGAGAGCAAGATAAAAGACTATGCTGCTCACAGCCAGACCGTAGAGCGGCGAGAGGCGCAGCCTTAAGTGCTCCTCCACATAAAGCAAAAGGCAAACGATGGACACCGAAGGCAAAAGGGGCAGGTCCCTTATCGCTACCAAGTGCCTTTCGTCTATGTAGTAGGCCGCCGCTAAGAGGAGCAGCCAGCCGAAGGCGACGGTAAAGAGAAAAATTTTGCCGTAAAGGAGCTCTCTCTTTTCGTCCATCGTCTTTCCCAAAAGCAAAAAGGTGGGAAAGAGAAGGGGATAAGTGTAGGTGAGATATTTAGTGGCGATCGTTTGAAAGAAGAAGAAGACCGTAAGCGCCCAAAGGAGCAAAAAGACGGTGCTGCTCTTTGAATTTTTCAGCGTGCTCCAAGCAAGTTTCCCCCTACGCTTAAGATCGAGAAGAAGCGCAGGCAAAAGTCCGCTCCAAGGGAAGAGGGCCAAAAGGTTCACCAAAAAATAATAATAGGGAACATCATCCCGAGGATGTTCCGAATCTATCGCCCGCAAAAAATTGTGCACGCCGAAAAAGCCGTCGATGAAAGCAGTGCCGTGCAGCTGATACATGGCGGCATACCAAGGCAGAGCCACAGCGAAAAAAAGCAGCGAGCCGCTGAAAAGTTTCATCCTCCTCAACGCTCCGAAGTCTTTCTGCCACAGCAAAAAGAGCACCATGACGAGGCCGGGCAGCAAAAAGCCGATGGGCCCCTTGGTGAGAGTGGCCAGGGCCGACGAGGCATACATCAAATACCAATAACTCTTTTTATCGTCCCGATAGCCCAAATAGAAAAAGAGCAAAGTGCCGCTGAAAAAGAAAAAAAGAACGGCGTCGGTGATCACCGACTTGCTGATGAGAAAAAATTCTACGCTGCTCAAAAGCAAGAGACCGCTGTAAAAAGCCGCTCTTTCGCCAAAGAGCCGTTTGCCGCCGAAAATGATGAGCCCCAGGGCCGCCAAACCGAAAAGAGCGGGAAAGAAACGGGCCGCAAATTCCGTAAAGCCGAAGACCTTAAAGGCCAAGGCCGTCAGCCAATAGAAAAATATCGGCTTGTCGAACCAATAACGGCCGTAAATTTGGGGGCTCAGCCAATCGCCGCTCTCCACCATCTCTTTGGCCGTCAATGCATAATTCCCCTCCACGCTGTCGGTGATGAAGAGGCTGCCGTTGCCGAATAAAAGGAGCAGAACGGCCATCGCCCAAAAAAGCAGCCACAGTTTGCGGCTCACTGAGCGCTCGTTGATCCCTTTCTTGACCTCGCCGACCATAAAGGTCCCTCCTTTTTGTTTTTTGCAAGGCCAGTATAACTTCCCCTGCTTAAAACTTTCTGAAGGAGGTGTTCAGCTTTATTTCATATTTTTCGCCCAAGGAAAGCGCTTTTGCTCTTTCTATCTTTAGCGTGAACTCTGACAGCAGAGCCCATCATCTTGCAGCGCCGGCAGCGTGATTTTTTCTCCGGGTCTTTTAAATGATTTTTTAACGATAGTAGTGTTATTTTTCTCTAAGCTCTTTCTGAAAAGATTTTTCCCAACTATCCCTCTGATTTCAGATTGGGTTCATATTGAAAGAGTAAAGTTATCATCGGGGATGTCAGAGAATGTTATAATAGTTGAGGAGGCTGACATGAAGATCTTATTGGCTGAAGACGACAAAAATTTAGGTAAGATGCTCACCTTGCTGCTGCGCCGTCAGAACATCGCCGTCGACTGGGCGGAAGACGGTGAGGCTGCCTACGCCAAAATTTACGCCGATGCCTACGACGTCATCGTCTTAGACTGGCTGATGCCCAAACTGAGCGGCTTTGATCTCTGCCGTCGGCTGCGCGAGGAAGAATATGACGGCAAGATACTTTTGCTCACAGCCAGAGACGCTGTCGAGGACAGAGTGAAAGGTCTCAACGGCGGGGCCGACGATTATTTGGTCAAACCCTTCGATATCGCAGAACTCACAGCTCGTCTCTACGCCCTCGTCAGAAGGGGCAGCCAATATAAGGGAGAGCGTCTCACCTGCAAGGGTTACACTTTAGAGCTCGGCACTTATAATTTGGTGTATGGTGATGAACGCACAGAGCTCAGGCCGCGGGAATTCAAACTCTTGGAACTGCTCTTAGCCAACTCAGGCCGCGTCATCCCCCGCGATCTGCTCCTAGAGCGCATCTGGGGTCTGGACAGCGATGTGACGGAAAACAATTTGGATGTTCATATCAGGATGCTTCGCAAAAAGATCGCCTCTTTAGGCGGTCCCGAGCTCATCCGTACGGTAAGGGGCGTCGGTTACAGTGTGGAATAGACCTTTCGGGCGGCTGCGGTGGCGGCTCACGCGCAATTACACTTTGATCTTCGGCCTGCTGATCTTGGGCGTGGTGGCCATCGCCTACACCATCATCTGGCGCAGCCTGCTCTATCACGAAAGGCAGCTTTTGATCGGCACCGTTTATCACGAAGCCGAAGAATACGTCCATTCGGGAGAGCTCCCCGTCAGCGAGGTGAAATTGCAAACAAGCGAGATGCTGGCCTACATGGTGACTGCCGATGAGAAAGAGACCGTGCTCGATCAGCTCACTGCCGTCCCCGTCGGCCGAGCGCTGCTGGCAAAAAGGTCCGAGTGGCCCGAGCGGCCCGAGGCAACGGAGCTTATTTTCCTGCGCGACGCTGACGGCGAGCGCAGACGTTATTTGGCGGGTATGACGGAGGTAAGAGAAGGCGACGAGCTGAAAGGCCACCTCTATATGTTCAAAGACATGAAATTCTATTACGAGGCTTTCTTTCATACTCTTTATCTGCTCCTCTGTGCCGTTTTGGTCCTCTTAGCCTCAGCCTGCCTCTTCGGTTATTTTTTGGCGGGCAAAGAGATCAAACCTCTGCAAGCTCTCTATGCTCGACAAAAGCAGTTCACCGCTGATGCTTCTCACGAAATGCGCACGCCTCTTTCCGTGATGCTTTTGGCTGTCAGCGGCCTGCAAAACGAGAAGGCGTGCAAACAAAGCCCCTTCATCAAAGAGACCTTGCAAATATTGGGCGCCGAGGTAAGGCGCCTCACCCGTTTGACGGATAGTTTGATGGAATTGGCACGGCAGGATCTGAGCGAGCAAAAGCCGGAGCACGTCAAGCTGGAGCTCAGCAAGTTGCTGCAAAAAGTCTGCGAACGATTACAACTTCTTTCCGACAGCAAAAAGATCAAATTGCGGACCGAGATCGAGCCGGGTATTTTTGTTGTGGGCGACGACAACGAACTGAGTCGTCTTTTGATCATCTTGGCGGATAATGCTCTTAAATATTCGCCCGCAGAGAGTGAGGTCACCATCTCTTTGAGCAAGAGCAAAAATACGATAACTCTTGCGGTAGCCGATCACGGCCCGGGCATAGCAGACGAAGAAAAAGTTAAAATCTTCGACCGTTTTTATCAAGTGGATAAGGCCCGCACAGCCTCTTGTGGCCTCGGTCTGGGGCTGTCTTTGGCTAAAGGCATAGTCGAACGCCACGGCGGCAGCATAGAAGCCCTCGATAACGAACCTCGGGGCACCGTCATGCGTGTTCTCCTCCCCGGCTGATCGGCGAGCTCTTTCTTCGATCTCCTTTTGACTTCTCGCCTCTTGCTGAATTTTTTCTTTTTCGGTCTATCATCTCACTTCTTTCGGCAATCTTTTTCGATTTTTGCCCTATCTTTCTTCGACCTCTCTATTGGCAGAGGTCTTTTTCTTTTCCCGCACGAAGAAAAGCAGCGTGCCCTTTGCTTCCAGCCCTCTCTGTCCTTTGCTCAGCCTTAATGTGTCGAAGCGGGCGAGGCTCAG
>CANRJC010000017.1 GCA_947630795.1 uncultured Phascolarctobacterium sp. | reverse complement strand
GCAAGCAAGCAAGCAAGCAAGCAAGCAAGCAAGCAAGCAAGCAAGCAAGCAAGCAAGCAAGCAAGCAAGCAAGCAGAGCATGATGATCTGATCAAACTTTTACAATACGTGTTCGGGTACGTGATGGTAGAGTTGGGGGATATCGCTTTCTATCCTAACGAGAGAATAAGTTATAACAACATAACCACAGAGAATTATACAAGTGTTGAAAATCTTCTGCAGGATAAAGAAGGAAGAAAAAATGCCGCAAAGGTACCGACCGATGGGAATGGCATCAGGTATACTCATGGAGATATACTGATTGGTAATATTCGCCCTTATCTAAAGAAGATATGGAAAGCAGACAACGATGGCGGAACAAATGGGGATGTGTTGGTCGTTAGATGTATGGACAAGAAGTTCGTCAGTCCAAGTTATTTGTACTACGTACTTTCATCAGATAAATTTTTCAGTTACAGCAACAACAGTGCCAAGGGCGCCAAAATGCCCAGAGGAGATAAAGCAGTTATCATGAAATATGAGTTTTGTCTGCCTTCCCTTAAAGAGCAAGAACGCATCGTTTCCATCCTCGATCGTTTCGACAGGCTCTGCAACGACTTGAGCGCCGGCTTGCCGGCGGAGATAGAAGCCCGCAAGAAGCAGTATGAATTTTACAGAGACAGGCTGTTGACCTTTTCGAAAAAAGAGAGCTAGAAAAAAATCGGGTCGTAAGGAGGAAAAACAATGCCTTACTACAACATCGTCGCCGCTACCGACGAGAACACGGTGGTGACGGAATACGAGCCGGTGAAGGAGCGCCCCGGCAGCTATCAAAGCGAAAAAGAACTGGAGGAAGACTTCATCCGTCGGCTGCAGGAGCAGGGGTATGAATATCTGCCCATCAAAGGCGAAAAAGACCTTATCGACAATCTGAGGCGGCGGCTGGAGATCTTGAACGGCATCACTTTCACCGACGGCGAATGGGAGCGCTTTTTTAAAGAAAAGCTGGCCAACAGCAACGAGCACATTGCAGAAAAGACCCGAAAGATACAGGAAGACCATGTGCAGGTGCTGCAGCGGGACGACGGCAGCAGCAAAAACATCGCCCTTATCGACAAGAAAAACATCCACAAGAATTTTTTGCAGGTGATCGACCAATACGCTGTGAGCAAAGAGGAGGGGGCCAAGCACGACAACCGTTACGACGTTACTGTTTTGGTGAACGGCCTGCCTTTGGTGCACATAGAATTGAAACGGCGGGGCGTGCCCATCCGGGAGGCATTCAACCAGATCGACCGCTATCAGCGGGAATCGTTTTGGGCAGGCAGCGGCCTCTTCGAATATGTGCAGATCTTCGTCATCTCCAACGGCACCGACAGCAAATATTATTCCAACAGCACACGCTTTCACGCCGTGAAGAACACAGCGAGCGGCAAGATGGGCAAGGTGAAGACCTCTAATAGTTTCGAATTCACTTCCCATTGGGCCGATGCTCGCAACAGGCCCATCCCCGACCTTGCGGACTTCACCAAGACCTTTTTCGCCCGCCACACTTTGCTGAACATCCTCACCAAATATTGCGTCTTCACCGCCGAAAAGATGCTTTTGGTGATGCGGCCCTATCAGATAACCGCCACCGAGCGCATCTTGAACCGCATCGAGATCGCCCACAATTACAAAAAATACGGCACCGTTGAGGGAGGAGGCTACATTTGGCACACCACCGGCAGCGGCAAGACCCTCACCTCGTTCAAAACAGCACAGCTGGCTTCGCAACTGCCCTATATCGATAAAGTGCTCTTCGTGGTGGACCGCAAAGATCTGGACTATCAGACCATGAAAGAGTACGACCGCTTTGAGAAAGGAGCGGCCAACAGCAACACCTCCACCAAAGTGCTCACCCGTCAGTTGGAAGGAAAAGACGCCAACGGCAGACCTCACGACTATCGCATCATCGTCACCACCATCCAGAAGTTGTCGAACTTCGTGGACCGCAACAAAGGGCACGAAGTTTTCAACAAGCATGCGGTGATCATCTTCGACGAGTGCCACCGCAGTCAGTTCGGCGACATGCACCGAGCCATCGTCAAAAATTTCAAAAAATATCACATCTTCGGCTTCACCGGCACCCCCATCTTCGCCCTCAACGCCGGGGCAGTGCGCAGCCCCCGCTTTTGCACCACCGAGCAAGCTTTCGGCGAGCAGCTGCACGCTTACACCATCGTGGACGCCATCAACGATAAAAATGTGCTGCCCTTCAGGGTGGACTACATCAAGACCATGGACGTTGATGCCGATATCGACGATGAAAAAGTGTGGGACATCGACCGGAAAAAAGCCTTTGAAGCACCCGAGCGCATCGCCTTGGTAACGAAATATATACTGGACAATTTCGACCGAAAAACTTATCGGGCCGACAGAAGTTATGCGTTCAACGCTTTGATGAACATCGCCGAAGTGGCGGCCGCCAAACAGGGAAAAGCAGAAGAGATCAAAAAGCAGCAGAGGCTGAAAGGCTTCAACGCTATCTTTGCCGTGGCCTCCATACCCATGGCCAAACTCTACTATCAAGAGTTCAAGCGGCAGATGGCAGAAGACCCGACGAAAAAGCTGCGGGTGGCGATCATCTACAGCTACGGCACCAACGAAGAAGCACCGGACGGCATCATCGACGAAGAAGACCCGGAGAGCACCGCTTCTTTGGACGCATCTTCCCGCGATTTTTTGGAAGCGGCCATCAGAGACTACAACGAGCTGTTCCACACCAACTACGATACATCGGGGGACAAGTTTCAGAATTACTACAAAGACGTATCGCTGCGGATGAAGAACAAAGAACTGGACCTTTTGATCGTAGTGGATATGTTCCTCACCGGTTTCGACGCCACCACCCTCAACACTTTGTGGGTAGACAAAAATTTGAAGATGCACGGCCTGCTGCAGGCCTTTTCCCGCACCAACCGCATCTTGAACTCCGTCAAGACCTTCGGCAACATCGTCTGCTTCCGCAATCTGCAGAAGCGGGTGGATGCAGCCATCTCCCTTTTCGGCGACAAAGAGGCGGGCGGCATCGTTCTTCTGCGCAAATTCGAAGATTATTACAACGGGTATGTCAAGGAGGACGGCACTTGGCAGCCGGGCTATGCCGAAAAAGCGGCGGAACTTTTGGAGAACTTTCCTCTCTCCGAGTGGCCGATCGTCGGTGAAAAAAGGCAGAAGCACTTTCTCGTTCTTATGGGGATATTGCTGAGGCTGCGCAACATTTTGGTCTCCTTCGACGAGTTCGCCGACAAAGAGCTCCTCAGCGAAAGAGAGTGGCAGGATTATCGCAGCCATTATTTAGACCTGCGGCCTGCACCGGGCGGCGAGAAGACCAACATCAACGACGATATCGTTTACGAGATAGAACTTATCCGGCAGATCGAGGTCAACATCGATTATATCTTGCTCTTGGTGCAAAAATATCACGACAGCCATTGTCAAGACAGGGAAATACTTGTCAGCATCGACAAGGCCATCGGCGCCAGCCCCGACCTGCGCAGCAAAAAAGAGCTCATCGAAAACTTCATCGCCCGCCTCAACGAAGTGGAAGACGTGCTGAAAGAGTGGAGCGCTTACGTCGCCCAAGAGAGGGAGCGGCAGTTGAAGCAGATCATCGAAGAAGAAAGGCTGAAAGAACGGGAGACGCGCAAATTCATGGAGGCTGCTTTCATGAACGGCGAGGTGAAGACGACAGGCACGGATATAGCCCGGCTTTTGCCGCCGATGTCTATTTTCGACCCGGCGAGGGCCAGGAAAAAAGAAACGGTGATCGACAAGCTGAAAGGATTTTTCGAGCGCTTCTTCGGCATCGGCAGTTCTTTTGCAAAAGCTGCCGACGAAAGAAAAGAGGAAACTTATCGCCCGGCGGCACCGGAAGAAGAACTGTCGCAGGCGGCGGAAGAGCAGACCTCTTACGGAGAATAAAAGCGAAGAAAAACGCAAAGGACGAACAAAAATAAGTTTTGCAGAGCCAGCAAAAAAGACAGTACGCTTTCTCTTCACTGCAGTTGTGAAGGAAAATGCACTGCCTTTTATTTTTTTTGCAAGACTGCTTCTCTTCGAACTTGCGCGCGCGCATAACAGCACTGCCTTTCGTATAAGTATATATAATAATACCTCTACCTTTAGTAGTTAGTATATTAGAGAGACGGGGGTGACGGAAAATAAGAAACGAAAGAAAAAACCGGCAAAAAAGAAAGCAAAGAAAAAAGCTGCTTTCGAGGCCTCAAAAAAAGCCCTCTAAATATATAGATACCGTTTCGGGGCAAAATGTGACGTACCTGCGGAAAAAAATTTTCAAAAGCGGGTTTTCGAGGCTCACAAAAAATTTTCTTCCGGCGACACGTCACAAAATGGGGCAAAATGAGTATCTATATAAATAGGGGCGAGATTAAAGAGTTTGGAGTGTGGAGTGAGGAGTGTGGAGTTGAGAAGCAGAGCCATTCGTCCGCGCCCTAACGCTTCCTTCCCCTTAAAGGCACAGCTGATTTGTTCGGCTGTGCTGGGGAAGCCCGGGACAGGCTCAGCGGGCGGGTGCTACGTGAGTCGCCGGTCACTGAGCTCCGTCGAAGTGCCCGGCGCAGCAGGATGTACGGATGTGCAAGAGTGTGCAGGCCTAAAATTTTGCCGAATTTCAAATAGCACTGTCCATTAAAATTCAAAGCGTTGACTTTAGCTTTCAAGCTTGTTACAATAAAAATGCTTTGAGCCGTCGCCTACCTCATGATGGGAGCGATGGGACCGCAATGGTTTCTCCCCGTTGTTTGCGGAACAAACGAATAGAGTAACGGTCTAGCCGCTCACCGACAGCGGGATAGAAGCAGTCGGACCGAAGTGAGCATGTCCTTCGCCAATGGCGAAGGCTTTTTTGTTTTAGTTTGGAGTTTGGAGTGTGGAGTGTGGAGTTGAAGGAAGTCGCCGGTCATTGAGCCTGTCGAAGTGCCCGGCGCAGCAGTTAAGTCGTAAGTTTTTCTTCTCATTTTGCCCCTGAAAATGTATAATAAAAGTACGGTCACATCAGGGGCAAGGTTAACAAAATAAAAAAGCAAAAGGAGGAGACCCGATGCCCCGGATGAAAAGGACCGTAAAAGACAGCGTCTTCACTTCTCTTTTTAAGGACACGAAGTACATCTTGCAGCTCTATAAGTCGCTGCACCTTGAGGACGATGCCACCGAAGAAAAAGATATCGAATTGCTGACCTTGACCAATGTTTTGGTCGATGACCTCTACAACGACTTGGGCTTTTCGGTAAAGGGCAGGCTGATCGTTTTGGTGGAGGCTCAGTCCACATTTTCCGTGAATCTTTCTCTGCGTATGCTGTATTACATCACAGCCACTTTACAAGACTACGGCAATGAGAAAGATTGGAACACTTTCGCGAAAAAAGGGATAAACGTTCCCGATGCGGTGTTCTATATTATCTACAGCGGTGAGGAAAAAGTGCCCGACACCCTGCGGCTTTCGGGTCTTGGCTTTGGGAAGACCCGTATGGAAGTGGAGGTCCGAGTGCTGCGGGGAGATATCGCCGACAAAAACGATATCGTGTGGCAGTATGTGCGCTTTTGCAAGATCGCCGACGAAGAGAGGCGCAAAAGCGGCCCCACAGTTGAAACCGTTAAGGTGATCATAGACCGCTGTATCGAAGAAAATGTACTGGCAGATTTTTTAGAGTCACGTCGTAAGGAGGTAGAAGATATCATGGTCGTATTGTATGATGAAAAGAAATTGCAGGGTCTTTATGTAAAAAGTGTTCGAGAAGAGAGCAGAGCCGAGGGCAGAGAAGAAGGCATCTCTGCCATGGTCGCCACATTGAAAGAATTGTCTCTGGAAAGAGATTTTGCGAAGCAAAAATTGATGCAGCGCTTCGACCTTACGCCCGAGGCAGCGGCGGCCAAAGTAGAGCAGTATTGGAATTGAAAAGATCGAACAAAAAAGCAAAATGACACGGGGCCGTTGCGGCGGCCCTTTTTTAGTTTGGAGTGTGGAGCTTAAAGAGTGTGGAGTTTGGAGTGTGGAGTGAGGAGTTGAGAAGCAGAGCCTTTCATCCGCACGCCTAACGCTTCGATAAACTCAGCGGGCGGCGTGCTGTGAAGCAGAAAAAAGTAAGAACAAAGGGAAAGAGGCCGGATAAAACTCGGCGAGAGGGCGCAAAAATATGAAGGACGGAGCCGGCGAACTTTTATTTTTTGCTCTCATCTGTTATAATCAAGAGAAAAGGACGGAACTTTCGCCGCAGGAAAAAGCGACGACAGCCGCGCCTTGTGGATTTTGCGCTCGCGTGCAAGCAGAAAGGGAGGAGAGCCGATGCCTGCCGAATATTATTTTTTGCTGGGAGGTTGCATGCTTCTCGTCATCGAATTCGCCGTGCCCGGCTTCGGCGCCTTCGGCATCGGCGGCATCATCTGCCTCACGCTGGGCGCTTTCTTCCTTTTGGGCGGCGGCCTCGGGGCCGTGGCCCTCATCGGTTGCGTCTATGCGGCGCTGGCCTTGGCAGTGGCTCTCTGCTGCACCTATCTTCCCAAAGAGAGCAAGTACAATCCCTTCGTGCTGTGGGAAAAGCAAAAAGGGGAGCAGGGCTATCGGGCCGGGCCCGATCTGCAGGGCCTGCAGGGCAAGCGGGGCGTTGCTTTGACGCCGCTTCGGCCGGCGGGCACCGTGAGCATCGATGACGAAAGGCTGGACGCTCTCACCTTGGGCGACTTCATCCCGCAAGGAGAAGAAGTGCAGGTGCTGAAGGCAGAAGGCAGCAAGATCTTCGTGAAAAAAGTTAAGGAGTGAAAGAGATGGATAGTATCTTCGGTCTGCTTTTAGGCAGCGGCTTCACCGTGATCTTGGTGATCGTGGGGCTGGTGCTGTTTTTCAATTTCGTGCCCTTGGGCCTGTGGATCTCGGCCATCGCCGCCGGTGTGAACGTGGGCATCTTCAATTTGATAGGGATGCGGCTGCGGCGGGTGCCGGCTTCGCAGATCGTGCTGCCTTTGATCAAGGCCAACAAGGCGGGGCTGGGAGTGAGCGTCAACCAATTGGAAGCTCACTATCTGGCCGGCGGCAACGTGGACAGAGTGATAGACGCTTTGATCGCCGCCCATCGGGCCCAGATCGACCTGAGCTTCGAGCGGGGCTGCGCCATCGACCTGGCAGGCCGCAATGTGCTGGAAGCGGTGCAGATGAGCGTCAACCCGGAAGTTATCGAAACGCCGGTGGTGAGCGCGGTGGCCAAGGACGGCATCGAGCTGAAAGTTAAAGCCCGCGTTACGGTGCGGGCCAACATCGACCGCTTGGTGGGCGGCGCCGGCGAAGCCACCATCATCGCCCGGGTAGGCGAAGGCATCGTCACCAACGTAGGCTCCAGCGACGACCACAGCAAGGTGCTGGAGAACCCCGATTATATCTCCAAGACCGTTTTGGATAAAGGTCTGGATGCAGGTACCGCCTTCGAGATCCTCTCCATCGACATCGCCGACGTAGACGTGGGCCGCAACATCGGCGCCGCTTTGATGACCGATCAGGCCGAGGCCGACAAACGCATCGCTCAGGCCAGAGCGGAAGAGCGGCGGGCCATGGCGGTGGCCAGAGAGCAGGAGATGAAGGCCTACACCCAAGAGATGCAGGCCAAAGTGGTGGAAGCTCAGGCCAAGGTGCCGGCAGCGTTGGCAGAAGCGTTGGAGAAAGGGCGCCTGGGCGTGATGGATTATTACCGCATGAACAACATCATCGCCGATACCCAAATGCGCAACACCATAGCCGAAGTTGCTCCGGACGAAAAGACTGGCGCCCATAAATAAGCGAGGCAGGCATGTTCATCTATCATTTCGGTGAAGACGGCTTCTTCGGCTTTTTGAGCACGGCGATCCCTCTCTTCATCATCTTCATCATGCTGCGCAATATTTTGCTGGTGCTGGGGGGAAGAAGGCCCCAGCAGCCTCCTCCTCAACGGGACGAGGAGGAGCGAGAAGCTCCGCCCCCCGCGCCTCGGCCTCTGCCCCAAGAGAGCAGGGCCCCTGCGGGCAAGGACGATCTGCGCACTGTCATCGCCAAAATGGAGGAGAAATTAAAAGCAAAAGCTCCCGTGCAGGCGAAAGACGGCGAAGACCGCCTCTATAAAGAAGGGCAGGGGAGCTCTGCCCCCATGGCCAAGCAAAAGATCCGCACCGATAAGCCGGCTCCTCTTTTCAAAAAGAGCGGCGGCTCCGCCCTGGGGAGGGACGTTTATCAGGAAGACGGCAAAAAGCTCCACGGAGACGATTGCGCCGTGCCCCACGAAAAGGGGAAGATCTATAAAGAAGCGCCCGCTTGGGGCAGCGAAGGAGAAGGCTTGGCCGCCGCTTTCGCAAAGTTTTCTCCCGCCGATGCCCGGCCCGTCGGGCGCAGAGTGCGCTTGAAACACGCCGACTTGGTGAACGGATTTTTGCTGGGGCAGATATTGGACAAGCCCCGCAGCCTGAAGCCCTATGATGAGCAGTGGTGAAAAGTTCGCCGCAGAGTCATGCAAGATCACATTTATCAAAGAGCAGGTCATTTGCCTAAAAAAGCAAGTCGTCTGCTCTCGAAAATAAACATACGGCCCGCACAAAAAGGAGCGGAGCAAAAAACGAAGGAGCTGCTGTTCGATGCTGGAGAAGATCGATCTGAGCAAAAAATTATCAAAAAAAGAATTCAACAAGATCATGGACACCTTGGGAGAGAGGATGGGGCAGGCCCAGCGGGATGCCCGCGACGCCAAGATACCCATCATCATCATCTTCGAGGGCTGGCGGGGCGCCCGCCGCAGCGCCATCATCAACAGCATCATGCAGCAGATGGACGCCCGGGGCTTTCAGGTCTATTCCACCACCAACATGAGCAAGGAGGTGCTGGAGCAGCCCTTCTTCACCTATTTTTGGCAGAACCTGCCTGCCAAGGGCCACATCGCCGTCTATCACCGCAGTTATTATTACCTGAAGAACGCCTATGAGATAGAGCACAAAGGGCAGGAGTGCCCGGTGGCTTCCTTCGAGCGGATCAATGCTTTCGAAAAAGATCTGACCGACGACAATTATCTGGTGCTGAAATACTTCCTCCACATCAGCGAGGAGCAGCAGAAGATCAACACCGCCAAGCACGACAAGACCTTGGGCAAGGCCTGGCGGGAATTGAACCCGGCCTACGACGAGAGCGGCAGGTACGGAGAATTTTTGGCCCGCTACGAAAAGATGCTGCAGGCCACGGATACGGCCAACGCTCCCTGGCACGTGGTGCCGGCGGAAGATCTGCAGGTGGCTCAGGTGGATGTTTACACCTCCATCGTGGAATATATCGAAGCGGCCCTGGCCAGGATGAAGCAGCCCAAGCAGACCTACATCCCCCGGCCCGAGGTGAAGTATGACGTTTTGAGCAAGATCAAAGCCGATAAGGAGATGAGCAAGGAGCGCTATCGGGAATTGCTGAAGCCCATGCAGCGCTACCTGCGGGACCTGCAGATAGAGATGTATCAAAAAGGTTATTCCGCCGCCCTCTGCTTTGAAGGCTGGGATGCGGGAGGCAAGGGAGGCGCCATCCGCCGCCTCACAGATGCCATGGATCCTTTGGGCTATTGCGTGCACCCGGTGGCCGCCCCCAATGCGGTGGAGAGGCAGTTCAATCACCTGTGGCGTTTTTGGGTGAACGTGCCCAAAAAGGGCAGCATCGCCATCTTCGACCGCACTTGGTACGGCAGGGTGATGGTGGAGAGGGTGGAAGGCTTCGCCACCCCCGAAGAATGGCAGCGCTCTTTTGCGGAAATGAACGAGATGGAAGCGGAGTGGGTGGATGCCGACATCGTGGTGCTGAAATTCTGGCTGCAGATCGACAAAGACGAGCAGCTGCGGCGCTTCAACGATAGGCAGAACAACCCGGCGAAAAATTGGAAGATCACCGACGAAGACTGGCGCAACCGGGATAAGTGGGAAGCCTACGAAGACGCGGTGAACGAGATGCTGGTGCGCACCGACACTTCCTACGCTCCCTGGGTGGTAGTGGAAGGCAACAACAAATACTACGCCCGCCTGAAAGTGATCAAGAGCGTCATCGAAGCTTTCGAGAAAAAGCTGGGGAAGAAGCCGGAGAAATTCGACTTGGAGAACGCTAAGGCAGAGAAGCCGGCCAAAAAGAAAAAAGAAGCGGAAGAAAAGTCCGCAGAAAAAAGCGAGAGGAAAGAAAAGAAAGACCCAGGCAAAAAGGCCGAGAAAAAAGCCGAGAAGAAGGCGGCCAAAAAGGCAGCCAAAAAGGCGGAAGGCGAAGTAACTGCGGCCGAAGGATAACGAAAAAAGCGGCGATACCCGGTGTCGCCGCTCTTTCATATATCATCGTAAATTTTTAAGGAGAACAAAGTGAGCTGGGAGCTGAAACAGCGGTTGCTTTCTATAAGGAAGGCAGAAGAAGGGGGCCGGCATTTTGCCCCGGGGCAGCGGCAGCCGGCGGCCTTTCTCTATCCCAACGTGTATAAAGTGGGGATGAGCAATTTGGGCATGGCCATCCTGCGGCAGGTGATCGAGAGCCGAGGCGGCTTCTTCTGCCGGCGCTACTTTCTGCCCGAGCGGGACTTGGCCGCTTTATACGCCAAAAGCGGCGAGCCCCTTTTGAGCGTGGACGACGGGCAGCCTCTTGCCGAGTGCCGCGTCATCTTCGTCATGCTCTCTTTCGAGCTGGACTACATGAACTTGCTGGCCATGCTGAAGCTGGGAGGCCTGCCTCTCAGGGCGGCAGAGCGGGACGAACGTTGGCCTCTTGTCATCATCGGCGGGCCCTGCGCCACCTTCGACCCCGAACCTTTGGCCGAAGTTGCCGATGCCTTCGTCATCGGCGAAGGCGAAGAAGCGGTGGGCCGCATTTTGGCTGTCATCGACGACGCAGGCCTCGCAAATAAAAAAGAGCAGCTGACTGCTCTCGCTAAAATAGACGGCGTGTATGTGCCCTCTTTCTATGAGCCACTTTGGGACGAAGGAGGGAAGTTCGCCGGTCTGCTGCCTCTGGCTGGGGCGCCCTCTCGCATCAAAAGGCAGTGGCTGCACGATATAGAAGCCTTTCCTCACACCGGCGACATCATCACCGCAGGAACAGAATTCAGCAAAATGTTCATCGTGGAAGTGGCGAGAGGCTGCGGCCGTCATTGCCGCTTTTGCATGGCAGGCTATTGTTTCCGCCGGCCTCGGCCCCGGCCCTTAGAGGCCATCATCGCCGATATCGAAAAAAGGCCCCCGGGCACTGCCAAGATCGGCCTGATGGGAGCAGCGGTGTCCGACTATCCTCGGCTGCAAGAATTGGAGGCCTATCTTCACGAGCAGGGCCTGCCCTTCGCTATGGCTTCCCTGCGGGCGGACAGGTTGGACCTCGCCACCGTTGAGGCCTTGGCCGCCTCCGGGCAAAAAACTTTGACGGTGGCGCCCGAAGCAGGCAGCGCCCGCCTGCGGGCCGCCATCAACAAAGGCATAACAGAAGAAGACGTGGTGAACGCCATCCGCTTGGCCGCCCGGGCCGGGCTGCAGCACATCAAGTGCTACTTCATGCTGGGCCTGCCGGGAGAAGAAGACGCAGACGCAGAAGAGCTGTGCGCCCTGACAGCAAGGCTGCGGCGGGCGATGGACGAAGCAGGGAGCAAGGGCGACCTGATCCTTTCGGTGAACGCTTTCGTGCCTAAGCCCTTCACGCCCTATCAATGGGAGGGGCTCTGCCCGCTGCCGATTTTGAAAAAGCGCTTCAAAATGTTGGCCGCCGCCTGCAAAAAAGAGCGCCGAGTTCTCCTTTTGACAGAATCGCTGAAAGAGACAGTCGAGCAGGCGGTGCTGGCCCGGGGCGACCGAAGGACGGGCCGGGCGCTCCTTGCCGCTTTCGAAAAGGGCGTGAGCTTAAAGAGAGCTTTGCAAGACGAGGGTCTCGCTATGGAAAAAGAGGCCTGCGCTGTTTGGCCCCTTGACACCGTGCTGCCTTGGCAGCAGCTGGACATGGGCTTCGATAAGTCATATTTGCTAAAAGAAAGAGAGAAGAGCCGGCGGGGCGAGGCGACGCTGCCCTGTTTCGACGGCTGCCGCCGCTGCGGCGTGTGCGGCTGAAAATTTTGCGGGAACTTTTTGAAAGCAAGCGGGCGGTGAAGGAAGATGAAAGAAAGTTTCGCAGGCTACAGCGCCGACGCGGCCAAGGCCGAAGCGCTGGCCAGAGCCCGCCACGCGGGGCAAAAAGACAAGGCGGGGCAGCCCTATGCGGGCCACTTGGAGCGAGTGGCGGCCCGTGTGCGAGAGCCGCAGCTGAAGACGATAGCGTGGCTGCACGACAGCATGGAAGACACGGGGCTGAGCTTTAAAGAGCTGGCGGCCGAGTTCGGCCCGCTCACGGCGGAGGCGGTGGCTCTTTTGACTCGGCGGGAGGGAGAAGACTATCTCGCTTATGCGGCGCGGGTGAAAGAGAACGAGGCGGCCCGGGCGGTGAAGATAGCCGACCTTATCGACAACAGCAATTTAGCCCGCCTGAGGCGGGTCACGCTGCAAGATGCCGAAAGGCAGAGAAGATACAACGAGGCCCTGCGCCTTTTGCTGGAGTGAAAAAGGAGGAGGAAAGTTTTATAAGTTTGGAGTTCTGAGTGTGGAGCTTATTGATTCTGGAGTTTGGAGCTTATTGAGTGTGGAATGTGGAGTTTGGGGTGTGGAGTTGAGGCATCCCGCCACTATTTCTTCCTCGCAAAAAACGGGAGAGGCACAGGCTGTGCCCCTCCCTTTCTATTTGACCGTAAAAAATTTTGCCCTCGCCGGCGAAAAACGCTCAGCCTTTTTTCGCTCCCAGCAGCCGGGCCAGCTCTTCCGTTTTGGCGGCGAAATTTTGCAAAGTGACGGTCACCGGCGCTGCGGTGGTGAGGTCCACCCCCGCCTTTTGCAAAATGGCGAGAGAGTAATCGCTGCCCCCCGCCCGCAAAAAGCCTAAGTAGCGCTCCGCCGCCCCTTCTTCTTTTTTCAGGATGGCTCCGGCGAAAGCGCTCGCGGCCGCATAGCCCGTTGCGTATTTATAAACGTAAAAAGGCGTGTAGAAGTGGGGGATGCGGCTCCACTCGGAGCGCAGCTCTTCGTCCACCTTCAAGGCGGGGCCGTAGTAGACCCTGTTCAGCTCCAGCCAATGATCTTCCAGCTCTTGGGCCGTAAGGCTGCGGCCGCTGTTCACCGAGCCGTGGATGTGCCGCTCGAATTCGGCGAAGAGAGTTTGCCGATAGACGGTGGTGCGCACCGCTTCCAGATATTGGTTCAGCAAAAAGAGGCGCTGCTTGGCGTCCGCCTTCTTCAAACAATGCTCCAAGAGCAAGATCTCGTTGCAGGTGGAAGCGATCTCGGCGCAAAAGATGGTGTATTCGGAATTTATATAGCTTTGGCTGCGGGTGCTGAACCAGGAGTGGAGGGCGTGGCCCATCTCGTGGGCGATGGTGCTGATGCTGTTGTAGCCCGGGTGATAGTTGAGCAGCACATAGGGGTGCACGCCGTAGACGCTCCAAGAATAGGCGCCGCTGCGTTTGCCTCTGTTCTCGTACACGTCCAGCCAGCGGCTCGTCAGCCCTTCATGCAAAATGCGGCAGTATTCTTCGCCCAAAGGAGCGAGGGCCTCTTCCACCAAGGCGCAGGCTTTTTCGTAAGAGAGAGCGAAGCCTTCGCCCCCTTTGCCGCCGGCCAAAGGCGCATAAAGATCGTACACGTGGAGGGTCTTGCAGCCTAAAGCTTTTTTCTTCAATTTGCAATATTCGTGCAAAGGCTCCAAGTGTTCGTGACAGGCGGCGATGAGGCCGTCGTACAACGATGTGGGGATGTTGTCGCCGGCCAGGCAGCCGGTCAAAGTGTCGGGGTAGCGGTGAGCTTTGGCAAAATAGGCGGCGGTGCGGGCCGAACCGTTGAGGGTGGCGGCCAAAGTGTGGCGGAATTTATGATAAGTTTCATGTAAAGAGCGGAAGGCCGTGCGGCGCAGGGCCCTGTCACCGTTGGTCTGCAGCAGCGAGTAGTTGCCGTTAGAGACCTGCACGGCGTTCCCCTTGCTGTCTTTGGCGGCGGGGAAGGTGAGGTCTGCATTGGTCAGGCTCCTGAAAGCGTCGGCTGCGGCGGTGCGGGAGAGCTGCCCCATGGCAAAGAGAGCTTCTTCTTGAGCGCTCAAAACGTGGTTCGCCAAACGCAGAAGATTTTCCAAATAATGGCGGTATTCGGCCAGACCCGGCTCGGCGGCGAAGAAGGTCTCGATCTTTTCGGCCCCCAAAGCCAAAAGCTCCGGCTCGATGAAAGCAGCGGCTTCGCCGAAGGCGGCCAGCAGGGCTTCTGCTTCTCCCTTCATTTTCTGCAAAGGAGCGGCGGTGGTGTCGGTGTCGTGCTGTAGGCCGGCGTAAGCGTAGGCTTTGTCTAAGATGCGGCCGGCTTCGCACTGCAGGTCCAAAGCTTCCTTCACTTTTTCGGCCTCGCCGAGGCTGCCTTGCAGGGCCGCCAAACGGGGCAGCAGCTCTTTTAAGGCGGCGCAGTCTTGCCGCCACGCTTTTTCGTCAGCATAGATGCAGCTAACGTCCCAAGTGGCGGCGGCGGGCACTTTCGAGCGCTCCGTCAGCGGCCCAATGGGAGCTGCCGCAGTTTTTTTCTTCCCGCTTACATCAGCAGATTTTTTCTTCGTGCTCGCATCTGCGGCTTTTTTCTTCGCATCGATAGCCGCGGACTTTTTCTTGCTGTCGACTTCTGCGGTTTTTTTCTTCATATCTATATTTACGGACTTTTTCCCCATGTCAACATCTCCTCGTCTGTCGGGAATAAATTTTACATGTTATAATTATAACACAAAAACGAGAAGGAGAAGAGGATGGAAGCGCTTTTAACGGCCATCAACAGCAAATACGAGCACACGGCCTTGGGGCTGCGCTCCGTGGCGGCCTGGGCCCGGGCCCGAGGGCACAAAGTCGCTCTTATAGAAGACAGCATCAACAGCCTGCCTCTTGCGGTGCTGGACCGCATCATGAAAAACTTGGACGAAGAAACGAAGGCGGCAGGCTTCAGCGTCCACATCTGGAACAAAAATTTCGTCTTTCAGTTGGCCGCTCTTCTTAAAAAACTGCGGCCCGACGTGAAGATAGTGCTGGGCGGGCCCGAGGTCTCTTATGAGCCGGGAAAAATTTTCGCCGAACTTCCTGCGGCAGACTTCATCGTGCAGGGCGAAGGCGAAGAAGTTTTTTGCGAGCTTTTGAAATTTTTTGAAGGAAAAAACGCTCTGCCTCCCCACGTGGCGGTGCGGACCGCAACGGGCGTGCTGCCGGGGCGAGGAGGGCAGGCCAAAGTGGCGGAGCTGTCTCTTTTGCCCTTTCCTTATCCCGATCTGGCACAAGCAGTCGCCGAAAAGCGCATCCTCTATTACGAAGCCAGCCGGGGCTGCCCCTTTGGCTGCACCTATTGCTTGAGCGGCAGCGAGAGAGGAGTGCGGCTGAGGCCCCTCGCCCGGATCGAAAAAGAGCTGCGCCTTTTTGCCGAGGCCGGGGCACATTTAGTGAAATTCACCGATAGGACGGCCAACAGCCGCCCCGATTTCGGCGACTTGCTGCGCTTTTTGGGCGAGCTCGACTGTGAAACTTGTTTTCATTTTGAATTGAAGGCAGAACTTTTGACGGAAGAGCTCTTGGAAATATTCTCCGCTCTGCCCCCGGGGCGGGTGCAGGCAGAAGTGGGCATCCAGAGCACCTGCTCTGCCGCTTTGAGGGCCATACATCGCAGTAACGACTGGCCCCTTTTGGCGAAAAACGTAAAAGCTCTCGTCGCAGGGGGGAAAGTGCACGTTCACACCGACCTCATCGCAGGGCTGCCTTGTGAAGACTACGCTTCTTTTGAAAAAAGTTTCGACGACGTCTATTCTTTGGGTGCACAACAATTGCAGCTCGGCTTTTTGAAAGTGCTGCCCGGCACCCTCATGAGGGCAGAAGCAAAGGAGCACGGCCTCATCTTCACCGATCAGCCGCCCTACGAAGTGCTGGCCACGAAATATATGACGTACGACGAATTGGCCTTTTTGAAAAAAGTCGCCGCCGTTTTCGAGCAAGTTCACAACAGCGGTCATTTCAAAGCGACTTTAAACTTTTTAACGAAACAGCAAAAGGTAGGCGCCTTTTCTTTTTACGCCGCCTTTACCCGTTGGTGGTGCGAACACGCCTACTATCCTCAAAGACACAACGCCAAGAGCACGGCAGAGATACTTTCCCGCTACATCGAAGAAGAGACAGAAGAAGAGGTGAAAGAAGAGGCAAGGGAGCGATTGCGCTTCGATGTTTTCTGCAGTTTCCCTTCTTGGCGGCCCGACTTTCTCTTTTGGCGGGCAGATGAAGAATTTGCGGCAGTCGGCGCTTTTTGGCGCAACATTGAAGAAGTGCGCCGCTATCTTCCTGCTTATGCTTTCACATCTTGGCGGGGCATCAAAAAACGCTGGCCCCTGGAACTTTTCACTGTGGACCCCTTCACGGGGGAGAGAGGCCGTTTCTGGTACCTCTTCGATACGGAGGAGGAGAGGGCGGTGCAGGTGACGAGCCCCGCTCTCCCTTGACGAAAAGCCGCGGCGGATACTATAATGAAATAAGGATCGTTTACCGCATATTTTGAGGTGAAGAATGAAAAAAGTTGATTGTACCGGCAAATTGATCGCCATGGACATGTATAATTGCGACGCCGGCAGATTGAGCGAGCCTGCCGGAGCGGAAGAACTGCTGCGGCAGGCCTGCAACGAGAACGACATGGGCCTTTTGGACATCGTCTGCTCGAAAGACGAGCTGCATACGGAATATTCGCTGGTGGCGGTGTGCGACCGGGGGCACGTGTGCCTGCACATCTATCCCCAATTGGGCTTCATCGCCGGCGACGTGTTCACCTGCCGGCAGGAGGCCGATTCAGGCAAGACAGCTAGGCAGCTGCGGGAAATGTTTGCCGCCGACAAGGCCAAGATCACTTTGCTGGACCGGGGCGACTTCGGCAGCGAGAGCGACATGAAGCCTCACCGACGCTCCAACATCAAATTGATCCGCCGCACCGTCAATTTCGGCGGCAAGTTGAAAAAGATGATGCTGAAGCCCAGGGGCATCTAAGGCGGTGCCTCATGAAATATCTCTTGTGGGACATCGACGGCACTTTGCTTTTGACAGGCGGAGCGGGCATGCTGGCCCTGGAGCGGGCAGTGAAAGCCTATTTCGGTCTGGAGAGCTACAAGTTCCGCCGTTCTTTTTTCGGCCGCACCGATCTTGATATCATCAAAGATATCGTGGAAGAAGTGCGAGGCCGCTGGCTGCCCGGGGAAGGAGCGGCCCTGCTGCGCCGCTACATCGGCTTGCTGCCGCAAGCACTGCCGGAATGCAAGGGCAGGGTGCTGCCCTTCATGAAAGAAACGTTGGATTTTGTGGCCCGACACACCAAGTGGCGCAACTGCCTGCTCACCGGCAACATCGAGGCTGCCGCCGCTTTGAAACTGCAGTACTACGGCCTGTGGTCCTATTTCGCCGGCGAAAAGAATTTTTACGGCGACATCAGCCCTCGGCGGGAAGAAGTGGCCAAGAAGGCCTGGCAGGCGCTCTACGAGGCCGATCCTTTTTTGACGCCCGATGATGTGCTCGTCATCGGCGACACTCCCAACGATGCTCTCTGCGCCCGGGCCATCGGGGCCCGCTGCCTCATCCTTTTGCACGGGTCGGGTTACGAAGAAAAAGCTTTCGATGCTATAAGACCTTGGCGCATCATGGAGACTTTGCCGCCTGCGCCTCAAGACTTCGTCCGCCTCATCGAAGAAGAGGACGACCACTGAGACGAGGCTCAGGTAAAATTTTTACGAGAGCGGCGAGGGACTAACTATGAAGATATCTTCCAAACTTTTTGCTTTGACGATAGTGTTTTTCAGCTTGGCTCCCGTCCTGCGGGCGGGAGCTTACGACAATGCCGCCTTAGAACGGGCCCAAGCAGGGCTGGACTGCCCCGGTGCCGATCTCTCCGGGGCCGACCTCTCCGGGATGGATCTGAAAGAAAGAGACTTCACGGGCGCCGACTTCACGGAAGCGAGGCTGAGCGGCGCCCGCCTAGACGGGGCAAAGTTGCGGGGAGCTATCTTCACACAGGCTTTTCTTTTTAAGACGAGCCTGAGGGGGGCTGACCTGAGGGGAGCAGACCTGCGGCTGGCGGAGGCCCGGCAGGCCGACTTCACCAATGCCGACTTAAGAGGAGCAAAATCAGAGCGGGCTCAAATGGGCGGCGCCAAATTTTTGAATGCCGACTTAAGTTATTGTAAAGCAAAAGAAGCAGCCTTAGAGGGCGTGAGCGCCGATTATTCCAAATGGGAGGGAGCAGAGCTCTCGTTCGCGTGGCTTGAAAAAGCGGCTCTTAAACACGCCGTCTTCGTCGGGGCCGATCTGGCGGGGGCCTCTATGAGGAGCGCCGACTTAGAGCAAGCAAATTTGAGCAAAGCTCGTTTGAGCGGGGCCGACCTGCGGCAGGCCCGGCTGGACGAGGCGGACTTCAGCCGTGCTTCTCTTTATAAAACAGATCTGAGAGAGGCGGTCATCGCCGACACCGTTTTCACCGACGCTCTGCAGGAAGGCTGCCGCTTTCGCTGAGGACGCTTTCTGAATCCTTACCTAATATAAGTGCGGCGAGCATAAACGAAAAAGCGGGGCAGGCTCGGGCTCTTGCGGCATTTTAAAAGACCGCGGGTCTTGACTTGCCGCCGAAAAACAGATATAATAACACTGTTGTTCGGGGCGTGGCTCAGGTTGGCAGAGCACCTGCCTTGGGAGCAGGGGGTCGCAGGTTCAAATCCTGCCGCTCCGACCACAAAGTTCGGGGCTCCCGCCGTGAGACGAGCGGCCGCGGGCAAAAAGATGCGGGCGTAGTTTAGTGGTAAAACTCCAGCCTTCCAAGCTGATGTTGTGGGTTCGATTCCCATCGCCCGCTCCATAGGGTCCAATAGCTCAGTCGGATAGAGCAACGGCCTTCTAAGCCGTGGGTCGGGGGTTCGAATCCCTCTTGGATCACCAAAATGAAAAGGCACCGGTGCCTTACCGGTGTCTTATTTTTTTGCGGAAATTTTCCCAAGATCTTCCGCCTCACATCTTTTTGGCGAAAATTTCCGACTGAGCACCTTGAAAGCCTTGTATTTTCCCACATTCTGTAATAAACTTTAGACATCACTTTTGTGAGGAGGATGCTCATGAACGACGACAAAAAAATATCCGGGGCGGCCTACGATTATTACGGCAAGATGAGCCTGGCTCAGGCTCTGCCTTTGGGCCTGCAGCACGTGCTGGCCATGTTCGTAGGCAATCTCACCCCTCTTCTCATCATCACCGGTGCCTGCGGCATCACCGGCGGCAGCGACTTGGCCGATCTGCAGATCGAACTGCTGCAAAACGCCATGATCATCGCCGGCTTGGTAACACTGGTGCAGCTTTACGCCATCGGCCCCTGCGGCGGCAAGGTGCCCATCATCATGGGTACCAGCAGCGGCTTCATCGGCGTCTTCAGCGGTGTGGCCAAGACTATGGGCAGCGGCGTGGTGACCTACGGAGCCATGATGGGTGCCTCCATCATCGGCGGCCTCTTCGAAGGTGTGCTGGGCTTCTTCCTTAAACCCCTGCGCCGCTTCTTCCCCTCCATCGTCACCGGCACCGTAGTGCTGTCCATCGGCCTCTCTCTCATCTCCGTGGGCATCAATTCTTTCGGCGGCGGCGTAGCGGCCAAAGACTTCGGCAGCATGGAGAACATCGGCCTGGGCCTCTTCGTCCTCTGCGTCATCCTGTTCTGCAAACACTGGGGCAAGGGCATCGTCAGCAATGCGGCCATCCTCTTCGGCATCGTGGCCGGCTACATAGTAGCCTTCATCATGGGCTTCGTCCTGCCCACCACGGGCGTGGCCGGCGGCACGGAATACGTGAAGGCCTGGGTGCTGAACTGGGATAAGGTGGCCCAAGATTCGTGGATCGCAGTGCCCACGCTCTTGCCGGTAGATATCGTGTGGGACATGCGGGCCATCGTGCCGGTAGGCATCATGTTCATCGTGACGGCGGTAGAGACGGTGGGCGACATCTCCGGCGTTATGGAAGGCGGCATGAACAGAGAAGCCACCGATAAAGAATTGTCCGGCGGCGTCATCTGCGACGGCTGGGGCTCCACCTTCGCCGCCATTTTCGGCGTGCTGCCCAACACTTCTTTCAGCCAGAACGTAGGCCTTGTCACCATGACCAAGATCGTGAACCGCTTCGCTTTGGCCACCGGCGCCGTCTTCTTGGTGCTGTGCGGCCTCATCCCCAAACTGGGCGCCCTCATCTCCATCATGCCTCAATCGGTTTTGGGCGGCGCTGCGGTGATGATGTTCTCCAGCATCGTGGTCAGCGGCATCATGCTCATCACTAAGGGCCCCCTCACCGCCCGCAGCCTCACCATCGTGGCAGTAGCTTTGGGCGTAGGCTACGGCATGGGCGCCACTCCCCGCATCTTGGCTCATGCTCCCATGTTCGTGAACCTGATCTTCGGCGGCAGCGGCATCGTGCCGGCAGCAGTAGTGGCCATCTTGCTGAACATCGTGCTCCCCGCAGATAAAGAAGAAGCGAAGTAAAAATATCACTTCGCCGAGTCAGCTCTTCTTAAATTTATTTTGATAACGCGAAAGATCGGCAAGCGTGTCGATATCGATGAGTTCTATCTTCTCCCGAGCTTCTGTATAACGCAGCAGCTCGGGATATTTTTTTATGAGGAAACTGCCGCCCTCATCACGAGGCAGCTCTTGTAAATTTTTGGCGAAGGCGGCGGGGAAGAGGACGGGGCTCGCGGCCTCGCCTTGATAAGAAAGACGATGGATGCATGAAGGCTCACGCAAAAAAGCCCAACAGAGGCGCAATAAAGTCTCGCTGTGCAAAAAAGGCTGATCCCCTTGGCAAAAGAGAAAGCCCGCAAGATCCGGACCGAAATATTTTAAGGCGGCCTTCGTGCCCAAAGCGATGCTGTCGTTGAGAAAAGGTCCGTTATGTAAAACGCAGGGGAGAGAGGCTTTTCGGCACAGCTCGGCTACCTCGACGCTTCTTGTCGTCGCCGTGCGGCAGGGGAAAAGAGAAGTCGCTTCTATGATATAAGAAATAAGAGGCCGTCCGCAGAGCTCGGCCGTCAGCTTGTTGCCGCCGAAGCGGCGGCCGCTGCCGGAAGCCAAAATGATGCAGGCTATGCGTTTTAAGTCAGCGCCGGAAAAATTTTTCATCGAGAGCCTCACGTGGAGAAGTTTTTCCTTCAAGATTTATTTTAAAACATGACGGTTGAGCCTGCAAGCTGATTTTCCTGCAGCCTCTGGTCTAGCCGCCCGACCTATGATATACTAGAGAGCAGAAAAAAGATCCACTATAAAAATGCGGAGGCGGACCATGATCGGCATCCGAGACTACAAAAGAGCGGCCACTTTGGAAGAAGCCTATCAGCTGAACCAAAAACGAGGCAACCGCCTCTTGGGAGGCATGCTGTGGCTGAAGCTGAGCCGCAACTCTGTGCAGACGGCCATCGACATCGGCGGCCTGGGCCTCGACAAAATAGAAGAAACAAACGAAGGGCTGCGCCTGGGGGCCATGGTGACCTTAAGGCAAATAGAGCTGGACGAAAAATTGCAAACTTACGGGGGCGGCGCTTTTCGCGAAGCGGTGGGCCGCATCGTAGGCGTGCAATTTCGCAACTTGGCTACTTTAGGCGGCAGCATCTACGGCCGCTTCGGCTTCAGCGATGTGCTCACTCTTTTCTTGGCGCTGGACGCTGAGGTGTGCTTATACAAACGGGGAAGGGTGCCTTTGCGGGACTATGCGGCTCTGCCCTACGACCGCGATATCATCACTCATCTTCTTTTGCCTAAGGCTGCGCCTTTGGCCGTTGCCTATCGCTCCGCCCGCCTCACCAAGACGGACTTTCCTCTTTTGACCTGTGCCTGCGCAGTGAAAAGCGACGCTTTGCAGATCGCCGTGGGGGCTCGGCCCGGTAAGGCCCTGCTGCTCTCGGGCTTAGAAAAATATGCGGGGCGCAGGCTCGATGAAGAAGAGATAGAAGAGATCGCACATCATGCGGCGACAACGGTGCCCACAGGCAGCAACACTCGGGGCAGCGCCGCCTACCGCACTCATTTGGTGCAAGTGCTGTGCGCCCGTGCTCTGCGGGATTGCTTTAGGAAGGAGGACGGCTGTGGAGCTGACGCTGACTCTTAACGGAAAAAAGATGAGCCGCCTCATCGAGCCCGGCGTTTTGCTGCTGGACTTTTTGCGAGGCGAAGGCTGCTGCAGCGTGAAGCGGGGCTGTGAAACGAGCAATTGCGGCCTTTGCACCGTATTTTTGGACGACGTGCCGGTGCTCTCCTGTTCCATCTTGGCAGCAAGAGTTCAGGGGAGAAGAGTGACCACCTTGGAAGGACTGCGGCAGGAAGCGGAAGAGCTGGCGACTTTCATCGCCGCCCAGGGAGCTGAGCAGTGCGGTTTCTGCAACCCCGGTTTCATGATGAACGCCATCGCTCTTTTAAGAGAAAAAGAAGAGCCGACAGTGGAGGAGATAAGAGCCTACCTGGCGGGAAATCTCTGCCGCTGCTCCGGCTACGAAGGGCAGCTGCGGGGCATCCTCGCCTTCATAGAGTGGCGCAAAAAGAAAAGAGGAGGCGCACAATGAAGATCGTCAACACCTCCGTGCCGAAAAAAGATGCGCTGCAGCTTTTGACGGGGCAGCCTGTCTATACCGACGATCTGGCGCCCAAAGACTGCCTCATCGTCCGCCTGCTGAGGTCGCCTCACGCCAGCGCCATAGTGAAAAGCATAAATAAAAAAGCGGCTCTCCTCATCCCCGACATCGAAGCCGTTTATACGTGGGAAGACCTGCCCGCCGATGCCAAACGCTTCACTTTGGCGGGGCAGACCTACCCGGAGCCTAGCCCTCACGATCACCTCATCCTCGATCGGCGGCTGCGCTATGTGGGAGACCCGGTGGCCGTCGTGGCCGGCCGCAGCGAAGCTGCCGTGGAAAAGGCCCTCGCTCTTATCAAAGTCGAGTACGAAGTGCTGGAGCCTCTGTTGGATCCCACTGCGGCCAAAGATAACAAGATCATCGTCCATCCCGAAGAAAATTGGGAAGCTCTCTGCCCGGTGGGGGCCGACAACAAACGCAATCTCTGCGCCCACGCCGAAAGCAGCGCCGGAGATATAGAAGCTACTTTGGCCGCTTGCGACATCGTTTTGGACAGGACTTACCACACCAAGGCGGTGCAGCAGTGCATGATGGAGACCTACCGCACCTTCTGCACCATCGACACCTACGGCCGCTTGGTGATCACCAGCGCCACTCAGGTGCCCTTCCACGTGCGGCGCATCGTCGCCTTGGCCTTGGGCATCCCCAAGAGCAAGGTGCGGGTGATCAAGCCCCGCATCGGCGGCGGCTTCGGGGCCAAGCAGACCTGCGTCAGCGAAGTATATCCCGCTTTGGTGACGTGGCTGACCAAAAAGCCCAGCAAAATAGTTTTTTCCCGCTACGAATGCATGACCGCCTCCAGTCCCCGCCACGAGACCCACATGCGGGTGCGGTTGGGAGCCATGAAGGACGGCCGCATCCGGGGCATCGATATGTATGCCGTATCCAACACCGGGGCCTACGGCGACCACGGGCCCACGACGGTGGATCTGACGGGGCATAAGCCCATCACCTTGTACCGCACCGAAAGCTACCGCTTCGTCTCCGACGTGGTCTACACCAACAATATGCCTGCCGGTGCCTACCGAGGTTACGGCGCGCCTCAGGGGATGTTCGCGGTGGAGAGCGCCGTCAACGAACTGGCTGCTCTTTTAAAGATGGACGCCTTTCTTTTGCGGGAGAAAAATATCATCCACGAAGGCGACTACCTGCCTTCTTATTACGGCGAGACCAACACCAGCTGCGCCTTGGACCGCTGTCTTATGCGGGCCAAAGAGCTGAGCGGCTGGGAAGAGAAGGGGCTCTGCCGCAAATTAAAGAACGGCAAAGTGCGGGCCTTGGGCATGGCCATGGCCATGCAAGGTTCGGCCATCCCCTATCTGGACGTGGGAGGAGCCACCATAAAGTTGGGCGACGAGGGGACCTATAACCTCCTCATCGGCGCTTCCGACATGGGCACCGGCTGCGACACCATCTTGGCCCAGATCGCCGCAGAAGTGTTGGAGTGCGACTTGGACGCCGTCAGCGTTTTCGGCGTCGACACCGACGCTTCTCCCTACGACAGCGGCTCCTATGCTTCCAGCACCACCTATCTCACCGGTCAGGCCGTCTATCAGGCGGCCACAGAGTTACGCCGCCGCCTTGGGCTTTTAGCGGCAAAACTTTTAAAGTGCGAGCCAGAAGAGATCGTCTTCGACGGGAAAAAAGCGGCGAAGATCGACGACAGCGGCGCTCTGACACTCGCCGAACTCGCCGTGGCCTCCCAATCGGGCAACGATGTGGCTCTCGATGTGACGGCCAGCACCAAGTCGACGGCTTCGCCGCCGCCTTTCATGGTGGGCGTGGCGGAAGTGGATATCGACACGGAGACGGGAGAAGTGAGGCCCGTGCATTATTACGGCGTGGTGGACTGCGGCACCTGCATCAATCCCAATCTGGCACGGGTGCAGACCGAGGGAGGCATCGTGCAGGGCATCGGCATGGCCCTCAGCGAGAACGTCACCTATGCTCCCGACGGCCGGGTCTACGAAAATTCTTTGATGCAATACAAGATCCCCAGCCGTTTGGACAACGGCCGCCTCACGGTGGTCTTCGAGCCCAGCTACGAAAAGAGCGGACCTTTCGGCGCCAAATCCATCGGCGAATTGGTGATCAACACGCCGGGGCCGGCCATCGCCGCCGCGATAGCCAACGCCGTAGGCACCCGTTTTTACGAATTGCCTGTCACTCCCGAACAAGTGGCTATGGCTGCCGCACGCTTAAAAATGTAAAACTTTCTGCCTTCTTGTGAAAAATTTTTCAAGAGAAGGCAGTATTTTTCCCGACCGTTTCTCTGTGGTGAGAGAAACGGTGAGGCGTTCATATATTTAAAGTAAGAAAATTTTGAAAGAAGAGAGTTCATGAAAGCAAGTTTCGGCAGAAAGACAACTTATCTTCGCCTCTCCGTCACCCGAAAGTGCGATCTTTTTTGCCGCTATTGTCGTGACAGTTCCTGCTCTTTTGCAAAAGACGAGCTCACTTTGTCCGAGCTTTTGCATTTGGCCCGCTGTGCCGTGCAGGCCGGCATCGATACGGTGCGGGTCACCGGCGGCGAGCCTCTTTTGCGGGAAGGTTGCATCGACTTTTTAAAAGAGCTGCGCCCCTTGGTCAAAAGGCTGGGGCTCACCACCAACGGCACCCATTTGGCAGCCCACGCCTCCGCTTTGGCGGCAACGGGGATAAACAGCGTCAACGTCAGCTTGGATACGTTGGATAGAAAACGCTTTTTTAAGTGGACGGGGCGGGATCTTTTGCCTCAGGTGCTTGAAGGGATAGACGAAGCATTGAGATATCGCCTGCCGCTGAAATTGAACTGTGTGCTCCTCGACGATCTCACTGCCGCAGAAACGGAAGAGCTCCTTCGTTACGCCGCAAGCAGAGCTGTGCCTCTCAGGTTCATCGAGTTGATGCCGCTTGCTGCCAACGACGGCAGCAGCGGCCCCACGGGAAAAATGCTGCGGCAGCAGCTGACTTCTTTAGGCTACAGTTTGAGGCCGCTGGATGCTGCCCTTTTCGGCAAGGGCCCGGCCCGCTACTATGAAGCGAAAAAGGGAGAGTCCGCAAGCTGCATCGGTCTCATCGAAGCGTTGAGCGATAATTTCTGTTCCCGTTGCGATCGCCTGCGTTTGGACTGCCGGGGCCGCCTCTACGGCTGCCTCTATCATCGGCAGTACACCGACTTGAGAGAGCTGCTGCTGCAAGGAGCAGAGGATGAAGAGATAGTCGCCTGCATAAAAAAGGTGAGCGCAACAAAACCGCAGGGCCATGATCTTGCCGCGGCTCCGGCCCCCTTCTCTTTGGCGGAAGTTGGAGGATAGATCTCGCAGACCCTCGCAAAATAAGCGCAGACCTTCGCAAAAGATCTTCGCAAAATAACGCTGACTTTCGCAAAAAAGTCTGCAAAGATAAGCACAGATATTTTTCCGAAGGTCTTCGCAAAAATAAGTACGATCACACAACAAAAGCAAGCATTAAACTAGTGATATACAAGATAAAAGGTAGGAGATAAAAATGGAAGGGTTCAGCCATTTGGACCAGCGAGGCAGAGCGAAGATGGTGGATGTGGGCGGCAAAGAGCCTACTTTCAGAGAGGCCGTGGCTACAGGCCGCATCATCGTGGGAGCTAAGGTGATGGCGCTTTTGCAAGAGCAAAAACTGCCCAAAGGGGATGCTTTGGCCGTGGCCCGCATCGCAGGGATCATGGGAGCGAAGAAGACGAGCGAGTTAATTCCCCTCTGTCATCCTCTGCCGCTCACCAACTGCGAAATAGAAATTTTTTTCGAAGAAGAGCGCTGTGCGGTAAGAGTCGAATGCAGGGCGGCGGCTCATGCCCCCACGGGAGTGGAGATGGAGGCCCTCACCGGCGTACAGGTGGCCCTGCTGGCTCTCTACGATATGTGCAAGGGCATCAGCAAAAACATGGTGATCGAAAACGTGCACCTTGTGAGCAAAAAAGGCGGAAAGAGCGGAGATTTTTTATGGGAAAAATAGTAGCCGAGATAGCGGCCCTCTGCCTCAGCGAAAAGAGAGGCACGGCGAAGAGGGCAGTCAAAGAAATATTTTTAGAAAAAGGGCTCGGCATCGCAGGCGACGCTCACGCCGGGAAGTGGCACCGTCAGGTCTCCCTCTTAAGGAGCGAAGCAGCCTCCGCTTTCGCAAAAGAAAATGCTCTTGACCTTCCCCCCGGCGCCTTTGGAGAAAATATTTTACTTAAAGGCATAGCCGAAGAACTTTTACAGCCGGGAGCCATATTGAAAAGCGGGAGCGGTGTAGTCTTAAAGCTGACCCAACGGGGCAAAGAGTGCCATGAGGGCTGCAGCGTCGCCCGCCGCACCGGCAAGTGTTTGATGCCGACGCTGGGGCTTTTCGCCGAAGTTTTAGAAGGAGGAAGCTTAAAGGTGGGCGATCTTTTGACCTATGTTGCAGCTTCGCCGAAAGTGCGGGCGGCGGTGGTGACCGTTTCAGACCGCTCTGCGAGAGGTGAAAGAGAAGATCTGAGCGGCCCGAAGGCTGTGGCGATATTGGAAAAAGCAGGCTATGCGGTGGCCGCTTATGAGATAGTGCCGGATGTTGCAGCTGACATCAGCCGTCTCTTAAGAGAATTGGCAGACAGACGGGCCATCGATCTCATCATCACTGCCGGCGGCACCGGCTTGGCTTTTCGGGACGTGACGCCCGAAGCGACGCTGGCGGTGGGAGACAGGCAGGTGCCGGGCATCGCCGAAGCCCTGCGGGCCTACTCGCTCACCATCACGCCCCGGGCCATGCTGAGCCGCGGGGTGGCGGTGACCCGAGGCAAGTGCCTCATCGTCAACCTGCCGGGCAGCCCCAAGGCGGCGGAAGAATGTTTGACTTATCTTTTGCCTGTTTTAGAGCACGCTTTGGCTCTTTTAGGCGGCGCAGTGAAAGACTGCGGCAGGTGATGCGATGTACGCTTTGGACTGGAGCCCTTTGTGGCTGTCTTTAAAAACGGCGGTGTGCACCACTCTCATCGTCTTTCTTTTGGGCCTTGCGGCGGCTTGGCAGACGGGGAGGCTGCCGGCTCGCCGGCAGCTCTTTTGGGACAGCATCTTCACTTTGCCTTTGGTGCTGCCTCCCACCGTGACCGGTTTCTTTTTGCTGTGGCTCTTCGGCACTAACGGGCCTCTGGGCCGTCTGTGCCGCGAGCTCTTGGGCTTTTCTTTCGCCTTCACTTGGGCGGGGACGGTGCTGGCCGCAGCCGTCATCGCTTTTCCGCTGCTGTATCGGTCCGCTCGGGCAGCCTTGGAGCAGGTGGACCCGGACTTGGCCGCAGCGGCCCGCACCTTGGGCATGGGAGAGGCGGCCATCTTCCGCAAAGTTTTGCTGCCCAATGCTTTAGGAGGTTTGATCGCCGGGGCGGTGCTGGCCTTTGCACGGTCTCTGGGAGAATTCGGGGCCACCGTGATGCTGGCCGGCAACATCGCCGGCCTCACCCGCACTCTGCCCTTGGCTATTTACAGCTCTGCGGCTGCGGGGCGCTGGCAAGAGGCCGCTCTTTATGCGGGGGCGGCGGCCCTCTTGGGGCTGGCCGCAGTCTTTTTCTTGAATCTTTTCCTCTACCGCAGCAGCAAAAAAAGGGAGGGTTGAGATGGAACTGAATGCTGCTTTTCGCAAAGAGCTGCCAGCCTTCGCCGTGGATATTTGCCTGCACCTAGACTCGCGGCAGCCGGTGCTGGGGCTGATGGGCCCCTCCGGCAGCGGCAAGACCACGCTGCTGAAATGTTTGGCCGGGCTTTTAGAGATCGACAGCGGCTTTATCGAATTGAACGGTAAGCTTTTGGCCGACACTGCGAGAGGTCTTAGTTTAACTCCGCAAGAGAGAAAGTGCGGCTATCTCTTCCCGAATTTTGCTCTTTTTCAGAATCTCACAGTTGCCGAGAACATCCGCTGCGGTCTTTTGCGGCTGCATTTAGCGGCGCAAGAAGAAAAAAGCGAGCTCGCCGCTCTTTTGCGTCGCTTCAAATTGGCAGGCTACGAAAAACGCTACCCGAAAAATTTGAGCTGGGGCGAAAAACAGCGCTTGGCTCTGGCCCGCCTCGCGGCCTCTCGGCCCAAGCTCATCTTGCTGGACGAACCTTTCGGCGGCCTGGACGACGAACTGCGCCAAGAAGTGAGCGGCGAATTACGGCTTTTGCTGCAAGAGAGCGGAGCTTTGGCCGTCATCGTCAGCCACAGAAGAGACGAGCTTTTGCCCCTTTGTCAAAATATTTTACGCATAAATAGGGGAAGGGCAGAGAAGGTGCTCTCCTGTTAAAAGATCTCGGCTGTCTTTATATAGGAAGATCGCGGAAGGCATGTTCGCGTTAAAAATATCTGTTTATTTTTCGGGAAGATCACAGGAGGTGCTGTCATGTTGAAACGTTGTGCTCTTTTCTTCGGGTCTCTTTTATTGTTGGCGATACTGACCGGCTGCTCGACTTCTAAACCGCAACCTAAAAGCGAGACTGTCCTGCGTTTGGCGGCGGCCGCCAGTTTGGAAGAGATCATGGAGAAAGAACTGCTCCCTGCCTTCTTGCAAAAAGAAAAGATCGAAGTGCAGGGCGTGTACGACGGCTCGGGCCGTCTCGAGCGGCAGCTGGAGCAGGGCTTAGAGGCGGATATCTTCATCGCCGCAGCCCCGGGGCCCGTGAACGCCTTGGTGAAACGAGAGCTTATAGAAAAAAACGCCGTGCGGCCCCTTTTGAGCAATGAATTGGTGCTGGCGGTGCCCAAGGGCAACCCGGCCGGCATCAAAAGCTTCGCCGACCTTCCCAAGGCAGCGCCGGTGGCCGTCGGCGACCCGGCCGTGGTGCCGGCGGGGACTTATGCCAAAAATTATCTGGCCGGGCTGGGCCTGTGGCAAGAGATAGAGCCCAAGGCGACGCTAGCCACCAGCGTCAGTCAGGTGCTGGCCTGGGTGGCGGCGGGCAACGCCAAAGCGGGGCTGGTGTATGCCACCGATGCCGCTCTCTCTTCTCAGGTAGAAGTGATAGCAAGAGCAGAGGAGAGCAAGGGAGCGGAGAAGATCGTCTATCCTCTCGCTGTGCTGAAGAAGAGCAAGCAGAAGGCGGCTGCAGAGCGCTTTGCGACCTATCTGACGAGCGAAGAAGCTGGGGCGGTCTTCAAACGCTACGGCTTCACGCCTTTGAAAGACTAGTTTGAACTCAAAGCTCGGAAAAAAGGAGAGCAGATCATGAAACTGATCAAGACCGAAGAGGCAGCAGGCTGCGTCCTCTGCCACGACCTCACCCGCATCGTGCCCGGCGTGATGAAGGGCCCTGCCTTTCGCAAAGGCCACATCGTGCAGGAAGAAGACATACCCCTGCTCCTTTCTATGGGCAAGGAGCACCTTTACGTGTGGGAGCCGGACCCTTCTTTGTTGCACGAAGAAGAAGCGGCGCAACTTTTGGCGACTGCCTGCGCCGGCGAGGGCTTAGAGGCCGGCCCCTGCAGCGAAGGCAAGATCGAACTTTTCGCCAAAGAGAAGGGCCTCTTCAAAGTCGATAAAGAAAAATTGCTTCTTTTAAACAGCGCGGGAGAAATGATGGCCGCCTCTCGCTTAGGCAACAGAAGCGTGAAAAAAGGGGACAAAGTGGCGGGCCTGCGCATCATCCCCCTGGTCATCGCCAAAAAGAAAATAGAAAAAGTGCTCGCCGCTTTGGGTGAAGGCCCCGTCTTTTCCGTTCTGCCCTTCGTAAAAAAGCGGGCCGCTCTTTTGATCACCGGCAACGAAGTGGCCAAGGGCTTGGTGCAAGACGGCTTCGGCCCCGTCGTGAAAGCCAGATCGGCGGCCTACGGTATAGAAGTCATTTACGAAAAACTTACCGGCGACGAACCTCGCACTTTATGCGCGGCCATAGGGGAGGCTGCGGCTGCCGGGGCTCAACTTATCTTCTGCACCGGGGGCATGAGCGTTGACCCGGACGACAGGACCCCCGCCGCCATCGCCGCCAGCGGCGCCCAAGTGGTGAGCTACGGGGCGCCGGTGCTGCCGGGCGCCATGTTCATGCTGGCTTATTTAAATGAAAACATAGCGGTGTGCGGCCTGCCCGGCTGTGTCATGCACGCCCCGGCCACCATCTTCGATGCGGTGCTGCCCCGTTTGGCAGCGGGGGATGAGATCAAAAGGGAAGAACTCGCCGCTTTGGGCGAAGGCGGCCTCTGCTTAGGCTGCAAGACCTGTGTATATCCCGCTTGCGGTTTTGCCGGGGGGTGGTGAAGTGGACGGATATAAAGCACCGCAAAAATTTCACGTGAAAGTGCGGGTCTTCAACAACGAACTGGCCTTCGGCAAGGGCGTGGCCGAATTGATGGAATTGACAGAGCACTTCGGTTCGCTCAGGGCAGCTTATCAAAGCATGGGCATGTCCAGCAGCAAGGCGTGGAAGATCTTGCGGCGGGCAGAGCGAGACCTCGGTTATAAATTGATCGAAGCGACGGCGGGAGGAGCCCACGGAGGCTCCGCTGTTCTAACGGAAGAAGGGAAAACTTTATTGGCCGCTTACCTTGCTTTCGACAAAGAAGTGCAGGAGCAGGCGGAAAAAAGTTTCGCGAAATATTTCGGGACGAAATAAAAAGACCGCAGTTTTTTTCAATCGTTCTGAAATAAAAGAGAGAAGACGAAAGGACGATGATTTTTGCGCGGGAGCGGAAAAAATTTCCTTCTGCCCTTGCAATACGGATTATTTGTGTTATAATATGCGGTATAAGTGAAGAAAGTGTGGTTGAAGACGGCAGGAGAAGGCCCGCGAGGCCTACCGAAGGAGCGAAACTCTCAGGTGCTGCGCAAGACAGCGGAGAACTGCCGCCGGACACGACTCTGGAGAGTCCCTCAAAAAGGGTGCCGAAGGGGCAAAAAAGAGCAGCGCTCTTTTCAATCTCTCAGGCCAAAGGACAGAGCTGTACCGAACCGCCGGCCTAAAGCCGGGCGGGGCGGTGTCTTTGCTCTTTGCTTCCGGAGTCGCTTCGGAAGCTTTTTTCTTGGGAGGGAGCCTGTGCTCATCGGCTCAAGACGGCCTCTTTTCTCCACCCATTTGCTCAAAAAAGTGAGGAGGAAGCAAGTTATGTTGGAATTGTTGAACGAGATCGATAGTTTCGTGTGGGGCCCGCCGCTCTTGATCCTTTTGGTAGGCACGGGCATGCTGCTCACCGTGCGGCTGAACCTGATCCAGGTCCTGCGCCTGCCCCATGCCCTGAAGATGATCTTCGCCGCTAAAAGCGAAGGCGAGGGCGACGTTACCAGCTTCAAGGCTCTGTGCACCGCCTTGGCCGCTACCGTCGGCACCGGCAACATCGTGGGCGTAGCCACCGCCATCAAGGCCGGCGGCCCCGGCGCTCTCTTCTGGATGTGGGTAGCTGCCTTCTTCGGCATGGCCACCAAATACGCCGAATGCATGCTGGCCGTAAAATTCCGCAAAGTGGACGACAACGGCAACATCTCAGGCGGCCCCATGTACTACATCGAGAACGGCTTGGGCAAAAGCTATAAGCCCCTGGCCGTCATCTTCGCTCTCTTCGGCGTGCTGTGCGCCTGCTTCGGCATCGGCACCTTCGCCCAGATCAATTCCATCACCGAGATCACCCAGATCACTTTGGGCTTGCATCCCTTCATCACCGGCGGCGTTTTGACCGTGCTGGTGGCCGTAGTCACCATCGGCGGCCTTAAATCCATCGCCAAAGTGACCGCCGCCATCGTGCCCTTCATGGCCGTGCTCTATCTGCTGGCCACCGTCAGCATCCTCATCATGAACGCCGGCAGCGTGCCGGCCGCCATCGGCAAAGTTTTCGAATGCGCTTTCACCACCACCGCAGCTCAGGGCGGCTTCTTAGGAGCCACCGTGATGCTGGCTATGCGCAGCGGTGTGGCCAGAGGCGTTTTCTCCAATGAGTCCGGCTTAGGCTCCGCGCCCATCGTGGCCGCCGCCGCCAAGACCAAATGGCCTGCCGAGCAGGGCTTGGTATCCATGACCGGCACTTTCATCGACACCATCATCATCTGCAGCCTGACGGGCCTGACCCTGGTGGTCACCGGCGTGTGGAGCGGCGATCTGAACGGCGCGGCTATGACCGACGCGGCCTTCAACAGCAGCTTTGCAAGCTTCGGCAGCTTCCTTTTGATGGTGGCTCTCTCCCTCTTCGCTTTCACCACCACCTTGGGCTGGAACTATTACGGCGAGCGCTGCGTGGAATATTTGAGCGGCGTCAAGGGCATCATGCCTTACCGTATCTTCTTCATCATCATCGTTGCCTGCGCTCCCTTCCTGAAGCTGGAGACGATTTGGACTTTGGCCGATATCGTGAACGGCCTGATGGCCATTCCTAACTTGATCGCACTGCTGCTGTTGAGCGGAGTGATCGTAGCCGAGACCAAGGCTTATTACAAGCATTTGGAAGAAGAGAAAGAGCAAAAATAAGACGTACGCCGAAGGCGACGATCGTTTTGGGCTATGCTCATCAAAAAGGCTCCGCTGCGGCGGAGCCTTTTTATAGTTTGGAGTGTGAAGAGTGGAGTGTGGAGTTGAGGAAAGCACGCCTAACGCTTCACCCTCTTGTACAGCGTGCAAGTTTAAATAATCCTGTCCCGGCGCTTTCTTTGTGCTATAATAGACCTCAGGGCGTAAAGCGCGAAACATCCTTTCTGCTTGTTCTTCGCCCAGCGGGCGTGCCGGCATAGCGCCCGCCTTTTTTCATGCAATCATAACCACCGGCTTAGCCGGTGGTTTGACTCAGCCCTGTAAGGGCACAAAACCGGCAGCGCTCTCGCGCCCC
>CANRJC010000016.1 GCA_947630795.1 uncultured Phascolarctobacterium sp. | reverse complement strand
GAATGCTTTGCCCTTTGTAGGGTTCTGACTTTGATATTTTGCCGGAGAATTTTGCCAACGATTACTTGACACTGTCTTCATTTTTTCGCTATGACAAAAATTTTTGCAGGCTCGCCTCTCTCGTGCTATAATAAAGCGTATTGAGACAGCATTTAAATCATCACTGCATCAGATCTTTCGAGAAAGGAAGAGCGCCATGTATATCACCGACAGCATCATTTATTTGGGAGTGAACGATCGCTCCGTCGATCTTTTCGAAGGGCAGTACAGCGTGCCCAACGGCATCAGCTACAATTCTTATCTCATCAAAGACGAAAAATGCGCCGTCATGGACACCGTAGACGCCCACTTCGCCGCTCAATGGCTGGCCAATTTGGAGCAGGCTCTGGCCGGCAGCAGCCCCGCCTATTTGGTGGTGCAGCACATGGAGCCGGATCACGCCGGCAGCATCGACGCTTTCGCTCGGCGCTATCCCGAAACTGTCATCGTTTCTTCCGCCAAAGCTTTTCCCATGATGAAAGGCTTCTTCGGCACCGATTACAGCGAGCGGCGCCTGGTGGTGAAAGAGGGCGACGTTTTGGAGCTGGGTGCTCACAAATTGCACTTCGTGGCGGCCCCCATGGTCCACTGGCCCGAGGTCATCGTCACTTACGAGAGCAGCAGCAAAGTGCTCTTCTCTGCCGACGGCTTCGGCAAATTCGGCGCTCTGGACTGCGACGAGCCCTGGCTCGATGAAGCCCGGCGCTATTTCATCGGCATCGTGGGCAAATACGGGCCTCAGGTGCAAGCCCTTTTGAAAAAAGCCGCAGGCCTGGATATCGCCTGCATCTGCCCGCTCCACGGGCCGGTGCTGAAAGAAGAGCTGGGGACCTATCTGCACTGCTACGATCTGTGGTCCAGCTACGCTCCCGAAGAAAAGGGCGTCGTCATCGCCTACACCTCCGTTTACGGTCACACCCAAAAAGCCGTGGAGCTTTTGCAAAAAGAATTGAGCAAGGCCGGCTGCACTGCCCCCGTCGTTTGCTTCGACCTCGCCCGCTGCGACATGGCTGCCGCCGTGGCCGCCGCCTATCGCTACGATCGCTTGGTGCTGGCCACCACCACTTATAATGCGGACATCTTCCCCTTCATGAAAACTTTCATCGATCATCTCGTGGCCCGCAACTTCCAGAACCGCCGCCTCGGCCTCATCGAAAACGGCAGCTGGGTGCCCATGGCCGCCAAGTGCATGGCCCGTCAACTGGAGAAGTGTAAAAATTTGAGCTTCGCTCCTACCGTGGTCACCATCCGCTCCGCCCTCGACGAAAAGTCTGCGGCCCAGATCGCCGCCCTCGCCCGCGAATTGGCCGAATAAAAAAGAAAAAGCAAAAATTTTTCGGAGCATGCAAAAACCTCCTGTCTGTTTCTCACAGCACAGGAGGTCTTCTTTTCTTCGTTTTATTTTTTGAAGTCTACCTGCCGCGGCCCGTCGTGGACCTGATCCTCCGGCACCACGATCTCGCTGAATTCTATATTGCGGGTGTGGATGGTGTGGGTCCAATAATGATCGTGTCGGCGTAAAAAACCGAGAGCCGTTATGGGTATCCAACTGTAGATGAAGATGGGGTAGAGCAATAGATAGAGCCACGATCTCAAACTGGCTCTTATCTTCCACAGCACCGTCACGGGGAAGATGTACTGGCCTATGCCTATCACCGTCCACACCTGCAGCGGCAGGATCACGTAGATGATGTTGTGATAAAAAGGCACGAACTCATAGATCCAATTGCAGAACACGAAAAAAGTGGAGAGCATCAAAAAGTAGGGCTGAATCAAATTCACGGTGCAGTCCAACATCATGATGCTTTTTTCTTTGATCGCTTTCTTCAGCATCAGCGGGAAAAACCGATTGGACACATCGAAGCGTCCCTGAGCCCAGCGCAGCCGCTGCTTCCACGCCGCGGCGAAAGTGAGAGGTTTCTCGTCGTAAACGATGGCATCGTGGGCCCACGTGGTGGGTATGCCCTCCATCATGGCCTTCATAGTGAACTCCATGTCTTCGGTAAGACAGGTGGCGCCCCAGCCGTAACGCTTGAGTAGCCCCGTCTCCAAACACATGCCCGTGCCGCCCAGGCAACAGCACAGCCCCATATTGTATTTGGCCAAATGCCACACATGGTTGACGATCCAAAAAGAAATGGAAAAAACGCCGCTCACCCACGTGTCGTTGGGATTTTTGGAATCCAAATAACCCTGTATCAAGCGCTCGCCGTGGCAGAGCCTGCTGTTCATCTCCCGTAAAAAATTGGGATGGACCAAGTTGTCCGCATCGAAAACGCACACCGCATCGTAGTGCCGCTCCATTTTAAAGAGCCGTTCGAAGAACCAGTCCATAGCGAAGCCCTTGCCCCGGTCTCCTTCGCTGAAGCGTTCCATCACTAGGGCTCCCGCTTTTCGGGCTACCTCGGCGGTGTTGTCGCTGCAGTTATCGGCCACCACGAAAATATCGTACAATTCGCTTTTATAGTTGAGCTCTTGCAAATTTTGGATCAGCGGGGCGATCACCGCCGCCTCGTTATGAGCGCACACCAAAAGAGCGAAGGTTTTGCTCGCATCATAAATTTTCACCTCTTTTTTCTTGCCGAAGAGGCCGAACCAAGAGATAAAAAAGTAGTAGACCGTAAAAAAGATGATCACCACTTGCAGCGGGATCATAAAAACGTCAAAGAAGTATTGCATGACCGGCTCCTCGACCCGGACCGAGAGCAGCTTTAACGCCGCTCCTTACGAAAATAAGCATAAATACTGTTCAAGATGCCGCCCAATGTGTAGGCGCACATGGCAGCGAAGGGCCAGGCAAAAGGCCGCTGCCAGAGCAAAAAGAGGCCGACCGCTACGCCCAAAGCGATGGGCAGAGGATATAGTTTCATGCCGTCTCTGCCTTTAAAATCGGGAAACTTTATTTCACTGTAGAGGATGAGGGCGACGACCAGCGTCATCGCCGCCGCCCCTAAAGGTGCGAAGCGATAACCGGAAAGCACATATGCCGCTAAGAAGCAGGCTCCCGCCGGTATGGGCATGCCCTGAAAATAACCGTGAACGCTGGCAGTGTTCACATTGAAACGGGCCAAACGCAGCGCCCCGAAGACAGTGAACAAAGAAGCGACGACCATGCCCGCAAGGCCCAAGTCTTTTAAACCGTAGTAATAGATCATTACCGCCGGGGCCACGCCGAAAGCGCCCAGATCGCAGAGGCTGTCCAGTTCTTTGCCGAAATCTCCCTGACAACGGAGCAAGCGGGCCGCCCGTCCGTCCAAAGAATCGGCGATGACGGACAGGATGATGCAGACCGGAGCCCAAAAGAAATCGCCGGCCACTGTATGAAAGATAGACAATAAGCCCAACATCAAGCTGAAGGCGCTGATACTGTTGGGCACGATGCGTCTATAGTTCATCCTCTATCCTCCCTATCACCGTTTTGCCGCCTACAGTAGTGTCTCCCTTTTTAACGCACACGGTCACGTTCTTAGGCACCACGATCTCCAAACTGGAGCCGAATTTGATCATGCCGTAAAGTTCTCCCTGCTCCACTTTGTTGCCCAATGTGCGCCACGAAACGATGCGGCGGGCCAGAAGGCCGGCCACTTGGATCACCAAGATCTTCACTTTATCGCCGGCGATGCCCAAAGCATGGCGCTCGTTCACCAGCGAGGCCTGCTCTTCGTTGGCCGGCACGAATTGCCCGCAGACATAACTTTGATATTTTATCTCGCCGGCGATGGGGCTGCGGTTCACGTGAACGTTGAACACAGACATGAAGATGATGATCTTGATGGCGGCTTCGTTCAGATATTCGCTGTCGAAAAATTCTTCCACCGCCATCACCGTGCCGTCGGCGGGAGCATAGATAACGTCAGGGTCCACTTGGATCTGCCGCTTGGGATTGCGGAAAAAATAGGCAAAATAAAAGGCTATCACCAAAGGAATGACGGCCCAAGTTAAACCCCACAGCAAGTAAACGGGCACGGCTGCGAGCAAAGGCAGCACGATGAAAGGATAGCCGTCTTTAACGATGCGCATCCTTCTCTGCCCCCTTCCCTGCTTTATGTGCCCATTATATAACACTGCCGATTTTTTGTCTATTTATTCTTCTTTCCCCTGCACAGCACCAAAAAAACAAAGTGAGGCAGAGCCATCATCCTCAGCCAACGGCCGGGTTGTTTGTAAAGACGAAAGAGCCATTCCAAAGAAGCGTCCTGCATCCACTTGGGCGCTCTCTCCATCTTGCCCGCCATCACATCGAAGCTGCCCCCCACGCCCATCAGCAGACGGCAGTTGAGGTGCAGCCGCCACTTTTGCAGCCACAATTCTTGTTTGGGAGCGCCGAGAGCGGCAAAAAGATAGTCGGCTCCCGAAGCATTTATTGCGGCCACCACTTCTCCTTCTTCTTCTGTAGTGAAATAACCGTCATGACAGCCTACGATGCTGAGGTCTCCGTAATTTTTTTTTGCTGCCGCCGCTGCCGCTTCCGCCACACCGGGGGCGCTGCCCAAAAAATAACTTTTGGCTCCGCTCGCAACACTGCGGGCCAACAACAGCTGCAAAAGATCGTACCCGGCCACCCGCTCCGGCACATGATAGCCCAAATAGCGGCCGGCCCACACGGCCCCCGCTCCGTCCGGCAGCACCAAGTCGGCTTCACGGCAGCAGATATCTCGATAGCGGACATCTTTTTGGCATTGCATGATGATCTCGGCATTGGCCGTTACCGCAAAGCATTGTCTGCCCGCAGCTGCTTGCGCTTCTATATGGGCCGCGGCCTCTTTCATAGTCAGAGAAGAGACCGGCACGCCCAAGATATCCATAGTCCTCAGCTCCGCTGCCTGAACCATGTTCACCACACCCTTAAATTTTTTCCGCTTCTGTGGGGACCGGCTCGAACTGCAGCCCCTCGTTTCGTTCCGTCAGCCAGTTCAGAGCCCACTGGTTGTTCACCAGCACCACGGGTCTGGAGGCTTTATCGTACACCAAAAGCCCGTTGTCCAAACCTTTCAGTTCTTTGATCTTCTCCGCTCCGTACACCCAACGAGCCAAGGTGTAGGGCAGCCGCTGACTTAAAAGCTGAGTGTTGTATTCTGCTTTCAGCCGATACTCCAACACTTCCAGCTGCAGCTCGCCCACCACTCCCACGATGTAACTTTCTACGCCCAGGTCTTTTTGCTTGAAGACCTGGATAGCCCCCTCTTGGGACAATTGGATGATGCCTTTTTCAAATTGTTTGCGCTTTAAAGAATCCTTGGGTTGTACTTTGGCGAAGATCTCCGGGGGAAAGACCGGAAAATCTTCGAAGAAAAATTTTTGTCCGCTCTCTCGCAAAGTGTCGCCGATGGAAAAAATGCCGGGATCGAAAACGCCGATGATATCGCCGGGATAGGCTTCTTCCACGCTCACTCTTTCTTGCGCCATGAATTGCTGCGGTTGGGCCAGTTTCACCGGTTTGCCGCTGGCAGCGTGCTCCACCGTCATCCCTTTGGTGAAAATTCCCGAGACGATGCGCAAAAAACTTATCCTGTCTCTGTGAGCGGGGTTCATGTTGGCTTGGATCTTAAAGACGAAGGCGGAAAAATTCTGCTCTTGGGGCTCTATCAAGTCTCCTTCTCTCGTTAGGCGGCTTTGAGGGCAGGGGCTCAGCTCCAAAAAACGCTCCAAAAAACTTCTCACGCCGAAATTGGTCATGGCGCTGCCGAAAAACATGGGCGTCAATTCGCCGGCGTTGACTTTTTCCATGGAAAAATCGTCCCCGGCCATGTCTAAAAGTTCTATATCGTTGCAAAGGTTTTCGTAAAGTTCGGCGCCCAGCAACTCTTTGATGGCCGCATCGTCTAAAGAGCCGGTGGTGGACTTCAATTTTTTGGCGCCGTGGCTGCCGTCTTCTTCGAAAAGTTCCACCGTTTTATCGAGGCGGTTGTAGACGCCCTTGTAGTGGCCGTCTATCCCCACCGGCCAATCGATGGGATAGGCTCTGATGCCCAGCACCTTCTCCAATTCGTCCATCAGATCGAAGGGATTGCGGCCGTAGCGATCCAATTTGTTCACGAAAGTGAAGATGGGCAGGTGGCGGCGATGACACACCCAAAAAAGTTTTTTGGTCTGGGGCTCCACGCCCTTGGCCGCGTCTATCAGCATCACGGCGCTGTCTGCCGCCATCAAAGTGCGGTATGTGTCTTCGGAAAAATCCTGATGGCCGGGGGTGTCGAGGATATTCACCCGATAGCCTTGATAATCGAATTGCAAAACGGAAGAAGTGACGGAGATGCCCCGCTGTTTTTCGATCTCCATCCAGTCGGACACTGCGTGCTTGCTGCTTTTGCGGGCCTTCACCGTCCCCGCCAAATGGATGGCGCCTCCGTACAGCAGCAATTTTTCCGTCAAAGTCGTCTTGCCTGCGTCGGGGTGAGAGATGATGGCGAAGGTGCGCCGCCTTTTTATTTCCTGTTTCGGATCCATATCGTCCTCATTTTCGAAAATTTTTCAAATCTTTAGATGCCTGCGCTCGCCGCTTTATTCGTCGCTGTTTTGCGCTTCGTAGAGGCGGTAAGCCTCCAAAATTTGTTCCTCTATATAAGGAGGGATGGGCCGCTCCGTCTCCAGTTTGCCTTTCACGGTCACCCTGAAGGCCACGTCTTCGTATTTTTCGCCGCCGTAAGTCTCGCAGCTGAAGCTGGTGCGCATGAAGCCTTCGGAAAAAGTAAGATCTTTCAGCATTTTGGCCTTGCGCTCTCGGTCCCACGCATGATAGATGGCATAAAGCTGCTTTTGCGCCGCTTCCGGTATGTCCACTCCTCCCACCACCGTTTCGCTTGCTTCGATGGGGGTGCAGTCCAACCCGCGGTAAACGGTGCCGTCGGCCAATTCTATATCCACCGTCAGCACATAATCGACTTCGTGAAAAGCAGCGGAGACGATCTGCCACTTCTTCTGCCATTGGTTCACGCAGTCGGAGCAGAGGAACTTCGTGTCTTGGATGTTGTTGGTGAGATAATCGTCTTTATAAAAGACCTCTCCGTCGGCAGCGAAAGGTTTTCCGCATTGACTGCATATCAATTTCACCGTTCTTATCATGAATGGACCTCTCTTCGTTCGAGCCGCAGCCGCAAAAAGAAAACGCTCAATAAAAAGGCCCTTACGGGAAACCGTAAAGGCCGTTTACACAGTATGGTCGGAGCGGCGGGATTCGAACCCACGGCCTCTTCCACCCCAAGGAAGCGCTCTACCAAGCTGAGCCACGCCCCGAATACAACGCTAATTATACAGAGTAAGAGTTTTATTGTCAACAACTTTTTCCCGAGCGCTCAAGGCTTGGGCCTTTTTGTTTTTTCTCGCGGGCGAAAGCGCAAAACTTTTGCCGAAAAAATGCAGGCCGCTCTTTTTAAGTCGCAGAATTTTTTTGAGAGCTCCGGTCTTACGCTTTATCTTTATCTTTTTTCGTCAAGAGACTGGTCCTGATGTGCAGCTCACGCAGCTGTTTGGCATCCACTTCGTTAGGCGCCTGCGTCATCAGACAGGCAGCGCTTTGGGTCTTCGGGAAAGCGATCACGTCTCTGATAGAATCGCGCTTAGCCATTATCATCACCAAACGATCGAGACCGAAGGCCAGACCGCCGTGAGGAGGAGCACCGTATTCGAAGGCGTTCATCATGAAGCCGAATTTTTCCTGCGCCTGCTCGTCGCTGAGCCCGATGGCGGAGAAAACGGCCTTCTGCACATCGCGCCGATGGATACGAATGGAGCCGCCGCCGATCTCTGTGCCGTTCAACACCATGTCGTAGGCTTTGGCATAAACTTTCCCGGGCTCCGTGAGCAGCAAAGGCAGGTCTTCTTCTCTGGGAGAAGTGAAGGGATGGTGCATAGCGTCCCAGCGTTTTTCTTCTTCGTTATATTCGAACATGGGGAAGTCGACCACCCACGTGAAGGCCAGTTTGTCGGGATCGATGAGTTTGCGGCGCTTCGCCATTTCCAAACGCAAAGCTCCCAAAGACTGAGCCACCACGGAACGCTTGCTGTCGGCTACGAAGAGCAGCAGATCGCCCGGCTCTACCTCCGCAGCTTTTTTCAACGCTTCGATGTGCTCGGGCCCGAAGAATTTGGCGATGGAAGATTTCACACCGCCCTCTTCGGGGAATTGGAGCCAGGCCATGCCCTTGGCCCCGTAAATGCCTACGAATTTCACCAGCCCGTCCAGCTCGCGGCGGGGTATGTTGGCATCGCCCTTCACGTTGATGCATTTCACTTGGCCGCCGGCTTCCAGCACTGCGTTGAATACTTGAAAGTCGCAACCGCGCACTGCTTCTCCTACATCGTAGAGGGGCATGGCAAAACGCAGGTCCGGTTTATCGCTGCCGTATTTGTCCATGGCTTCGTCCCAAGTCATGCGGGCAAAAGGCACCTGCAGTTCTTTGCCCAAAGCTCCTTTAAAGACGTGAGCGATGAGGCCCTCGATGAGGGTCAAGATCTCGTCCACGTCCATGAAGGACATCTCCATATCCAACTGAGTGAACTCCGGCTGCCGATCCGCCCGCAGGTCTTCGTCTCTGAAGCAACGGACGATCTGGAAGTAGCGCTCGTAGCCGGCCACCATGAGGAGCTGTTTGAAAATTTGCGGAGATTGAGGCAAAGCGTAAAATTTGCCCGGGTTCACACGGCTGGGCACCAAATAATCTCTGGCCCCCTCGGGCGTGCTCTTGGTGAGCATGGGAGTCTCTATCTCCAAGAAGCCGTGCTCATCCAAATAGTCTCGCATCAATTTAGCGACCTTGTGCCTCAGCATCAGGTTCTTCTGCATCTCCGGGCGGCGCAGATCGAGGTAGCGATATTTCAACCGTAAATTCTCGTCGGTATCAATGCCGTCCTGAATGTAGAAGGGAGGGGTCTTGGCTTTGTTCAGCACTTGGATCTCGGAAGCCACCACCTCAACTTCCCCCGTCGGCAGGTTTTCGTTGATGGTGTCTTCGTCCCGCAGCCGCACTTTGCCAAAAACTTTGATGACATACTCGTTACGGATGTCCTCGGCGATCTTGAAACTGCTGCCGGAGGTCTCGGGGTCGGCCACCACCTGCACGATACCGCTGCGGTCTCTCATGTCGATAAAGATCAGGCCGCCGTGGTCTCTTCTTTTAGCTACCCAGCCACACAATACCACCGCCGCTCCGGCGTCTTGCCGCCGCAGATCTCCGCAGTGATGACTGCGTTTAGCATTGCTCATCTTGCTCCACCTCTGTTTGTAAAATACTTTGTAATGTATTTGTTACCGTCGAAACGGCGATCTCTCTTTGGCTGCCGGTGACCATATCTTTGAGGACCACCTGCCCTCTTTGGGCTTCTTCTTCGCCGAAGATCAGCACCAAGCGGGCGCCTGCTTTATTGGCGGCCTTCAACTGAGCCTTCATGCTGCGCCCCGCTTCGGCCAGCCCCGTTTTGATATGAGCGGCCCTCAATTTCGTCACCGTTTTGAAAGCCGGGCCGAACTGATCACCCTGTGCCGCCGCGTACACTTGATAAACAGGCCGAACTTGCGGCAAAAGTCCTTGGTTCTCCATGGCCAGATAGAGACGCTCTATACCCATGGCGAAACCGCTGCCCAGTGTGGCAGGCCCGCCGATCTCTTCCACCAACCCGTCGTAGCGGCCGCCGCCGGCCACTGCGCTTTGAGCCCCCAAGGGCGGGTACTGTATCTCGAAAGCGGTCTTGGTGTAATAGTCCAGCCCCCGCACCAGAGTGGGGTCCAAAACAAAATCGACGGCTGCTGCCCGCAACAATTCTTGCACGCCGTCAAAATGTCGGCGGCACTCGGGGCAGAGACAGTCTAAAATATTCGGGGCGCCCTCGCGATGAGGAGCGCAGGTCTTACAATCCAAAAGGCGCAGCGGGTTGCGTTCGTAACGGTTGCGGCAGTCTTCGCAAAGCAGCTCCAATTTGGGAGCGTAAAAATCTTTCAGCTTTTGCCGCAGGATGGGCCGGCACTTGGGACAGCCCACGGAATTCAATTTCAGCGTCAGCTCTTTCAGCCCCGCTTCCCGCAAGATCTGCAAGGCTAAAAGGATCAGCTCCGCATCAACTTCGGGGCCGCCGCTGCCGAGCACTTCGCAACCGAACTGATGAAATTCTCTGTAGCGGCCGGCCTGAGGTCTGTCGTAGCGAAACATGGGCCCGATGTAATAATATCTGGCCGTGCCCCCCTGCCCGTAAACTTTGTGCTCCACATAGGCCCGCACAGCCGAGGCGGTGTTCTCCGGCCGCAGGGTGAGACTGCGCTTCCCTCTGTCCTCGAAGGTATACATCTCTTTTTCCACTACGTCGGTGGTATCGCCTATGCCTCTTTGAAAAAGTTCGGTGTGCTCAAAGACGGGCGTGCGCAGTTCGCCGTAACCGTAGGCCGCGGCCACCCGTTTCATTATACCTTCTATATAACGCCAGGAGCCGCTCTCCTCCGGCATGAGATCTTTGGTACCCCGGGGAGCACCTGTGAGCATAAGTTCCTCCTTCCCGAGCTGCGAGCCCGGGCTCTATCCTGAAAAGTGTCGAGGATTTTTTTCGACGTCGAAAAATTTTTACTCGCCGCCGCAAACCGGGGCCTTCGCCGAAAAGCGCGAGCCGCGAGTGCTTTCACATACTCAATAATTCTATCACATTTTTTGTTTCTTGTTCAATAATTTTTCCGCAGCCGTTTTTCCCTCGCTCTTTTTGTAAAAGGCGGAAGAAAAAAGCGTGAGCCTGCGGCGGCTCAACCCGCATTTTTTTCGCTGCTCTCGCCGGCGTGCCACAATTCTTTATACAGCACTCGGTACACCACCGCCACCGGCACGGAAAAGATCATGCCCAAAATGCCGAAAAGTTTGCCGCCTATCAAAAGGCTGAGGAGAATGATCACCGGGTGCAGATCGATCTTTTCTCCCATGATCTTGGGCATGATGAAGTTGGCATCGATCTGATAGTAGATCAAATAGAAAAGGGCCACATGCACAGCCATACTGCTGCTTTGCCCGAAGGCGATAAAAATGGCCGGCACCGCTCCCAGCATGGGCCCCACCACCGGCACCGTCTCCGCGAGGATGGCCCAAAAGCCCAAGACCAGAGGAAAATCCATGCCGATGATCGCCGTGCCCAAGGTTATGCAAAAACCGCTGATCAAAGCGCATTTGCCCAAGCCGTTCACATAGGCGGAAAGAGTGAGGCCGATGCGGTCGACGACCCGAGCTACTTTGGGCTGAGCCTCGTAGGTGAAAAAGTTGATGAGCATGGCCCGCAGTTCCCGCCAGTCTTTGAGAAAATAAAAAGTCAAAAAGGGCACGATCAATAGCCCCACCAAATTGCTGACGATGTTTATGGAAGAGCGGACCAGATTGTGCAGGACGCTGCCGATGAAGCCCATGCCCCAATTTATCATATCGTCCAGCAACATGTCGAAATTGCTGGGCAGCTTCCCTACGCCGAATTGGATCAAATTTTCCCAGTCGGTGCTGTGCACCTTGGCTGCCAAACTGGGCATCCGTTGAAAAAGTTCGTTGATCTGACCGAAAAGGGGCAACAAAATAAGGCCCACTGCCAACACCAAAAGGGCGCAGAAGGCCATGATGGCCACAATGATGGCCACGATGCGGTCCACATGGACGTAGAGTCGGCTCAATTTGAGCCGAGTGATGACGTTCACCAACGGATAGAGGACGAAGGCCAGACCGACGGAGAGAAAAATGGGCAGCATAAAAGCCGCCGACTCATAGAGCAAGATGCTCACCAGAGCGGTCACCGCCAATTTAAAAGCTGTGGAGGTGCGGATGCGTGGCCAATACTTGAACATAGTCGCTCACTCTGAAAAAGTTATTGTAAAAAAGGATTGCGTTTTCTCTCCCAGCCCACGGAGGTTTTGGGGCCGTGGCCGGGGAGCAGGCACACCTTGTCGGGCAGAATCATGATCTTTTCTTTGATGGACTTTATGATCTGCCGATAACTGCCGCCGGGCAGATCGGTGCGGCCGATGGATTCGCAGAAAATAGTGTCGCCGGTGAAGGCGATGTCGTCTGCGGCATCGTAAAGGCAAACACCGCCTTTGGTGTGGCCAGGGGTAGCCAACACTTTGAAAGTGAAACCTGCCACTTCCACATCGGTGCCGTCTTCGAAATATTTATCGGCTGCCTCGCACTCCACCGAGGTGCCCACGAAGAAAGAAAGATTGCCGTTGGCATCCAGAAGATCCGGCGCATCTTCCCTGCTGATGTAAACCTCGGCGCCGGTGGCCTTGCGTACATCGTTCAATGCAGAGATGTGATCGCTGTGGCTGTGTGTGAGAAAAATGGCCACCACCTTCACCGGCTCGATGCTTTGCAAAAACTCCAGGATGGAGCGGGGGCTGCCGCCCGGGTCCACCACGATGGCTTCGTTCTTTTCTTTATTGACCAGAACATAACAGTTGGTGGCCAGCATGCCCACCGTCAGCGAATATAATTCCATTAACTTTTGCCTCCTTTTGTCTTTACGGCGCTATCTATGATGATGGTGACCGGTCCGTTGTTGGTGAGTTCCACCAGCATGTGGGCCCCGAAGATCCCCGTGGCTGCTTCGCAGCCCTTTTCTCGGCAGCGCCGAATGAATTCCAGATAAAATCCTTTTGCGATCTCCGGGCGAGCTGCGCTGTCGAAACTGGGCCGCTTGCCCTTGCGTACATCGCCGCATAAAGTGAACTGAGAAACGATCAGCAGCTTGCCGCCCACGTCTTTCACCGATAAGTTCTGTTTGCCCTGTTCGTCGGGAAAGATCCGCAAGCCGCACACTTTGTCCGTCACATAAGCGATGTCTTCTTCGCCGTCGTCGGCTTTTACTCCTAAAAGCACCAAAAGGCCCCGCTCGATGGCGCCGCAGACAGCGCCGTCTGCCTCTACCTTCGCTCTGTCCACCCTCTGCACCAAAGCTATCATCTGCTCTTGCCTCCCGTTATGGACTCCCGCTCTACGGAGAAGACCCCCTTGATGCGGCGGATGCGGTTCATCACATATTCCAATTGCTCAAGACCGGTGATGTCCACTCCCATGTGGGTGTGGGCGTGGCGGTTCTTATCCGTGTGGCAAGTCAAGGAGAAAATGTTCAGCTTCGCTTCGCTGACGATATTCATCAGATCGCTCATCAGGCCCGTTCTGTCTTGAGAGTCGATGATGATGTTCACTTTGTAAACGGCATCGAGGCCCACATCCCACGATACCTCTATCATGCGGTCGCTGTCGTTGCCGTTATTGCCCAAAACATTGGGGCAGTCGGCCCGATGCACGGAGATGCCGCTGCCGCGGGTGATGTAGCCTACCACAGGATCGCCGGGGATGGGGTTGCAGCAGCGAGCCAACTTGACAAGGATCCCTTCTTCTCCCTTCACCAAGATGCCGTGGCTGGCGTTGGCTTTGGATTTGCGGGGTTTCAGTTCCGCCAAGATCTCCGAAAGATTTTTAGTTTGTTCTTTTTGCTGTGCGGCCTTGTAACTTTCTATGAGTTTGGTGATGACCGTCTTCAGCACGACGCCGCCGTAACCCAAAGCCGCCAGCAAATTGTCTTCGGTATCCAGCCGCAGCTTCTCGGCCACTTCTTTCATGCGCTCGGCGGTGCACAATTCTTTGCTGTTATAACCGAGATGTTTGACTTCCCGCTCCAGCATCTCCCGGCCTTCGGCGATATTTTCTTCCCGCCGTTCTTTTTTGAACCAGCTGCGGATCTTGTTGCGGGTATCGCTGGAGCCGCAGATATTTATCCAGTCTCTGCTGGGCCCGGAACTCTGCTTGGAAGTTATGACCTCCACGATGTCGCCGTTGCTCAAAGGCAGATCCAAAGGGACGATGCGGCCGTTCACCTTGGCGCCCACACAGTGATTCCCCACATCGGTGTGGATGCGGTAAGCGAAATCGATGGGCACACTGTTTACCGGCAAGTCGATGATATCGCCCCGGGGGGTGAAGACGAAAACTTCATCGGCAAAGATATCCGTCTTCACCGAGTCCACGAAGTCTCTGCTGTCGTTCATGTCGCGGTGCCATTCCAAAAGCTGCCGCAGCCAGCTGAGTTTGGCATCGAAATCTTTGTCGGCTCCCTGAGCCGGTTTTGATCCGCTTTCTTTATAACGCCAGTGAGCGGCGATACCGTACTCGCTGATGCGGTGCATCTCGAAAGTGCGTATTTGGATCTCCAAAGGCTGCCCTGCCCCGGACAGCACCGTGGTGTGAAGGCTCTGATACATGTTGCTCTTGGGCACGGCCACATAATCTTTGAAGCGGCCAGGTATGGGCCGCCACATACTGTGGACGATACCCAGTGCTCCGTAACAGTCTTTCACCGTATCCACCAACACCCGAATGGCCAGCAGATCGTAGATCTCTCCCAATTGTTTGTGGTCCCGCACCATTTTTTTGTGCAGACTGTAAAAATTTTTGGGACGGCCTTGGATCTCACACTTGATGTTAGCAGCCTGCAGGGCCTGACGCAGAGTATCCATGGCCTCATTCACCATGCTCTCCAGTTGAGCCCGCCGTACCTTCACTTGTTCCGCCAATTCGTAGTAGACCTCGGGCTCCAAATAACGGAAGGCCAGATCTTCCAATTCCCATTTGATGGCATAAATGCCCAAACGATGAGCCAGGGGAGCGTAAATTTCCAAAGTCTCTCGAGAAATGGACTGCTGTTTATGAGCGGGCATATAGCTCATGGTGCGCATGTTGTGGAGCCGATCCGCCAGTTTGATCATTACCACCCTGATGTCTTTGGCCATGGCCAAAAACATTTTGCGGTAACTTTCGATCTGTCTGTCTTCTTTGGATACGTAGGCTATCTTTCCCAACTTGGTGACACCGTCCACCAAATTGGCCACATCGGTGCCGAAGCGCTGCTTTATATCGTCGAGCGTATAATCGGTGTCTTCCACCACATCGTGAAGGAAAGCAGCAGCCAAAGTTTTATCGTCCAATTTGAGGCTGGCCAAAATGCCGGCCACGCCTATGGGGTGGATGATGTAGGGTTCTCCCGACTTACGCACCTGCACCGCATGAGCCTGAGCTGCCAATTCATAAGCAGAGCGAACGAAAGCCACCTGTTGAGGCGACAGGTATTCGTCTGCGATCTTGTAAAAATCTTCTATACTGCGCACTACAGCCGCATTAGGCATGATCACACTTCCCGTGCAAGGTTCGACCCTTGCTCAATTCCCGGGTGCTGCCCTCCCATACTTCTTTTAATACGGCGGCCGTTTTTTGCCGCCGCTCCAGTCCTTTGCGATAAAGAGCAGAACTTTCCAACTCCTTTTTTTCTGCGGGTAGCAGCCGCAACCGGCCTTCGACTTCCGCCGCCAGTCCCAATTCTTTAAAGACGGCCAGGGCCGCAGGACTGCACGCAAGTGCCGCTGTTTCGACGGAAGCCCTGTCTTCTCGCAAAACTTTCCGCAAACTTTTGTAGGCATCTACCAACTCGTTGCGAGTGGGATAGAGCCGGACTGTTTCTTCCCAAACTCGTCGGCAATCTTCTTCCTTATAAAGGAGCACCAGCTGCCGTTGTTTGCAAGTTAGACTGTTGCGAAGAACCGCAAAAGAGAAAGGCGGCACGTCGTAGAGCACCAGCGTGCTCCCCCAAAGGGTGGGTTGCAGATCTTCGTAGTTTTGTACCCGCGTGCCCGGGCCTAACTCTGCTGTCGTAGGCTCTCTCGTCAGCACCGTGACCCCGTTTGCGTTGCGGCAAATTTGCCGCAACAGCTTTTCTTTGCTCTCCGGGCGCCTTCGCAAATCATAGATCGTCAGAGGAAATTTTACGGCCAACAGCTGCAGCTGAACTTTCACGGTCCCTTGCCACTCGTCTTTATGAGGTTCAAAGGCTACGGCCCCGTGAGGATTGTCGCCGAGCAACCTGGCCAAGTCGCCTCGGTTCCACATCACACCGTCATAGCTGCGCTTGCCTTTGTGTATTTGCACCTTCAAGTGATCGCCGTCTCTGCCCATGGTCTTGGGATACAGAAACTCGGCTTCGTCGAAAGCAAAGATCGGAGTGGGGTTGCCGCAGCCGCAAGGTTCCAAGAGCGTCAAGGCATCCAGATCCCGCACCGTGATATCATCTTCGGGACCCAAAAGGCAATCCACCGTTTGATGCGGCAGATAGTCTTCCGGCTGTAGTTCATTTTTTACATAAGCCAGAAAGCGCCGCTTGAATTCTTCCAAATTGGCCAGAGGCAGGGTCAGCCCCGCCGCCTGATGATGCCCGCCGAATTGGGTGAGCAGATCTTTTTCCGCCGCAATGGCCCGATAAAGGTCGAGAGCGGGGATGCTGCGACAACTGCCCTTGGCCACTCCGTCCTTTATATTGAAGAGAAGAGTGGGCAAATGATATTTATCCGCCAAATGAGAGGCGACGATGCCGATGACACCGCTGTGCCACTCTTCGGAGGCCAAAATGATGGCGGTCTCTACTTTTTCCTGTTTAGCCAGCAATTCCTCTGCTTCTGTTTGGATACGGCGGCTGATATTTTGTCGCTGAGCATTTTCTGCGTTCAGTTCGGCAGCGATCTCCTCGGCCTCGGCTTTGTCCCGGCTGGTCAAAAGATCCACCGCTCGTTGCGCTTCCTCCAAACGGCCTACTGCGTTGATCCTGGGAGCCAACACAAAAGAGATATGCTCGGCGGCGATGTCTCTGTCCGGGCAGCCGCTGACTGCCATGAGGGCTTTCAAGCCGATGAGCTCGGTGCTCGCCATGGCTTTTAAGCCTCGCCGCACCAACTCTCTGTTCTCCCCTTGCAGCGGCACGATATCCGCCACCGTGCCCAAGGCCGCCAGCTCCGTATATTTTTCGAAAGCCGCATGAACTCCGCCTCTCTGTTTTTCTAACGCTTGGCAAAGTTTGAAGGCCAGCCCCACGCCGCTCAGTTCTTTAAAAGGATAAGGACAATGGGGCTGCTTAGGATTGATCACTGCCAGCGCCGGCGGCAGCAGAGGGGGCACAGTGTGGTGGTCGGTGATGATGATATCCAAATTTTGCGGGGCCTGCTCCACTTCATGAAAGCAGCTGATGCCGCAGTCCACCGTCAAAAGAAGGTCTGTGCCCCGCTCTGCGATGTTTTGCAAAGCTTCAGCATTCAGGCCGTAACCTTCGTTGTGCCGCGAAGGTATGTAGGTGTCGATGTTGCCGCCTCGCTCTGTAAGGTAAAGATAAAGCAGAGAGGTGGCGGTGATGCCGTCCACATCGTAGTCGCCGTAGACGGTGATCTTCTCTCCTTTCTCCAACGCAGCTGTCAAACGCCGGGCAGCCTCAGCCATCCCCTTCATCAAAAACGGGTCGTGAAAGGGCTGCCGACTGCCGTAGAGAAAGTCGGCCATCTCCGCTTTACTGTTCAAACCTCGCTCTAAAAGGAGACCTGTCACCAGAGGAGAAGTGTTCAGTTCCGCCGCCAGCTGCGCCGCTTTTTCCCTGTCGTAGAAAAGGATGTCCCATATCTTTTCCCTCAGGATCATTGAGCAGCTCCCGCAGCTTCTTGCTTTTCTTCTTGAGGAGCAGAATGCTCTTTTTGCTCAGCCAACGCCTGCTCCAATCGCTCTTTCTCTTTTTGGAGTTCTTCGGCTCTGGCTTTATGCCGTTTCACCTCTGCCTCCAGTTTGAATATTTCTTCATTTTGGCGGCGTTGAGCGAAAAAGTGCCGAGCTTTCATGGCCAGCATGAAACCGGCTCCTACCAAAAGACCGGCGGTGAAACTTCCCAAGATCACCAAGACCAGAGAACTTTCAAAAGTAAACATCATAAAGTTGAGGGTAACGCCTGCTGCGTTTTGGATGGCAAAGAGAGCCACGGCGATGCTGAGGACAGCTAAAACGATAACATAAGGCATAAGCTCGACCCTTCCCCTCCGGCCGAAGCCCTCGGGCTCGGCTCCTGTTTTTTTCATAACTGTTGATATTCTCTGTTTAAAAGAAAATTTCCTTCTATATATAGGCTTTTGCCCGCAGATTGAGCCTGCAAAAAACAAAAAAAGCGGCGGCAGGCACATGCCCGCCGCCGACTCGGCTGCAAAATCGTTATTTGGCGTAATCCACCGCTCTGGTCTCTCTGATGATCACCACTTTGATCTGGCCGGGGTATTCCATTTCGCTCTCGATCTTTTTGGCTATGTCTCTGGCCAAAAGAACGGCAGAAGCGTCGTCTATCACTTCCGGTTTCACCATGATGCGGATCTCTCTGCCAGCCTGCACGGCATAGCACTTGTCCACGCCCTCGAAAGACTCGGATATCTCTTCCAAACGGGTCAGTCGTTTCAGATAACTTTCCAAAGTTTCTCTTCTGGCGCCGGGGCGGGCAGCACTCACTGCATCGGCGGCGCTCACCAGCACAGCTTCCACGCTCTTAGGCTCGCAGTCTCCGTGATGAGCGGCGATAGCATTGATCACCGGCTCGGATTCCCGGAATTTTTTCGCTATCTCGGCACCAAGTTCTACATGAGAGCCTTCCATTTCGTGGTCGATGGCCTTGCCGATATCGTGGAGCAACCCGGCCCGTTTAGCCAAGGCCACATCCACTCCCAGCTCGCTGGCCATGGTCCCGGCTAAGCTGGCCACTTCAATGGAATGATTCAGCACATTTTGCCCATAGCTGGTACGGTAGCGCAATCGCCCCAGAAGTTTGACCACTTCCGGATGCAGACCGTGAACGCCCAGCTTGAAGGTAGCCTGTTCTCCGGCCTCCTTGATCCGTTGCTCCACTTCCTTTTGCGCTTTTTCCACCATCTCTTCGATACGGGAAGGATGGATACGGCTGTCGCTGATCAATTTTTCCAAAGCGATGCGGGCCACTTCCCGGCGTACGGGATCGAAGCCGGAAATGATCACCGCTTCGGGGGTGTCGTCGATGATGAGATCGATGCCGGTCAAAGTTTCCAGAGTACGAATATTGCGTCCCTCTCTGCCGATGATGCGGCCCTTCATTTCATCGTTGGGCAGGCTCACCACAGAGACCGTGGTCTCTGCGACCTGATCGGCAGCGCAACGCTGGATGGCCAGAGAAATGATCTCTCTAGCCTTGTTGTCGGCCTCGTCCTTGGCCTGCTGCTCCAAATTTTTCACCATGACGGCGGCATCCCGCTTCACTTCATCTTCCAAGGAAGCCAAAAGTTCCGCTTTGGCCTCCTCTCTGCTGAGGCCGCTGACCCGTTCCAGTTCTACCTGCTTTTGTGCCAGCAAAGCATCGGCCTTCTCCTGAGTGGCGTTGAGCTTTTGCTCCTTGGCCACCAGTTTTTCTTCTTTGCGCTCGAAGCTCTCGATCTTGCGATCCAGATTCTCTTCCTTTTGCTGCAGTCGCCGTTCCTGCCGCTGCAGATCGTTGCGCCGATCTTTGTTCTCCTTTTCCATTTCGGAACGCTGACGATGAATCTCCTCTTTGGCCTCCATCAGAATCTCTTTACGCCGCTCTTCGCCTCTGCGCTCGGCTGCCTCGATGATGCCCAAAGCCCTCTCTTCGGCTGCTCCTATTTTGTTTTCCGCTATATTCTTGCGGGCAAAATAGCCGGCGATCACGCCAACTACCGCCACTATCACAGCAACGATGATAAGTTCTAAAATATTGCTCACCTCCTGATATGCTCATGCGCGATCTTTCCGCAAAATTAAAAACAGACGCACTGATGCGCCTGCCGCCCGTACTTCTTTCGATGAATCTAAAAAGTCATTACTCTGTTAATTTATATCTATATTAAAAGAATAATCTATTAGAAATCCAGAAACAGGGCTCATCCGAGGCGAAAAACCTGCGGCCGCCGTTCCGGCCGTCTGCCTCCCGCGGAACTGTCCAGACGCTGTCAGCTACATACATTTTAAATAAACATTCCCTGTTTGTCAAGAAAAAGGCTGAAGGCCCCGTCGAATTTCGAAGAGACCTTCTTCAACACGAGTTTCATGCAAACACCGAAGAAAAAATTTTTTCGCGCATCTCGACGATGTCATGTTCATCGCCGACGATAAATTTTTTTCAAAACGAACTGCTGAAACAAGAGCTGTCGTTTTTTCTTTTAAAATTTTTTGCACAAGACCGTGTTGCGATCATAAAGGCCGAAAGTCAGACACTTCTCCCAATTTATCCCACACCAAAGCCATGGCCTCGCTTTTAAAACCTCGGGCCGCAAGATAGCGCCCCGCCGCCGCCGCCAGCTTTTGCAAAAGAACACTTCGCTCCTGCCCCGCAGGCAAAGCTTCGATAGTCTGCATTTTTTTTGCTTCCCGGCGCCAAAAGGCTGCCAACGCTTTGGCCGCCGCTTCTTGCTCCGATCCGTCAGGCAGTGAGGCCAACACCTTTGCGACAACGTGAGAGGGCACCAACTTGCGTTTCAACTCCGCAACCAATGCGGCCCGGCCGCTGCTCCCTTTGCTCCGCCATAATTCAAAAAGCCGTCGGGCATAAGCTTCATCGTTCAAGAGGCCGGCTGCAGTCAAACGAGCAACAGCTTCGTCGGCCTGTTCTTTTCCGGCGCCTCGCTGCCGCAAACGCAGAGCCAAAAGGCCGCCGGAATAGGCCCGTTGCGAAAGAAGCTTCAGGGCACAGTCATAGACTGTCTGCCCCGAAGCTTCTGCCAAAGGCCGCCGCGGCCCTTTTTCAGAGTTCATCGTCCCGGAACTGAGCTGCGCTCAGCACATCTTCTCCGCCCTCGTCGCCGGTTGGAGCTTCCTGAGTGCTGATGGTCCTAGCTCTGATGGCCGCCTCTATCTTGTCGGCCACTTCTTTATTATTTTCCAAATATTCTTTTACTTTTTCCCGGCCCTGGCCCAGACGAACGCCCTGATAGGAGTACCAAGCACCGCTCTTCGCCAAAATATCCAAAGACGTGCCCAAATCTACCAGACAGCCCTCATGAGAGATGCCCTTACCGTACATGATATCGAACTCTGCCGATCTGAAGGGAGGAGCCACTTTGTTCTTCACCACTTTGGCCCGAGTGCGCGAGCCTATGATGTCGTTGCCGTTCTTCAACACGTCGGTCCGTCGGATGTCGATGCGAACTGTGGCATAAAATTTCAAAGCACGGCCGCCGGTGGTGGTCTCAGGGTTGCCGAACATCACGCCCACTTTCTCGCGGATCTGATTGATGAAGACAGTGGCACACTTGCTCTTGGCGATGAGACCGGTGAGTTTTCGCAAAGCCTGACTCATCAAACGAGCGTGAAGACCTACATGACTGTCTCCCATATCCCCTTCGATCTCGGCCTTGGGCACCAACGCCGCTACGGAGTCGATGACGATGATATCGATAGCGCCGCTGCGCACCAAAGCGTCGGCGATCTCCAACGCCTGTTCGCCGTTGTCCGGTTGACTGATAAGCAGATTATCCACGTCCACACCTAGCCGGCGGGCATATTCCGGATCCAGTGCGTGTTCGGCATCGATGAAGGCAGCATAACCGCCCAACTTCTGAGCCTCGGCTATCATGTGCAAAGCCACGGTGGTCTTGCCGGAAGATTCTGGTCCGTAGATCTCCGTTACTCTGCCTCTGGGTATGCCTCCCACGCCCAAGGCTATGTCCAAACTGAGGGCGCCGGTAGGGATGACCTCCAAATTCAATTTGTTGGAGCCCTCTCCCAAGCGCATGATGGACCCCTTGCCGAAGTCCTTCTCTATTTGCCGCATGGCCATCTCTATGGCTTTGCGTTTATCCGTCTTATCAGTTTCCATCCTTACCTCCTCCTTTTCGCAGGGCTCTGCTAAAATTATACAAACGCTTTGTTTGCTTGTCAAGTTATTTCGAACTATTTGTTCTCTAAAATCTCCAGCAACTCCTCTGCGCTGAAAATATAGCGGCGGCTGCAGAACTGGCACTGCACCTCTGTCTCTTTCTCTTCGGCCAAATGCCGCAGGTCATCTTCGCCGAGAGTGGCCAGCATGACGGCCATCTTTTCTCTGCTGCAGTCGCACTTGAAACTTACGGGATAGCTTTCCAAAATGTGACAGTCCAAACCTTTGGTCAAAACTTTGAGCAGTTCTTTCGGCCCGTAGCCCAGTTCCAACAATTGAGTGACGTAAGGCAGATAAGTGACGTTGTGCTCGAGTTTTTTCAAAACTTCTTCGTCGCAGTCAGGCAAGGCCTGCACGAAGAAACCTCCGGCCGCCCGTACTTCCCCTTCTTTGCTCACCAATACGCCCAAGGCCACACTGGACGGAGTCTGCTCGGAAACATAGAGATAGCGGGTTAGGTCGGCGGCGATCTCGCCGTTTTCCAATTCGCAATAACCGGTGAAGGAGGGCCCGCCAGCAGCATAACGGGTGACGCTGATCTGCCCAGCCCCCACGCCTTTCCCTACATCTAATTTGCCGTCTTTCAATGGCAAAAAGACATTGGGGTTTTCTACGAAACCTCTGACGAAGGGCCCCCGAGCCTCGGCTTGCAAAACACCGAGAGGTCCGTCGCCCTTGATGCGGATGCTGAGCCGCTCCGCTTCTTTCATCGTCGCCCCGAGAAGCAAGGCGCCTCCCAGCAGCCGCCCCAGAGCTGCCGCAGCCAGATGAGAGCAGCCGTGCAATTTCGCCGCTTCTTCCGTCAGCTGCGTGGACCGAAGCGTGTAGATGCGCACTCCTTCGGCGGTGGCCTTCAATAAAAGATTTTCCATATTTTTTTGCTTTCCCCTCGAAAATCTTTTTACAGCTGTTTAAAGAGGTCCGCCATCTCCATCACAGCCATGGCGCAGTCGGTGCCCTTGTTGCCGGCCTTGGTCCCGGCTCTTTCCACTGCCTGTTGGATATTCTCAGTGGTGAGGATGCCAAAAGCTACCGGCAACTTGTACTCGAGGCTGACCTGAGCTATTCCTTTGGATGCTTCGGCGCACACGTAATCGAAATGGGGCGTGGCCCCTCTGATCACCGCACCAAGGCAAATGATTCCGTCATACTTGCCGCTTGCCGCCAGCTTTTTGGCCGTCACCGGCACTTCGAAGGCGCCGGGCACCCAAACAACGGTGATGTTGTCCGGCTCCGCCTCGTGCCGCTCCAGACAATCCAGAGCACCGCTCAGCAATTTGCTGCTGATGAATTCGTTGAAGCGAGCCACTACGATGGCAACCTTCAGACCTTTAGCCGTTAAATTTCCTTTCACGATACGCATATTATGACCTCCTTCTGCTCAACTGCAGTTTTTACAGGGATGGAGCCGATGCCCCATCTTTTCTTCCTTCACATCCAAATAATGCTCGTTATAGGGATTGGCCTCCATGATGATGGGGACACACTCGGTGATGGTGATACCGTGGCCGTCCAGTCCCGCCCGTTTGGCCGGATTGTTAGTCATCAAACGGATGCTGGTGAGGCCTAAGTCGGTGAGGATCTGCGCCCCCAAACCGTAGTCCCGCAGATCGGGGGCGAAGCCCAGCCGCACATTGGCTTCCACCGTATCGAGGCCTTCATCCTGCAAAGCGTAGGCTCTGATCTTGTTGGCCAAGCCTATGCCCCTGCCTTCCTGCCGCATGTAGACCACAGCTCCAGATCCTTCCTTCTCGATCATTCGCAGGGCCGTGGCCAGCTGATCGCCACAGTCGCAACGCAGACTGCCGAAAGCATCGCCGGTGAGGCACTGCGAATGAACACGCACCAGCACGTTCTTCTTCCCTCGTATGTCTCCTTTCACGATAGCCACATGACAGCGCCGGTCCAGATCGTTTTCGTAGGCGATGATGCGAAAGTTGCCGAACTTAGACGGCAGGTCTGCCTCAGCCACCCGATGGATCAAAGTCTCCCGGTCTTTGCGGTAGGCGATGAGGTCCGCCACAGTGATGAATACCAGCCCATGCTTTTGAGCGAATTCGATCAGATCGGGAGTGCGGGCCATATGGCCGTCGTCCTTCATGATCTCGCAGCAGATGCCAACAGGCGGCAGGCCTGCCAACCTGCATAGATCCACGGTGGCCTCGGTGTGGCCGGTGCGCACCAACACGCCACCGTCTCGGGCCCGCAGAGGAAAGACATGGCCCGGCCGCCGAAAGTCTGAGGGCTGTGCTCCCTCTTCCGAACATTTTTGCATGGTGTAAGCCCGTTCGTAAGCGGAGATACCGGTAGTGGTATCTTTGTGATCAACCGAAACGGAGAAGGCAGTCTCGTGATTATCGGTGTTGATGCTGACCATGGCCCCGAACTGCAGTTTATCCATGATGCTGCCGGCAGCCGGCATGCAGATCAGGCCCCGTGCTTCTTTGGCCATAAAATTGATGGCAGCGGGAGTGCAGAGAGACGCAGCCATGATCAGGTCGCCCTCATTCTCTCTGTCTTCGTCGTCCGTAACCAGCACCATCTTCCCCGCCTTAACGGCGGCGATAGCTTCCGGTATGGTATTGTACTTGAATTTTTCCATGTTCTCTCCTTCCCTTTCTGTTTTTTAAAGAAAACCGTTGACGGCCAACTCTTCCATGCCGAGCCCGGCCCTTTTTTTGAAAACGGGAGGTCGCTCTCCTAAGGGCTGCAGCAAAAAATGCTCCACATATTTGCCGATAAGATCGGTCTCGATATTTACCACGGCGCCGTTGCCTTTGAATCCCAAAGTGGTCTCGGCCGCAGTGTGAGGTATGACGCCCACGTTGAAAGAAGTCGGCGAGACCTCCGTCACTGTCAGGCTGATGCCGTCCAGCGCCACGCTGCCTTTGGGGATGATGTAGCGTAAAAGCTCAGGGGCGGAGGAAACGGTGAATATCTTGGCTACACCATCCGGGCTCACTTGGACGATCCGTCCCGTCCCCTCCACGTGGCCGCTGACCAGATGGCCGTCCAAGCGGTCGCTCAAACGCAGGGGCCGCTCCAAATTAACTTTGTCGCCGGGAGCAAGAAGGCCGATATTGGTGAGGCGGGCCGATTCCGGCATCACATCGGCGGTGAAGGCCCCGTCGCCCAAAGCGACCACCGTCAGGCAAACGCCGTTGACGGCCACACTGTCGCCCAGTTGCAAAGGCGCGATCTTTTTTGCGGCCACCGTCAAATGATAGGACGGCCCCTGCCTCACCAAGTGCCGCACTGTCCCCAGTTCCGCTATCAGCCCTGTGAACATGCTTCCTCACCTGCCTTCCCCTGTATGATACGCCCGGTGACCAAAAGATCGGGCCCCAATTTTTTCGTTTCTGCATCGTAAAGCAGCCGAGCTTCTTTCATTAACCTTGCTCCCCTGCCCCCCAAAGGGCTCAAGGCTTCGCTGCCGCCGCACAATTTAGGCGCGATGAAGGCCCAGCAGCGATCGACCAAACCAGCGTCGAAAAAGGAGCCCAAAACTTCGCTACCCCCTTCTACCAGAAGAGACGTACAGCACCGTTGCCCCAAAATCTCCAAAAGTTTCGGCAAAGGCAGCCGGCCGTCCCTTTCTTCCAAGGGCAAAAGCTCCACTTGAGGGAGCCGAAGATAGGCCGATCCCTTGGCTGCTGCCGCAGCGGGAGAGCACACCAACAAAGTGGGGGCCTCCCCGTTCAGCACCTTGGCGTGGAGCGGCGTGCGCAGCCGGCTGTCCAGCACTATCCGCAGAGGATCTTTTCCTTCGAACAGACGGCAGGTCAATTGAGGGTCGTCGGCCAGCACCGTGCCTGCTCCCACCAGCACCGCATCGTGGAGATGGCGCAGCTTGTGAGCGAAGCTGCGGGCCTCGGCCCCTGTGATCCATTTGCTGTCGCCGCCGGCCGCCGCCAGCTTGCCGTCTAAAGTCATGGCATATTTCAAACTGATGAAGGGCCGTCCCTTCTCGATCCATGTGAGAAAAATTTCGTTTTGTTTGGCCGCTTCTTCTGCGCAAAGTCCCACTTCCGTTTCGATCCCCCGCTCTCGCAAATAAGCGAAGCCTTGCCCCGCCACTTTGGGATTGGGATCCACCATGGCCGCCACAACTTTTTTGATGCCGGCCGCTGCCAGAGCACGGCAACAGGGACCGGTGCGGCCGTAGTGTGAGCAGGGCTCCAAGGTGACGTAGGCCGTAGCCCCTTTCGCCGCTGCTCCGGCCACCGCCAGAGCGTTCACTTCGGCGTGAGCTTCTCCCGCTTTATGATGATAACCGGTGCCCACGATCTCTCCTTTGGGACTGACGATGACGCAGCCCACTAAAGGATTGGGGCTGGTATAGCCCGCTGCTTTTGCCGCTTCCCGCAGGGCCAGTTCCATGTAATCTCTGTCTTGCATCTTTTCACATCCTCTGCCCGAAAGCAGGCTTCGGCAAAAGGAAAAAGAAAAAACCTCCTGCCCGCCCCGGGCGCCGTTTGGCTGCTGCCTTTGCGCAAGGGCTTCAAGAGGTAAACGCTTCGGGCAGAGGCTCCTCGAGCGAAGCCCTCGACCCTAAGCACCTTTTCCCATCCAGACTGTACTGTCGGTCTCGGAGTTGCACCGAGTCTTGCCCTGCCGCCCTCTCATCGGCTCGTCTTCTTTCGTGAGAGATAGACCGCGAGAGCGCCGCCCCGGGCTTGCGGACTGTCACCGCCGGTGTGGAAATTCTCCACGCCCCAAAGGTAGCTTTGGCTTCATTATAACATAGTCTCGCAGATTTGCAAGCTTTTGCGCCGGATCGCGGCTTTTCACAGCGAGAGCTCGGCGAACTTCGCTCCGTTTTTTGCTGTAAATTTTTTCAAACGGCTGAAGTTGCGAGCGCCCGACCGTTCAAAAAAAGATCTTTTGTTTTGCTGCGAAGAATTTTTCATGCGTATCTTTCTTTTTTTACTTTCGACATGAATGCTTTCATCGCGAGATCTTTTTGCGAAATTTTTTCTTCGACGTTCGATGCAGAACAACGGTTCAAAATTTTGCCAAGGCCGGCGGCCGCTCCACGGTGCTCAGCACTTCTTCCGCCGTGGTCAGCCCTGCCCTCACTTTGGCCAACCCGTCGGCGTAGAGGCTCCCCCCGCAGAGTGCTGCCTCTTTCTCCAAGTCGCTGCTGTTTTTACGCAGGATGAGACGGCTCAGCTCTCCTCTCACCGGCAAAACTTCCTGCAGAGCGAGGCGGCCTTTGTAGCCGCTGCCGCCGCAGACGGCACAGCCCCCGGCTCGGGGCAGAGGCGTGCCGACGGTACAGCCGCAGTAAGCGGCCTCCGCTTCGTCGGCGGGAGCGAATTTTTTGCAGCGAGGGCAAAGCTTGCGCACTAAACGCTGAGCTACTGCTCCCCGCAAAGTGGCGGCCACCAAAAAAGGCTCTGCTCCCATTTCCAAAAGGCGGCTCACGGAGGCGGCGGCGCTGTTGGTGTGGATGGTGCTGAGGACCAGCCGGCCGGTGAGGGCCGCCCCCAAAGCCATGGCCGCCGTCTCTCCGTCTCTGATCTCGCCCACCATGATGATGTCCGGGTCCTGACGGACCAGCGCCCGCAGACCTGCGGCGAAAGTTAGCCCGGCGCGGGGATTGACCGCCACTTGATTGATCCCCGGCAGGCGATACTCGACGGGGTCTTCCAAAGTGATGATGTTTTTGCCGACCTCGTTCAATTCTTGCAACGTAGCGTAAAGAGTCGTGGTCTTGCCACTGCCGGTGGGACCGCTGAGGAGCACCAGCCCGTGAGGTGCGCGATAGAGGCTGCGGTAGAGACGCAGATTTTCTTCGCTGAAGCCCAACTGCTCCAAGGGCAGCAGCCCCCGCCTGCTCTCCAAGATGCGGATGGCCAGCTTCTCCCCCTCCACTGTGGGCAGAGTGGCCAGCCGCAATTCCAACTGCCTGCTCCCCAACCGATAGCTGAGCCGCCCGTCCTGAGGCAGCCTCTGTTCTCCTATATCCATCCCCGCCAGCAATTTTAAACGGGTGAGGAGCACCGCCAGATTCAACGGCTCTTTTTTCGCCCATATCTGCAGATGACCGTCGATGCGCAGCCGCACCCTGCCTCCTCCCGGCCCGTTTTCCAAATGGATGTCGCTGGCTTCTCTCTCTACGGCGGCGGCCACTATCTCGTTTAAGAGCCGGGCCGCATAGCCGTCAGTCATCTTTTTCCACCTGAGCCAGCAGTTCCTCTTCTTTTTTGTAAATGTCCGGGGCCGCACCGGCCTCGGTCACGTGAGGAGTCAGCAAGAGGATGACTTCGGTGCGGGTCTTCTCCCGGTGTTTGCTGCGAAAAAGGGCCCCAAAAAGGGGCAGGTCTCCCAAAAGAGGCACCTTCTGCCAGTTTTTCTGTTCTTCTTCGCCGATGAGGCCGCCGATGATGAGGGTCTCGCCGTTCTTCAGCCTCACCCAAGTGTCGGCGGTGCGGCTGGTCACCTTGTAATTTTTGATCTCGCTCACCAAAGTGGGCGTGCTCACTTCCGTGTGGACGGCGGCTGTCACCAGGCCGCCGTCGCTGCTGACGATGGGAGTGTACTGCAACTTGATGCCGGCGTCGATATAATCGGTGGAAGTGTAGGTGCCGCTGCTGTCGTGTTTCTCCGTCTGCACCGGGATGTGATCGCCGATGAAGATGGAGGCCTGACGGCCCGGCAAAGCAACGAGGCGGGGCGTAGCCAAAATTTTGGCCTTGCCTTTGGCGATCAAAGCGTTGAGCGTGGCCTGAAAGCGAAAAGCGTAGCCTCGGTAAAATTTGAAATTGCCGTCGTAATCTAAACTGCTGTCGCTGTCGTTGGCATCGTTATAATTTCGCTCGCCCCGGCGGGGTATGTTGTCCCAGGCCCAATTGACGCCGACGGAAGCTGTGTCGTCCAAACTTACCGCCAGCAATTTCGCTTCCAAAGTGATCTGCCGGCCCGCTTTATCCATGGCTTTTAACAATCGCCGCAGCCTCTCCCCTTCCTCCTCGCTGCCGCGAAAAAGAAGAGCGTTGCCGAAAGGATCGGCGCTGAGGCGGCCCTTCACCTGCTCTTTCAGCACCTGCAGAGCGTCGGCGGCAGGAAGAAAACTGAGGGGCAGCGTGAGGCTCACCTGTTCTTCGAAAGGCGAAGGCCCTTGCTCGGAACTGCGGGGCGTCGCCAATTGAGGCGGAGGAGCGAAGGGATCGCCGTGAGACGGCTCTATGGGAGCTGCCGCCCGCGGGGGTCGGAGAGGAAGAGCACCGGTCGCAGCGGCGAGGACTTCCCCCGAAGAGAAAGCAAGCGTAAAAACAGCGGCGCAGACCAAAAGGCAGAGACCGCAGGCCGAAGGCCTCTGCCCCTTGACGAAGATCGTCTGCATTTGCCGTCACCTTCTTTCTTTTGCAAAAATTATGATTTTATTATAACGGCAACTTTTTTCTTTGACAAGCCCCTGCCCCTCTCTCTTCCTCCTGTGCGAAAATGCTTCGGCGGCTATGCCCGCCGCAAAAATTTTTCGAAATTTTCTTTGCTCTGTCAAGTTGCCGAAGTACTTCGGCGCAGTCTTGACCTTTTAAAAAATTGCGAAGATATTGCGAACAAGGCAAAAACCGAAGCAATGCTCCTCTGCGCTCACGAGCTCTGCTTAAATGATAAATTATTTTTTATTCTTTAATGAAAAGAAAGACCCGCGCCTGCGGCCTCGGGGCCAAAAGGCTTTGAGCCGAAAGAAAAAGAGAGAGGCGCTGCGGCCAAAAGAAAAAAGGCCGCTCTTGCGGCCTCTCGTTAAATATATACGTCGAAAAGCTCCTTTTTTTACTTATGCCACTCCAGCAACTCTCTCACGAAAGAGACGGGCACCAGCCATTCTCCCAAATGCTCGGGGATCTTTCCTTTGATGCCGTGATAATCGCTGCCGCCGCTCACCAAGAGATGAAAATTTTTTGCAGTCCGCAGCCACTTGGCCATACAGCCGGCGTTGTTGGGGTGATAAACTTCGATGCCGTCGAAGCCCGCCGCCGTCTCGCCCTTCAGCAATTCTTCCGCCAGCTGCGGCGTCGGCAACTCTCCCGGATGAGCCAAAACGGCCGCTCCTCCCGCCGCATGGACGAGAGCCACGCCTTCTTTCGGCGTCAGCTTCTCGATCTCCGCATAAGCGGGCTTGCCTGCGGCCAAATAACGATCGAAGGCTTCTTCTACGGAAGAAACATAGCCTTTAGTCACCATGGCCCGAGCCAAATGGGGCCGACCCACGGCCTTGTGCTCGCCGAAGGCGGCAGAAGGATAACACTCCCGGGCGGTGAGGGGCAGGCCCAAGTCTGCCAGTTTCGCCAGCATCAGCCCCAGCCGTTTTTCGCGGCCTCTTCGCTGTTCGGCCAAAACTTCCAGCAAATATTTGTTTTTTCTGTCGATGTGATAGCCGAGGATGTGGACCGAGCGGCCCCGCCATTTCGTGTCCAGCTCTAAGCCCGGCAGCAAAAGCAAACGGGGATAGCGAGCGGCAGCCGCAAAGGCTTCGTCCAAGCCGGCCACGCTGTCGTGGTCGGTGATGGCCATGGCCCTTAGGCCCAATTTCCCGCAAGTTTCTACCAAAGCGGCCGGCGTCTCTGCCCCGTCGGAAAAACTGCTGTGCATGTGAAGATCGGCATAGCCCTCGTCCATAGTTGCCTACCTTTCCCGCTGACGCACCGCTTCGAAAAGCACCACCGCCGCCGCTGCCGCCACATTCAGCGATTCGCTGCGTCCCGGCATGGGGATGCAAAGGTGCTCCTCTGCTCGTGCCGCAAGAGAAGGCCTTACACCGTTCGCTTCGTTGCCCAAAATGAAAGCCAAGCGACCCCGCAGATCCGACTTATACAAATTTCTGCCTCCTTGAGGCACGCAGGCCGCCAATTCGTAGCCTGCCTCTTCTGCGGCTGAAATCAGTTCTTCTTCCTTCACCCCGGTGACGCAGGGCAGATGATAGAGAGCACCCATAGCCGAACGCACCGTTTTCGGTGCATAAAGATCGGCACAACCGTCTAATAGAACGGCTCCCCCCGCTCCCGCCGCAGCTGCCGTCCGCAAGATGCTGCCCACGTTGCCCGGGTCGGCCACCGCATCCAACACTGCCACCGGCTTTCCTTGGGCAAAAATTTTTTCCAAAGGAGGTTCTTTGACGGCACAGAGAGCGATAACCGGCTGAGGCGTTTTTTCGTCGGCGATCTTTTTCAGCACTGCCTCGCTGACAGGGATCAGTTCGATCCTTTGAGCCGCCGCTTTTTCCAAAAGAGCCGCCAGCCGCGGCTGCTCTGCATAAGCTGCCGGCACATAAAAAATTTTTTCGGCCGCCGCGGCCGCCACCGCTTCCTCTGTCTGCCGCACGCCCTCGGCCAGATAGAGGCCCTGCCGCTGCCGTTCCTTTTTCAATTTCAGCGCCGCCGCTTCTTTCACCAAAGGATTGCGGCTGCTGCCGATCTCTTCTCTTTCCATCACAGGCGCTCCCACAACTCGCCGATAGCTTCTTTGGTGCCCAGCACTATCAGCTGATCTCCCGCTTCGAAAACGGTCCTCGCCTGAGGATTGGCGATGGTGGTGTCGCCCCGCTGGATGGCCACCACGCTCACGTTGAAGCGATTGCGGATATCGGCTTGGATGAGGTTCTGCCCCACGAATTCATCCGGCAGTTCCAAAGTCACCACGCTGATATAACGGCTCAATTCCAAATAATCCACCACATTGCTGGCGATGAGGTTGTGAGCCAGCCGCCGTCCCATATCTGTCTCCGAATGGATCACTTTATCGGCGCCGATCTTCTCGGCCATTTTGCCGTGCAGCTCGCTCACCGCTTTCACCACCACTTTGGGCACGCCCATTTCTTTCAGCAGCAGGGTGCACATCATGTTGCTCTCTAAATTGCCGATGGCCACCACCGCCACGTCCGCCTCTGCCGCATTCAAATTGCGCAGTGTCTGTTCATCGGCGGCGTTGCCGCACACCACATAGCTGAGACTGCTGCTGATATTTTGCACCAGCGCCTCGTTATCGTCGATGGCCAGCACTTCGCAGCCCAAATTTTCCAAAGTGAGGGCCACGCTGGAGCCGAAACGTCCCAGCCCCGCCACCAGCACCTGCTTTCTGTTCTTTCTCATAAACACAGCCTCCTAGCCTATGAACACATCTTCTTCGGGATAGCGGATCTTCTCCGTATTTTTATCAAAAAAGGACATTATGAAGGTCAAGATGCCCACCCTGCCCACGAACATGGTGAGGATCAGCACCAACTTCGCCGCCGTGTTCCATTCGTGAGTGATGCCCACTCCCATGCCCACGGTGCCGAAGGCGGAGAATATTTCGAAAAGAGTCAAAGCGAAGGGATGGCTGTTGCCGTCCGCCAAGAGCAAAGCAAAAAAAGCCATGGCCAAATAGAGGGCCGCCAGCACGAAAACGCTGGCCGCTTTGCCGATGCTCTGAGAACTCAGCCGCCGCCTGAAGAGCACCGCATCTTTTTTATTTCGGACCAAGGCCAAAGTGCTGGCCAGCAACACCACGAAAGTGGTGGTCTTGAGGCCGCCGCCGGCAGATGTGGGAGACGCCCCTATGAACATCAGCGCTTCCATGGCGAAAAGACTGCCGAAACGCATTTGAGAAAGATCCAAAGTGTTGAAGCCTGCGGTGCGCAGGCTCACCGATTGAAAGAGAGACGCCAAAAATTGCTGCGGCGCCCCAAGTTCTCCCAAGGTGGCGGGGTTATCGCATTCTAAAGCCCAAATGAGCAAGGCCCCGCCGAAAGTGAGACAGGCCGAGGCGGTGAGAGCGATCTTAGTGTGGAGAGTGAGGCGGCGCCACGAGCGCTTGCGGGCCACGTCGCTGATGACGATGACGCCCAAGCCGCCCAAAGTGATGAGCAAAATGAAGATGAGGTTCACCACTATGTTGTCCCGATAATTGGTGAGGCTGGTCCAATTACCCAAAATATCGAAGCCGGCGTTGCAAAAAGCGCTCACTGCGTGCCAAAAGCCCCAATAGAACGCCTTCGCCCCCAGCCCCGCTTCTTCGTAAAAATAATAAGAGAGCAAAGCGCCGAAGAAAAATTCTGTCGCCAAAGTATAGACGATGATGTTGCGGGCGGTCCGCACCACACTGCCAGGCTCGTCTTGGTTCAGCGATTCCTGCAGCAGCAGCCGCTCGCGAATGGCCACTCTTTTCCCCATGCCGATGCTCAAAACGGTGGTGAGGGTCATGATGCCCACACCGCCGATCTGGATCAAAAGCAAGATCACTATTTGCCCGAAGAGGCTGAAGTAGCGGCCGGTGTCCACCACGGCCAAGCCGGTGACGCAGCCGGCGCTGGTGGCGGTGAAAAGAGCGTCTGTAAGATCCATCCACTCTCCGGCGGTGTTGGACACAGGCAGCAGCAAGAGCAGGGTGCCTACGGCGATGAGAGCCGTGAAGGAAAGGCACACCGCCATGCTGCGGTTCAAATTGAGGATGAGCCTGAGCATCTTGTTCATGAAAGAAGTCCTCTTCTCCCTCGCGAAAATTCCAAGGCTGTCATGTTTTCATTATAACATAAAAATCTTCTTGCGCCAAAAAAGGGGCAGTGTTGCGGCCTTCGCCTTCTGTCTGCGCAAGTTTTGAAAATTTCACCGGCATCGACTTAAAAAAAGAGTGCCGCAAAAATAAGCAGCCGCCTTGGGCAAAACTCTGTGTGCGAATTCGCGGGGATTTTTGCGACGAAAACAATTTTTTTCTTTTCTTCTGTGAAACTCTTCCGCTGCCGGCAGAAAAGTTTTATATGCAAAAGAGGGACGCCTTTTGAGCGTCCCTCAGTTTTTTGTTCACTTGTTCAAATTTTCGTCAATTCCAATACTGCTCCACCTTCGCCTCGGCAACTTGAGGAGATAAGTGAAAGTTCAGTACCAATTTATCTTTGGCAACGGCCTTTGCTATATCCAATTGCTTCAATGTGGCGACCATAGCAGAGATGCCTTTTTCTGTGCCCTCGTCTCTGCCCTCTTCTAAAGCATCTTTCCTAAGGTTGTACTCGTGGATCTCTCTTACTTTCTTTTCATCGAACAATACTACCATCATATCCTCTACCTCCCTCCTGCGTGACGCCAAAAAAACTGGCAGCACTCCTTCTTCGATACAGCGGTCGATGATCCTCTTTACAGTTTTCACCGTGGGGCCGCCTTTGCGCCGCTCTTCATCGGCGATCTTGCAAAAGCGCACATACTGCCTCACGATGTCGTTTTTATCGGCGGCATCTCCCCGCAGTACATGAACTCTCGTTTCTACATCTACATCGTCTTCATCTTTCCCTTTTTCGCAGAGATCCGAAAATCGACAGACAGCGGGGACTTCTCCCTCCCCCGTGTAGATAACATATACCTCCGCATGAGGGAAGTGCAGATCTTTCTGCGAGTGGCTGTCCATCTTTTCTCTATCGGCGTAGGCTTTAAAAGTTGCTGTCATGTAAAGCAGCATACGATAGGCGATGTTCCGAGAAAATGTGGACTGGGCTTCCACTAAAACGATCAGCCTGTCTTTCACCAAAAAGCCTAAGTCGTTGTAAATGTCGTCGACCAAGACGTTGGTCAGCGTGATCAGTTCGATGTCTTTCTCTTCGACGCCGTCATCTTCGCCGTGCAGCGACTTATAGAGCTGCAGAGTGTACTGCGGGTCTTGAAAGAGATAAGTGAAAACGCTGTCTTTTACGGTCCTTTTCATCCGGGGCATTGGGTCTCCTCCTTTTGCTTTTTTATTTTGCTCACCTTGCCCCTGATGTGACCGTACTTTTATTATACATTTTTAGGGACAAAATGAGAAGAAAAACTTGCTACTTAGCTGCTGCGCTGAGCTTCGTGTAGCGTCGGTCATTGAGCTTGTCGAAATGCCCGACGCGAATGAAAGACTCTGCCATTGCACCGCTCACTTCGACAGGCTCAGTGTGCGGTGCTCTCAACTCCACACACCTCACTCCAAACTCCACACTAAAACAAAAAGTCCCTCGCCATTGGCGAAGGACGTGCTCACTTCGGTCCGACTGCTTCTATCCCGCTTGTCGGTGAGCGGCTAGATCGTTACTCTATTCGTTTGTCCGCAAACAACGGGGAGTATCCCTTGCGGTGCCGCCTCTCCTCTTGCGAGATCGGCAATCAAAAGCATCTTTATTGTAACAAGGCCGAAGGCGAAAGTCAACGCTTTAAAATTTTCATGCGAGCGAGTTATTTCACCTTCGAATAGTAAAGAGGGGCACTTGCGTGCCCCTCCGTTTTTTGCAACTTGCGCAGTTGCCGCTGTGAGGCTTTTTCTTAGAAAGTGATCACCAGATGGCTCCACAGGGAAGCACCGTCTTTGCTGGAGTCGTTGCCTTTGCTCTCCAGATCTACCCAGTCAACATAAGCGATCATGTTCTTGGCAACTGCATATTCGGCACCGATGCCGTAGCCTTCAAAGCCATTGAGCAGGTAATCATTCTCATAGCTGTTGTCATCGCCGTTAGCGATAACAGTGGAGCCGGCCATATTCCAGTACTTGGCGAATACGCCCCAACTGCCAGGTTTGTTGGCTTTTGCTCCGCCGTATTTCAGCATTGCAAATACACCCTGATCGTTGCCGTCCATGTCGTCTTCCTCAGCCTTCAGCCACAGTCCTTCCAAAGTCAGATCTTTCACGATGGGGAATTTAACGTCGATACCGAGGATGCTGTTGTCTTTGGAAGCAGGAACCGCACCAAAAGCACCATTGGACTGGTTCTTTACATCCATGTAGGTAACTTCTGCGTTGACTACGCCGATCTTGCCGCCTACGGAAGCCAGCCAGAAATCTTCACCGTAAGGAGTGTTGGCCTTTTCTTCCAAAGGATCGCCGCTAATAGTCGTAGCGCTGGCAGGGCTGGCCAATTTGCCGACCATACCTGTGATCTTGATGTCCTTGCCGTAGGAGGCTTTTACATAATCAGCACGATGGCCGTAAACTTGGCCGCCGTTGCCGATCAAGGCGATGTGGTTACGGCCTGCTTCGATGGCCAAGCCGCCCAACTTGCCGTTTACAAAAGCACGCTGGAAGGTGGTCTCTTCATCACCGGTATTGCTGTGAGCAAGAACCTGCTCGTTCTGGATCATGCCGGTGTAGCTCCAGTCATCGTTGATCTGGCCTTTGAACCACAGACGGGAACGCAGTTTGCTGACAGCACCGGAGTTAAAGCCAGGGTAGCTCTGATATTGAGCGCGGATCTGGCCGGTGATCTTAACGGCATCAGCCTTCTTCTCCAGGTTGGCAACGCGAACGCCCAGTGCATCCAGCTCGTCTGCGAACTCGGCAGCCAGTTTGTCCACGTTGGCACCATTAGCCATTGCACGAGCAACGATCTGAGCCATCTCATAACGGGTCATCAGTTTGTCGCCGCCGAAGGTGCCGTCGCCGTAGCCGTCGATAACGCCGGCAGCAGCCAGTTTCTCGATGCTGTCATAAGC
>CANRJC010000015.1 GCA_947630795.1 uncultured Phascolarctobacterium sp. | reverse complement strand
TAGACTATTCTTGTCCATTCGTTCTTCTCCTTTCCGCTCTGGTGTGGCTGGCTGGCCTTTAACCATTTTAGCATAGGATTGCCGAATGGACTGTCCATAACTATAAGTTTTTAGAACCCCCACTAAAAGTGGGGGTTTTCTTCATACAATAAAGCAAAACACCGGCGATCCGTGAAAAACGGCCGGTGTTGCCTTTTGCTCATATGTTGACTACCGAGACTGTGCCGGTAGAGCTTACGCATCTGCAGCAATCCGTATAGACCTCGATAAAATCATAACCGCCGCGCAAAGCGATAGAACGAGCCTTTTCAAGTCCGCCGGGAAGGGTCTGCCCGCTCTTGTAATGTTCGATTATCTGACCGGTCATATCCAGAGTATGGACTTCGTAGGGTCTGCCCAAATAGCAAACGGAAACGATGCCCAGCATGATGTCGGTGAGGTCGCTCATTTCGACTTCGGGAAATTCCTTTCCTATGATATCTATGAGCTCCTCTACCTTGTGACGATTGTGTACATGTCCGCCGGCATCCAGTCTGTGCATCGCTTCCATATATTCTTTCGAGCGTGTTTTGCGAAGCAGCCTGTCCAATTTCATTTTATCCGTTTGCCGAGTCTGTTGCGTTTGCCGCTGTGTTGGGGCTGCGCTTAGGATAGTGTTCGTTTGCTGTTGGCTTTGGGGCTGTCTCAACATAGGTCTAGGCATTCGACGGTCCCTCCTTTTCCCCGCTTTTCATGATCGCGTCGATGTTCGCAAAGATTCGACCCGATCTTTCGGGCTTCCTCTTCGAAAGCGTTGTCTTTCAATGTCGAAAGAGCGTGTTCGGATGCGTTCTTGCCTCCGCCGCAACTCTGCGCAGCATCATCACACCAACACTTTGCGTGTCTTGGGACCGCTCTTTTTCTGAGAGAGCTCCTCGCCGCCGATGGGTTTGCCGGAAGCGGGCACAGCCCGCTCTTTGCCCCAATCGCGGATCGCTTCGATCTTTTCGGGGCTGGTCTGCGAAAGAGGCACGACATTGTTGAATGCCGTGATCATATTTTCTTCGTTGAGCGCAAAATTGCTGTTGGCGATGAAACGATAAGCCAGATCCCTCACGGTGGATTCAAGGTCGGCGCCCGTAAATCCGTCGGTGAGTTCTACGATCTTGTCTGCAAACGGCCCGGTGAAAGCAAGTTCCAAATATTTACGCATGTAGAGCGTTAGGATCTCTCTGCGTTCTTCGGCCGTCGGCAGATCGATGAAGAACAGCTCGTCGAATCTGCCTCTGCGCAAAAGTTCGGAGGGGAGCATGGAAACATCATTGGCGGTCGCTACGACGAACACTTGCTTTTTGCACTCCTGGAGCCAGAACAGGAACTGTCCCACCATACGGGTGGATACGCCGCCGTCGTTGGAGCTGCCTGCGCCGGACAGACCTTTTTCGATCTCGTCGATCCAGAGGATACAAGGCGATACATTCTCTGCCGTAGTCAAAGCATCCTTTAATTGCTGCTCGGACTGACCGACGTAACTGCCTTGGACCGTAGCGAAATCCAAACGATAGAGCGGCAACTTCCAGTTGGCGGCGATCGACTTTGCGGAGAGAGATTTGCCGCAGCCGGGAACACCGACGAGCAGGATCCCCCTGGGCGGCTGCAAGCCTTTCGCACGTAATTTGTCGCGTTTTTCGGGGGTAAGGAGCGCTTTCTTTTCCTCTAACCATTTTCTGAGACCGGCCAAGCCGCCGACATCTTTTACGCTCTCGTCCACCTCGATCTTTTCCAAGCCGGAGATATCGGAAAACAGTCTGTCTTTCGCATATCTGATCTCGTCCATATCGGATTTTTTGATGCTTTTATTCGCTATCAAAGCAGCGATCACGTTTTCGGCTTCGATGCGGGTCACGCCGGCCAACATGGAGGCGGCTTCGCGAATATCGCCGTTATCCCATTCGATGGGGATCTCAGACCGATAATCGTCTATGTATTCTTTGATGATGGAATACATCTCGTCTTCGTTAGGCAGGTCGATCTTGATGACCATGCCCGATCTTTGCAGCTGGCTCCAAACGGCGTTATTGGTGAGGACCATCACCACGCCGCCTGATTCATTGGCCAAGGTGACCAAGTCCAAGATCTGTCTTGCATCGCTGTTATCGCCGCTGATATCGGGGACTTCGGTCAAAATGAGCGTCATATACTGTTTGCGCTTCATTTGCTCACTCATAAAGTCGATAGCCCCGTATACGGATTTGTCATCGTTGATCGACTTATCCGTACCCAGATCGCAGAGGCCCTTGGACAGCGTATGGACATAAAAAGTCAGCGACAGTTCCTCGGAGATCTCTTTCAAGATCTGCAATGTCCTTGCTCTTTCGATCGTGTTGATAGCTATGAAAGGGATGCGAGCGATAGAGTATCTTTTCAAAAGTTCTTTGCTCTTTGCCACATCACTCATGTATCATCTCTCCCTTCAAAATGCGTTCACTCTATTATTTCTCACGATACTTGCCAGTTTGCCGCTGCGGTCTTTCTTCGCAGAATCTTCAAGAGAAGACTGCATGCTGTTCGCCTGTTCGAGCACCAAGCGGCGATACTGCTGCCGATCCTTCTCCGGGATAGCCGGAAGATCGATGGCTTTAGCCAAAAAACACAGCTCCTTGCGGAGGGCAAGAAGAGCCTGCACGATGGCTCTCTCCTGTCCGTTGGAACGAGTCATTTCCTTGCGAAATCTGTCGGAAGCGGCATTCATTCGCCAATTGATAGCATCGATCAGCTTTTTTGCGAACCGTTCGGCGACGCCTGCTTGCCACTGTATGGTGCCTTTTTGCATAGCGGCAAGGACCGCATCGTCATCCTCTTTGACTTTGAGCCTATCTAAAACGGCGGCCCACTCATAATATGTTTTCGGAGGGGCGATAGCTGCGCTCGCCATACGATCAGTGCCTCCTTATCGGCACCTGAGGGGGCTCGATGCTCCACTCGGGCAGCCCTTCCGCAAAAGCGCTCCGGTGTTCAATATATTTTTTCGCCCTTGCGGGTGCGACGATCCTCTCTTTCATCGGCGCAAACAGAGGTGCGGCGTCGGCCGCGGGAGCCGCCGGCGTTTCGGTGCAGGGATCGCAAAGGCTGCTGCCGACCGTTTCGCTTGCACCGCAGTCGGGGCGAGGCACCTCGGTCCCGGCATCGACAGAATTTATAAATTTTGCTTTGCTTTTAGCATCCATTTTTCTTTACCCCCTTCAGCGGACCTTGATCCTACGGCTCGAATCGGCCTGTTTTCTTACATATTGTTCCGGGCTGAGTTGCTCGAGGAAGTCGATGACCTTTTGGCTCTCGGCGTCTTTTTCCGCAAATTCGGCTCTAAAGTCCACTACTTCGGCCAGAACAGCTCTGATGATCTGCGTGCCGGTCTCCCGTTTTTCTTCGAACTTAGCTTCCAACTCCCGGCGGAGCTGTTCCACCGCTTTCTTTTTGGAATAGTGGTTGATGACCATACCGATACCGGCGATGACCGCTATCAGGCCGAGGAAGATGCTGCCGGTGAGCATCATGAGCAAGCCGATAACGCCGATGGCGCAGCCGCCCCACTTACAGAACTTATTGAATGCGGTGAGCACGATCGGTGCCAACGCGCTTTCTTTTTCCTTATCTACCAAGGCAGTGAACCTTTCGATGAGTTCGGTCTCGTTCTGCCCGTCGGTCGTCTTGTCGTTGAAAGTGTCGACATTGATCTCGATCTCGTTGGGGATCTTCATCCTGTTTTGAGCAACGACGTCGTTGTAGGCGTTGCTGACCCAATCTTTGGAAAGAGCGAGAGCGAACTTTTGGGCAGAAGCACTTGCGTGAGAGCTTTGAGGCTTCATTGCCGCATCGGTGAGCAACTGGGTAAAGTCTTTGCGCTCCTCGAAAGTCGTCTGCTCGATAGCCATATTGCGGCGGGCGCGATCCTCATCGCCGTCAAAATCAATGACGAACTGGTTATATTTTTCTTCTTTCCGCAGGGGGACTTCTTCTTCGTCGAATTCCGAGACCAATGTGTTCAGGATCTCGTCCAACTGTGCCTTCAACGTATCGTTGGAAGTCTCCTGTTCGAAGATGGCCGTGAAGTAAGCCAAAATTTCAGCATGGAGCATGGCCCCCTCCATGATATCCTGCAGGACGGGCCAAGTTTTGCTGTACTTGCGAAGATAGGTATAATCATCGGTACCGAAGGGCTTTCTCTTGAGGTTGATAGCGTCGGACCACTGCTTGGTCTGCTGTTCGACAAAGCCGGGCCTTTAGGCAAGCCGTTCCAGCCATTCGCCGATCTGCTCGGAAACTACGCCTTCCGTGTCGGGGCCCAGCAGACCGCTTGCGAAAGCATCGAGTACGATGACTGTCTTTCTGTCGATATTTTCCTCGTCCTGGTCGGCGAGATACCGCCTAGTCCACTTGAGAGCGGCGCTCTTTCTGTCGGCTCTTCTGCAGATCAATGCAAAGAAGAGAGAGGTCTTTTCGTCGTTCCTCTTGAGCCCTTCCTTGAGAGCCCGCTCGGCCAATTCGGGCTGGTCGTTGATCCAAGCGGCAAGAGCCACCAAACAAGGAGCCAACCAATAGCCGGGAGTGGAGATCATAAGTTCTTCGGTAGCATTGCTGATGGTGTTCCTTTTGACGATGCCGAGGTCATCTGCCTGAAGGATGCCGGTAGTGGTCCTTCTTACGATATCGTAGTGCCCGAAGCGCTTCTCCAGTTCCTGTCTGATCTGGATGACTCTCTGCTGTGCTTTGGACAGAGCATTAGCCCTGAGCTGGATCTGCACAAAACTGTGAAAGTCGCGGGCCAAAGCGCCTAATTCGTCGTAAACGATCTTAACATTGTCGTTCACTTGCTCGACATTGTTGTCGATCGCTTGGAGATTGTTGCCGATGGCCGTCAAACTGTTTTCGATAGCACATAGATTGGCATAACTGATCTTGTAGTCACTCATTTACCTTTTGCCTCCGTTCTTTATGTTTTTATATATCCGAGATAGTCCGGCGAATGCTTCTGCCGTCGGCTCTCGCTCATTTCCTTTTTTGTTCTGCGACATTGCCTAACTTAGAAAGACGTTCAAGCCCTTTTTGTGCGTTTGCTTTTTTGAGCGAGCGGCGTTCGAAAATGCTTCGAGTGCTCCGGGTGCGAACTTTTCGACGGCCCGCTCTCCCGCAACTTTGCATCTTTCTATGTCGGCGTCGGTACATTCGAAGCTCTTCAGATGCGATCCGCAATAGTGTTCGCAAAAGATCGCTCGCAAAAAAAGAAAAGGCGGATGCAAGCCTCTCAGTTACCTGAAAAGCCTGTGTCCGCTCTCGTGGGGTCTTTTTGCCAAAGGGACAGACCTAAGCTGTTCGTCTGTCGGTCTGCGAAGATCGTTCGGCTGCCGCTCATCGTTGTCAAGACCCTCCCCCACCTTTTCTCGAACCCGAAAAACTTTGCAAACGGTGCAACGGCTGAGACCACTGTTGCCCTTAAACCATGGCTGTACTGCTTTTGCGACAGCAACTTTCCGGGAGCCCTCTGCTTCAACGTCGCTGCGAAAAACTTTTCTATTTCTTGAAAAGACCGAGGCCCATGCTCACGGCTCTTTCTCTACCGTCGGAAGGTCTGTTCATGATCTTGCCGCCGTTGACGGTCATCACGCTGCTGCCGCCCCCGTCGAAGTTCACCGCTTCCCGCACGCCCAAGCGCTGCAGATACTCGGCCAATTCTTCCAAGGTCAGCCCGGCGGAGAACAGGCTGCGGCCGTCCACCACCGCCAAAAGCAGGCTGCCGTCCTTCATGATGCCCGCCGCCGTCCTCGGGGCCCTGCCCTTGGCGATATCGCCAGCCATCTTTTCTTCGGCGCTGCGCACTCTCACCTGCCCGTTCTCGATGAGGAGAGGGCCGCCGCCCACCACAACGTCGGCGGTGTTGGCAACTGCACTGCTCAAAGTCTCCAGCACTTCCACTCTATCCCCTGCTTTGAGGGCCGCTACTTTATTTTTAAATTTACCGTGGGCCGACAGCACGAAGGTGCCGGGGCGGATAGGCATATTGCCCTTTAAAGACACTGCCGTCACCTTGCCGGTGGAGCGCTCTATCGCCGCCTCTGCGCCCCATTGATTGGTCTTGGTGGCAGGGGCGTAGTGTTCGTTGAAGAGGACCACGTCATCGGTGATCCGCGCTCTATTCAGACCTTTGATGGGCAGCACAGTACCGTCGGGCAAACTTGCCCGGGCCCTCCAAGCCACGTCTTTGACGATGAAGGGGCGGCCGTCTTTCACTGCCAAGGCGCTGCGGGGAGTGCCGTCGCCGCTGATGATCATGTCTTTATACTTTGTGGTGCCGATGACCCAGCCGTCCGTGTCGAAATATGAACTGTTGACAGCGCACACCAAGTGCCGCTCTTTGGCGTAGCGGGACACCAGCCCCCGGCCGTTATAGGTGCCGGCGGCGGAAAAAGGCCGCACTTCATAGGGAGCGGCGGGAGCCACCGTCACCGTATAGGCTTGCACCGGCCGGCCGTTCAATTCGTCCTGATAATATGTATAGTCCACGCCTTTGGCCAATTGTCGTTTGAAGCTGGCGATCTCGATGCGGTAGATATCGATGACCAGCCGCTCCGGCTGCGTGAGGCGAAAAATTTTATATTGGCGATCCTGCCGCAGCTGCACAGTGAGGCGGGAGGCGCTCCTCCCCTCTCTTTCCAGAGCGATGTCCTTCACGCAGTCGCCCCCCGGCCGCAACCTGCGGGGCACGGTGCTGCTCTCCGGCAGCTGCAAAACTAGCTTCTTCCCGTCTTTTTCCGCTGTGAACTCGATGGCTTCGTCGCTCTCCGCCACTATGCGGGTCTTGGCGGGGCTGTTGCTGCACCGCAGGTCGGTGATCGTGCCTGCTTCGGCGCTCACCGTGAGCAGCAGGGCCGCGATGAGGCCCCCTAATATTTTCACTGTCGTCTCCACCTCTTTATCTATAGCCGGCGGGCAAGCAAAAATACACAGCGACAGCTGTGTATTTTTGCTCACACCTTTATTCCGTCAGATTGGAAGAACTGTAGAAGCTGCCGGGATGCAACTTGTCCAAATTTTCCAAAGCTTTGCCGGTGCCCAAGGCCACGCAGTCCAGCGGATTGTCGGCCACATGGACGGTGATGCCGGTCTCTTTTTCCACGATCTCCGCCAATCCGTCCAAAAGGGCGCCGCCCCCGGTCAGATACATGCCGTTATCCACGATGTCGCTGGCCAATTCCGGCGGGGTCCTCTCCAAAACGCCTTTCACTGCGCTGACCAAAGAGGCCACGCTGTCCTCCAAAGCCAAGCGGCAGTCTTCGCTGCACACGGTAAAAGTTTTGGGCAGGCCGCCTACCAAGTCTCTGCCCCGCACCGTCAATTCTTCTTTACGGCCGTTGACGCTGACGGTGCCGATCTTGATCTTGATCTCTTCCGCCGTGCGCTCGCCGATCTGCACGTTGTGGATCTTCTTCACATAGCGGGCGATACTTTCGTCGAAGTGGTCGCCGCCGATCCGCACCGATGCATCCACCACGATGCCTCCCAAGCTGAGGACGGCGATATCGGTGGTGCCGCCGCCGATATCCACCACCATGTTGCCCCGGGGCACAGAGATATCCAGCCCTGCACCCAAAGCAGCGGCCAGCGGTTCTTCGATGAGATAGGTCTTGCTGGCTCCCCCCTGCATGGTAGCTTCCATCACCGCCCGTTTTTCCACGGAGGTGATGCCGATGGGCACGCAGGTCATCACTCTGGGTTTGAAGAAAAGGCTCTTGCCCGCCACTTTGGCGATGACATAGGCCAGCAGTTTTTGGGTGACCGTATAATTGGCGATGACCCCTTCCTTTAGGGGCCTGATGGCGATGATGCTGCCGGGGGCCCGGCCCAGCATCTCCCGGGCTTCGTCCCCCACGGCCAAGATCTTATTGCGGTGCTTGTCGATAGCCACCACGGAAGGCTCTTTCAGCACCACGCCCTTGCCCCGCACATACACCAAAATGTTGGCGGTGCCCAAATCTATACCTACATCCAGACTTCTGAACATTTACACATCTGTCCTTTCGATATCCGCGCCCAACTGCCTCAGCTTGGCCACGATGTTTTCATAACCTCTGTCTATGTGATGGAGATCGCCGATGGTGGTGGTCCCTTCCGCCACCAGTCCGGCCAATATCATGGCCGCCCCTGCTCTCAGGTCTGTTGCCCGCACATCGCAGCCCGTCAATTTGGCCGGCCCTTCTATGGTGGCGCTGCGGCCTTCGGTGGAGATCTGGGCGCCCATGCGGATCAATTCGATAACATGCATAAAACGATTCTCGAACACCGTTTCCGTCACTTTGCTGCGCCCTTGGCAGATCACCATCATGGCCATCATCTGAGGCTGCATGTCGGTAGGGAAGCCCGGGTAGGGCAGTGTCTTGACGCTGACTCCTTGCAACGGTCTGTCCGCCTTCACTCTGATCCTGTCGATATCTTCCAGCACCGTGGCCCCCGCTTCCCGCAGTTTGGCGATGAGGGGCTTTTGATGCTCCGGCAAGACGTTTTCGATCAGCACGTCGCCGCCGGTCATAGCTGCGGCTACCATATAGGTGCCGGCTTCTATCCTATCCGGGATCACCGTATATTCCGCACCGTGGAGCTCTTTCACGCCCTCCACCCTGATGGTATCGGTGCCGGCGCCCCTCACTTCGGCTCCCATCTTGTTCAGATAGTTGGCCAAGGCCACTATTTCCGGCTCTTGGGCCGCATTCTCGATGATGGTGGTGCCTTGAGCCAGCACCGCCGCCATCAAAACATTTTCCGTGGCGCCTACGCTGGGGAAGTCGAAATAGATGGTACTGCCTTTCAGCCCGTTCTCCGCCGTAGCTTCGATGTAGCCGTGGCCTTGCTTCACTTTCACGCCCAAAGCTTCGAAACCTTTCAGATGGATGTCGATGGGCCGGGCCCCGATGGCGCAGCCGCCGGGAAGAGAGATCTTCGCTTGTCCCACGCGGGCCAGCAGCGGGCCCATCACCAAGAAGGAAGCCCGCATGGTGCGCACCAATTCATAGGGTGCTTCCCAACCGGTCACTTTGCAGCTGTCGATCGCAAGCTCGTTGGGACCGCACACTTTTACTTTGACACCTAAATGCTCCAAGACCGCGCTGATGGTGCGCACGTCTTCCAACATGGGCACGTCGTTGATGCGGCTGGGGGTGAGGCCCAGGATCGAGGCTGCGATAATGGGCAGCACGGCGTTCTTCGCGCCGCTGGTCTTCACCGTTCCCCGCAAAGGGCGGCCTCCTCTTACCACTAGTTTCTCCATGCCGAACCTCCCTATCGCTCCCGTACTTGCTTTTATGCCAACTTTTATTTTACCATTTTTCCTTTTATCTTTTCAACATTTTGCAAAAGAAAAACCGGCAAGGACGGCCGGTCTCTCACTGTAAGCGCTGGCGTTCCGCCAAAATATTGTAATAGGTCTCTTTCTCTCGCAACTCTTTGCGGATGAGTTGCTTCTCTTCTTCGGCTGTTGCTTCCCGCAGCCTTTGCCGCAAAAAAACCAACTCCTGCCGCAATTGAGCCATCTTGTTGCCGGCCAGAGTCTCCGCCAGATCGGTCATGGAGCTCCCTCCTCCCTTTTGTTTAAGCATACTACATTTATAAGCCGATGGCAATATTATTTTCTTTTGAAGAGCAGCTTGCGCAACAGATCGGCGGGCACTGCGGTGGCCGCCAAAAGAAGAGCGGCGAGCCAGCCGGCCAAGGAGAAGGGTTCGCAACTGAACATGCGGCCGATGACGGCTGCTCCTCGCCAAGGCAGGAGCGGTGCATTGACGATGGCCGCCTGCACCGCAAGGATGGCGGCGAACATTTTCCAAAAATCCGGATTCTCTTTCAACCCTCTAAAAATAGCCGTGCCCTCGTCCCGCACGTTGAAGCCGTTAAAAAGAGAAGCGGCGATGAAAAAGACAAAGAAAGCGGTGAGATGCTGCTCTTTGCCGGAGAAAAGAGCGACGAAGCAAGGCGCTTTGAGAAAGATGTAAGCGGCAAGAAGGAGGTAGAGCCCCATCCAAACGATCTGCTCCAGCATCTTGCGGCTGATGATGTTCTCGTCCCGGCGGCGGGCCGGCTCCTTCATATATTTTTCCAGTGCCGGTTCGTTCCCCAGCATGATGGCCCCCAAACTGTCCATCACCAAATTGACGAAGAGGAGATGGGTAACCTTCAAAGGCTCTTCGATGCCCCAAAAAGGCGCCACGGCACTGACCAGCACCGCCGCTACGTTGATGGTGAGCTGAAAGCTGCAGAATTTTAAAATATTGCGGTAAATGGTACGGCCGTAGAGGATGGCGGCCTTGACGGAGCGGAAGTTGTCGTCCAGCACCACGATGTCGCCCGCTTCTTTGGCAGCTTCTGTGCCGCTGCCCATGGCGAAGCCCACGTCGGCCCGGCTGAGAGCGGGAGTGTCGTTCACACCGTCCCCGGTCATTCCCACCACCAAATTTTCTTCTTGGCAGAGGCGCACCAGCCGCGACTTATCCGTAGGCAAGGCTCGGGCCAGCACCCGCAGCCTAGGGATGAGCTTTTTGATCTCTGCGTCGTTCAAAGCCGACAGCTCGGCACTGGTGAGAGAAAGATCGTCTTTGTTTTGCAAGAGGCCGATATCCTTTGCGATGGCCGCGGCGGTAGACAGGCGGTCGCCGGTCATCATCACCACCTGCACCCCTGCCCCCTGCACCGCTTTGATGGCGGTAGCTGCTTCGGGCCGCACTTCGTCGCGAATGGCCGCCAAGCCCAAAAGCACCGCTCCTTCTTTGATGCGGTCTTTTTCCATGGGCCCTTCGGCATAGGCGAAGGCCAAAAGGCGCATGGCCTTGCGGGAGAGCTCTTCCATTTTTTCTTCCAGAGCCCGCCGTTCGATGCCCGTCTCTTTGCCTTCTTCGTCGAGAGCTTTATGAGTGTGAGCGAGCAGCACTTCCGGCGCTCCTTTATATAATATGAGCCGGCGGGCGCCTAAATAAGTTTGGCTGAATTTATTGGCTGAATTGAAACTTTGTGCGGCGGTAACGGCATTGGCTTCGTCTTGCTTCAGCTGTGTGTAGCTTTCTTCGCCGAGAAAGCGCAGCAGGGCCTGATCGGTGGCATTGCCTCCGATGAGCCGGTGCTCCCCGTCGAAAAGGGCGGCGGTGTTGCAGCCTATGGCCAACTGCAACAGGCGGCCCAGCGGGGTGCCATCGATCTTGGCCGGAGCCAAAGTTTTTCCTGCGGCAGTGAAAACTTCCGTCACTTCCAAAAAGCCCTTGGTCAAAGTGCCGGTCTTATCGCTGAAGATGATGTTGAGACTGCCGGCGGTCTCGATGCCTTCGGCCTTGCGCACCAAAACGTTGTGCTCCTGCATGCGGGAGGTGTTTTGCATCAAGACCAATGAGATCATCAAAGGCAGCCCTTCCGGCACCGCACACACCACGATCACTACCGCCAGCGAAACCGCCCGTGTGATATCGTGCATGATGCGGGACCAGTCGGAAGCGAAATAAAGGGCCAACCCTCCCGCCTGATAGACGAAAAAGCTCAAATAAAGCAGAGTTATGACCACGGCGCTGAGATAGCCCAGCCGAGATATCTGCCCCGCCAGTTTCTGCAATTTCACTTTTAACGGCGAGAGCGGCTCTTCGGCGTTCAGTTCGGCGGCCAATTGGCCCATCACCGTTGCCCTGCCCACCCGCTGCACGTCCAGCACGCCTTCTCCGTCGAAGACCACTGCTCCCCGAAAGAGGCTGTGCTTGTCAACAAAGTTTTCGCCGGTGATCTTTTCCGCGAGATGAGTCCCTGCCGGCGCCGCTTCTTTAGTGCATTCTTCAGCTTCTCCGTTTAAGGTGGAATTGTCTACCTTCAGGCTGCCGTCCGCCAGCACGCCGTCGGCGGCCACACCGTCCCCTGCCTGCAGCAGCACCTTATCCCCCACTACGATCTCACTGTTGGGCAAAAGGCACACGCTGCCGGAGCGGTACACTTTGCTGATCTCTTTTTTGGCGGCCTCTTCCCGCAATTCTCTGAACTTGCTGTCCCCGGCCACGCCGGTCCTGGCAGAAACGTAGGCCACGATGAGGATGGCGACCACGGTGCCGCTGGGCTCGTAGAGCTCTGCATAGCCGCAACCCCACATCACCAGCATCAAGACGGCGATGAAAAGCAGAATTTTGATGAGAGGATCCTTAAAAGTGCGGCGAAACTCCTGCCAAAAAGTTTTAGGCGGCGTCTCCGGCAAAGAATTGTCGCCGTAAGCGGCTCTCGCCGCCAGCACTTCTTCCGGCTCCAGACCTTTGAACTTAGGCAACGTTCCTCACTCCCTTGCCTCATCGCCTTGCGGCGACTGTATTATAACGAAGGACCCGCTTTGAAGAAAGAAGCAGGCGTTCTTTTATTTTCCGCGTAAAAAGCCCTGCCGGTCGTGCCGGCAGGGCTACTTTCCCCGTCAAGGGCATCAATTTTTGCCGCTGTATTCGCTGGCTTTCAGCCTGGCCAGAGCCCGTTTCAGGGACAGACTGGCCCTTTGCACGTCCAGCCCTTCCTGTTTGGCGGCCAGCCGGTGCTCGGCTCTTTCCTTAGAAGCCTGCGCCCGAGCCCGGTCTATGGCCTCGCCCGGCTCGGCCTTAGTGGCCAAAACGGTGCACTTGTTGTCCTTCATCTCCAAGAAGCCGCCGCAAACAGCGAAACATTTTTCGCTGCCGTCGGTGAAGCGCACCTTGAGAGGTGCGATATCCATAGTGGCGATGATGGGCAGGTGCTTGGCCTCCAGACCCAAGTTGCCCGAAAGAGCTTTGAAGCCCACATAGGCAGCTTCTTCCGTGGCAAAAAGCATCTTATCCGGCGTTACGATTTCGAATGTGAAGGGGGTAGCCATCTGTTATCCCTCTATTCCCTCATGGTAGCGGCCTTGGCAACGGCGTCGTCGATGGTGCCTACCATATAGAAGGCGCCTTCCGGCAGGTCGTCGTGCTTGCCTTCCAATATCTCTTTGAAGCCTCTGATGGTCTCTTTCAAGGGAACGTACTGACCGGGGGTGCCGGTGAACTGTTCGGCTACGAAGAAGGCCTGGCTGAGGAATCTTTGGATCTTACGGGCGCGGGCCACGGTGACCTTATCCTCTTCGCTCAACTCTTCCATACCCAGAATGGCGATGATGTCCTGCAACTCTTTGTAGCGCTGGAGGATGGCCTGTACGCCGCGGGCCACGTTGTAGTGTTCCTCGCCGATCACCAGCGGATCGAGGATACGGCTGGTGGAATCCAGAGGATCCACTGCGGGGTAGATGCCCAGCTCGGCGATCTGACGGGACAGTACAGTGGTGGCGTCCAAGTGGGCGAAGGTGCCTGCGGGAGCAGGGTCGGTCAAGTCGTCCGCCGGTACATATACCGCCTGTACGGAAGTGATAGAGCCGCTCTTGGTGGAGGTGATGCGCTCTTGAAGAGCGCCGATGTCGTTGGCCAAAGTGGGCTGATAACCTACTGCAGACGGCATGCGGCCCAAGAGAGCGGATACCTCGGAACCTGCTTGGATGAAACGGAAAATGTTATCGATGAAGAGGAGCACGTCTTGGCCCCCAACATCACGGAAATACTCGGCCATGGTCAAGCCGCTCAGGCCCACCCGCATACGGGCTCCCGGAGGCTCGTTCATCTGGCCGTACACCAGCGCCGTTTTGTTGATAACGCCGGATTCTTTCATTTCGCCCCACAGATCGTTGCCCTCACGGGTACGCTCGCCTACGCCTGCGAAAACGGAGTAGCCGCCGTGGGCCGTGGCGATGTTGTGGATCAGCTCCATGATGATAACGGTCTTGCCTACGCCGGCGCCGCCGAAGAGGCCGATCTTGCCGCCCATGGCATAGGGTGCGATCAAATCTACTACTTTGATGCCGGTCTCCAGTATCCTGGTGCTGGTAGCCTGTTGATCGAAGCTGGGAGCGGGCCGATGGATGGGCCAATAGTCAGCTGCTTCTACAGGAGTATCATCATGGTCCACAGTCTCTCCCAGTACGTTGAAGATGCGGCCCAACACCCCCGGCCCCACCGGAACGGAGATAGGCTTGCCGGTATCAACGCACTCCATGCCTCTGACCAAGCCGTCGGTGGAGCTCATGGCTACACAGCGGGCCACGGAAGCACCCACGTGCTGCATGACCTCGGCGGTAAGGTGGATCTTCACCTTGCCGTCATCGGTGGTGCAGTCCACTTTGATGGCGTTCAAAATAGCGGGCATGTTCTTCGGGGGGAACTCCACATCGATAACAGGGCCGACAACTTGTACAATTCTACCTGTATTCAAGGTTTATGCCTCCCTATGAAATCTTTCGTCAATTTTGTGCTTGCTTCAGCGCTTCCACGCCGCCGCAAATCTCTGTCAATTCTCTGGTAATGCCGGCCTGACGGGCTTTGTTGTAGCCCACCAGCAATTTTTGTCCCAACTTGCCGGCATTATCGGTGGCAGAAGTCATGGCCGTCATGCGGGCGCCCAGCTCACTGGCCGCCGCCTGCACCAACGCCGCATAGATCACCGTCTCCAAATATCTGGGGGCCAGCACCTTCAGTGCTTCGTCCTCGGAAGGCTCGAAGATAAAGGCGGCCTCGGCCTTTCCCTCCTCCCGGGCGGGAGGTTCTACCGGCAATATCTGCTCGCAGGTAGGTATTTGAGAAAGTGCGGTCTTGAAGATGGTGTAGACCACATAGAGTTGGTCGATTTCTTCTGCGGCGAAGCGGGCAACGGCTACCTTGGCCAATTCCTGCGCATCCTCGTAAGATGGTTTGTCGGAAAAACCCAGGTGCTCGCTGATCACCTTATAGCCTCTGCGCTGGAAAAAGTCTCTGGCCGTGCGACCGCTGGCTATGATCACCGCTTCGCCTTCTGTGGCAGAGATCTCGGCGACAGCCCGCTTCAGCACGTTGGAGCTGTATGCTCCGGCCAGGCCTTTATCCGAAGAGATAACCAGGAAGCCCACTTTTTTGACTTCCCTTTTTTGCAGCAGCGGATGAGCTTTGGCCTGCAGATCGCCGAGCAACGACGGATCGCTGACAACAGATGACAAGACCTCTTTGATCTTCAAAGCGTAGGGGCGGCTGGCCGCTGCCCTTTCCTGGGCCCGCCGCATCCTGGCGGCGGCCACCATCTTCATGGCCTTGGTGATCTTGCCGATACTGCTGACGCTCTTCATACGGCTCTTGATTTCCCGTGCCGTAGCCATCAGTTATCACCTCGCTCCGTTGAACACGTCTTTGAACTGGGTGATAGCTTCCTTCAGCGCTTTTTCGTTCTCATCGGTGATCTTCTTGGTCTTAACGATGTCTGCGCCCACTTCGGGGTGGTTGGCATCCATAAAGTCCAAGAACTCTTTTTCACAACGGGTAACGTCCTTAACGGCTACGTCGTCCAGATAACCCTTGGTGCCCAGATAGATAGCCATTACCTGCTTTTCTACCGGCAAGGGCATGTACTGGCCTTGCTTCAGCATTTCCGTAAGGCGCATGCCTCTGTCCAACTGAGCCTTGGTGGCCTTGTCCAGATCGGAAGCAAACTGAGAGAACGCGGCCAACTCACGGTACTGAGCCAGATCCAAACGCAGTGTGCCGGCTACTTGTTTCATGGCTTTGATCTGAGCGGCGCCGCCTACACGGGATACCGAAAGACCGGAGTTGATAGCCGGACGGATACCGGAATAGAAGAGCTCGGACTCCAAGAATATCTGGCCGTCGGTGATGGAGATGACGTTGGTGGGGATGAAGCCGCCCACGTCGCCGGCCAGAGTTTCGATCACAGGCAGAGCCGTGATGGAACCGCCTTTCAGCGGCGGGATGGAGTTGAGCTTGGCAGCCCGCTCCAACAGTCTGGAGTGGAGATAGAATACGTCGCCGGGATAAGCTTCGCGTCCGGGAGGACGGCGCAGCAACAGAGACATGGCCCTGTAAGCGACGGCGTGTTTGGAAAGGTCGTCGTAAACGCAGAGCACATCCTTGCCCTGATCCATGAAGTACTCGGCCATGGTCACACCGCTGTAAGGGGCCAGATACTGCAACGGAGCACTGTCTGCGGCGGTAGCGGCTACGATGATGGTGTATTCCATGGAGCCGTGCTGCTCCAAAGTGCGGACGATACGGGCCACATTGGAGGCCTTTTGGCCGATGGCCACGTAAATGCAGATAACATCTTGACCTTTTTGATTGATGATGGTGTCGATGGCCAGAGCGGTCTTGCCGGTGCCGCGGTCGCCGATGATAAGTTCCCTCTGGCCTCTGCCGATGGGAACGAGGGCGTCGATGCACTTCAGACCGGTCTGCAAGGGAGTGTCTACCGGTTGCCGGTCGGCGATGCCGTGAGCGGGAGATTCTACCGGCCGATACTCGGCTGCGGCGATCTCGCCCTTACCGTCGATGGGGGCGCCGATGGCGCTGACTACACGGCCCAGCAATGCTTCGCCCACGGGCACTTCCATGATGCGACCGGTACGCCGTACCTGGTCACCTTCTTTGATGACGGTCTCGCCGCCCATCAGCACGATGCCCACGTCGTTGGGGTTCAGGTTCAGCACCATGCCCGAAATGCCGTGAGGCAACTCTACCAGCTCGCCGGCCATAGCGTTCTTCATGCCGATAACGTTGGCGATGCCGTCGCCGATCTTGTCTACGATACCAACTTCTTCCAGGTTAGCATCAACGGTGCTCTTCTCCAACTGAGCTTGCAGGTCGTCTACTATCTTGGCAGGTTCGTAGTCGTGGATATCGACTCCGGAGAAGATATCTTTGACTTTGTTCAGTTTCCGGGCTGCGGAAGCATCGAAAACTTTGTCGCCTACCTGTACGATAATACCGCCTAATATAGCAGGATCAACTACCTTGTTCAGGAAGATATCCCGCCCCAGCTTTTCAGTGAGAATAGCAGAAATGGATTGATACTCGCTGCTGGTCAATTTTTTGGCCGTAGTGACCTTCACGTCCAGCAACTCTCTGATGGAACCCAGATCAATATTGAAGTTGGATAAATCTTGCTTTAGCAAAGCAATATTTTCTTCTTGCTTCATATTGGATCAATTCACCTCCGAATACCACTTCAGCCTTTCGGGCCTAGTGGGAAAGCGGCGAAACTACTTGAGGATGGAGTCGACGATTTCGCCCGCTAATTTTTTATCTTCGTCAGAACTCAGCTTTTGTTCGATGATCTTGCCTGCGGCGGCCATAGAGAGGGCGATCACCTGATCGCGAACTTCGCCCAGAGATTTCTTCTTCTCCATGGCGATGGTCTCTTTGGCGGCGGCGATGATCTGCTCCTGCTCGGCCTTGGTGTCGGCCAGTGCTTTGTCGTGAGCAGCCTGCGCGGCCTTGCGGGCATTGTCAATGATGACCTGGGCTTCCTGTCTGGCAGCGGCCAGTTTGGCAGCATACTCGGCCTTTACCGCTTCTGCATCGGTCTTGGCCTGCTCTGCCGCAGCCAGATCCCCGGCTATCTTATTCTTGCGTTCGTCCATCATCTTCAGTAAAGGCTTATAGGCGAACTTGGCAAGAACGAAAACAAGAACCAGGAAGTTCAGGACTTGTGCGATAAGTGTTGCGTTGAAGTCGATCAATTATTGCACGCTCCTTTATTGTTTTCTTAAATACCGCTGGACTGCTTATTTAGCGAAGGGGTTGGCAAATACCAGAACAACTGCGATAACGTAGCAGAGGATAGGCATGGACTCTACCAAGCCTACGGATACCAGCATGTTGGTGAAGAGAGAGCTGGCTTCTTCCGGCTGACGGGCCATGGACTCGATGCTCTTGCCGGTCAGGTTGCCGTTGCCCAGAGCGGCGCCCAGGGCGGCACCCAAGCAGATGAAGGCTACAGCAAACATGGAAGCTGCGATAATGATGGCGTTTTCAGTCATTTCTTTACATCCTTTCTAATCACACGATTGTTAGCTATGCGGTGACGCCGTCCCGGTCAATGATGGGCAAAGGCCACGGCAAAACTGGTCAGGGTCAGCATGGTGAAGATAAAGGCTTGCAGGAAGCCGATGAACAAACTGAACATCACCCACAGTTCAGGAACGACCCACGGAGCCAGCCGATAGAGCACTATCAGCAGGATCTCGCCTGCCAGTATATTACCGAATAGACGAAGGGCCATGGTCATGGGCTTGGTGATCTGATCCAGCAAATGTAGGGGCAGGAATGCGGGGGAGGGTTCCACAAAGTGCCTGAAGTGGCCCAGACCGTGCTGGCACACGCCTACGATGTAAACGCCGATGGCCACCGTCAGCGACAGGCCGAAACAGGTGTTCACGTCGTTGGTGGGGCTGGTCCAGTGCACTCCTACCTGAGGCAACATGCCCAGTTCATTGCTGATCAGGATGAACATGAAGAGGGTAATAATAAAGGGGGCCATATATTTGCGCCCTTTGATACCCAGGGTGCCTTCCATCAAACCGTTGAGGAAGTCGATGAAAAATTCCATTACGTTCTGCAGACCGCAGGGGATCAGTTTGGGGCTGCGGGCCGCCGCCAGGAAGAGCACCAGCACTACTGCCATGCTGATCCAGGTCATGTACATGGTCTGCATATTGATGACTACGCCCGGCAGCACTTCCGTGGGAAAGTAATGGACTATCTCGCCGGCATGTTCGGCACCTTGCGCCATTGCAGCTGCTTCAGTTCCCATTCTTTCTCTCTCCTTTCTTCACGTCTCCTCCTTATCCAGTCGGTACGCGATAAATATCATGTTGATGATGAAAAAAATATGCATCAGCAGGAGCCCTATGAAGACGCCTGTTACGGCAGAGCCCTGTTTCAACAACAAAATGATGACGGCGGACGCTGCAGCCACTCGGTACCAGCGGTAGCGCCGCATGATGGCCAAGCCTTTTTGCGGCTCGTCCTTAAAGGGCAGCGCCTTTTTGATGCCCTTCAGCATGATGGCGCCGTCGGCCAACCCCAGCACACAGCCCCGCAAGAGGGAAAAGGCAACGCCACCGCAGCCCAAGCCCCAGACCCCGGCGCAGACGATGAGCCCTGCCGCTAAGGGCAACTTGAGAAAAGGTCCGTACCCTTTTTTCAGGAGCGGAGTCAAATCGAACTTTTTGCTCATGACTCACTGCTCATCCTTATCGGACTGCGGCAAAGCAGTCCGGATCAATCGAAAAAAAGTCAAAAACACCGTTACGATGGCCAAGCAGATGCAAAAAAGACGGATGCGGTGATCGCCGGTGGCGAAGTATTCGTCCAGCCAGTTGCCGCCGTAGTAAGCCAGCATGAAATCGCCTACGATCATCATGCCCAGAGAACTGACGGTAGCCAAGGCGCTGAGCATCCTGAGCCTTCCTTTTTCATCGCTGTCCTTGCCCATGCCTCACCGCCTGTTAAGGCTGTCTATATAGCGACAACCCTCTTTTAATTGTAAAATATTTTTGTCTTATTGTCTACTCTAATCTCTCATTTGGGGGAAAATTCCGGCAAAATTTCCACGGGATAGCCGTAGCGGGCCAAGATGGAGCGGATGATGCGGGGGCAGGCTCGGCCGTCGCCGTAAGGGTTGGCCGCCTCCGCCATGGCCCGGTAGTGCTCTTCGTCTTCCAAAAGGGCCAAAAGTTCCCGCAGCACGTTTTCGTAAGCGGTGCCCGCCAGCTTCACCGTTCCAGCCGCCACTGCCTCCGGCCGCTCCGTGGTGTCGCGCAGCACCAGCACCGGTTTGCCTAAAGCGGGGGCTTCTTCTTGGATGCCGCCGCTGTCGGTGAGGACGATGTCCGCCTTCGCCATCAAATTGGCGAAGGGTTCATAATCCATGGGCTCCGCCAAATGCACTCTCTCCATGCCGCCCAGCTCCGCATCCACCACTTCCCGTACCTTGGGATTTTTGTGCACCGGGAAGATGGCTTCTACGTCGGGGTGGAGCTCCAATACTTTTTTTACTGCCTGATAAACGTGGCGCATAGGCTCACCCAAATTTTCCCGTCGGTGAGTGGTCATCAAAAGCAATCTTTTGCCGCTGCTCAGCACCTTGTTCAGTTCCGGGTCTTCGAAACGATAGTCGGACCGCACCGTGGTCTGCAGAGCGTCGATGACCGTGTTGCCCGTCACCGCGATGTTGGCGGGGTCCACATTTTCTTTCAGCAAGTTGGCCTTGCTGGTGGCCGTGGGCGCAAAATGGAGCTCTGTTATGGCAGTGGTCAGTTTGCGGTTCATCTCTTCGGGATAGGGAGAATACTTGTTGCCGGTGCGCAGCCCCGCTTCCACGTGGCCCACGGGGATCTGGGCATAAAAAGCAGCCAACGAGCCTGCGAAGGTGGTGGTGGTGTCGCCGTGCACCAACACCATGTCGGGCCGTGCTTCCTCCAGCACGCCCTTCAGGCCCTGCAGCACACGGCAGGTAACGTCGTGCAAGGTCTGCTCTTTGGTCATGATGTTCAGATCGTAGTCGGGCTTGATGGCAAAAAGCTCCAGCACCACATCCAGCATCTCCCGATGCTGGGCGGTCACGGCCACGATGGGCTCGATGTAGTCCTGATAGCGGCGCATCTCCAGCACCAAGGGGCACATCTTGATCGCCTCCGGTCTGGTGCCGAAGACCGTCATCAGTTTCAATTTTTTCATTTTCCCCTACTCCCTCAGAATGTACGCGATCTCAAAAAATCGATGACTTGCCGCAAACTCCTATCTGTCGTTGAGGATGCCGATCCGTTTGGCGCACACCGCCACTGCCGTGATGATCACCGCGATGATCACCGATGCGTAGAAACCGTCCAATTCGGCCCACAACACCGCCACGATGCCCAGCACTGCGCTGATCAGATACATGACGAGCACCGCTTTCTTCTGGCTCATGCCCATGGCCAGCAACCGATGATGGAAGTGGCCCTTATCAGGTTGAAAGATGGGCCGCCCGTGGCTGTAGCGGCGCATGATGGCGAAGGCCGTGTCCATGATGGGCAGGGCCAAGGCGATGAAAGGCACGATGAGGGCCACCGTGGCGGCGGTCTTCACTGCCCCATAAACAGAAACAGCCGCCAGCATGTAACCGATGAACATGCTGCCGGTGTCTCCCATAAAGATAGTTGCCGGATTGAAATTATAACGCAAAAAGCCGATGATGCCCCCCGCCAAGGCGCAGGTAAGCACCGCCACATAGTAGTAGCCCATGTGCACGGCCACCAAAATCACCGTCACGGAAGCGATGGCGCTCACTCCCGCCGCCAAACCGTCCAAGCCGTCCATCAAGTTCACCACATTGGTGAAGCTGATCACCCAAAAGATGGTGAGGGGCACTGCCAAATGATCGGTGTAAAGATAGCCGCCGAAAGGATTGTTGATCCATTCGATCTGGATGCCGAAGAGAGGCAGCACGGCGGCCGCGGCGATCTGCCCCGCCAATTTCACCTTGGCCGGCAGTTGGTACTTATCGTCCAAAATACCCACGGCAGTTATGAGGCAGCCTCCCAGCAAAATGCCGACGATGTCGGCGGTCAGTTCTAAACTGGCCAGCACCGCCGTCAAAAAGGCAACAGAAATAGCCAGACCGCCCAAGCGAGGCATAATCAACTTATGCACCTTGCGGTTGTCCGGCACGTCCACGGCCCCTATGCGAAAGGCCAATTTCTTGATATAAGGGGTGAGAATGTAGCTTACCAATGCGGCAAGCAGAAAAGGAAAGCCGTATGCGCTCAACATCTCTTTGCCGCGGTCCGCTGCCGCGGCTTCCCGGCCTTTGACCTCGGCCCTCTGGCCTCGGCCTGCGGCCTTCTGTGTTGATTTTATCGCATTTTCGCCCCAACGTCAAGGTAAAACGCCTTGTGCGACGATCGATGGACGATGTCGGGCGATAGTCGGCGAAATTTTGCGAAATAGTAAAACTTCAAAGAGACCTTTAACCTTTCCTTCTTTGATCGACAGCTCGCCGCTCTCAAAATGCAAAAACGTTTTCTTCTTCTGCATCTTTCGCTTGCGTGACCTCTGGGAAGATCCCGATAAAGCGCATGGCGGTCCTTCTGTATTTTCTTTTGCGCCGAAAACGAAAGAGGTGCTGTCTCGCACAGTAAAAGAAAAAAGCTCCTCGCAAACAAAGCCGAAGACAGAGCGGCGGTGAAATATCGAAAGAGCACGCACTTTAAAAGAGGCAGTCGTCTGAAAAAATGCCAAGCTTTTCCCTGCGAACTTTTTCGAAAAACATGACAGCGCTCGCCGACGTTGCTTTTTCCGAAAAGCGGAGATCGCTCTCTTCAGGATAAAAAAAGGCAAAAAAAGAAGCCCTTACGAGAAGGGCCAAATGAGGGGCTGTTTTGATGCTTTGAGTATAGCACAGAAAAAAGAGAAAAGCAAGGGTTTTAGGCTATACTTTTTAAAAATTATTGTAGCATTTTCTCCTCTCTGTTTTTTCGTTCTCATCTTTGCCGAAGCTAAGGCCCGCAGCCGCAGGCGCCTAAGAGCTTCTGCTCACACATTGCACAGGCCGATGGCCCGCAAAATGCCGATCATCCCTTCCGCGGCGATGTCGGAGACGATCTTGCCTTCTTTGTTGAACTTGTAGAAATTCATGACGGAGATCTTGAATTTTTTGCCGGTGGCCGCCAGCCCCATGAATTCTCCGTCGTGAGTGCCGGTGCTGGTCCAACGGACGGCGGCGGTGTCGTTTTCCGCCACCATCTCTTCAAGCTGCCACTGCACATCGCTGAAGCCTTTGCGCAGCCAATAGACGATGGCCAAATAGCCCTTGCCCCCGTATAAAGGTGCCGGGCTGGCAGGTGTATAAAAAGGCGCATCGTCGGCTACCAGCTCCGCCGCTGCCTTTTCGTCCGCCGTGTTGATCATAGCCTGAAAGGCTTTCATTTTTTCTTTGATCTGTTCATTGGTCACATCGATCGCCTCTTCTTGAAATTTGAAGAACGCAGCGCATATTTTGCTGCCTTCACTGTCACCATAGCACAAAGGAGTTTCCGACGCAAGGTGAGGGCGGATAAATTTTCGCAAAAAGAAAAGGCCCCCGCTCGCAGGGGCCCGGCAGTGTGGCGGAGTGGGTGGGATTCGAACCCACGCACGGTGTAACCCGTCTAACGATTTAGCAAACCGTCCTCTTCAGCCTACTTGAGTACCACTCCATGTCTGCCGTTTTTTCATTATAGCAAAAAGCCGTACGCCGTGCAAGGGCTTTCGGCAAATTTTCTGGCGGAAAGGGTGGGATTCGAACCCACGGAGACTTGCGCCTCGCTAGTTTTCAAGACTAGAGCCTTCAACCGCTCGGCCACCTTTCCAAGTATCTATCATTTTATAAGATAAGAGCGCCTGCGTCAAGAGCGGCGCTTTCAAAGCAGCGTGTAAAAATAACAAGCGTAGGCCGCCAGCAGCACCAGCCCGCCGCTGCGGCCCAGTTTACCCCGCCATGCGCACACTAAAAGCAGCACCGCCGCACCTAAAGACACCCAACCGTCGAAGATGAAGGCTTTTTGAAAAGTTACGGGCATGATGAGGGCGCTGCTGCCCAAAACGAAGAGAATGTTGAAAATATTGCTGCCCACGATGTTGCCTACGGCGATGTCGTCCTTGCCTTCCAGCCCGGCCACCAGGCAGGTGACCAGTTCCGGCAAAGAAGTTCCCAAGGCTACGATGGTGAGGCCGATGAAACGCTGGCTGATCTCGAGCAGCAGGGCGATCTCCACCGCCGCCTTCACCGCCAGATTGCTGCCCAAAAGGAGCAGAGCCGGGCCGACTAAGATATAAAGGGCGAGCCGCCACAGAGGCAATTGCACCTCGTCTGCCGTACCATCCTCTTTTCCGGTGTATCTTAGATAGAACAAATAACCGATGAAGAGCAGCCACAGGATACAGCCTTGCAAAAAACCGAGGCTGCCGCTGCGGCCCATATAGATGAGGACGCCGGTGATGAACACGGTGAAGGGCAGTTCGTAAGTGCGGGTCGACTTTTCCACTCTTAAAGGCGCCAGCACCGCCGTCAGCCCCAAGATCACCATGATGTTGATGCTGTTGCTGCCCAGCACGTTGCCCACCGCCACATCGGCGCTGTTTCTGAGAGCGGCGATGATGCTCACCGAAGCTTCGGGCAAAGAGGTGCCCATGGCCACGATGGTGAGGCCGATGACCAATTGGCTGACGTTGAAGCGGGCGGCCAGAGCCGAGGCCCCGTCTACGAAATATTGGGCTCCTTTCACCAAAATGAAGAAGCCCGCCGCCAAAAAGAAAAGTTCCGTGAGTACTGCCATCCTGCACCCCTTCCCGCAGGCTTCGGCCTGCCTTGTTAAGGCTACCAAAAAAAGGGGATGCTGTCAAGGAGCAAAGAGAGGGACGAAGGGTTGAGAGCATCGATGAGCGAACCTCTTGAGCAAACGAAAACGACGGCCGAGCTCTGCGAAAGTTGCGTGCCGTACTCATCCTAAACGGGGGACTGATCACGATCAAAGACCGAGAGTAAAGTTTATCGACGGATTTTAGATCGACAGCAGATAGGGTCGATTTGATACTTATTCAGGTCTTAACTTTTTGCGCCGGAGTGCAAAAACTTTAAAATTTTTCAAGTTTTTGCACTGTATTGCAAAAACTTTTGTTTTTGCGAAGTTTTTGCACTGTTTTTACCGCAGCTCGGGCGGCGGCCCTCGCCGCTTTTTCTTTTTTCGCACCGCTTAGACCTTCGATCTGCTCTTTTTTTGCGCGAACTTTTCTCTTCGCCACACACTTTTCACAAGTGAGCCCGTCCTTGCGTTGACAAATACCCTTTATATAAGGTAAAATGGTTTTGTATTATCGGCGCTATAACTATCTTCAAATTGTAAAGCGCCTCTCTCTCACCTTTCATGCAGTGCCCATTTTCGGAGGCTTTATGTATTTACCCTCGGCGGAAAGCCGCCGCACTCTTACCTCGATCCGCACATTTTTCGCTCAGCTCGCAACTTGTTGCAAGGCCGCTTCGGCGTCCTGTTTTGCTCATATCGAAAAGTTTTGGCTGGACTGCCTGCGCCGCAGGCAGGCGGTGCTGCAAAAGATCGCTGCCGATCTGACGAACAAACGGGCCGAAGTGACTGCGTCTTGGACCAAGGTCAACAGGGCCTGGCAGGACAACCAGCACTTCACTCTGCTCTTCATCCCCGCCAACGGCCGCAACGTAGCCAAAAAACACGTAGCCCGCAAGCATCTGCAGCGCAGTTTCATCTGTGCCGGCGCCTTGCTGGCCGTCTTGATCGGCGGCTTCGGCTTCACGGCCAAACAAGCCATCCTCACCGCCGAAGAGAAGCGGGAGCTGGCGGAGTTCAAACAGGTCAAACAGGCTCAGGAAGAGACCATCCGGCGTTTGGAGCAGATGGCCGAGAAAAATCAGCAGGAACTGGCTCAGATCCATAAGTTGGAAGAAGAGATGCGCAAGCAAATGGCCAAGAGCGGCATCTCTCTGCCCCCCAAGACCGACTCTGCCGCCAGCGCCCAGGGCGGCCCCGTGTAAGGCACCACCAAATTGAGCGTCACCTACGCTCAGACCCGCAACGTAAATTGGAGCGCCAAGGCTAAAAAAGCCGACTTCGATAAACTTCTCACCGCCATGAAACAGGAAAATTACCGCAAGGAGGTCACTCCCTCTCTGTGGCCCACCGACGGCGGCGAGATCACTTCCTACTTCGGCTACCGCAGCAATCCTTTCGACGGCTACAGCAGCGATTTTCATCCCGGCGTGGATATCGCCACCTACTACGGCGCTCCCATCTACGCCACTGCCACCGGTTATGTACGGCAGGCCGGCTGGTACGGGGGCTACGGCCGCTACGTGCGCATCGGCCACGACTCCGGTTATGATACCGCCTACGGCCACATGAGCTCCATCGCCACCTATGAGGGAGCCTATGTGGAAAAGGGAGACATCATCGGCTATGTGGGCAGCAGCGGTTACAGCACCGGCCCCCACGTCCACTACGAAGTGATCGACGGCGAAAGTTTCCGCAATCCTCTCCGCTTCGTCAATTAAAGAAAAACATAACGGCCCCGCAGGAGCGTGTTGCTTTTGCGGGGCTTCTTCTTTTTTCAACCTTAGGACCGTTCGCGGTTGCAAAGTTTTTTTCTTCGCTATACAATGAAAGAACAACGCAAAATTTTTTCGACGGAGGTCAGCCTGTCATGAAAAAATATATCGAGCTGCTGAAAGCGGAAGGAGCCGAAGAAGTGCGCAAGGTACCCACCGAAAAGATAGTTACCGCCCCTTGGACCGTCTATCGCTGCCGCTTTGGCTGCGACACCTACGGCAAGAGCCACTGCTGCCCGCCCAACACGCCCTCTTGGCAGGAGACCCGAGCTATTTTAGACTCTTTTTCTTACGGCCTTCTCTTCACTTGCCGCCCGGAAAACAACGTCACTCCTTTGGCGGTGAAAACGGCACGAGAACTTTTTATCGACGGTTATTACAAAGCCCTGGCCTTCGGCGCCGGCCCCTGCAAAAAATGTACTGCCTGCAATCCCAAGGGCTGTAATTTTCCCGGAAAGACAGCACCTGCCATGGAGGCCTGCGGCATCGATGTCTTCCTCACGGCCCGACTCAACGGCATAGAGCTTGCTCCTTTGCCTTCGCCGGCTGCTGTGCCCACCTACGTGGGCCTCGTGCTGGTTGAATAGTTGTCGCCGCTGCTGTTGTGCTTTTTCGGCGGATACAAAGTTTGCTCTTTTCTCCCGCATTTTTTATAGGACGCGGGATATTTTTTTGCTTTGCTTTAAAAACAGACTGTCCGTCGCTTCACCATAGAGCCGAGTTATTCAGGAGTTAACGAGGCAGTTTTTGCAAAAAAAGCAAAATTTGCCGCGTTAACTTGTATTTTTCGCGGATGAGGATCATAATTTAATATTTTTCCTCACGGCCCGGCGCAATGATATAGAGCTTGCCCTTTGCCTGCGCCGGCTGCTGTGCCTGCCTATGTTGGCCTCGTGCGAGCGGAAGGACGGACGCCTCTGCTGTTGACAGCCTGCATCCCTTGCGCTATAGTTAAGGCGAGGTGAAAAAGCGTGCGCATCTCCAGCCGTCTTACCATTGCCATCCACATGTTGGCCTGCATCGACACTTTTAAGAGCACCCGCAAAGTGACCAGCGATTTTTTGGCGGGGAGCATCAACGTCAATCCCGTGGTGATCCGGCGGCTGCTCTCGCAGCTGAAAGCAGCCGGCATCGTGAAAGTGGCGCGAGGCACCGGCGGAGCGGAGATCGCCCGGCCTTTGAACGAGATCACCGTGCTGGATCTTTTCACTGCCGTAGACTGCGTGGAAGGGGGAGACCTCTTTCACTTCCACGAACATCCCAACCCCGACTGCCCCGTGGGCCGCAATATCCACGCTGTTTTGGACGGCAAATTGCTGCGGGTGCAACAGGCCATGGAGGCGGAGATGCAACGCATCACCATGGCCGACATCATCGGCGAGACCCGCGCCATCATCGCCGCCCGGTCCTGATGCTTCCGTGCTCCTCGCAACGCGGGAGCATTTTTCTTTTTTCTTTTGTTGTAACTATTGACATTACAACTGATCGGTGTTATGCTCTTCTTGTGGCCGCGAAGGTCACGGCAAATGGGCGGCAAAAAAGTTTTGCGCCGCCAGTTTTTTCCCGGAGGTATGCACCATGAAGAAAGCTATCGAATTTTTACAGGCCAATCCCGTTCAGTATCTGGCGACCGTGGGCCGCGACGGCAAGGCCAAGTGCCGTCCCTTCATGTTCCTGTTCGAGGCGGAAGGAAAGCTGTGGTTCTCCACCAACTGCAACAAAGACGTTTACAAAGACATGCAGGCCAACCCCAATGTCGAGCTCTGCATCGCCAGTCCCGCCTACGCTTGGCTGCGCCTGCACGGCAGCGCCGTTTTCTAAGAGAATGCAGCGGTGAAAGAGAAGGCCATGGGCAACCCCATCGTCAAAGGGCAGTACGGCGATGCCTCCAACCCCATCTTCAAAGTTTTTTATATCGCCGATCCTCACGGTGTCATTGCCGATTTCTCCGGCAAGCCGCCTTACGAATTTTGATCTTCCCGCAAAGTGCGGACCGCCGGCGGAGGCTGATGCAGCCTCCGCCTTTTTCTTTTTATGTAAACAACGAGGGACGCAGTTTGTGCGTCCCTACTTTTTTGCTCACTTGTTCAAATTTTCGTCAGTTCCAATATTGCTCCACCTTCGCCGCCGCTGCCTCGAGCGTAAGGTCGAAGCGCTGCGCAACTTCCCGTGCCGCTACGCTTTTTTCTGCGGTAAATCTTTTCATCAGATCGACAACTGCAGAGATGCCTTTTTCAGTTCCCTCTTCTAAGGCATCCTTCCTGACATTGTATTCGTGGATCTCTCTTACCTTTGCTTCATCGTATAAAACTACCATGATGTCTTCTACCTCCTTCCGCCGCGACGCCAAAAAGTCTGCCAGCACATTCTCTTCGATGCAACGGTCTATGATCGCCTTTACGGTTTCAACTGTGGAGCCGCTTTTGCGCCGCTCTTCGTCAGCGATCTTGCAAAAGCGCACGTACTGGTTCACGATGTCGTTTTTGTCGGCAGCATCTCCCCGCAGCACTTGCACTTCCGTTTCTACCCGCGCTCTGCCCTTTACTATGTACAGATCGGAAAGACGCAGAGTGTCGGGAACTTCTTGGTCGCCGGTGTAGATAACGTAGGGCTCGAACAAGGGGAGGGGCATCTTCTTGAAAGCGAATGAGTCCAGTTTGTTTTCATCCGCATAATTCTTGAAAGTGAGCGCCGAGTATAAATGCATGCGATACGCAAGATTTGGGGAAAAAGTCGATTGGGCTTCCACCAAAATGATCAGCTTGTCTTTCACCATGAAACCCAAATCGTTGTAGAGGTCGTTGGTCATGACGTTGGCCAGCGTGACCAATTCGATGTCTTTCTCTTCGACGTCGTCGTCATCGCCGTGCAGCGACTTATAGAGCTGCAGCGTGTACTGCGGGTCTTGGAAAAGATAAGTGAAAACGCTGCCTTTTACGGTCCTTTTCATCTGAGGCATCGGGTCTCCTCCTTTTGCTTTTTTATTTTACTCACCTTGCCCCCGATGTGACCGTACTTTTATTATACATTTTCAGGGACAAAATGAGAAGAAAAACTTACGACTTAGCTGCTGCGCCGGGCACATAGCGCCCGCCCGTTGAGCTTGTCGAAGCGTTAGGCGTGCGACAGAAAACAAAAAGTCCCTCGCCATTGGCGAAGGACGTGCTCACTTCGGTCCGACTGTTTATATCCCGCTTGTCGGTCAGCGGCTAGATCACTGCTCTATTCGTTTGTCCGCAAACAACGGGGCTGATCCCTTGCGGTCCCGCCGCTCCTATCAAGACATCGGCGATGAAGAAAGTACCTTCATTGTAACAAGGACGCTACCGAAAGTCAATGTTTTAAATTTTCATGCGAGCGACTTCATTCACCCTCGGAGAGAAAAAAGCGTGATAGGCAGAGTGTCATAAGAAAGTAATAAGGGACGCATTCCTGCGTCCCTCGAAAATTTTTGCGGCTTATCCTGTTGCGGTACTTTTTAGAAAGTGAACACCAGCTCGGACCACAAAGTTTTTACTTTTTGCTCTGCTACAAATGTAGTGCCTCCATCGGCCTTGGTTTTTAGATCGTAGTACTCCACGGCGCCCACGATGTTTTTGGCAAAGGCATAGTTGGCACCTATCATCCAGCCTTTGAAGCCACTGTTGAATGTAGCAGAACACTCTTCGTTACCATTATAAAGATAATGTCCCTGCCATTTATAATTTCCATTCATGGTGTGAGCCACTTCAGTGCCTCTGCCTTGATCGTAATATTTGCCGTACACGCCCCAGCTGCCAGGTTTATTGGCTTTGGCCCCCTTATAATCGAGACCCACGATGATGCCATCATCATCAAAATCGTAATGATTGTCTCCTTCTGTAATTGTATCTAAACTGGACTTTATATAATCGGCAGTAATTATAAGATCTTCGCTTATGTCGTAGCTCAGCCCTACGCTCCACACTTTGTTGTCGTCCAAGGCCGTTCTTGTTATACCTGCATTGGCATCATCAACTACATCTCCGTCTTTAAATACCGTATAGCCCACATTGGCGCTCAACGCTCCCCATTTTCCTGCCACATTGGCTCCGTAGAATTCCTTATAGTTAAAAGATGTTGAACTATACTTTCCATTACTCAAAAGTTCAGTTGCCCTAAAGGAGTCATCTTGCCCAGTAGGCTTGCCGCCGAAAACGATCAGCTTCACATCTTTACCGTAAGAAGCTTGTATCATGTCTGCCCGTTCATCATAAAGATTGCCGTTCACCAAAATGAGATTCTGACGACCGGCCGTGATCTCCACACCGCCGATACGGCCTTGCACGTAGGCCCGCTGGAAGTCTACTCTCTCATCCCCGGTGTCGCTGTGAGCAAAGTCTTGGATGTTCTCCAACATCCCGGTGTAGGTCCAGTCGTCGTTGATCTGCCCTTGTAACCAAATTCGGCTACGCAACGCAGAGGTAGAATCGTCCATAGAGCCTTTCGAAGCACTCTCTTCAGGCCATTTGGAATTATTAAACTTGTTGTTTTTGATGTCGGCATAATGAAGCCTGATCTCGCCGGCGATCTTCACGGCGTCGGCCTTCTTCTCCAAATTGGCGACGCGCACGCCCAGTGCATCCAGCTCGTCGGCAAATTCTGCGGCCAGTTTATCTACGTTGGCGCCGTTGGCCATGGCCTTGGCCACGATCTGCGCCATCTCGTAGCGGGTCATCAATTTGTCGCCGCCGAAAGTGCCGTCGCCATAGCCGTCGATGACGCCGGCCGCGGCCAATTTCTCGATGCTGTCATAAGCCCAATGGCCGGCGGGCACATCGCTGAAGGGGTTGGCCGCATAGGCAGAGGCGCTCACGCCCAAAGCCATAGCCATGGCAAAGATAAGACTTTTCTTCATCATCTTGCTCCTTTTTTGCTTTTGCAAAACCCAAAGCCGCCGGTCCCCGCCAAAGTATCCGTGTTCCCTTTGCGCATCGCCCGGCAGCGGAGAGTTTTGCATTTTACCGAACGAAGAGAAAACTTCGTCCTCGTTACGGTAATTATAGCATGCTTGTACCCCCCCACAAGACTTTTGTGAATTTTCTTAAAAATTTTATGAAAAGCCCGCTCCTATCTGCGCTCAGCGCGCAAAAAAAATAAGCGGCCTTCATCCTTGGCCGCCGTCGCCGCTGTCTTTTTCAAAAAGCAGGAGAAGGTCGCACTTGAATGCGGAGCTAGATTACCCGCAACATAGAAAACTTTGCTTTCTCTGCGTCCTCATAGCTGCAAGGCCTTCGCTTTTTCTCCCCGACTCAAGACCGAGGCCTCTTGCTTTTTTATTTTTGCTCAAGTTCGTGTGCCTTTCGCTTTTTCTCGCAGACTCATGCTCGTGGAGCTTTAGCTTTTTTACGGACTTATGGTCGAGAGCCTTTCTCTTTTTCCCGCAGAGAGAGCCTTGCGCTTTTTACTGCGGACTTAAGATCGAGTGCTATTGCCCTTTTTGACGCAAAAAATCAGGGGCGCCTGCGCGCCCCCGTGGGTAGTGAACTTTTAAATTTTTATCACAGACTTTTTCAGTCCGGCACCAACCCTTCGGCGTCGTCCCACAGCACCACATTGTCGCTCGCCAATGACTCCTGCACCCTTATCACCCGCTGGTTCTCGCTGCCCCTGAAGCGCAACTGAGGATTCTTCTTCTCGATGACGAATTCTCCGTCCACCAAGATATCGATGTAGCTCAGCAGCTCCCTGGTGATCTCGTAAGGCCCCAGCTTGCCGGTGAGCATGTCCGCATCGAAGAGGTAGCCGCTGTAGGCCCAAATGCTCTTTTCGGGGAATCGCTCTTTCACCCGCCGCACGAACGGCAGCAGCGCCGCCTGATTGACCGGCTCGAAGGGCTCGCCCCCCAAAAGACTCAGCCCTGCGATATAATCAGGCTCCAGATCTTTTAACAGCTCCTCCTCCGTCGCTTCCGTGAACGGCTCGCCGTATTCGAAGTCCCAAGCCTCCGGGTTGAAGCAACCCTTGCAGTGGTGGGTGCAGCCGCTGACGAAGAGGCTCACCCTGATGCCGCGGCCGTTGGCCACGTCCATCTTTTTTATCTTCGCATAATTCATCTGCTCTACCTCTTACAGGTGCAGCACCCGGGCCTTGATCTCCTTGGTCTTGCCTACGTTCCAGAAGTTTTCGCCCAAGTAGCCGCAGGTGCGGCGGGTAACGTTCATCAAAGCGTGGTCTTTGTTGTGGCAGTTGGGGCACTCCCACTCGTTGTCGTCGTTGATGATGATCTCGCCGTCAAAGCCGCACACGTGGCAATAGTCGCTCTTGGTGTTGAACTCGGCGTAGAGGATGTTGTCGTAGATGAATTTCACCAGCTCTTCGATGGCCTCGGTGTTGTGGCGCAGGTTGGGTATCTCCACATAGCTGATGGCGCCGCCGGAAGAGATCTTCTGGAACTGGCTCTCGAAGGTGAACTTGCGGAAGGCGTCGATAGGCTCCCTTACGTCCACATGGTAGGAGTTGGTGTAGTAACCTTTGTCGGTGACGTCTTCGATGCTGCCGAAGCGCTCTTTGTCGATGCGGGCGAAGCGGTAGCACAGGCTCTCTGCCGGAGTGCCGTAGAGGGCAAAGCCCAAGCCGCTGTCGGCCTTCCATTTTTCGCAGGTGGCCCGCAGGTACTCCATCACCTTCACGGCGAATTTCTCACCTTCGGGGGTGGTGTGGCTCACGCCCTTCATCAACTTGGTCATCTCGTAGACGCCGATGTAGCCCAAAGAAAGGGTGGAGTAGCCGTTCATCAGGAACCTGTCGATGGTCTCGCCCTTTTTCAGGCGGGCGATGGCGCCGTACTGCCAGTGGATGGGGCTCACGTCGCTCTTCACGCCCTTCAAGGCTTCATGCCGGCAGAGCAGGGCCTGATGACATAGCTCCAGCCTTTCGTCCAGCAGCTTCCAGAATTTCTTCTCGTCTCCTTGGGCCACGATGGCCACCTGAGGCAGATTGATGGAGACCACGCCCTGGTTGAAGCGGCCTTCGAACTTGTAATTGCCGTTCTCGTCCTTCCAAGGAGAGAGGAAACTGCGGCAGCCCATGGGGGAGAACACGTTGCCTGCGTAATTTTCCCGCATCTTTTTGGCGCTGATGTAATCGGGGTACATCCTCTTGGCGCTGCACTTCACCGCCAGCCGGGTCAGGTAGTCGAACTTGCCTCCCTTCAGGCAGTTGTGCTCGTCCAGCACATAGACCAGTTTGGGGAAGGCAGGGGTGACGTAAACGCCCTTGTCGTTCTTGATGCCCTGCAACCGCTGCCGCAGGATCTCTTCGATGATCATGGCGTTCTCTTTCAGGTAGGGGTCGTCCTCTTTCAGGTTCAAAAAGAGGGTGACGAAGGGAGACTGGCCGTTGGTGGTCATCAAAGTGTTGATCTGATACTGGATGGTCTGCACGCCGCCCTTCAATTCGTAGCGCAGCCGCTCGTCGGTCAGCCGCTCCACGGTGGCGTCGTCCAGTTTGCCTCCGCCGTTGGCGATGATGTTCTCTTTGAATTTTTCGTAGCTGCGGCGCAGGTACTTGCCCAAGTGGCAGATATCCACCGACTGGCCGCCGTATTGGCTGGAAGCCACGGAGGCGATGATCTGGGTCATGACGGTGCAGGCCACCTGGAAGCTCTTGGGGCTCTCGATCAGCTTGCCGTTCATCACGGTACCGTTGTCCAGCATGTCGCCGATGTTGATGAGGCAGCAGTTGAAGATGGGCTGGATGAAATAATCGGCGTCGTGGAAGTGGAGCACGCCTTCTTCGTGGGCCTTGGATATCTTCTCCGGCAGGATGAGGCGCCGGGTCAGGTCTTTGGATACCTCGCCGGCGATCAGGTCCCGCTGAGTGGCGGCCATGACGGCGTTCTTGTTGCTGTTCTCCTCCATCACGTCTTTATTGTGATTGCGGATCAAAGAGAGGATGGATTCGTCGGTAGTGTTGGCCTTGCGCACCAGCGCTCTCTGATAGCGGTAGATGATGTAGGCCTTGGCCAATTCGAATTTATTGGCGTCCATCAGAGAGTGCTCCACCATGTCTTGGATGTCTTCCACCAAAAGGCGCATCCGGTGCTGGTGCTGCACGCTGTCGGCGATGCCTTTGATCTTTTCCTCTTCGATGCGGAATTGAGGCTCCACGGCCGCGTTGGCCTTGCGGATGGCATTCACTATCTTACTGCCGTCGAAATCTACGGTGGTCCCGTCTCTCTTGATCACCTTCATGCTCCGTCTTCCTCCTTCGTATTTCGTTTCAACGCTCAAAGCGATAAATTCTTTTTTATCTGCCTGCGCCGGCGCGGCCGGCGCTCTCGTCTTCGCAGGCTTCTTTCATTTTCGCACAATATATCCCCCTTGTCAAGGGGGCTTACATCTACATCTTGTGTTTTGCAAAAATTTTCCCGAAGGGGCCTTTCCCCTTGCCGAGGGCGCTTCTCGGCCCTTTTTCCGCCGCGGCCGCAAGCTTTTTCGCAGCAGACGGCGCAAAAATTTTTCCTCAGCGGCCGCAGACGATCTTTTCGTAATTGGCTCTGTCGGTGGCGCCTTCCGTCAAAAGGCAGAGGACGATGCTTTTGCGATCGAGCCCTAAACTTTTCTTCTCGCCCTCTAAGCTTTTTTCTTCCGCCAAAGCGATGAGACAGCCCAAGCCGGCGGCTCCGCTCTCTCCTCCTTCCGCTGCCGCATCGCCGGCCGCAGGGCGGGCCAAACGGCGCATAGCCTCGGCGGCAAAAAAGTCGCCCATGGCGCAATAAGCCGAAGCGAAGGGGGCCAGCAGCTGCCAAGCCAAGCTGCAGGGGAGGCCGCAGCACAGCCCCGCCATCATGCTCTCCAATTTGCCCGTCACCTGATGCAGGCGGCCGTCGCCGGCTGCAGCCGTGGCGAAAAGGCAGGCGGCATCGGTGGGTTCAACTATTATTATTTTGGGCAGAGGCAAAGCTTCCCGCCTGGCTTTGTTCACCAAGCAGGCGGTCACCGCCGCCGCCATGGAGCCCACTCCCGCCTGTAAGAAAACATGGGTGGGCCACTGCTCGCCCATTTCTTCCGTGATTTCCGCCGCCATAGTGCCGTAGCCTTGCATGATGGCCAAAGGGATTTCTACGTAGCCGGGCCAAGCGGTGTCCTGCACCAAAAGGCCTCCGGCCTCGGCGGCGGCCTTAGCGGCCTCCGCCACGCACTCGTCGTAATTGCCGGGAAAAATTTCCGCCCGAGCCCCCAAGGCTCTGATCTTTTCCAAACGCTCGGTCACCGTGCCTTGGGGCATGTAGATACGGCAGGGCAGCCCCAAAAGAGCAGCGAACCAAGAAAGGCCCCGGCCGTGGTTGCCGTCGGTGGCGGAAAAAAGGGGAAGGCGGCGCAGCTCGGGCCTTTTCTCCAGCGCCTTTTGCAAAGCGGCGAAGCTCACTTCCTCCGCCCGGGCCTCTTTCGCCAAATAGGCGGCCACCGCATAGCCGGCGCCCAATGCTTTGAAAGCGTTCAGACCCAGACGGCGGCTCTCGTCTTTCATATAGAGGGCCCCCACTCCCAGCTGCCGGGCCAAGCCCGGCAAAGAGAGCAGCGGCGTAGGGGCGAAGCCGGGCAGCGAGCGATGAAAGTTTCTCACTTTCTCCTCTTCTGCGGGCGAAAATTTTTTCAATAAGGCGGCCGTTTCGGCCTTTTCTTTCTGCCGCGGCGGCCGGATGATCTCAAAATATTTGTCTTTCGATGCCCACATCGTTTCTTCTTCCTTCTCCACTGCTTTTTTTAACTGCCTCTCAGCCTTGTCCGAAAGTTGCGGCATTTTCTCTGCTCCTGAGCAGAGACTTATATTTAGCGTTTTTCGCAGAGTTTTTCCTACGTCACTTCGCGCTTTTCTCTTTTTCTCTCAAGGTCAGCCCCCGAGCGAATTTGCTCCGCTCTTCTTCTTTTAGAGGCACCGTTTCCGCTATGCGCGCAAAAAGTTTTTGCAAGTCTTCTTCGCTGCCCTTCATCAGTTCCAGCTCCACTTCGTCGATCGCTTCTCGCTGCCCCGCAGGTGTGGTGATGCTCCCCCTGTCCACCGCCAATTCCGCTGTCAAAGTTCCTTCTTCTATCACGTAAAGGGTCCTGTCCACTTCCACGGTGAAAAGAGGCTCTATCCCTCCCTCTTTTGCGGCCAGCTCTGAAAGGTCGAGCCCCAGCCCCAGTTCGGCAAAACCCGTCAAAAGAGGCGTGAGATCTAAAAGCGCTCGGTTCAATTCCAAACGGCGGCTCAAGCCCCCCTCTTTTTTCAAAGTTCTCTTGGCGGTGGCTTCGTATGTGCCGTCGCCCTTGTCTCTCACTCGGTAGGCCACGCCGTTGCGGCGAAAAGCGCCGCTTGGTGTATCGTAATAAGTGCTGACGATGTGCAGCACTCTGCCTCCTCCCGGCCGCAAGAGCTTTTGCAGCCACGGCTGCCGCAGTAAAAAGTCCAGCTCGGCGCGGTCCACTATGGCTTTGATCTCGATCTCTTTTTTATCTTGCGCCATTTTCTTCATCCTCTCTTGCCTTTTCTTCTTTGCGAGGCCAAAAGCGGCCCTTTTTGCGCCGCCACAGGAAAAGGGGCAGGCCGAAGGCCAGCGCCGCAACTATAAGAGCGATATAAAAGCGGCCTTTCCCCACGCCGTCCGCCAAAAGATTGTAGGCCACTGCCCCGGGCACCATCCCCAGCAGCGTGGCCCCGGCATAAAGGCCGAAGGGCAGTTCCAAACTTCCCGCCAAAATGCTCACCGGGTCGTAGGGGAAGATGGGCACCGTCCGCAGCCACAGCATTTTCGCAAAGCAGTCTTCCCCCGCCAGAAAGTGCCTCACTCTTTCTCCCCAGCGCCCGCCGAAAGCAGTTAAAAGCCAACTGCCTCCGCCGAAGCGGCCTAAAAGATAGCAGGTGGTGGCGCAGCCCAGGCCCCCCGCCAGCACCAGCCCTGTCCCCGCCGCCGGGCCGAAGAGCACGCCGGCGCTGAGATTCAAAAGCAGCGTGGGGAAAAATAAAAGCGGCCGCAGCGTGTAGAGCAGCACATAGGCCAAAGGGGCCACGGCCCCGTAGCCCGCCACGAAGAGCCGCACGTCTTCCGTGCTGCGCAGGCGGGGAACGTAGGGCGACGTGAGAAAAGCGTAACAAAGGGCCGCCGCGACGGCCGCGCTCAGGCCGCAGCGGAGCAATGCTTTTTTGTCGGTGGTGGCTGCCGTTGCTTTCATGATTATATGATACCGCCTTGCCGCTGCCCTGTAAACCCTCTCGCCTGCTGCCTCGGTGAAATTTCATTTTGCCTCTTTACAGAGCACCGCCGAAAATTTATAATATAGGCGAAAATACGAGCATCCTTCGTGATGCGAAAGGAGAGATCAGCTATGCTCTACAGCTTCGAAGGTCAATTTCCCGAAATAGATCCCGCCGCCTACGTTTTTAACAGCGCAACTTTGGTGGGCAAAGTGAAAGTGAAAAAACACGCCTCCATCTGGCCCAACGTTTCCATGCGGGGCGACGTGAACCGCATCGAAGTGGGAGAAAACAGCAACATCCAAGACAATGCCGTGCTCCACGTGGCCGACGACCACGCCTGCATCGTAGGCGACTATGTTACCGTGGGCCACTTGGCTCTGCTCCACGCCTGCACCGTAGAAAATAACTGCCTCATCGGCATGGCCTCCACCGTTTTGGACGGGGCTGTCATCGGCGAAGGCTCCATCGTAGCCGCCGGCGCCGTTGTGACGAAGAACACCATCATCCCGCCCCACTCTCTGGTCATCGGCTGCCCCGGCAAAGTGGTGAAGACCATCGGCCAAAAGGAATGGGACAACATCCACGCTCAGGCTATCAAGTATAAAGATCTGTGGAGCAAACGCTACGGCTTTTTGCCCACCATCGGCGGCGAAAGCTATCACGGCGAAAAGATCGTTTAAAAATTTTTCCGAAAAAGCAGCAGACACCGGCTCGCAAGAGCCGGTGTCTTTTTTGTTTTGTTTTCGCTCATCCCTCGACGGATCCGACCACCCAACTCCACGCTCCACACTCCACACTCAATTTGTCCAGTTCTCTATTTTCAAATTCGGCACCCGCTGAAACTCGCGGACATTATTGGTGACCAAGGTGAGCCCCTCTGCCAGTGCGTGCCCGGCGATCAACATATCCAAAGGCCCGATGAGCAGCCCTCTCTTTTGCAGATGAGCTCTCAGCTCGCCGTATTTTGTCGCAGCCGCTGCCGTAAAGGGCAGAATGCCTATAGGAGCCAAAAAACGGATCAGCGCCTGCTCGTTCCTCGCCGGCTCTAAACTGTGTTGCATGCCGTATTCCAATTCGGCCAACGTGATGGAAGAGATGCAGATGCCCTCGTCCGCTTTTTCCCAAAAACGGCGCAGCACGCTCTCCGGCTTTTTCTTCATGATGTAGATGCAGATGTTGGTATCCAGCATGTAGGTCATAGGCTCTCTCGCTCCTGCTGGGGGCCCTGCTCTCTTCCGTTCTCGAAAATGTCGGCGCTGAAGCTGTTCAGTCCGTCCGCAAACGTTTGCCGCAATTTTTCTTTGGGAACGAGCAAAACGGCAGCGCCCAGTTGCTGTATCACTACTTCTTCCGCATCGAAGCGAAATTTTTTAGGCAAGCGCACTGCCTGGCTTCGCCCGCTCTCGAATACTTTAGCTGTTTCCATTGCCATCACCTCTTATTTTTAGTATATATCGCGATATATATCATTGTCAATAACTTGCGCACAGCCCTCGCCGAACTTCAGGCACTTCCTCGGCACCGGCATTTGACTTTGCAGGATGTGCAGGAGGGAGGAAGCGAGTGAGTGAAAAAACACTTGACGATATAGTTTATATCCTATAAGATAGATACAGAATATGTCCTATAACCACCGACAGGGAACGATCGATGCAAAATTTTGAGATACTTTTCTATAAAAAGAAAGACGGTACGGAACCGGCTAAGGATTTCATTTTGAGCCTCGATGTCAAAATGCGCGCCAAAATGCTCCGCACTGTTGTGCTGTTAAGAGACAACGGCAATAACTTGCGCGAGCCCGAATCTAAAGCTCTCGGCGACGGCATCATGGAACTTCGAGCAAAAGTCGGCACGGATATATCGCGAGTATTGTACTTTTTCGTCGTCGGACGAAAAGCGGTCCTTACCAACGGTTTTATCAAGAAAACGCAACAAACGCCGCGAGCCGCCATCGAATTGGCCAAACGCTACCGTGCAGATCATCTCGGCAGAAAGGAGAACGACGATGACTGATTTCAACGCTTTTCTCGACGAACAACTTAAAGACGCTGCTTTTCGCAAAGAGTACGAAGCCCTCGAACCCGAATTCACCGTGAAACAGGCTCTCATAGATGCCCGCACCGGGGAAGGGCTCACTCAAAAAGAATTGGCTGCCCGCTCCGGCATCGCTCAAGGCGACATCAGCAAGTTGGAAAACGGCACCGCCAATCCTTCCGTAAGAACTTTGCAAAGGCTGGCCGCTGCCATGGGCAAGACCCTCAAGATCGAATTTGTTTAAGAAGATCGCACGCAACATGGCGTAAAATGAGCAAGCTCCTCCGCTTTTAACGAAGGAGCTTTTCTTTTTTAGCGCTTTCCGTCCTCGCTGAACCTATCAAGGCGATGAAAAAGCTCCGCACACCACACTCCAAACTCCACACTCCACACTCCAAACTAAACAAGGGACGCCTCTTACGCATCCCCTCTGTTTTTTTATTTTGTTTTCGTCAATTCCAATATTGCTCCACCTTCTCCGCCGCTGGGGGCCTTTGCTTTTTTGCAAATTTTTGCCAACGATCACTTGACACTGTCTGACACTGTGTTAGTGTATAATTTTCGTTGGCAAGCTCAATAAAATAAAGGGAAGGGTTTTCCCCTTCCCTGATCATGCAAAATA
>CANRJC010000014.1 GCA_947630795.1 uncultured Phascolarctobacterium sp. | reverse complement strand
ATCGCCCGGCAGCGCGCGGAGTTCATAAACTTTTCTTATGGGCCCGGGCGCTCGCCTCAGCGCCCAAGCCCTCGATGGTGCTGCAAGTGGCTTGCGAGAAAAAGCTGCGGGAGAAGAAATCCTTGAAACTACTCCCGAACTTTCCCACCCTTCGCATCATCGCTTTTATTGTAGCACAGTTGAACCCCCCCACAAGACTTTTTCAGTCGGAACTGAAAATTTTTTGTGAATTTCCACAAGTTTTCGCGCAAAAATTTTAAGAGGCGCTCTCGCGCCCCTCATCTTTTACGATCGCTTCTTGCTTTTTAAGATCGACTTTCGCTTTTTGAGATGACCTTTATTTTTTTACATCGAGGACTGAGCAGCCCATGCTTTTTCGCATCGCCCTAAGGCTGAGCACTCTTCGCTTTTTCTCGCAGACTTATTGCTGAATGCTCTTCGCTTTTCCGCACAAGCTCGAGGGCGAGAGGCTTTTCTGTTTTTCCCAAAACTCGGCTCTGAGATCTTCTTGCTTTTTCGAAAAGCCGGCGCTGCAGGGACGTAGGCCGTGAGCTCATACCTTCATCTAAAATTTCTTCGGCTTTTACTTCTCTGTTATTTTCGCTCGATCTATCTCGGAAAAATTTACTTTTCAATAAAAGAAAAGAAAAACCGCCGGCAGGGCGTTCACCTCGTCGACGGTCAAATTTTTTATGCGGTCTCACGGTTTTAAGCGCCGGCCTTCTCTCCCACTTCCGCTTCTACCCTTGCCAAAATAAAGCACAGGTCCGAAAGACGGTTGATGTAGATCAACGCCTGTTGGTTCACTTCTTCGCTCTCCTGCAGCCGCAACAGGCAGCGCTCTGCCCGGCGGGTGACGGTGCGGGCCAAGTCCAGTGCCCCCGCTCCCAGCGTGTCCCCGGGGATGATGAAATGAGCCAAAGGCTCCAGCATCCCGTCGTAACGGTCGATGGTGGCCTCGATGTTCTTCACATCGTTCTCGGTGATGTAGGGCGTGGGGTTGTCGATGGAGGCCACGTCGGCCATCAGCATAGACAGTTTGTTCTGCACCATCAAAATGGTGCCCTTCACGTCTTGGCGCACCACCGTCGCTCTGGCCAAGCCCAAAGCCGAAGTGATCTCGTCCACCTGACCGTAAGCTTCCACCCGCAGGCTCTGCTTGGGCACCCGCTGCCCGGTGAAGAGCCCGGTAGTGCCTTTATCTCCCGTTCTCGTATAAACAGCAGCCTTCATGACCGCACCTCCTCGCTGTTCGACTTTATATTTTTCAATAGATCTCTTCCGGTTTGAAGAAATTGGCGATCTCTCTGGCAGCGCTCTCGGGACTGTCGGAGCCGTGAACGATGTTCTCGCCTACGCTGAGAGCATAATCGCCGCGGATAGAACCGGGCACGGCCTCTAAAGGATTAGTGGCACCGTTCAAAGCGCGGCAGGCTTTGATGGCGTTTTCGCCTCTCACCACCGCGGCCACCAAGGGAGCACCGGTGATGAAGTCCACCAGTTCGCCGAAGAATTTTTTGCCTTCGTGCTCCGCATAATGATACTTGGCTTGGGCCTCGCTGACCTTCACCAGCTTCAGAGCCACGATCTTCAGCCCCTTGTGCTCAAAACGGCAGAGTATGTCGCCGATGAGATTTTTGGCCACGCCGTCGGGTTTCACCAGGATCAAAGTTTGTTCGATAGCCATGATAATTTCTCCTTTGCTTTTTTGCTTTGCTTTTTGCTGAATTATCCTTTACTGTTTGAGCAGCTGCTCATAGCAGGCCGCATCCAACTTTTTCAAGAGGGCGCTTATCAATTTCACCGCCCCCAAATAATCGTCCACGTGGATGACCGATTGATGACTGTGTATATAGCGGGTAGGGATGCTGAAGGTGAGGGTCAGCACGCCGCTGTTGGATAAAGAGATGCGGCCGCCGTCGGTGCCTCCCCCTTCGGAAACGCTGAACTGGATGGGGATCTTCTCTTCTTCTGCGGTTTTGACGGCCAAGTCTCTGAGAGCGGTGTTGGGTATCATGCTGGCATCGTAAACGGTGATGGCCACGCCCTTGCCGATGACGGCGGGGGCTACTTCTTCGGCTACACCGGGCGTTCCCCCGGCCACGCAAGTGTCCAACACCAAAGCGATATCGGGAGCCAAAAGAGAAGCGCTGGTCTGAGCTCCTCTCAGCCCCACTTCTTCCTGCACGGTAGCCACGCCGTACACCGTGTTGGGCGTAGCGGCGACAGCAGCAGCCTCCAACACATCGGCCATCACGGCACAGCCCACTCTGTTGTCGAAGGCTTTGCCCACGAGAACTTTGCCCTTGCCCATGACGGCAGCCTTCACATCGGGAGTGACCGGACAGCCCACGTACACGCCCAGCTCTTCGGCCTCTTCTCTGTCGGCGGCCCCCACGTCGATATACATGTCCTGCTTCTTCACCATCTTGCTCCGCTCTTCGGGAGCGAGGATGTGAGGCGGTTTAGAACCGATGACCCCGATGAGGTCGCCTTTTTTGCCGTGAACGATCACCCGCTGGCTCAAGAGCACCTGGTCCCACCAGCCGCCCAAGCAGGCGAAACGAAGAAAGCCTTCCTTGGTGATGTGCTTCACCAAAAAGCCTACCTCGTCCATATGGCTGGCCAGCATCACTTTGGGCTGATCTTCTCGCCCGGCCTTGCAAAAGACGGCGCTGCCCAATTTATCGTAAGTGACGGGAAAAGCAGCCAAACGCTCCCGCAACACTTCTTTCACCGGCCCTTCGAAGCCGCTGGGCCCGCAGGCGTCGGCCAAACGTAAAAGCCATTCTATTCTTTCTTTTTTTCTCATGCTCTTCTCCTTAAATACCTCTCAATGTTCCCTTATGCCGCATCTCGTCGGCCTGCTCTCGCAAAAGTTTCACTCTTTCTGCCGTTGCCGGATGAGTGGAGAAAAGACTGCGCATATTTACTCCGCTGAAGGGATTGATGATGAACATATGGGCCGTGGCGTTGCTGGCATGAGCCATCACCCGCCGTTTGGCGAAGCTCTCGATCTTCAAGAGAGCGTCGGCCAAGGCATCCGGGTTGCCGCTGATCTCGCCGCCCGACCTATCGGCTTCATACTCACGAGAGCGGGACACCGCCATTTGGATGATACCGGCTGCCAAAGGAGCGATGAGCATGATCAAAATGCCGCCGATGGGGCTGCGGGCGTTGCCGTTTTCGTCTCGGCCGCCGCCCAAGATCATCCCCCATTGAGCGATGGTGCTGATGGCGCCGGCCATGCAGGCGGCCACGGTACTGATCAAAATATCCCGATGCTTGATGTGGCTCAATTCATGGGCCAGCACTCCCGCCACTTCTTCACGAGTGCACAAGTCGACAAGAGCGCTGTTCACGGCCACTGCCGCATGCTCGGGGTTGCGGCCGGTGGCGAAAGCGTTGGGCACGTTGCTGGGGATGATGTAGAGCTTGGGCATGGGCAAGCCGGCCCTTTGGGCCAGCTTCTCCACCAAGCCATACAGCTCCGGCGCGCTTTTTTTGTCCACTTCCTGAGCGTTATATTGGGCCAGCACCATCTTGTCGCTGTTCCAATAAGCAAAAAAATTCATGGCGCAGGAAAAGATCAGCATCATGGTCATGCCCTGCATGCCGCCGAAATAATCTCCTATCGCCATTAAAATACCGGTCAATAAAGCCATTAAGATGGCCGTTCTCATTTTTTCATTCCTCCTTAAAACGAAGGGGGTCCGCCCCCATCATTTCATTATAGCAAAGGAGCGTGCCTTTTGGCAACTTTTCTCTTCATCTCAAAAAGCAACGCTCACACTTTCAACGTCGAAAAAAAATTCCTCTCCTTTTTCGCCGCGCTCGTTTTAAATTTTTCCCGAGATATTTTTCTCTGCGCTTTTTTCGTCAAGCTCTTCTGTAAATATTTTTCGCTGCGAACTGCTTCTTCACGCTTTTTTCGTCGAGAGCTTCTTCTGCCTTATTTTTCGCTCAGACTTTTTCTTCACGCTCCCTCTACTTGTTTTTTGATGGCGGCCAGCATGTTCTCGCTGTTTTCTTTCACTTTGCGTTTTAAAATTGGGTTCAACAGCCCGGCGATCATGGGGATGCCGAATTCGAAATCCACCGCCAGCGTCACCCAACAGCCGTCGGCCCGAGGCTCTATGGTCCAAGCCCCTTCCATTTTTTTCAGATCGCCCGCCGTCTGTTGATAAGTGATCTTCAATTCTTCGGGATAAAAACAGTCTCGCTCTGTCCAAGCGATGCGGCGGCCGTCCACGTCGGAGACCCACGAAGAGATATCGTAGCCCGGTCCCCGCTCCGAAACTTTCACGCTCACCAGATCTTTCATGAAAGAAGGATAGGCTTCCATGTCGCTGATGATGTCGTAAACTGCCCTTCCCTCTCCCTTTATTAACTTGCTCACTTCTACATAAGGCATCGCAATGCGCCCCTCTCTTTTTTCGCGAACTACAATTCTTCGATCACTTGGGCGGTGGCGGCCACCGCTTCTCGAAATTTTTCCAGCACCACGGAGGCCAAGTCCTCGCTCATGACGAGAGGCGGCTCCAGCCTGATCACTTTCGGATTGTTCAAAGTGTAAGCCACGATGACGTTTTTATCGATCAAGAGGCTCATCAGCATGCCGCCGGCCCCTTCTTTGGTCAACTCCACGCCCAGCATCAGGCCCCGCCCTCTCACTTCTTTGATCACGGCGGGATAGTCGGCGGCGATAGCCGCAAGACCTGCTTTTAAAAATTTTCCCGTAGCGGCCGCTTTTTCGATCAAGCCTTCTTCTTCGATGGCCTCGATGGTCGCAAGGCCTGCTGCACAGGCCAGCTGACCGCCCCCGAAGGTGGATGTGTGGAGAAAGGGCGCTTCGATCAGACCTTGCCAAGCTTCTTCCGTCCCCACTATCGCCCCGATGGGCATCACGCCGCCGCCCAAAGCTTTGGCCAAAGCCATCAGGTCCGGCTCTGCCTTTTCGTGATCGACGCCGAACCAGGCGCCGGTGCGTCCCAGCCCGGTCTGTACTTCATCGGCGATGAAGAGAGCGCCCTTCTTGTGAGCGATCTCGATGGCTGAAGCGATATACCCCGAAGGCGGCACGATGATCCCGCCTTCTCCTTGGATGGGCTCTAACAGCACGGCAGCCGTTTCTTCATCCACCGCTTTTTTTAAAGCGTCGAGATCTCCGTAGGGCACGTGGGTGAAACCGGTCAAGAGAGGTTTGAAAGGATCGCGGTAGAGGTCGCGGCCGGTAGCGGTCAACGAACCGAAAGTTTTGCCGTGAAAAGCTCCCTTGGCTGCCACAAATTTCGGGCGATGGGTGGCGAGCCTGGCCACTTTCAAACAACCTTCCACAGCTTCGGTGCCGCTGTTGACGAAAAAGCTGTATTGCAAACGACCGGGGGCGATGCGGGCCACGGCCTCGGCCAGATCGGCCATGGGCCGATTGAACAGCACTTTCCCTCCCATGGGCAGCTCATCCAATTGTTTTTTTACGGCTGCGACGACTTTCGGGTGGCGATGCCCCAAAGCGAACATGCCGTAGCCGCCCAAACAGTCGATGAAAGTGCGGCCGCTCGTGTCGGTGATGAAGCAGCCCTCGCCCTTAGCTTCTACGCTTGATAGGCCCATGAAACGAAAGAGACGGGCCTGAGAGGGATTGATATATTTTTCGTACTTGGCGATAGTTTCTTCCACGTAGTCCATTGTTTATTCTTCCTTGAAAGAACTTTTGATGAGCTCAATACAAAAGTTGCGTGACCGGCACGAAGGTGATGCCGGTCTTTTTGATCTCATCGGCATATTTTTCCCAGCAGCGAAGGGTGCCGGGGCGCACGTGGCAGATGGCGATGGCGCTGCCGTTCTTCTCGGCCATGGCACAGGCCTTGTGGATCTGCCGGCGTATCTCTTCGGGGTCCGTGCTGTTATCTAAAAAGATGTCGTTGCGGGCCGTCTTCACCTTCAATTTTTTCGCCGTATCGGCGGCTACGGAGCGGGAATTGGTGCGGCTGTCTATGAAGAAGAGGCCCTGAGCCTTCAACTCCTTCAGCACCACGGTCATGGTGGCCTCGTCTGCCGTGGCCTTGGAGCCTTGGTGATTGTTCACGCCGCTCACACCTAAAAGACCGAGAAGATGTTTGCGCAAAAGCTCTCTTTTTTGCTGCTCGGTCATGCTCACTTTGATGGTGTTGGCCCCTTCCGACATCTGAGCCCCGTCCAAGGGCTCCATGGGCAGATGCAGAAGAGCGATGCGCCCTTTGTTTTTGATCAGCTCCAAAGCGTCGCTGCTGAAATCTTTATCGGGAAGGATGGCAAAGCTGAAAGGCAGGCCGATGTTCAGCATGCCCCGCAGATTTTTCAATTCGTAGCCGCAGTCGTCAACGATGACGGCCAGCTTGCCGCTGTAGCGTCTGCCCGTCAAAGGCTTTTCTTTGGGCAGATCCTTCACGTCTTTGTCTTTATTTTTCAAATTGGTGTTGTGAAAGAAAGTGATCTTGTCGGTGGCGAAATTTTCTTTGGCGCTGCCGGCCTTCACCGCAATGCCCACTTGAGCTTTGTAGGCGTCCCAACCCTTATATGTGGCCGCCTCTCCTCCCAAGTAAACGAGGCCGTGTTTTTCGGCCTGCTCTTTCAGCCAAGCACCGGCGCCGCTCAAACTGGTGCTGGGGGGCAGGCCTATGGCCAAGTCACGCTGGCTGATGTGCACCAGCTTCTCTTTTTCTCCGGTCTTCACTTCTACGATGGCGTGGCCGTTCTCCGACAGCTGCCAATTATCCTTCTTCTCCAAAAGGATGTTGTCTAAGATGCGCTGAGCCTCGCGGGCTTCGTCCACCAAACTGGTCACCTGTTTGCCTTCGCCGGTGACGGTGGTGGGCTTCGTCACATCCTTCGTGCTGCTGCCGCAGGAATAGATGAGGCCGCAGGCCGCAGCCAAGGTCACTATGGCCAGCAGCAGGCCCAAGATGATCCACCTGCCGCCGCCTTTCTTTTTTCTTGTGCCGCTCTTTCCCGTTTTGCCGGTCATGAGGCATCCTCTCCTTTTTTCTCTTAAGCGTTTTGCTTATGTCTTTTTATTTTTCTCTTGAGTGTTTTGTCTTAGACTTTTTATTTTTGCCTTGCCGGTTTTAACTTAGAGCTTTCTATTTTTGCCTTGAGTATCTTAACTTAGATATTTCTATTTTTATCTCGCCGGTTTTAGCTTAGGCCTTTTTATTTTTGTCTCGAGATCTTTGTCTTATGTATCTTAACTCGAGCACGCCGCCCACTGAGCCTGTCGAAGTGTTAGGCGTGGGGATATATCTTTTCATTTTTCTCTTGATGGTTTTAGCTTAGACTTTTTTTATTTTTGTCTATTGCTATCTATCGCTACGAGCGGGGAAAACTTTTTTGATAGATCTCCCGCAGTCTTTGATTGCTCAAATGGGTATAAATCTGCGTAGTGGAGATGTCGGCGTGCCCCAGCAATTCCTGCACCAATCTCAGGTCCGTCCCTCTGGTCAAAAGATGAGTGGCGAAAGAGTGGCGCAGCATATGAGGAGTGACAGGCCTAGTTATCCCCGCCGCTTTGGCATAGCCGGCCAATAAATGAGCGAACTCCTGCCTGGTCATGGCTCTGCCCAAACTTGTCAGAAAAAGGGCTTCCTGCTGACCGTCGTCCACTTTCAAAAAAAGGGGCCTGATCTTGGTCAGATAGCTCTGCAAAAAAGCCACGGCCATTTTGTCCAAGGGCACCAGTCTTTCCTTATTGCCCTTGCCCAAAACGATGATGTATTCCATCTCCAAGTGCAGCCGCTTCACCTGTGCGTTCACCAATTCGGAAACTCTCATGCCGGTGGCGTAGAGGGTCTCCAGCATGGTGCGGTCGCGAAAGCCCAAAGGAGTTTTGACATCGGGGGCTTCCAGCAGCCGCTTCACCTCTTCTTCGCTGAGCACTTTGGGAAGATGTTGAGCTTTGGTCGCCGCCTCCAGCACTTGGGCAGGATCTTCTTTTATGTAACCTTCATCCGTTAAGAAGCGGTAAAAATTTTTGATGGCCGCCAATTTGCGGGCCACGGTGCTGGCCGCCCTTCCTTCTCTGCGCAGCGAAGTCAAATAGTCCAAGAGCTGCGAGCGGCTCACCGTTAAATAAGCTTCTTCGTTTTTCAACGAGAGGGCTTGGCCCAAAAGTTCCAAGTCGCGCCGATAGGCTGCCTTGGTGTTTTCCGCCAGCCCCGCTTCCACCGTCAAATAAGCTATGAAGTCGGAGATATAAGCCATGCCCTTCCCCTCCTACAGCAAAAACGACGCCGAAGCGCCGTTTTTCTTCAAGGTAAGGCCCTTCTCAGTTTCTCTTCTCCGGCTGCATGATGGTGATGTTGGACACCGGAGAGATAGTAGAGATGGCGTGTTTATAGACCAACTGCTGGCCGTTTTCGTTTTCGATGATCACCGTGAAATTGTCGAAGCCTCTCACCAGTCCTCTGATCTGAAAGCCGTTGACCAAGTAGATGATGACTCCCAAACTTTCTTTACGGACGAGATTCAAAAAGCTGTCCTGCAGATTCATGGCCGGTTTGGCGGCAACATTGATAGACATGATACCCCTCCTAAAAGCAAAATAAAAAACAAAAGAGCCGAACCGATCGCGACGGATCGCAGCAGTCCCTCATTGAGACTCACCGGTGTTTATTTCTACAAATGATGCTGACATTCCTGCAATTTTTTCGCTCATGCTCTCTATAATCTCGTCGTACTCGGCGGCGCTGCCTTCTTTCACGCACCACCATTTTATGTAAGGCATTTTTTTATACCAAGTCAGTTGTCTCTTGGCGAAGTTGCGGGTGGCCTGCTTCACTTTGCTCACCATCTCCGCATAACTCAGGCTGCCGTCGAGATAGGCGGCCATCTGACGATAACCGATGGCCTGCATAGCCTGACAGTCGCGGGGCACGCCTTTTTTTAAAAGAGCGGCCACTTCTGCTTCCAAGCCCGCCGCCAACATGGCGTCCACTCTCGCATCGATCCTCTCATAGAGGAGTTCTCGCGGCAGCTTGAGCCCCATGACCAAAGCATCGTAGGCCAAAACTCTCGCCCTCTGCTGCCGCACCGGTACTCCCGACAAAGCCGCTTCCAAAGCCCGCACAGTGCGCCGCACGTTGTTGGGATGGATGAGAGCGGCGGCCTGAGGGTCCGTTGCCTGCAATTTTTCATAAAGAGCCGCTGCTCCCTCTCTTTTTGCTTCTTCTTCTAATTTTTTTCTGAGGGCCGGTTCGGCCCCTGCTTGCGAAAAAGCGTAATCTTCCAAAAGAGCCCGAGCGTAGAGGCCGGTGCCTCCCGCCAAAATGGGAAGCCTGCCTCTGGCGACGATGTCCGTTATGCAAGCGGCCGCCTGCTCTTTGAAGTCGCTCACATTGTAGCCGGCCACAGGCTCCAAGATATCGACGAGATGATGAGGCACCGCCTTCCTCTCTTCTTCTGTAGGCTTGGCGGTCCCGATATCCATGCCGATATAAACGGCGGCAGAATCGCCCGATATTATCTCGCCTTTGAACCGTTGAGCCAAAGCCAGAGCACAGGCACTTTTTCCGCTCGCCGTGGGCCCCAAGATGGCCACCAATGGCTCTTTCTTTTTTTCTTTTTCTTCAACGGGTGAGGACGCCATATTTCACCTTGGCGTATTTACCGCCGCATAAACTTGTACAGCCTAAAGCTGCCAGCACCTTCTCGTCGCCCTCTTTGATCACTGCCCGCGGTGCCCTCTTTAAAGCCAAATCTATTATTTCTTGCGTCAAGGGCTCACTGTGGGCCAAAGGCTGCAGCGCATCCATGGCCGCAGAGCCCCGCAGGTGGCGGCGAAACATGGGATCGAAATAGATCACGTCGAAATTTTCTTCGCAAGAAGTCAAATAGTCCGCCGCTGTCGCCTGCACCGTTTCGATACGGCGCAAAGCGGCGGTGAGCTCCTCGTCTTCGCAAAAATAATTTTTCAGGCCGCGGCTCGTAAGAAAAAAGATGAGAGGCGAAGCTTCCAGCCCCACCACTCTGCCCTCTCTTCCCGCCACAGCCGAGGCCAAAGCGGCGTCGCTGCCCAAGCCCAAAGTGCAGTCCAACAGGCGGCTGCCTTTTTTTAGATCGCAGGCTGTGATGAAGTGATCTTTTTCTCCTAAAAGCAAACGCTGCCAACGAAGCACTGCCATTCCCGGGTGATAGGCCAACTTTCCTCCCTCTTTCGTGTAGAGGATGGGTCCTTCTTTGGCGGCTATCAAAAGCGCTTCGCTCTCCGTTTGCAGCAAGATGCTGTTTAGACCGCGATGACCTCGCTCGATGAAGGGCACGCCCAACTCTTTCGCCCAACGTTGAGCTTCTTCTTCACAGCCCGGCCGACGGGCGGGGACCACGGCAAAGGAAAGTTCCATCAAAAGCCCGTCCTTTTGAACATTTTATAGAGCTCTTTGGAAGTGATCTCGATCATACACGGACGGCCGTGAGGACAGGTGAAGGGATGGGTGCTGTTGCACAGATCGATGATCAAACGCCTCATCTGCTCCGAAGTCAATTCTTGCCCGGCTTTGATGGCTGCTCTGCAAGCCGTCATGTGCAGGGCTTTTTGTCTTAAAACGCTCGCATCTAAGGGGCGAGCTTTATTTTCTCTTAAAAGAGCGATGATCTCTTTGATATAATCGCCTGCCTCTTCGGGTCTGATGTCGGCGGGGAGACTGCGAAGGCAGAGACTCGCGGCTCCGCTGAGATCGAGCTCCGTGCCCAAAGCGGCAAAAAGTTCTTTATGTTCTTCTAAAAGTTCGCCGTCTTCGTCATCTATATCCAAATATTGCGGCAATAAAAGCTGCTGCGCCGGCACTTCCCGATGTTCGATGACCAATTTATCGTAGAGGATCCTCTCGTGGGCGGCGTGCTGATCGATGAGAAAGAGGCTGTTCTCGCTTTGAGCGATGATGAAGGTCTTGTCTACCTGCCCGATGGGCCACAAAAGAACGTCGCCGCTCTCTTTGCCCAAACGGCAGCTCACTTCTTTTCGCTCACTCAAAGCTGACGGAACTTGAAGATCGGACGCAATATTTTTTTCTTTTTGAAAAGCGGCGAGCTCTTCGGCAGCCAAGAGGGGTTCGGTGATAATTTCTTCGTACTCTTTGGGGCCGGTGCTCGTCTCGGAGCTTTCTTTTAACGGGGCCGCTCCTTCGATGATGGGTTCGGGGCTCTTGAAAATCTGCCCGATGTTGGTGAAGGGAGGCTTGAGCCCCGCCCCCCACTGTGAAGCTAGGGGTCTCTCGTTTTTCGGCCGGATCTTTTCTTCGCTATTTTGTTCTATGGCTCTTCCCTGTATGGGAGGCTCTGAGCTCTTAGTCGTCGAGCTTTGACTCAAGGCTTCTTTGAAAGTCGGGCGAGAGAGCAAACTCTCCCACGGATTTTTTTGCGCTCTTTCTGCCGCCAAAGGAGAAGTGAGGGCGGCGACGAGGGCCTTATACATGGCGGTATAGATCTTGTTGTCTTCGCTGAATTTAACTTCCGCCTTTTGAGGATGCACGTTCACATCCACGGTGGCAGGGTCTACGCTGAGGCGAAGCACCGCGAAGGGAAAGCCGTTTTTCGGCACCTGACTTTGGTAAGCGTGATCTATCGCCTTGCTGAGCATGGGGCTCTGGATGAGGCGGCCGTTGACCAAAAAAGTCTGCCACTGACGAGTGCTCTTCAAAAGAGTGGGCTTAGAAACAAAACCTTCGATCTTCACTCTCTCGTCTTCGTAATTTACGGGCAAGAGTTCGGCGGCGGTCTTCGCCCCGTAAACAGCCCGAATGGCGGCGGCCACGTCCCCGTTGCCGGGGGTGCGCAGGCTCTCTCTGTCGTTGACGGTGAGTTGAAAACTTACGTCGGGGCGGGAAAGGGCCAGTTTGGTCACCAAGTCGCCGATGTAGCGCCCTTCGGTGGCCTGGCTGCGGAGGAATTTGCGCCGGGCGGGCACATTGTAAAAAAGATCTTCCACCATCACGCCGGTGCCCACGGGCCCTCCCGCTTCTTCCGCGACGGGCTCTCCTCCCCCTTCTATTTTGAGAGAAGTGGCTGTCTCCTGCCCCTCGGGACGAGTGAGCAAAGTGAAGCGGGAAACGGAGGCGATGCTGGGCAAAGCTTCTCCTCTGAAACCCAAGGTGCCCAGGCTCAGCAATTCGTCCACGGAGCGGAGCTTGCTGGTGGCATGGCGCAGCACCGAGAGAGCCGCCTGCTCTTTCGTCATGCCCCAGCCGTCGTCCCGCACTTGGATGTAGTCGATGCCGCCGCCGTAAATTTTCACGGCGATGTGGGCGGCCCCGGCGTCTAAAGAATTTTCTATCAATTCTTTCACCACGGAAGCAGGTCTTTCCACTACTTCACCGGCGGCGATCTGGTTGGCGGTATTTTTATCTAAGATCGAAATGGGCCGTCTTTCATCGTAAGTCATGCCCCTGCCTCCTTCTTTGCTTCCGCCTGCAGCTTATATAAAAGGTTGAGAGCTTCGATGGGAGTGATGCTCATCACATCCAAACGCAGCAATTCTTCGACGAGGCCGCTGCCGAAAAGACTGCCCATCACTTCGCTCTCTTGTTTTTGTTCTTGAGGCGGAGCTTTTTCTGCGCTCTGAGCGCTGTCGTAGGCGGCCAAAATTTCTTCGGAGCGCTCTAACACCGGCTTGGGCAGGCCGGCCAAGCGGGCCACGTGGATGCCGTAGCTGCGGTCGCTGCCCCCGGGGACGATGCGCCGCAAGAAAACGATGTCTTTGCCCCGCTCTTTCACCGCCACCGAATAATTTTTCACGCCGGGCACTTTGCCCTCCAATGCGATGAGCTGATGATAGTGGGTGGCAAAAAGAGTTTTGGCTTTCAATTTACTTTGGATATATTCTAAGACAGCTTGAGCGATGCTCATGCCGTCGAAGGTGCTGGTGCCCCGGCCCACCTCGTCCAAAATGATGAGGCTGTCTTTGGTGGCGTGACGCAAGATCTCCGCCACTTCTCTCATCTCTACCATGAAGGTGCTCTGCCCGCCGGTGAGATCGTCTGATGCTCCCACTCGCGTGAAGATGCGGTCCACCGGACAGACGGAAGCAGAAGCGGCGGGAATGAAACTACCCAATTGCGTGAGCAGGACCAAAAGAGCCACCTGCCGCATGTAAGTGGATTTGCCCGCCATATTGGGACCGGTGATGAGGATGAAGTTTTGCTCGTTATTGTTCAACTTCGCATCGTTGGGGACGAAGAGCTCTTTTTTCAAGAGGCGCTCCACCACAGGGTGGCGGCCTTCTTTGATGCTGATCTCGCCTCGATCGTTGAGAGCAGGCCGCACGTAATGATAGAGCCGGGCACAGTCGGCCAAAGAGGCGAGCACGTCGGCCACCGCGATGGCTCGGGCGGTGGTCTGGATGCGAGGCAGGCTCTCTCTTATTTTTTGTCGCAATTCGTTGAAGAGGTGATATTCTAACTGTTCTGTCTTTTCTTTCGCTCCCAGCACTTTGTTCTCGAAGTCTTTCAATTCGGGCACGATGTAGCGCTCTGCGTTGACCAAAGTTTGCTTGCGGCTGAAATAGGCGGGGACGGAAGAGCTCTGCCCCTTGCTCACTTCGATGTAATAGCCGAAAACTTTATTGTAGCCCACCCGCATGGTCTTGATGCCGCACTCTTCTTTGATGCGCTGCTCGAAAGAGCGGAGCCAAGCCGTGCTGTCTCGGGCGATGAGCCGCAATTCGTCCAATTCTTTATGATAACCGTCGCGGATGAGGCCCCCTTCTCGAATGCTGAAGGGAGGCTCGTCCACGATGGCCGCTTGCAATTCTTTATATAATTCTGCGTGGACTTCCACCTGTCGCTCTAATTTTTGCCATAAAGGAGACTTGCAACGGCCCAACACTTCTTTCACAGCGGGGAGCACAGCTAAACTTGCTCTTAAAGCCGCCAAGTCTCGAGCGTTCGCACTCCCCACTTCGATGCGCGAGAGTATGCGCTCCAAATCGGCCACGGCGCTCAGTTCGCCGGCCAAAGCGGCCCGCACTTCTTCCCGCTCCGTCAGTTCTTCCACCGCATCTTGACGAGCGGCGATCTGAGCGATGTCCAAAAGAGGCGCTTCCAAATATTGCCGCAGTTTGCGGGCCCCCATGCTGGTCTTGGTGTGATCGAGCACGCCCAACAGGCTGCCTTGGCGTGAACCGTCCTGCAGATTGCGCACCAATTCCAAATTGCGTATGGCCGCCGCATCCAGCTGCATATAGCGGTGCAGCATTATTTCTTCCAAACGGTTGATGTGGCTGAGGTCGGCCATCACCGTGGCGTGAAGATAATCGAGAAGGCATTCGACGGTGGCCACTACCGTTTCGTCGAAGGTCACTTCGCCGAAATGACGGGCGAAGTAGCCTCGGTCTCCTGCCCCGTGATAATAGCTGAGGGCGCAGGGCCCCACCTTCGCAGACAGCCACTCCGTCAGTTCGTCGGCTCCCTTCACCGCTCCCGCCAGCACCAACTCTGCCGGCTGCAAACGAAAAAGCTGCTCTTTGATCTGCTCCATGGCTTCTTTGCCCGAGGCGACGAACCACAGGCACTCGCCGGTGGAAACATCACAGGCCGCCAAGCACAGCTCTCCTTCTCTTTCTTTCAGCAAAACAAGATAACGATTGTGTTTGTCTTCTAAAATATTTTCGTTGAGGGCGGTGCCGGGGGTGATGATCTTGATCACCTGCCGCTTCACGATGCCCCTGGCCTGTTTGGGGTCTTCCATCTGCTCGCAGATGGCGATGCGATAACCTTTGCGCACCAATTTGGCAATATAGCCGTCCACCGCATGGTAGGGCACGCCGCACATGGGCATGTTCTCGGAGCCGCCGGCTCTTTTGGTGAGAGTGATGTTCAATTCCCGAGAGGCGCAGATGGCGTCGTCTAAAAACAATTCGTAGAAATCGCCCAAGCGGAAGAAGAGCAGCTCGTTGGGATGCTCTTTCTTCACCGTCATATATTGTTGCACCATCGGTGTGTAATTGATCTCGCCCATAAATTTTTCGGCCGACCTCGCCTTTCTTTCGAGAACCTTGAACTTCGAACTTTTATCTCGGAGCTTTTTATCTTCGTATCATCATTATCTTGTTATCTTGCGACTTCCTGTCCCTTCACTTGCCAAGTTTGAGCTTCGGTGACGGCCACCTGCACCGTTTCCCCGGGCCGATAGGGTCTTAGAGCCGGCCACAGCACCAATTTGCCACCTTCTGTGCGGCCGCTGTAAATGCCCGGCTGTTTGCTGGGACCGTCGGCCATCACTGCCAGCACTTGCCCCACCAAAGCTTTGTTTTTGGCCAAGCTGACGGCATTTTGCACGTCCATCAACTTCTGCAGCCGTTCTTTTTTGATCTCCGCGGGGACTTGACCCGGCATAACGGCCGCGGGAGTGCCGCCCCGAGGTGAATAGATGAAGGTGAAAGCGCTGTCGAAAGCAACTTCTCGCACCAAAGAGAGGGTGTCGTCGAAGGCAGCCTCGTCTTCCCCGGGGAAGCCGACGATGATGTCGGTGGTGATGGCAGCCTCGGGGATGTGCTTGCGAATGGACGTCACCAATTCGAGATAGCGCTCCCTGGTGTAGCCTCTGTTCATCCGCCGCAAGATCTCGTTGTTGCCGGCCTGACAGGGCAGGTGAAAATGGCGGCAGATATGTTTAGACTCTGCCACCGCTTCGATCACCGCTTCTGTCATGTCCCGAGGATGGCTGGTCATGAAGCGCAATCTTTCGAGCCCCGCTTCGTCTGCCCGGCGCAACAAACGGGCGAAGGCTTCTTTCTCTCCCCGGTCTTTGCCGTAAGAATCGACGTTTTGCCCCAACAAAGTCACTTCTTTATAACCGGCGGCTGCGGCGGCGGTGAGCTCGGCGATGATCGCCTCTTCCGAACGGCTCCTCTCCCTGCCCCGCACATAGGGGACGATGCAATATGTGCAAAAATTATTGCAGCCGTACATGATGGGCACCCACGCCGAATAAGCGCTCTGCCTCACTTTGGCGCCGGCGAATTCGTCGGCGTCGCCCCCGGCGATGTCCAAATAAGCGCTGCGTCTTCTGTCGGCCAAGTAGTCGCTCAAAATTTTTTTGAATTGGCTCACATAAGCGGTGCCCAACACCAAGTCCAAACGAGGGAAGCGTTTTTGCAGCCGCTCTCCTTCTTTTTGGGCCAGGCAGCCGGTGAGGCACAGCAACAGCTCCGGCTTGGTCTTTTTCAGCCCCAGCACTTCGCCTAATTTACCGAGGATGCGCTTCTCGGCGCTTTCCCGCACGCAGCAGGTGTTGAGCACGATGATATCTGCGTCCCGATGATCGGCGCAGGCGCTGTAACCCAATTCTTCCAACTGTCCGGCGTAGCGTTCGGCGTCCGCCTCGTTCATCTGACAGCCGAAATTGAAGACGAAATATCCTTTCACAAATGCGACCTCTCCCTCGTTTTTTACCTCTATATTATACAAAAATGCCGTCGAAATGGCAAGGCAGGCCCGAGGAGCCGCGGCTTTTTGCCTCGGGCAGCGGTGCCGAGTCTTCCTCTATTTTCAAATGAACATAGGTGTCGAAACCTCTGATTTTTTCAAACGAACACAGGTGCCGATACCTTCGACATTTTCAAATCAACAAAGATGTCGAGACCTCTTGCTTTTTCAAATGACCATGAGTGTCGAGACCTGTGTCTTTTTCAAATGAATAAAGGCTCGCAGGCCTCTGGTTTTTTCAAATCAACAAAGGCAGCGAGACCTCTTACATTTTCAAAAGAACTTAGGTGTCGAGACCTTCGACATTTTCAAACGGATAAAGGTGAGAGCATCGTCGCTTTTTCGAAAAAGGGAGACGATTCCATGTGCGACTTTTTTCCTTTTCTCCGCAAGGTTTTGCGAAGCTGTCTTTGCTTTTCGGCCTCGTCCCTCGCGCCTTGTCACGCAGGGCGGACAGATGCTATAATTTTAAAAAAGCTTTTGCCCGAAAGTTCGGAGATTTTGAGGGAGCGCCATGAATCTGGAAGGTCTCGCCCTTGCGGTCATCAAAAAAGAAACGGCCCCTCTCCTTTTAGGGGGGCGCATCGAAAAAATTTATCAAGGAGAGCACAGCCTCTGCCTCCACGTGAAGAAAGAGGCCGCCGTCCTCTACCTCGCGGCAGACTTGGGACAGGGCGGGCCCTGCCTTTTTTTGCAAGAGAGCCCCGGGGAAAATCCCTCGATGCCTCCTGCCTTTTGCATGCTGCTGCGCAAACATTTGGAAGAGGCCCGCATCATCGGTCTGAAGCAGGAGGGCTTAGAGCGCTGTTTGATCTTAGAAGCAGCTTATCTGGGCGCTGCCGGCAAGCTGTGCACCAAAGAACTTATCTTCGAGCTCACCGGCCGCAACAGCAACATCATCCTCACAGAAGAGGGCCGCATCATCGACTGCCTGCGCCACATCGGCCCAGGGCAGAACAGTTATCGGCAACTGCTGCCCGGCCTTCCCTATCTTCCGCCCCCTCCTCAGGCCGGCCTTGCCATAGACAGCGCTTCCCCCGCCGCCATCGTTGCAAAAATGCGGGAGCTCACATTTGCCCGGGGAGCCCTCGCCGCTTTGGTGAGCGCCACCTGCGGCATCGGCCGGGCCACGGCGGCAGAGCTGCTGCTGAGAGCGAACATCGAGCCCCAAGCGAAAAATTTGAACGAAGAACAAGAGGCGGCTCTCGGGGCGGCTATCGCAAATTTACAAGAGGCAGCCGCTGCCGCTGCCTCGCCCGTTTATGCCCACATCGGCAAAGATGGGCGTTTGAAGACCCTGCTCCTCCTCGAGCCGCTGCAAATTACGGCTGGAGAAAAGGCGAAAGCCTTCCCTTCGGCCCTCGCCGCTTTGCGTTTTGCCGCCGCGTTGACCCCTTTGGCCCCGCCCCGCAAAACAGAATTGTTAAACTTGGTGACCAACGAGAGCCAAAGGTTGCGGCGCAAATTGCAGGCTCTTGCGGCCGATTTTGAAGAAGCCGGCTGTGCCGAGCGGCAGCGGCAGTTGGCAGACACCCTCATGGCCAATCTCTATAGCCTGCCAAAAGGGGCGACGCAAGTTACTTTGAACAATATTTACGACGGCGAGCCCACCCTCATCCCTCTTTCTCCCAAATTGAGCGGCAACGGCAATGCCCAGGCCTATTACAAACGCTACAATAAATATAAAACGGCCCGCACGGAAGTGCAAAAACAAATGCGCGAGACCAAAGACCGCCTCACCTATCTGGACAGCGTGGCCCAAACTCTCGACACCGCCGACACCCGGGAAGAAGCAGAGGAGATCGCTGCCGAATTGCAGGAGGCGGGGCTGTTACGCCCCAAGCGGGGAGGGACCGGCAAAAAAAATAAGCAGGCAGCCTCTCAGCCTTATCGTTTTTCCTGCGGGCCCGACTGTTTTATTTACGTGGGCAAGAACAATAAGCAGAACGATCTGGTGACCTTCACCATCGGCAGCCCCAAAGATCTGTGGTTCCATACCAAAAATATACCGGGCAGCCACGTGCTGCTGAAAAGTTTCGGTCCTCGCCCCGGCCCCGAGGCCATCGCCGCAGCGGCAGAACTTGCCGCTTATTTCAGCAAAGCTCGCCAAGGCAGCCAAGTGCCGGTGGACTGCACTCTGCGCCGCTATGTGAAAAAACCGGCGGGGGCGCCGCCGGGCTTCGTGATCTTCACCGAGCAGACCACTTACTATGTGACCCCCGACGAAGCAAAGATCAAAGCAAAATACGGGCTGAAGTGACGATCGAAAAATTTAGGGCTCAGGCATCTTTGCCCGAGCCCTTTTGCTTTTTTGTCGTTGCTCACGATCTGTCGCCGTTCTCCCACAATTCGTTGCAGGCGAGGTCGATCTCATCGTTCCAACTGATCCCGTAGCCGCCGGGGTCTACTTTCACTTGTTCGAAGAGGCCCTCCACCGTAGCCAACGCTTTGAAGGGCTCCCATTTATCCAGCAACGGCCTTACATCGTACCGCTTCTTTTCTCCGTTCACGAAACGCACCATGAGCCCATAGGCCGGCAAAGGCGTGACCTCTTGTACTCTGTAAAACATCTGCTCCCCTCCCTTCTTTGCAACAAAACCTACTCCTATATATAATTTGCATCGATCGGCATAGAACATCTTTCCTTAGTATTATACCCAAATATCCATCGTCTTATCAAACAAAAATACTTTGTGCGAAAATCAAGCATTTCCTGCGAGCGGAGTTTTCTCTTCACCGTCGGCCGACGCCCCGCGCAAATTTGCAGACGCGAAGCAAAACTTTTTTGCGTTCAAAGAGTTCAAAAGCGATTTTCTGTGCTATAATGAAGTTTACACTATCGTCACGTTAGCTGAGGGCGGCGGCACCCGGATGCGGGCTGTTGCACCTCATGCCGAAAGGAAGGAGTTCAACGACGTGAAAGCATTGGAAAAATTCAGCGACTTTTTAGGCCATTACATGGCCATCGTGGTGCTGGTGGTAGCGGCTCTCTCTTTGTTCGTGCCCGTCACCTTCACTTGGATCCAAACGAAGTGGGTAAATTACCTGCTGATGATCGTTATGTTCGGCATGGGCCTCACCCTGAAATTCGATGATTTCAAAGTGGTCTTCACTCGGCCCAAAGATGTCATCATCGGTTGCCTGGCCCAATTCATCATCATGCCCCTCTTGGCCTACGCTCTGGCCAAAGTGTTCAGCCTCGAAGCCGCTTTGATGGCCGGCGTGGTTTTGGTAGGCACCTGCCCCGGCGGCACTTCCAGCAACGTCATCACCTACATGTCTAAAGGCGACGTGGCTCTCTCTGTGGGCATGACCAGCGTCAACACTCTCTTGGCCCCCATCGTCACCCCCGCCATCACCTACTTGCTGCTGCGCACCACTATCACGGTTGATGCGGTGGGCATGTTCATCTCCATCGTGCAGGTGGTGGTCATCCCCATCGTATTGGGCTTCATCATCAATAAACAGTTCGGTAGCTTCACCCAAAAATTGGTGCGTATCCTGCCGGCCATCTCAGTTATCGCCATCTGCATGATCGTGGCCGCCGTCGTTTCTCATAATGCTGCCAAGATCCTCTCCACCGGCCTTTTGGTCTTCGCCGTTGTCATTCTGCACAACATGCTGGGTTATCTCAGCGGTCTGGGCCTGGCCAAGGTGCTGGGGCTGAACGTCGCCAAGTCCAAAGCTCTGTCTGTGGAAGTGGGCATGCAGAATTCCGGCTTGGCCACCACTCTGGCCGCCACCACCTTCCCCACTCTGGCCATGGCCACCGTGCCCGGCGCCATCTTCTCCGTATGGCATAACATCTCCGGCGCCATCTTGGCCAATATTTACAGAAAGTGGGAAGAGTGAGCACCCCTCACCGAACACGAATTTGAAATTTTTCGGCACAAAGGCCCGCCGTAAGGCGGGCCTTAAATTTTTTCTTTTCATTTTTGTCGCGGCCGGCTGGGAAAAGTTGCAAGTTCGCTGCGGATTTATTTCGATCTTCGGGGCCGTGCCCTTTCTTCATGCGGCCCGCAGTCGTTTTGTTCGACTGCCTCTTTTCTCGAAGGTGCATCTCTGCTCTCATTATAACAAAGGCGGCGGCCATCTTCTATCGCCGCAAAAATGTTTTGCAAAATTTTTCGGGATCTTTTTCACGCCCGCATAAAAAAGAGAGCCCCATCGAAAGACGAGGCTCTGCTTCTCGCAAATTTTTTTAAAATTTTCAGCTGCGCAGCTGCCCCTTGTAGGCCTCTGCCACTTCTTCCACCACTTTTTTGATGCTGGCGTCCACTTCCCCGTCGGTGAGGGTGCGGTCCGCTGCCTGATAGGTGAGGTTGAAGGCCATGGACTTGCAACCATCAGGCACTTGTTTGCCCGTGTAGATGTCGAAGACCCGCACATCTCTCAACAGCTCGCCGGCACAACGGCGGATGACCGTCTCCAACTCCGCCTTGCTCACCGTCTCAGGCACTACCACAGCCACATCGCGGCTCGAAGCCGGGTGCTTGGTCAACCGTTGATAAGCGGGCACAGCCGTGGCATATTTCACCAAAGGCTCTGTCTCCAGCTCCAACAGATAAGTTTTGTGAGGCAGATCGAAAGCCGCCTGAGCCTGAGGATGCAACTCGCCCATGTAGCCCACCTTCTTGCCGTCCAAAACGACGGCGCAGCTCTTGCCCGGGTGCAGATAGGACTCATCGATAGGAGCCAGCTGGTAATTTTTCACTTGCAATTTGTCCAGCAGTCCTTCGGCGATGCCCTTCAAATCGAAAAAGTCCGCATCATCGTTATCGGCGCACCAATTCAGCTCGCCCCTTCTGCCGCTCAGCACGACGGCCAGCACCTGCCGCTCTTCGGGAAAAGCGGTGAGAGGCAGAGCCTTGGGCAAAAAGATGCGGCCGATCTCGAAGATAGCCACCCTCTCCGCCTGCCGGGCCGCATTATAGGCAGCGGCGCTCAAAAGGGACGGGGCCATGGTTGTGCGCATCACTTTGAAATCGTCGGTGATGGGGTTCAGCAAGCTGATGCTCTTGCGGCGAGGGTCCTCCTCGGGCAGCAGCAGCTTGTCGTAAGCGGCGGGATTGATGAAGCTGTAGCTCATGATCTCGCAGAGGCCGGCGCCCACCAAATAGTCTTGTATCTGATCCTTCACGTCTTCGCTCACATGCTGCCGTCCTTGAGTGATGCTCAAAACGGGAAGATGAGAAGCGATATGCTCCAAGCCGTGGAAGCGGGCTACCTCTTCCGAGATATCGGCGTCGCAGCTGCAGTCGCCCCGCCAGGAAGGCACGGTCACCAGCAGTTTCTCGCCGGCTTTTTCTACTTTAAAGTCCAAAGCGGTAAGGATCTTTTCTATCTCTTCTTCGGCGATAGCTATGCCGATGCGGCTGCTGATGGCCGCGGGAGTTACTTCGATGACCGTAGGGGCCGCAGGAGCCGGGTAATCTTCTACGATACCGGCCACCGTCTCACAGGCGTCCATCTCCTCCAGCAAATAGGCAGCTCTGTTCGATGCTTCGTGACAACGGGCTGTGTCCACGCCTCTTTCGAAGCGGCCCGAGGCCTCGCTTCTTAAGCCCAAGCTGTAAGAAGTGCGGCGGATGCTGGGGCCGTGAAAGCTGGCAGCCTCTAACATGACGTTCACCGTTTTATCGGTCACTTCTGTTTCCAAACCGCCCATCACGCCGCCTAAGCCCACGGCGTGAGCGGCGTCGCCGATGGTGATCATGCTGCTGTCCAAGATCCGCTCTTGTTCGTCCAAGGTCACCAACTTTTCACCGTCTTCTGCTCGGCGCACGATGAGGGTGTGGCCGCCCACGGTGTCGTAATCGTAAGCATGCATGGGCTGGCCCAGTTCTAACATCACATAGTTGGTGACGTCCACCACGTTGGAGATGGGACGCACCCCGCAGGCCCTCAGTCTGTTCTGCATCCAGAGAGGCGACGGTTTCACTTTGATATTTTTTAAGACCCGCACGGTGAAGCGAGGGCAAAGCTCTCTGTCTTTGATGATGATCTTGGCCATATCGGCTGCTCTGCCCCCTGCAGCTTCTTTGCACTTCGTCTCGGGAAGATGCAATTCATTGCCGGTGAGAGCGGCTATCTCTCGGGCCAAGCCTATGATGCTGAAGCAATCGGCTCTGTTGCTGGTAAGATCGATATCGAGCACCACGTCGTCCAGGCCCAGCACTTTTTTGATATCTTCGCCGATGGGCGTATCGGGCGGCAGGATGAAGATGCCGTTGCGCTGCTCGGGCAAAAGCAATTTGCTGTCGATGCCCAATTCATCGGCCGAACAAAGCATGCCGAAAGAATCCAAGCCCCGCATACGGGCTTTTTTCAATTTCAGACCTTGGGGGTTGCGGCTGCTGGGAGGCAACACCGCCCCCACCGTGGCCACCGGCACCACGTCGTCCTTGTGTACATTTTGAGCGCCGGTGAGGATCTGCACCGGGTCGCCCCCTTGACCGTAGTCCATCATGCACACCCACAGATGATCGGAATCGGGGTGCCGCCAAATATCGGTCACCCGGCCCGTCACCACACCGCCGAGCCCTTCACCCAAGCGTTTGACGGTCTCGACTTCCAGCCCGGCCCCGGTGATCTTCTCCACCAGTTCTTCCACCGGCAAATTTATATCGACGTATTGTTTCAACCATTCTATCGATGCTAACATGCTGTCCCTCCTAATTGAACTGCTTTAAGAAGCGCAAGTCATTTTCAAAGAATAGCCGCAGGTCGTCGATGCCGTATTTCAACATGGCGATCCGCTCTACCCCCATACCGAAGGCGAAGCCGGTCATTTGCGAAGGATCGTAGCCGCTCATGGTCAGCACGTTGGGATGGACCATACCGCTGCCCAAGATCTCCAGCCAGCCGGAATTTTTGCACACGCGGCAGCCTTTGCCGCCGCAGATCACGCAGGAGATATCGACTTCGGCGGAGGGCTCGGTGAAGGGGAAGAAACTGGGGCGCAGCCGCACCTTGACGGACGAGCCGAACATTTCTTTCAAAAACAGCTCCAAGGTGCCCTTCAGATCGGCGAGAGAGATGTTTTTGTCGATCACCAAACCTTCTACTTGATGGAACATGGGCGAATGTGTGGCATCGTAATCGCAACGATAGACAGTGCCCGGGGCGATCATGCGGATGGGAGTGTTAGGCTCTCTGGCCTGCATGGTGCGGGCCTGGATAGGAGAAGTTTGGGTGCGCAGCAGATACTCTTCTGTAATATAGAAAGTGTCCTGCATGTCCCGCGCCGGATGATCTTTCGGCAGGTTCAGCGCTTCGAAATTGTAATAATCGTTTTCGATCTCCGGCCCTTCCATCACATCGAAGCCCATGCGCATGAAGATCTTTTTGATCTCCCGCATGGTGAGGGTGAGGGGATGGAGATGCCCCCGTACCGGCGCACGGCCGGGCAGGGTGATATCCACCTTTTCCTCGGCCAGTTTGGCGGCCAAGGCCTTCTCTTCCAATTCTTCTCCTTTGGCGTTCATGGCGGCGGTGAGCTCGGCCTTGATCAAATTCACGATCTGCCCGATCTTGGGCCGCTCTTCGGGCGACAACTTGCCCATGCCCCGCAGGATCTCCGTCATGGGGCTCTTTTTGCCCAAATACTTCACCCGCAGCTCTTTTACCGCTTCCGGGTCGGCGGCCAAGCCCAATTCGGCCAGCGCCGCTGCTTTGATGGCTAAAAGTTTTTCTTCCATGTTCCCACTCTCTTCTCTTTTTTACAGACCGGCCTGCTGCCGCAGCACGTCTGCTTTATCCAGCCTCTCCCACGGCAGATCCAGATCGTCCCGGCCGAAGTGACCGTAGGCGGCTACCTGTTTGTAGATGGGCCGCAAAAGATCGAGGCTCTTGATGATGCCGCTGGGACTGAGGGAGAAATTGGCTTTGATCAATTCTACGATCTTTTCGTCGCTCGCCTTACCGGTGCCGAAGGTCTCCACGCTGACAGACACGGGCTGAGCCACGCCGATGGCGTAGGCCAATTGTATCTCGCATTTAGAGGCTAGGCCGGCGGCCACCACGTTTTTCGCCACGTAGCGGGCTGCATAGGCGGCGCTGCGATCTACTTTGGAGGGATCTTTGCCGCTGAAGGCGCCGCCGCCGTGGCGGGCCATGCCGCCGTAGGTGTCGACGATGATCTTGCGGCCGGTGAGGCCCGAGTCCCCTTGAGGACCGCCGATTACGAAACGGCCGGTGGGGTTGATGTAATATTTGGTCTTTTCATCCAACAAATTTTTCGGCACTACCGGTTTGATCACTTCTTCGATGATATCTTTGCGGATTTTTTTGGCAGAAACGTCCGGTTTGTGCTGGGCGGAGACGACGATGGTGTCGATACGTTTGGGTATATCGTCAACGTATTCCACCGTCACTTGAGTTTTGCCGTCGGGCCGCAGATAATCGATGATCTTTTCTTTGCGCACTTGGGTGAGACGACGAGCTAAGCTGTTGGCCAAAGCCGCAGGCAGCGGCATGAAATTTTCGGTCTCGTCGGTGGCGTAGCCGAACATCATCCCCTGGTCCCCCGCCCCGGCCTCATCGGCGGCGGCGGTGCCCTCTTTCGCTTCCAACGATCTGTCTACGCCCATGGCGATATCGGGTGACTGACTGTCGATGGACAGCAGCACGCCGCAGGTGTGGCCGTCGAAGCCGTACTTGGCTCTGTCGTAGCCGATGTCGATGACCGTCTGCCGGGCAAGAGCGGGGATGTCCACATAGCAGCTGGTGGAGATCTCGCCGAAGATGTGGATCTGACCGGTGGTGACGATGGTCTCGCAAGCTACCCGGCACTTGGGGTCCTGAGCGATCATAGCATCCAAGATCGCATCGCTGATCTGATCCGCGATCTTATCGGGATGACCCTCGGTGACGGATTCGCTGGTGAATAATTTTCTCAACTTTTTCTTTCTCCTTTCTCTCTACAGACCTGGCCTTTTGCGAAGCGATATAAAAGAAAGACGTTCTCAGCACCTGAGAACGCCCTGTATTTACAGCCTTCTCATCTTGCGGCCGGCGCAGGAATTAGCACCTTATCAGGTTTGGCCTGATGGTTGCTGCGGTTTCATTGGGCCTTTCCCTCCACCGCTCTTGATGAGTTATCGTGCCCTTCGGCACAGTTCTAATTATAATGCATGGGCGGCCCCTTGACAAGGGGCAATGTTATTTTTTGCCCGGCCGCAAAGGATCCTCCTCTCTGTGCTATAATAAAGAAAAAAAGAAAAGAGGCGTGAATTTTTCCTCTTGGCTTTCGCCCCCTCCTCTTCCGGAAAAACAGCGTGGCTTTTCGCTTTGGACTTTTTTGAAAAACAGCGAAACTTTTTGCCTCGGACTTTTCTGAAAAACAACGGCACTTTTCGCCCCGGACTTTTCGGGAAAACGGCGTGGCTTTGGGCCTCGGACTTTTCTGAAAAACGACAGGGCTTTTCCCCTCGGACTTTGCGGAAAATTCTCACGGCCTTTCGCCTTTTCCTTTTTTTAAAACAGAAAGGAGTTTTTCCTCGTGATCGACAGAGTTCGCCTCATAAACGATTTCATAGAACTGGTCTCTCTTCCCGCCGCCAGCAAAAAGGAAGGAGCCGTGGCCGCTCATCTTTGCAAAAAACTGACGGCCCTCGGCCTTGAGCACGAGCAGGACGAGGTCCACCTCGTGACCGGCGGCGAATGCGGCAATGTTTGGGCCTATTGGCCGGCCACTCTGCCGGATGCTCCCGCCCTTTTTTTCGAAGCCCACATGGACAGCGTTTCCCCCTGCGGCGGCACCGAAGTGGTACGCAAAGACGGAGTGCTCTATAGCGACGGCACCACCACTTTAGGCGGCGACGACAAGAGCGGCATAGCGGCGGTGTTGGAAGCGGTGCGCTCTTTGCGGGAAGAAGGAGCGGAACACGGTGCCGTGCAAATTTGCTTCACCGTCAGCGAAGAGATCGGCTGCTTGGGCGCCGCCAATTTGGATAAAAAGCGGCTGCTGGCCGACTACGGCTATTGTTTGGACATGGGAGGCAGTTTGGGCGAGATCGTCTACGCCGCTCCCAAACTTTACGACGTAGAGGTGACCGTCACCGGCAAGGCCGCCCACGCCGGGCTGGAGCCGGAAAAAGGAGTCAACGCTCTCTTATTGGCCTCCCGCTGCTTGAGCCTTCTCCCCGCCTCCGGCCGTCTCGACGAAGAGACCACCCTCAGCGTCAACACCATGAGCGCCGGCGTCGGCACCAACATCATCTGCCCCGAAGCGAAGTTCGTCATCGACATGCGCTGCCGCAACAGCGCCAAATTGGACGGCTTGCTGATCAAAATACAAAAAGAGCTGACCGCCGTCGTAGAAGAAGGGGGCGGCAGCATCGCCTTTGCCGTCAAAGAAGGCTGCCCGGCCATGGAGTTGGGGAAGGAGCATCCCTGCATCCTTCTTGCGTCCGCCGCTGCCCGAGCCTTGGGTGCCGAGCCGAAACTCAAGACCAGCGGCGGCTGTGCCGACAGCAACTATTTATGCGGCTACGGTCTTCCCTGCGCCCTTTTGGCCACCGGCATGAGCGCCATCCACACCACCGCCGAATTTTTGAAAGAAGACGACCTCTACGACACCGCCCGCTGGGTGCGGCAGCTGATCTTAGAGGCCGCCAAGATGAAAAAATGATCTTGCTTCGAAAAAAAGATGAACGGCAGACTTCTGCCTACCGTTCGTTCCTTGCCTTTTTTAAAATGAGCTCTGCTTGGGGGAACCTGGCCTGCCAATAGGTCAGGTTCTCTTTTTTATAGCCCTGCACTTCATCTAGGTGCCCGGCGAGATAAGTCAAAGTCAGCTCTCTCTCCCCTTCGGCATATTTTTCTTCTAAAAGAGGCGTGAGCTCGTTTCTTTGCACCCTTGCTTTGATCAAAAGACCTAAGCAAGGATGGATCGGCCCCGCTAAGACCGCACTTTTTTCTGCCGTCGCCTCCGGGGGCAGGCCGATACGGATCACTTTGCTGCCCGCTGCAGTGAGAGCAGCGTAGAGCACCGCCCCCCGCTCCGTCGCTTCTTCTATTGTGAGAGGAGTATATAAACCTTTTAAATATTTTTCGGCGAGGCTCGTGTTTTTCAGCACCACTAAGGGGTAGATGCGGGCCACATCGGGGGCTAAAGCTGCTGCCTTTTTTGCGGTGGCGGCCACGCTCTCGCCGTCTTCTTCGGGCAGACCCACCATCAATTGCAGGCCCACGCTGAAATTTTTCTCTTTTAAAAGTGAAACGGCCCGATACACGGCCTCGCTGTCGTGGCCTCTTTCTGCAGCGGCCAGCACTTTGTCGTCCAAAGACTGGGCTCCCAATTCTACCAAATGAACGCGATGCTTCGTCAGCAGAGCCAGCACCTCTTCGTCGATGCAGTCCGGCCGAGTAGAGAGGCGCACTTTGTCGATGGCTCCCGCCGCCAGCAGCTCATCGGTGAGGGCCAGCAATTTTTCCTGTTCGTCTAAAGGCAGAGCGGTGAAGGAGCCGCCGTAGAAGGCAGCTTCGTGAGCCTGCCCCTTCTTGAGCCGCGGCAGCCAGAGGTCGATCTGCTTTTTCGCCGCTTCTCTAGAATTACAGAGCTGGCCGCTGATCGCTTTTTGGTCGCAGAAAACACAGCGATGGGGACAGCCGGCGTGAGGGATGAAGATGGGTAAGATAGACATGAGCTTTGTTTTTTACGGCCGATCTTTAAAGCTGCCTGTTTTTTCTTCGCTCAGCTTGCCGGTGCTCCACACCGCGGCGAAACTGTAGACCACGAAGAAAAGGAGCATGGCCGCTTTGGACGTGTCTTTGTCGGGCAGCCAGTCGGGAAAGATGAAGACCAGACCGCAAGCGGCGATGAAGGCCCACATGAAGGTGATGATGTATTCTGCCTGAGCGAAAAAAGTTGCGGCTCCCCCGCTGAAGGCTCGATGACAGACTAAATGCAGCAGCCGAGCCATGGCCGTCACCGCTGCGCCCACAAGAAAAGCTGCGCAAAAAGAAAGGGCGAGTCTGCCCGACTTGAACATCGTGAAAATATAGTTATAGATAAAAAAGGCTACGCTGAGGCTGAGCCATTGCAGAAAGATCTTCGTCGTGTTCTCGGCCTCTTTTATACGCAATAATATCTTCTTCACTGCCCTCGCCTCATATTCGAAAAATATTCAGACTCTTCGTCGACCTTACTCGCAAAAATTTCTTCAGGCCCTGCGTCGACCTTCTTCAAAAATATTCTCCGAGTATTTTCATTATAACTTTTTTGCGCCCCTCTTGGCAAGGAGAGAGGCGCGCGCTTTTTTATGGCTTATTTTTCTCACCACTTTAAATAAAATGTGGTATAATTCTTTTGACTCGAGCGCCGCGGGCGACGGGTACATTGTGCGAAGGGAGCTCTTAAAGTGAAACGGAGCGAAAAATTCAGGCAAGCTGACCGAGAAGCGCTGGCCACCGTGGCGGCCACGGCAGTTATCATCGTCTTCTGGTATCTGGCAGGCTTCGGCCTGGCAGATGTTCCCGTGAAGATCTTCCACACTCCTCTTTGGTTCTGGACCGGCGTGGTGGGCACTTGGCTCTTTGCCACCCTGCTGGTGATCGTCCTCACCAAATGCGTCTTCACCGATAAAGACGAAGAGAAGAAGGAGGCAAGATCATGAGCATCGTCAACCTTCTCCCCGTCGCCGTCTTTTTGGTCTTTCTGCTGGCAGTGAGCGCCTATGTGCAGAAAACTTCTCAGTCCCAGCGGCAGAAAGATTTCGCCAAAGATTACTTCATCGGCGGCCGCACCTTGGGCGGCTTCGTATTGGCTATGACCACCGCCGCCACTTATTCCAGCGTTTCTTCCTTCGTAGGCGGGCCCGGCATGGCTTGGGTGATCGGCTACGGTTGGATCTACATGGCCATCGTGCAAGTGGTGGTCATCTTTCTCGTCTTGGGCGTCTTCGGCAGAAAGATCTCTCTCATCGCCGAAGAGATCGATGCCGTCACCGTCATCGATGTCATCCGCAGCCGCTATCAAAGCACTGCTCTCGCCAACCTTTCCGCCCTCGTCATCGTGGCCTTCTTCTGCGCCACTATGGTGGCGCAATTCGTAGGCGCCGCCAAGATCTTCGAAGCTGTCACCGGCTTCGGCTATCTCACCGGCCTCTGCCTCTTCGGCCTCATCGTGGTCTTCTACACCACTATCGGCGGCTTCAAGGGCGTGGCCATCACCGACTCTTTCTGCGCCATCGCCATGGTGGCAGGCATGGCCGTGCTGCTGTTGGCCATGTTGAAACTGGGCGGCGGCTACGAAAAGATGATGACCTCTATCTCCGTCTCTCATCCCGACATGCTGGAGCCGCTCAGCCAAGGGAAGATGCCCATGAGTTTATACATCAGCCAGTGGCTCTTGGTGGGCATCTGCACCCTCTCGCTGCCTCAATCGGTAGTGCGGGGCCTCTCCTACAAAAACAGCAGCGCTCTGCGCCAAGCCATGATCATCGGCACCTTGGTCATCGGCGCCATGAACCTTCTTCCCAACTGGATAGGAGTGCTGGGCCGCACCGTCCTCACCGAAAACTTGAGCGCTTACGGTGGCAGCGTGGACAACATCATGCCTCTAGTCATCACCCACAGCCTCAGCCCCTTCTGGGCCAGTGCCATCGTCATCGGCCCCGTGGCCGCCACCATCTCCACCGTCTCCAGCCTTTTGCTCAGCGCTTCCAGTTCCATCATCAAAGACGTTTACATGCACAGCAAAGCCGAAAAAGGAGAAAAGTTGAGCAACGAAGCCATTCGCCGCTACAGCACCTTGGCCACCGTTATCTTGGGCATCGTCGTCTTCTTCATTTCCATCGACCCGCCCAGCGTCATCTGGCAGATCAACATGTTCGCCTTCGGCGGCTTGGAGACCGCTTTCTTCTGGGTGCTCATTTTCGGCCTCTTCTGGTCCAAAGCCAATAAGTACGGCGCCTTGGCGGCTATGAGCGGCGGCGTCTTCTTCTACTGCCTCACCATGGCGCTGAAAGTGAAAGTTTTCGACCTGCACCAGATCGTCATCGGCATGTTCATCTCGCTGGCCCTCTTCTTCTTGGGCAACAGCTTCGGCAAAGACCCGGACCGCAAAGTTCTGGAGATCTTTTTCCCGGAAAAAACGGAAAAGTGATCTCTTCTCAAAAATTTTTTCGGGGCGAAACGCTCTTGATTTGATGAACGATCATCTTCGTTTCGCCAAGACCGGGGCATTTAGATCGGACATTTTTATTGCATGCAAAGAGCCTCTCTCTTCCCGCCGGGGAAAAGAGAGGCTCCTCTTTTTTGTTTCTGAGTGTGTAAGATTTTTTTCTTAGCTCTGAGCGTGAGATACTTTTCCCTAGCTCTTGAGCGTCGCAGGTCTTGGTTATGTATATAACTATAAGAGATCTTTCAAAGTGATGCCGTCCAAAAATTCGTTCATCAAACAGTAGAGCTTCGTCCACATGGGCCTGGTCCTGCACACTTTTTCCCGCTCGCAGGGGCCGGCGTCGCCGCAAAGACACGACACCGGGGCTAGGTCCCCTTCCGTGAGCCGCAAAATATCGCCCACTCGGCACTCTTCAGGCAGCTTTTTAAGGCGATAGCCGCCTCCTTTGCCGTGCACTCCTTCGATGTAGCCGGCCTTCACTAAGCAGGGCACGATGCGCTCCAAATATTTTAAAGAGATGCCCTGCCGCTCTGCCGTTTCTTTCATGGGGATGTAGCCTCGCTGGCGATGCTCTGCCAATTCCAGCAGCACCCTAAGAGCGTAGCGTCCCCTTGTGGATATCATCATCGTCTTTTACTTTCACCACCATAAAAGTCAGAGCTCATAGCTTTTACCTTTCTCGCTCACAAAAGAAAGGACTCATAGCTTCTGCTTTTCTCACTCAGAGCTGTAGCTTTTACTTTTCTCGCTCACGACAGAAAGAGACCATAGCTTCTGCTTTTCTCACTTGCGACAGACAGAGCTCGCAGCTTCTACCTTTTTCACTCGCAGCAGTGAGCGCAGGAGGCGCAGTCGGGGAACTGCGTTTTATCGTAGGCGACCCCGTGCTTCTCGTAGTAATCTTGCACCGCCGCCTTAATGGCTTCCTCTGCCAGCACCGAACAGTGCATCTTGTAGGCCGGCAGACCGTCCAACGCTTCCGCCACCGCCTTGTTGGAAAGTTGCAACGCTTCGGACAGGGGTTTGCCTTTGATCAGCTCGGTGGCCATAGAACTGGATGCTATGGCGGAGCCGCAGCCGAAGGTCTCGAACTTCGCATCTGTGATGATGTCGTTCTCGATCTTCAGATAGATCTTCATGATGTCGCCGCATTTGGCGTTGCCTACTTCGCCGATGCCGTCCGCATCATCGATGACGCCTACGTTGCGGGGATGGCGAAAATGATCCATCACCTTTTCGCTGTACAATGCCATTTTTCTCACCTCACAGTAAAAATTCCCGCTTGCCGTTAATTTTGTCCCGCCAAAGCGGCGACATGCCCCGCAGCTGCTCCACCGCTTTGGGGATCTCGGCCAGCATATAAGCTATCTCTTCATCTGTATTTTCTTCGCACAGGCTCAGCCGCAGAGACCCGTGAGCGATCTCGTGGCTGCGACCGATGGCCAGCAGCACATGGCTGGGGTCGAGGGAGCCGGAGGTGCAGGCCGAACCGGAAGAAGCGCAGATGCCTTTTTCATCCAGCAGTAACAGCAAGCTCTCTCCCTCTATGCCTTCGAAACAAAAGTGGACGTTCCCGGGTAAGCGCAGATCTTTTGCCCCGCTCAGGGCAGAATGAGGGATCTTGCTCAAGCCTTCGATCAATCTATCCCGCAGAGCCGTCACTTTGGCGGTATTTTCTTCCATACGGGCCGTTGCTTCTTTTAAAGCCGCAGCCATCCCCGCGATGGCGGGGATGTTCTCCGTCCCTGCCCGCTTGCCCCGCTCTTGGGCGCCGCCTTCGATCAGATTCACGAGGGGCACGCCTTTGCGGGCGAAGAGCACGCCCGTTCCTTTAGGACCGTGGAACTTGTGGGCCGAAAGAGAGAGCAGGTCGATCTTTTGCGCCTTCACATCGATGGGCAAATGTCCCGCAGCCTGCACGGCATCGGTGTGAAAGAGCACGCCTTTTTGACGGCACAAAGCGCCGATCTCGGCGATGGGAAGAATAGAGCCTATCTCGTTATTGGCGAACATGATCGTCACAAGACAGGTGTCGGGCCTGATGGCCTTTTCTACTTGGGCCGCCGTCACCGTGCCTTCTCTCCCCACGTCCAGCAGTTCTATCTCAAAGCCCTGCTTTTTTAATTTTTCCAATGTGTGAAGCACTGCATGGTGCTCAAAAGCCGTGGAGATGATGTGCTTCTTGCCTTTGCGCTCCCCTGCCGCCGCTGCCGAGATGAGTGCTTGATTGTCTGCCTCGCTGCCGCCGGAAGTGAAATAGATCTCCTGCGGCTCGGCCCCGAGACAGGCGGCGATGTCCTTTCTGGACTTTGCCAGGGCCTCCGCTGCCCGCTGACCTAGGCTGTGCAGGCTGGATGGGTTGCCGTAGCAGCCGTCCATGTAGGGGAGCATGGCCTCTATGGCGGTGCGGCTCATCTTCGTGGTCGCCGCATTGTCTGCGTAAATGTTCATGATCTTTTCCTTTCTTTTTAAACTTTGCGCCTTATCTTTTTGTCGTTCGACCGTTTGCCTCCTCACGGTCATTGCGCAAAAACCGCATTTTCCGAAAATTTTTTTCTTTTCGCCCGACGGCTCTCGGCCGCTGTCTTTTTGCAAAAGGCAGAGCCCCTGCCGCCCTTTCCTTTTGCAAAAAGGCCCTCGTTTTCTGCCTACCTGTTCGGTCGGTTATTATTGTAACCCGCAGCCTTCCTCTTGTCAACAAAAATCATCGAAATAAAACTCTCGTTTTTTCGCGACGGCTTCTTCGAAAAAATTTGCCTATCATAAAGCGAGAGAGGCGAGCGTTTAAAGAAGGGCTGAGCCCCTCGGTGGACTGCCTTCGGCCTTCTTCTTTTTTTCGGTGAAGAAAATCATGAGACCGCTGCCGTTTTTGTTTGAAGTGCTCTTTTTTCTCTTGGAGCGCTCGCAGCTCGCGGCGTTTTTTTGCAACGGACTTTTTTCGGCAAAGTCCTCTCTTTTTTCGCCGAGCTTTTTCCCTCGTGATTTTTTTCATCCAACTTCTTTCTGCGCCGGCGGCGTAAAATTTTCTTGAAAGCCTACAATACATATAGTATTATAGGATCGAGGGGAGGGTACAGCCATGATGACGATCTCTACCAAAGGCAGATACGGCCTGCGGATGCTGGTGGATATAGCAGCTTGCACCGACGGCAAAGAAAACATGTTCGTCCCTCTTACTGATATCGCCAAACGCCAACGCATCTCCAAAAAATATTTGGAGCAGATCGCTCCCATCTTCGTCAAAGCCGGTGTCCTGCGCACCGTCCGCGGCGCTCAGGGCGGTTATGCTCTGGCGAAAACGGCAGACGCTTACACCGTAGGCCAGCTCCTTCGCCTCACAGAGGGCGATTTTTGCGTGGTGCCCTGCGCCGCTCAAGATGCGGTCGATTGCGAACGCAGTGCCGACTGCGCCACGGCCTTCGTTTGGCAGGGGCTCTATCGTTTGCTGAACGACTACTTGGACGGCATCACCCTGCGGGATATCCTCGACCGCCAACGGGAGCACGACACTTACGATTACGTCATTTGAAAAAAACAGCAGAGCCGACCGGCCCAGGCGCCAATCGGCTCTTTTTTCTTTTTTTGCTCTTTTGATTTACTTTGCTCTTTTATTCGCTGAACATGGGCGTAGAAAGATAGCGGTCGCCGGTGTCGGGCAGCAGAACTACGATGAGCTTGCCCTTATTCTCCGGCCGTTTGGCCAGCTGAGCAGCCGCCCACACCGCCGCTCCTGCGGAGATGCCCACCAACAGGCCCTCTTTGCGGGCGAGAGCACGGCCCGTGGCAAAAGCGTCTTCGTTCTCTACGGCGATCACTTCGTCGTAGATCTTCGTGTCCAGCGTGTCGGGGACGAAGCCGGCGCCGATGCCTTGGATCTTATGAGGGCCGGCCACACCTTTAGAGAGGACCGGCGAACCTGCGGGCTCCACGGCCACCACTTTCACTGCCGGGTTTTGAAATTTCAAAAATTCTCCTACGCCGCTCACGGTGCCACCGGTGCCTACGCCGGCTACGAAGATATCCACCTTGCCGTCGGTATCGGCCCAGATCTCCGGGCCGGTGGTGCTGCGGTGCACGGCCGGGTTGGCGGGGTTGGTGAATTGACCGGGGATGAAACTGCCGGGGGTATTTTTCGCCAGCTCCTCGGCTTTTTCGATGGCCCCCTTCATGCCTTTGGCTCCATCGGTGAGCACCAGTTCGGCGCCGTAAGCTTTCAGCAGATTTCTTCTCTCTACGCTCATGGTCTCCGGCATGGTGAGGATAACTTTGTAGCCTCGGGCCGCAGCCACCGCAGAGAGACCGATGCCGGTGTTGCCGCTGGTGGGCTCGATGATCACGGCGCCCGGCTTTAATAGGCCCTTGGCCTCCGCATCGTCCAGCATGGCTTTGGCGATCCTGTCTTTGACGCTGCCTGCCGGGTTGAAATATTCCAATTTGGCGCAAATAGTGGCAGTCACTCCCTGCTCTTTATTGTAATTGGTGAGCTCCAACAAAGGGGTGCCGCCTATCAATTCGGTGATCGTTTTATAAATCTTCATATTTTTCTCTCCCTTCTTTTCTTTTTAGGTCAAGCTTTTTTCGGCTTATTTGGGGGCCTCTCTTTTTATTTGCACTTTTCGGTCGGCCTAGTGGAGCAGAAGTTTTTTATTTTTCGCCCGACCTTTCATCGCTTCGACGTGGCAGCTCATTTTTAAAATTTCAGCGGCAACATCGCCTATCCCTCGTGCTCATGGCTCGTCTCCTCTCTTAATTCCTATCTGTTTTGTAGGTATAGTAACACGCAAAACGCCCTTTGTCAACAGGCAAAGCAGAAAAATTTTGAGGATTTCTTCTCTTTTTTTCGAATTTTTTCTTGACAGGAGGTAAAATTTAAGTATACTAATGCATATAAAGCCGATAGGTTGTAAGAAATTGCCCGGCTTTTTGCGGAGAGCTGCTTTCCCTTCGCCGGACAGACCTGCTCGTCGCTGCCGAACTCGGCCGTCGTTTCTCTTACGGCTGATGCGAAAGTATTCGATAAAAAAGGAGCTGTGCACATGGAACAGGATCGTTTCGAACTGAACAAAAATTTGGCCCAGATGCTGAAAGGCGGCGTCATCATGGACGTCACTACCCCTCAGCAAGCGAAGATCGCAGAAGAAGCCGGTGCCTGCGCAGTGATGGCTTTAGAGCGCATCCCTGCCGACATCAGGGCTGCCGGCGGCGTCTCCCGCATGAGCGACCCGAAAATGATCAAGGGCATCCAACGGGCGGTGTCCATCCCCGTGATGGCCAAGTGCCGCATCGGTCACTTTGCGGAGGCCCAGATCCTGCAGGCCATCGACATCGACTACATCGACGAGAGCGAAGTGCTCTCCCCCGCCGATGACAAGTATCACATCGATAAAACAAAATTCGCCGTGCCCTTCGTCTGCGGCGCCCGCGACTTGGGCGAAGCCCTGCGGCGCATCAACGAAGGAGCCGCCATGATCCGCACCAAGGGCGAGCCCGGCACCGGCGACATCGTGCAGGCGGTGCGGCACATGCGCAAGATGCAGGCGGAGATCCGCCGCCTCGCATCTCTTGCTGAAGACGAATTGTTCGAAGCGGCCAAAGAACTGCAGGTCCCCTACGAGCTTGTTCTTTATGTTCATCGGCACAAAAAACTGCCGGTGGTGAATTTTGCGGCCGGCGGCGTGGCCACTCCTGCCGATGCGGCGCTGATGATGCAACTGGGAGCCGAAGGAGTTTTCGTGGGCAGCGGCATTTTCAAGTCGGGGGACCCGGCCAAACGAGCCGCCGCCATCGTGAAGGCCGTGGCCAATTACAACGATGCGAAAATGTTGGCCGAACTTTCGGAAGATCTGGGAGAGGCCATGGTGGGCATCAACGAACAGGAGATAAATTTGCTGATGGCGGAAAGAGGCAAGTGAGATGAAGATCGGCGTGCTGGCCGTGCAAGGGGCCTTCATCGAACACGAAATGGCTCTCGCCGCTCTGGGCGTCTCCTGCTTCGAGATCCGCAAAGCCGGAGATCTCAGCTGTCCATTCGACGGCCTCATCCTCCCCGGCGGCGAAAGCACCGTGCAGAATAAATTGCTTCGAGACCTAGGCCTCTTCGCTCCTCTCAAAGAAAAGATCGAGAAGGGCCTGCCGGTGTTCGGCACCTGCGCCGGCCTGCTGCTCTTGGCCAAAGAGATCGTCAACGATGAACGCCGTTGTTTTGCCACTATGGATATAGTTGCGGTGCGCAACGCTTACGGCCGCCAGCTGGGCAGTTTTTCCGCCCGGGCGGAGTTCAAAGGGCTGGGTCTCATCCCTCTCACCTTCATCCGCGCCCCCTACATCGCCCGTGTGGGAGCTGAAGCCGAAGTCCTCGCCGTTGCAGACGGCCGCATCGTGGCGGCAAGGCAGGGGCGGCAGCTGGTGACGGCCTTTCATCCCGAGCTGTACGATGACTTGCGGGTGCACCGTTATTTTTTGGAAACGGCAGGAGCCGCCGGCTCGTGAGCGAAAGATATAACAGCGAGACCCTGTGCTCGCCTTGTTGAAAAAATTTCTTTATCTCGAAAACGGAAAGGACTGTGACTATGGACATCATCAGCACGAAAAACGCTCCCGCGGCCATCGGCCCCTATTCTCAGGGCATCATATGCGGCGACCACATCTTTTCTTCCGGGCAGATCGCTCTGGTGCCGGAGAGCGGCCTCTTGATCGAAGGAGGCATCGAAGTGCAGACCCGGCAGGTCATCGAAAATTTAGCGGCTGTTTTAAAAGCGGCGGGCAGCAGTTTGGAGAAGGTGCTCAAAACCACTTGCTACCTGCAAAACATAGACGATTTTGCCGCCTTCAATGCCGTGTATGAGCGCTATTTTCTCCAAAAGCCGGCCAGGAGCTGCGTGGGTGTGGCCGCTCTTCCCAAAGGAGCGTTGGTGGAGATCGAAGTCATCGCCGCCCGCTGAAGAGCGCTCTCTCTGCGTCTTTCTGGCAAAAAGAACTTCGTTAAAAATTTTAGCGAAAAAATAAAAACTTAACGGCCTCCGTCCGCCCTAAAGCGGCAGAGGCCGTTGCTCTTTTTGTCGTATCATTTTTCTTTCGTCCTTTTCAAAAGGCCCCGGGCGATGCTGTCCTTGCCAAAGCGGTCCTTGATCAGGTCCACCGCCGCGTTCAATTTTTTGCTGCGCTCCCCTTCTGCAAAAAGCGAAGCTTCTCCTTCCCCGGTGAGGCCGCCGACGGTCAGGCCCAGCAGCCGCACCCCTTTGGCCAAGCGCACCTGCCGCAAAAGTTCCGCTGCTAAAGCGTAGATCTCTTCGTCGCCGGCGATGGGTTCTTCTCTGCTCGTGCTGTGGCTGCGAATTTGAAAGTCGGAATATTTCACTTTCAGCGTCAGGGTGCGGCCTCGATAGCCGTGGCGGCGCAGGCGATAGCCCACCTGCTGGCTCAAATAGAGGAGCTTTTTCCGACAGGCTTCGAAACCTATGAGATCTTCTTCGAAAGTCATCTCCCGCCCGATGGACTTGGGTTCTTCCTCCGTCACCAGCGGCCGTTCGTCTATGCCCCGAGCCAAAAGCTTCACTCGGGCCGCATTCACGCCGAAGACGGGCCGCAATAAGTTTTCGTCCGCTTCAGCCAGCTGCCCGATACGCACTATCCCCACTTTTGCCAAAGCTGCCGCTGCCTTGGCCCCTATGCCGAAGATCTTTCCCACCGGCAGGGGAGCGATGAAGGCGGCGGCCTTCTCTTTTTCGATAACGGTGAAACCGTCCGGTTTTTCCAGATCTGAGGCCAGCTTGGCCAAAAATTTATTGGGCGCCAGGCCCACGGAGGCGGTGAGCCCCACTTCTTTTTTGATCCTCTCCTTCACCAGACGGCCGCACTTTTCGGGGCTGCCGTAAATAGCTTCGGTGCCGGTGAGGTCCAAAAAAGCTTCGTCGATGGAAAGTTGCTGCACCACCGGTGAGGTCTGATGAAAAATATCCATGATCTGCCGGCTCACTTCGCTGTAGCGTTCGAAGCGGGGCGGCAAAAAGACGGCGTGAGGACAAAGTTGCCGGGCCCGGGCCATGGCCATGGCGGAATGGACGCCGAAGCGGCGGGCCTCGTAGGAACAGGTGGCCACCACTCCCCTGCCGCTCAGCCCGCCCACGATAAGGGGCTGTCCCCTCAAAGTCGGGTCATCCAGCACTTCGCAGGCGGCGAAGAAAGCGTCCATATCCACATGCATGATGCAGCGTTCCCACATTTTTTGCTACCTCTGAGCCGTAAGCCGCAGCACACCGTAGCCCAAAGCCCCCAGCAGCAGCAGACAGCCGAAATTGTAATAGAGGAACATACGCAGGTAGGTGCCGGCGTGGTAAGGATGTTCCTGTGCGAAAAGTTTATAGGAGATCACCGAGGCCATGGAAGCGATGAGGGTCCCCAAACCGCCGATGTTCACGCCCAAAAGCAGGGCACCCCCCGCCTTGGTGAGGCCCGCCAGCAACATGGCCGCCGGCACGTTGCTGATGAATTGACTGACCAGCAGCCCCGCCGCATAGGTGCCGGTGACACTGTTCAATACGTTGTCCTGCAGATAGCGCACCAGACCGGTGTGACTGATGTTGCCGATGAAAATGAAAAAGGCCGTAAAAGTTATGAGCAGGCCGTAGTCTACCCGGGCGAAAAGGCGGCGGTCGGCGATCAGCACCGTGATCATCGTCAGGGGGATGATGAGCTCTTTGGGCAAAAAGCGAAGCACGGCGGCGATGTTCAAAAAAAGCAGACTCAAATAAAGGAGCAGCAAACTTTTCCGGGGCCTCGGCAAAGGCGGCAGGGCGATGCGGATGGCCCTGTCCCGCCGGCGGCACACGAGGATCGTCAGCAGCAAGGCCGAGGCAACTGTGGGCAGCAGCATCACTTGGAAAAAATCCCAAGGAGTGAAGGAGAAAGCGGCGAAAAGAAAAAGATTTTGCGGGTTGCCCGTGGGCAGCAGCATGCTACCCAAATTGGCGGCCATAGTTTGGATGATCACCACCCGAGCCATGTCCATCTTCAACATGCGGCCGATGATCATGGCCAGGGGCACGAAGGTCAGAAGGGCCACGTCGTTGGTGACGAACATGGAAGCGAAAAAGCTGATGCCCACCAGAGCCAGCGCCACCTGTCGGCGGCTGCGGCACAGGTTCAGCGCTTCGATGGCCAGCCAATCCAAAAAACGCACTTCTTTCAGCCCCGCCACCACCAGCATCAGGGCCAGCAGCACCCCCAGCACGCCGAAGTCGATGTAGGAGGCCTTGGGCAGAGAATAAAAAGAAGAGACTGCCGCCAAAAAGACGGCCAGGCTCAGCACCGCATCTTTTTTCACTTTGGCTTTTATTTTTGCCTTTAGGCCTGCTGCGTCCATCTTCAGGTCCTTCTCTCCTGTTTTTTCTGCTTCTGTTTTCTTTTTTTATACGATCGCTTTACTTTTAGGCGAACTGCTTTTGCTTTGGGCCCGATCGCCCCGACTTTTTCGGCAGCCCCTTCGACTTTTCTGTCAGCTGTCTTTAGTCAAATAGTTTCATTTTTCGGCGAACTGCTCTATAACGTTCTACATCTCGCTTTGACTTTTCTGCTGCCTATTTTCTTTTCGCTGGGCTGCTTTGATTTTTTTTGCAGACAGTTTTTACTTTCTCTGACTGCCCGACTTTCCGCAAACGATCTTTTGTCATATCGGTCCGATCTTTCGGCAGATCGTTTTATTTTTAAGCGGACTTCTCAGAGAGCGCTGTCTTCGCCCGCTTGAGCCGCCGCTTCCCGAGAAGCGGCGAAGGTGAGAGCACCCACTGCCGCAGCTCCCTGCCGCCGCAGTTCGGCCGCCCCCTCTTTCAAAGTGCTGCCGGTGGTGAAGATGTCGTCGCAGAGGAGGATCTTCTTTCCCTTCAGCTGCTGCCGATAGGGGGCCGCCACGGCGAAACAGCCGGCCACCGCTTCCCGCCGTTCTTGGGGGTTCAGATCATAAAGAGGCGGCGTCCGCCGCACTCTCAGCAAAAGAGCGGGCCGCATTTTCTCTTTTCCCGCCAAAAAAGAAAAGATCTCCCGGGGCACATCGAAGCCCCGCCGCTGCAGCCGCTCCGGCGAGGTGGGCACGAAGGCCACGAGATCGTAGGCTGCGACCAATTTTTCCCTGGGAGCGGATGGCAGAGCCAGCTGCGCTTCTTCTTTCAGCAGCTGCAAGAGCCGCTCTTCCTTTTGAAATTTCAATTTGCCGATCAGTTCCCGCACCAGACCTTCGTAGCGAAAAAGGCAGAGCCAACTGTCCAGATAGGCTCCGTTCTCCCCAAAGGCCCCGAGGGCGGCGGTGTATCCGTCCCGCCTCGGCCTGAAAGTTTCCCTCACGTGGGCGAGATAACTTTGCCGGCAAGCTTCGCAGAAACAGCCTTCTTCGGTAACGGCGCCGCAGGCGGCGCAGCAGCGGGGAGCGATCAGTTCTCTGGCCAAAAAAAGCAGTTCTTTTCCCTGCCGCCGCCATTTTTTCAGATCCAGCATCCCGGCCCCTCTCCTCCCTGCAGCCTTTCTGCCAAGAGAGAATAGCGCCGCCGAGTGCGGTCGTTGCCTACGGCGATGGCCACGGCCCTCTTGCTGCCCACCACCAGCACCTTCTCTTTCGCTCTGGTGACTGCTGTATAGAGAAGATTGCGCTGCAGCATCACATAGTGCCCCGGCACCATCACCAAGATCACGCAGGGGTACTCGCTGCCCTGAGCTTTATGGACGCTCATAGCGTAGGCCAGCTGCAATTCCTCCAATTCTTTTTGTTCGTAGGCGATGAGGTCGTCGGGGCCTCGGTCGGGGAAATTAACGTAAACTTTTTTCCCGTCGATGACTTTGATGCTGCCTATATCGCCGTTGAACACATCTTTATCGTAATTGTTCTTGATCTGCATCACCTTGTCCCCTTCCCTCAGGATGAGGGTGGAAAGGTTCAGCTCTCCTTTGTTTTCATCATGCGGATTGACCCGCTCCTGCAGCAGCTTGTTCAAATTCTGCACGCCGCAGATATTTTTGTGCATGGGCGTGAGAACCTGCACTTTTTGCCGATCGCCGTCGGCCGTCATTTGCTGATAGGTGGCGGCGATGAAGGCCGCCGCCTCTTCTTCCGAAGAAAATTCCCGCAAAGAAAAATCGCCGTCGGGCCCGGTGAAGTCGGGCAGCTGCCCTCTGTTGATTTTGTGGGCGTTGCTCACGATGGAGCCGATCTCCGCCTGCCTGAAAACATTGTTCAAACGCACCACCGGCAGTTGTTTGCTGCGCAGCATGTCCTGCAGCACCGCCCCCGCTCCCACGGAAGCCAATTGATCTGCGTCGCCTACGAAGATGAGCCTGCAGCCCCCCGGCACGGCCTTCAAGAGATGATAAGCGAGGGGAAGGTCCAGCATGGAAGCTTCGTCTACGATGATGGCCTCTGCATCCAGCGGCTCTTTTTCGTTTTTGCCGAAGCTGTAGCTGCCTCCCTGGGGCTGATAGTCCAGCAGGCGGTGCACCGTCATGGCCGCATGTCCCGAAGATTCCGCCAAACGTTTGGCCGCTCTGCCGGTGGGGGCCGTCAAAAGTATGCGGCAGCCCGCCTTGGCCAAAACGTTGATGATGCCTTTGATCACCGTGGTCTTGCCGGTGCCGGGGCCGCCGGTGAGGATGAAGACGCCGTGCTCTAAAGCCGCTTCCACCGCCTGCCGCTGCTCCGGCGCCAAGGTGATGGCCGCCTCTTTTTCGAAACGGCCGATGACGGTGGCGGCATCGACTTTGGTGATGGCCTTGGCCTGATCTCTCAGGGCCAGCAATCTTTTGGCCAGCCCTACTTCGGCTCGATATAAATATTCCGGGTAGATGAGCCGCTGCCCTCCCACTTCTTCTGTACGCAAAAGATCTTGAGCCACCAAGCGATCGAAAACTTCTCGCACCTCGGCCCCGTCTGTTTGCAGCAAGCGCACCGCTTCTTCCAACAAAATTTCTTCGGGCACGCACACATGGCCGGAGGCGGCCACCATAGTGAGGGCGTAGGCCAAGCCTGCGGCTATTCGGTCTCTGGAATTTCTGTCCACGCCTAAACTCATGGCGATGCGGTCCGCTGTTTTAAAGCCGATGCCTGTGACGTCGGTGGCCAAGCTGTAAGGATTTTCTTTGAGACGGGGGATGGCGGTCTTGCCGTAGACGGCCTGAAGTTTGGCGGCTAAACCGCCGCTGATGCCGTGGCTCTCCAAAAAGAGCATCAGCTCCCGCAGTTCGGAAAGATCGGCCCAGGCTTCGCCCATGGCCGCCGCCTTTTTGATGCTGATGCCCCGCACCTCTGCCAAACGGGCAGGGTCCTTCGCCAAAAGCTCCAGAGTCTCGCTGCCGAACTTTTCCACGATGCGGGCGGCCAAGGCCGGCCCTATGCCTTTGATGGCGCCGGACGCCAAAAAGTTTTCGATGCCTTTGAGGCCGGTGGGCTGCTGCACCGTGAGTGTGGCGGCTTCGAACTGACGGCCGAAACGGCTGTGCTCGTTGTAGCGGCCTTGGGCCGTCACTTCTTCCCCGATGAAGGGAGCGGGACCGCGATAGACCATGGTGATGCGCCCCGCTTCTTTGCTGTCGAGGCGCAAAACGCTGAACTGCCCGTCCGGACTTTGAAAGACCACGTCTTCGATCACGCCCGACAAGCTGTGAGCCTCTGCCATCTTCCCCTCTCCTCCCCTGTCGTTCTAACTAATCATTATAACATAGATGAAGGCGGCGAGGGCGGCCTTCTTGCTTTTTTGCTAAGCTTTCAAAAGAGCCGGCGAAAAATTTTGCCTTCGTTTTTTTGCCTTCGCGAAAAAATTTTCGAGTTTTATTTTTTGAGCCGCGCTTTTTGCGGCGAAACTTGCCGAGAAAAACGAGGATGTTCTCTTTTGCCGCTATACGCAAAAAGGGACGCATTTTGAGCGTCCCTCCGTCGAATTTTTTGTCTTGTCCGAAATTTTCGCCGTATGATGAAACAGTTTTAGGCGATACCTATTTTCAGTTCCATATCCAAGGCCGTCGCCAAACGATCCAGTGTATTGAGGGATGGATTGGCGGCGCCCCGCTCTATCTTGGAGATATCCGACTGATCGATCCCCGTCAAGGCGGCCAGTTGCGATTGAGTGAGACCTCTTTTCGCTCTGGCGGAGGCGAGAGCGTTGGCCACCCGTAAACCGACAGGCACAGCCTCTACTCTCACGATGTTGCCGTCGTGATAGATGGTCTCCGCTTCAATGTCCAATTCTTCGTTCCAAACGATGCCGTAAGGCCCCATCAACTTGCCGCGAAGGAACAGCTCTCTGTCTCGCAACGCCGTCAATTGAGGATATTTGGCAAACAACTCCGCCATATCGTATGCTTTGACTTCGCCTGTTTGAAAAGTAACTTCCAGCGCCGTGCCTTCTTTCAGTTCCAATTTGATAGCTTTGTGAAACATTTTATTTCAGCGGGGGAAGCTTAGAATATTTCTCGTTCTCCCACATTTCCTCCAATTCTTTTTGATATTTCAAGATGAACTCTTTGACCAAAGCTTTTGCTTTGAGGGGGAACTCGCCGTCCATGATCTCGCCTGTCGAGATAAGGAACGGTGCGTAAAAGTCTTGAGTGACGGCATGGATATGCGGCGGATTATGCTCTTTATTTTTCAAATACATAAAAATGGTGATACCGTAAAAATAACTGATCGTTGGCATAGGCATCATCTCCTTCTCTAAGTTTCTGCATTGATTATAGGGGATATATTCCCTAATGTCAAGAGTTTTACCTTCGCCCGCCTCTCGTCCGTTGAGCTCATCTAAGTGGTAAAAGTGAACGAGGATCATCTCGGTCATTACGATACCATTTTGGATACCGCTGTTTTATTGCAATCGCGATCAGAGTGCCCTTCCTCTTGTACATTCAGCCGATCCAAACTGCAGTACTGAGGGAGCCTAGCCGGCGGCAGGCTCAAGGATCGCAGAATGCTCGCCGGGCCTGTCGAAGTGAGCATGAGCAAAAAAGTAAGGGACGCCTTGTGGGCGTCCCTCGCAAATTTTTGCAACTTCCGCAGTTGCCGCTGTGACGATTTTTCTTAGAAAGTGATCACCAGATGGGTCCACAGGGAAGCGCCATCATTAGCGTCGTTGTTGCCTTTGCTCTCCAGATCTACCCAGTCAACATAGGCGATCATGTTCTTGGCAACTGCATACTCGGCGCCGATAGCATAGCCTTCGAAGCCGTCGATGAGGAAGTTGTTCTCGAAGCTGTTGTCATCGCCGTTGGCGATAACGGTGGTGCCGGCCATGTTCCAGTATTTGGCCAGAACACCCCAGCTGCCGGGTTTGGCGGCTTTGGCGCCCTTGTATTTCAGCATTGCGAATACGCCCTGATCGTTGCCGTCGCCATCTTCGTTCTCGGCTTTCACCCACAGGCCTTCCAAAGTCAGGTCTTTCACGATGGGGAACTTCACGTCGATGCCGAGGATGCTGTTGTCAGCTACGCCGCCGTTTTCACCGGTCTTATCATTTTTAACGTCCAAGTAAGTAACTTCGGCGTTAACGACACCGATCTTGCCGCTTACGGAAGCCAGCCAGAACTCTTCTCCGTGAGGAACAGTGTTGGTGGTAGTAGTAGTTACAGTAGAATCCTGAGGATTATCCTCATCGTAATTAAACTCATAGTTGGTCGTAGGACTATTCTTGGTAGCCATCTTGCCGATCTGGCCGGTGATCTTGATGTCTTTGCCATAAGAAGCTTTTACGTAGTCAGCGCGCTGGCCGAACACTTGGCCGCCGGTGCCGATCAAAGCCTGATGGTTACGACCTGCCTCGATAGCCAAGCCGCCCAGTTTGCCGTTGATGAAAGCACGCTGGAAGTCGGTCTTCTCATCGCCAGAATAGTTGTCCAGAGTTTGTTGATTCTGGATCATGCCGGTGTAGCTCCAGTCATCATTGATCTGACCCTTGAAGAACAGACGGGACCGCAGTACGCTGTCGTGGGACTGAGTGCCTTTGTTCAAGACTTTTCCATGATAGCTTGCGTAATGGGTACGGATCTGGCCGGTGATCTTAACGGCGTCGGCCTTCTTCTCCAGGTTGGCAACGCGAACGCCCAGTGCGTCCAGCTCGTCGGCGAACTCTGCAGCCAGTTTGTCCACGTTGGCGCCGTTGGCCATTGCACGAGCAACGATCTGAGCCATCTCGTAGCGGGTCATCAGCTTGTCGCCGCCGAAGGTGCCGTCGCCGTAACCATCGATAACGCCGGCAGCAGCCAGTTTCTCGATGCTGTCATAAGCCCAATGACCTGCAGGTACATCGGAGAAGGGGTT
>CANRJC010000013.1 GCA_947630795.1 uncultured Phascolarctobacterium sp. | reverse complement strand
TTTAGCACATTAGGATTATTTTTCACCGCTTAAGCTCTTTGGAACCACGCCACTATGGCGTGGTTTTCTTTATACAAGAAAAGAGACGCCTTTTGAGCGTCCCTCTTCTCTCTCGTTCTTTCCCTTGTCGCAGTCTGTCTCGGTCCTGCGTTCTCTTTTTTTCGCAAGGACCGCCCCTTTGCTCCTTCCTTTTTTGCCCTGCTTTCTTTTGCTTCGTCCCCGCAGTTTGCGGCCGCCTTCTTTTTTCTTTGCGGCGCTCTTTTCTTCGTCGTCTATGTTTTTATTGTAGCAAACGATGTTGACACCATTTGTCACTTTAAACAAATTTTGGCAGGTTTGCAAAAAAAAATAACGCCGCAGTTTTGACGGCGCCTCCTGCTGCTTTCGTTTCCACGCAAAAACGGCAGGCTCTGCAGCCTGCCGTCTGTAGTTCATTTCTTTTGCCCGTTTCAGTCGTGCTTGAACTGTTCGGAAAGATCTACGGTCAAACCTTTGTTGTTGTTCAGGTAAGAACGATACTCCGCCTTCTCCTGATCTCTCTTGGCCCGCACGATGGAGAGGCCCAGCTTCTTGCCCTCCAGATCTTTTTTCAGCAAGGTAGCCTTCACCTTCTGGCCCAAAGTCAGCACGTCGTCGGGTTTGGCGATCCGCTCTTCGGCGATCTCGGAGATGTGTACCAAGCCTTCCAGCCGCTCGCTGATGCGAACGATGGCGCCGAAAGCCAAGAAGCGTACCACTTCCACGTCCAGCACTTGACCGATGCGCAGCTGAGCTGCTTCTTCCACCCAAGGATCGGGCTGAGTGGCTTTGATGGACAGAGCAACTCTTCTGGCTTCTCTGTCGATCTTCTTCACTTGGACCGTAACTTCTGCGCCCACATCGGCAACGTCAGCTGCTTTGACGCTTCTGTCCCAGCTAAGCTCGGTGTTGTGCACCAGGCCCACCAAGCCGTCGCCCACTTCTACGAAGAGACCGAACTCGGCTACTTTCACCACTTTGCCGGTGAGGACCTGTCCCTCTTCCACGGAAGCGTAAGCTCTTTCTTCCCGCTCTTCCCGCTCTTGCTGACGGCGCAGGCGGTTCTCTTCTTTTTGTTTCAAATAGGCCTGATGTTTGGCCTCCCGCTCGGCCTTCAACAGGCTGCGGCGAGATACCACGATCCTTTTCTTCTCGGGATCCACTTCGATGATCTCCGCATCCAGTTCCTGACCGATGTAAGGAGTGAAGTCCTCCACCCTGCGCAACTCTACGTGAGAAGCGGGCATGAAGCCGTCCACGCCTTCCACTTTCACGGCGAGACCCACGATGTTCTTGGCCTTGTTCTTGACGATGCGGAGCACGGTGACCTTAGCCGGCCGTTTCTCTCCTTCTGCCAAAGGCTCGATCTGCTCCCAAGCAGCCTCTTTGTCGGCTCTGATCTTGGAGAGACGAACAGTGTTGTCGTCGTTCTTGCCGGGGATGACCACGGCCTTCACCTTTTGGCCCACCTCGATGCTTTCTTTTATTTGATCCGCAGGCACGCCGACAGCCCATTCGGAGTAGGCGATCTTGCCGTCGTGTCTGTAGCCGAAGCTTACATAAACGCCGTCGTTATCCTTATGGATGACTTCGCCCTCGATGATCTTTCCCGGATACACCTCCACTTCTCCTTGTTCCTCCAGCATTTTGCCAAAATCTTCGTTTTCCATTACAGCCTTTGCCTCCTTAATTAAACGGTCCGGGGTAGATGCCCCTGCCGTAATTCCTACTGTTTCGCAATTTATGAACCACTCCGGCCGCAGTTCCGCCGCCGTTTCGATGTGATAGCTTTTGGGGCAGATGCGCTCCACTATCTCATAAAGATGGCGGGTGTTGGCGCTGTCTCTGCCGCCTATCACCACCATGGCGTCTACCTGTGCCGCCAATTCTCTCGCTGCTTGCTGCCGCTGAGCGGTGGCGGGACAGATGGTGCTCTCCACTTTATACTCGCCGTCTCTGGCTGCTTTGATGGCCGTCAGCAGTTGCCGAAACTTGGCCTCTTCGAAAGTGGTCTGAATGACGACGGCATAGCGAGGTCGAGCCGGTATGTCACAAATATCTTTGCTATCTTCTACGCAGACAGCTTCATTTCCTGCATGACTCAATAAACTTTTTACTTCCTGATGATTTTTTTCGCCGATGATGATGGGAAAATAGCCTTCGGCGACGGCAGCAGCCGCTTTTTTTTGGGCCAAGGCCACGCTGGGGCAGGTAGCATCGATCAGTTTCAGCCCCCGAGCTTCTATCTCTTTGTAAACTTCCGGGCCCACGCCGTGAGAACGGACGATGATGGTCTCCCCTGCTTCAAAGTCCGCCGTTTTTTCTTTGCAGCCTATCCCTTGCTCCGCCAGTTCGGCGATGAGTTGAGGATTGTGGATGAGGGGCCCCAAAGTGGCGCCCTTTTCTCCGGCGGCAGCGGCGGCGAAAGCCAGCTGCACGGCCCTCTTCACCCCGTAGCAAAAGCCCAAGGTCTCGGCTGTTTTAACCTTCATCTTTGAGCTCCTTTTGCAAAGCGGCTATCCTCTCCATCAATGTGTCGGTGTGTTCCCGCAAGATCTCCTTGGTCAGCTTCCCCTCGGGAAAATAAAGGGGAGCGCCGAAACGCACCTTCACCTTGGGCCACAGCCTGCCGCTGCGAAGAAGATCGGTTCCCGCCACACAGGCAGGCACGATACAGGCATCGGTCTTTCCCGCCATCATCAATGCGCCGGGCTCTGCCTTTCCCAAAAGGCCGGTCTTGCTGCGGGTCCCTTCGGGGAAAATGGCCAAGGTGTGGCCGTTGCGCAATATATCGAGGCCTTGCTTGATGGCCGCTCTGTCCGCTCCCCCTCTTTGCACGGGGAAGGCACCCAAGTAGCGGTATAAAGTGCCCAAGACAGGCACGAAGAGTTCCTTTTTGGCCATGAAGTGGACCTTACGGGTGGCCGCCACTCCCAAAACGGGAGGGTCCAACAGGCTGATGTGATTGCTGGCGATCACCAGAGCTCCCTCTAAGGGGATGTTCTCTTCCCCTTTAATCTCCAATCGCAGCAGCACTTTGAAAACGACATAAAGAATTTTTTTTAACAGATCGTAAAACATCAACGGTTTGCTTCTTTCTCGGCCGAGCGGACCAGACCTGTGATGCAGGCGGTCACCTCTTCTATATCCATGTGAGTTGTATCCAAATATACAGCGTCCGGCGCCTGTTTCAAGGGGCCCACGGCTCTCGTGGCGTCGGCCTCGTCTCGTTGGGCGATCTCTTGCTTCAACTGTTCGAAGTCTGCTTTTTCTCCCTTGGCCTGCCGTTCAAGGTAACGGCGGCGGGCCCTTTCCTCCACGCCGGCGGTGAGAAAAATTTTTACTTGGGCCTGAGGATAGACCACGGTGCCGATATCTCGGCCGTCCATGATGACAGAGCCCTGCCCCAACAACTTTCGCTGCTGGTCCACCAGCGCTTCTCTCACCTTGGCTATGGCAGCCACCGCCGAAACGGCAGCCGTCACTTCTCGGCTGCGTATTGCTTCGGTGACTTCAAGCCCGTTCAAATAAACTCGGTTTTTTCCGTCTTCGGGCCTGAAAGAAATGTCGGCCGTCTCGGCCAAACCGGTTATATAACTTTCGTCGAATTTACGGCCGCTCTGTAAAAAGGCCAAGGTCACCGCCCTGTACATGGCCCCCGTATCGATATAAGCATAGCCCAAACGCTTTGCCGCCTTTTTGGCAATGGTGCTTTTGCCGGCTCCCGCCGGCCCGTCGATAGCTACGACCAAGCCTTTCATCCTGCATCCCTTCTCTTTGACTTATGCGAATTCATTCTTGAGCTTCGGCTTATTCGGCTCATCCGTTTTCATTATTGAGCTTCGGTTTATTCGAGTTTTGGCTTTTTCGCTTTTATTCTCGGCTTTGGCTTATTCGAGTTCATTCTTATCAGAGCTCATTATTAAGCTTTATTCGAATTCATTATCAAGCTTTAGCTCATTCGCTCTCATTTAAACCGAGAGCCGCCGCTCTTCCCGCTGCCCAACCGCCTGAAAAAGCTCCCTGCAGATTGTAGCCGCCGGTATAGCCGTCGATGTCCAACACTTCTCCCGCCAGATAGAGCCCTTTGATCACTTTCGACGCCATCGTCTTGGGGTCTACTTCTTTTAAGCTGATGCCTCCTCGGGTGACGATGGCTTCTGCAAGAGGTCGGGTGCCGCTTATCTCTATGCCCAGACCCTTGATCGTAGATACGAGGCGCTGCCTCTCTTTTCTGCTGATCTGGTGGACGACCTTATCGCTGTCCACGTAGGCTCGATCGCAGATGATGGGGATGAGGCTGAGCGGCAGCAGATCTTTCAGCCCCGCCTTTAATTGACGGCGGCTGTAAAGAGCAAAGTCCCGCTGCAGTCTCAGGTCTAATTTTTCCGCGCTCAGCGCCGGTTTCAGATCGATAACGACTTCGAGCTCTTCCCCTTTAGCCAAAACTTCTGCCGCCAAACGGCTGAGGCGAAGGATGATGGGGCCCGAAAGACCGAAGTGAGTAAAGAGCATCTCGCCGAATTCTTTGGCTCGCACTTTGCCTCCCCAACACAGAGAAGCAGTCACGTTGCGCAGCGATAGGCCCTGCAGTGCCCAAAGATCTTCATCGGGGCTCTCGAGAGGAACGAGACTGGGCAAAAGAGGCGTGCAGGTGTGGCCTAAGGCCGCAGCCAAACGCACGCCGTCGCCGTCTGAACCGGTGCCGGTATAGGTCGAGCCGCCTGCAGCCAAGATGACCGCCGCAGCTTTGAAGGTCTCGCCCTTGCTTTGAACTCCCAGCACTCTTCCTTCGGCGGTGACGATCTTGTCGACGGGATGAGCCGTCAGCAAGCGGCCTCCCGCTTTTTTGCAAAGGCTCGTCAAAGCATCCACCACGTCCTGAGCCCGATCGCTGACGGGAAAGATCCTGCCTCCCCGTTCTGTCTTGGTCTCCAACCCCGCTTCTTTTAAAAGAGCCAAAAGAGCCTGATTGTCGAAGCTCTTCAGGGCGCTGTACAAAAAACGGCCGTTGCCCGGCAAGTTGGCGATGAAGCCTTCGATATCGCAGTTATTGGTGAGATTGCAGCGGCCCTTGCCTGTGATCAAAAGTTTTTTCCCCGGCCGCTCGTTTTTCTCCAAGAGCAGGCACTCTGCCCCCGCCCGAGCTGCTGCGATGCCGGCCAAAAGACCGGCCGCCCCCGCCCCGATGATCAAGACCCGTTTCATGATCTCACAGCCCCGCTGCCTGATAGAGGGCGTCTACTTCTCCCTCCGAGAGCGGCCGCAATTTGCCGCGGGCCGTTCCTTTCAGGTTAAGCGGGCCCAATTTGATCCGTTTCAGATCTCTCACCGGGAAACCTATGGCTTCGCACATGCGCCGCACCTGACGGTTGCGGCCTTCGTAAATAGTCAAATTAAAAGTGGTGAGCCCTCTTTCTTTATCCCGCTCCAATAATTCCGTGCGGGCGGGAGCGGTGAGCCCGTCTTCCAAGCGCACTCCCATCCGCAATTTATCGAGATCGTCGTCTTGCATCAAGCCCTTCACCCGCGCCGTGTAGGTCTTGCCCACTTGATGGCTGGGATGGGTCAAAGCCTGAGCCAAAGCTCCGTCGTTGGTGAGGAGCAGCAGCCCTTCTGTGTTGTAGTCCAGTCGGCCCACGGGGTACACCCGCTGCTTCAGTTCTTGCACATAATCGGCGATGCAGGCACGGCCCTCCGGGTCTTCCATGGTGGTGACCACGCCTTTGGGTTTGTTAAAAAGATAGTATACCTTCTTTTCCCGCGCGATGAGCTTGCCGTCTACTTTGATGCTGCTTTGGGGGCCGCACTTGTAGCCCAGCTCGGTTATAACTTTGCCGTTCACCTGCACCCGACCGGCCACGATGAGCTTTTCAGCTTCGCGACGCGAGGCCACGCCTGCGGCGGCCAGCAGTTTTTGCAAACGTTCTTCCATCTCAGTCCTCTTCTGCGCCGAATAAGCTGACGGCCTCTTCTTCCGGCCGGATATTTTCTCTGATGCTCTCGAGCCCCGGGAGAGAGGCAAGATCTTTCAGGCCGAAAATTTCCAAAAATTTTGCCGTGGTGGCATAAAGGAGAGGTTTGCCCAAGGCCTGCTTGCGGCCCGCTTCGCAGATCAGCCCCAAGTCCAGCAGGGTATTGACCACGCCGTCTACGCTCACTCCTCTGATGTCTTCCATCTCCGAACGCGTCACCGGTTGTTTATAGGCTACAATGGCCAAAGTCTCCAAGGCAGCATTGGAGAGACGTACTTCTTTATTTTTGCCGAGCCGGCTCAAAAGGGGAAAGTAGTCGGGCTTAGTCACCAGCTGTATACCTTCGGCCACTTCTCTTAACATCAAGCCTCGCTCGGGCAGAGCATAAATTTCTTTTAATTCTTCCAAAAGCTGCCACAGGGCCGGCCGCTCGAGCTCCATTAACTCGGCCAAACGACTGACGCTCAGCGGTTCTCCCGCGGCAAAAAGCAGAGCTTCTAAGGCGGCGAGCTTCAGCTTTCGCTCTTTATCCATTTACTGTCTCCTTCGGGAAAATATAGATAGGCCCGAAGGCCCGGCTTTGACTGATCCTCACTGCTCCCTGCCGCAAAAGCTCCAAGACACCCAAAAAAGAGACCACTTTTTCGGCGCGCGAACCGCTCTGAAAAAGTTGAGCGAAATCGAGGCCCCGGCGATTCTTCCCTAAAAGCTGCAAGATCTCTGCCATTTTTTCTTCCATGCTGTAGCTTTGCGGCTCGATGTAGCCCAGCACTTCGCCTGCTTCGTTCAAAACATCGGCCAAAGCTTGCAGCAAAGAGGAAAGCGGCAGAGGCTGCAAGATCTTTTCGCCGAGGCCGCTGTAAAGGGCCGGCCTGCTGTAATAAACGGAAGCTGCTCTTTGTCTGTCCAGCAATTGAGCAGCCAATTCTTTGAAACGCCGATACTCCAGCAGCATGGCCACCAGTTTTTCTCTGGGGTCTTCCTCGTCTTCTTCGTCGCCGCCCGTCTGTTTGGGCAGCAACAGCCGCGACTTGATGTAGAGCAAAGCGGAGCCCAACAGCAAAAACTCGCTGCCCAATTCCATATCGAAGACCGGCAGCCGCTCCAGTGCTTCCATGTATTGCCGACACACCTGCGCCATGGGTATGTCGTAAATGTCCAGCTTGTTTTTTTCTATCAGTTCTAATAAAAGGTCCAGCGGCCCTTCGAAGGCCTCTACCTTTACCGAAAGGGCCATCTTACAGCACGTTCATGGCGCGGCGGATCTCCTCCATGTTGGCACGAGCCACTGCCTTCGCCCTTTGGTTGCCGTATTCCAGCACTTCTTTGATATAGCCCGGCTTGGCTTCCAACTCTTTGCGCCGAGCGTGGATGTGAGCCAGCAGCTCGTTCATTTTGTTCGCCAAACAACGCTTGCACTGCATGCACCCGATCTCGCCGGCCCTGCACTGAGCTGTGATATTTTCGACTTCTTCTTCGTTGAACACTTTTTGGAAGCGATGAACGATGCACACTTCAGGATGCCCCGGGTCTGTTTTGCGAATGCGGGCCGGGTCGGTGGTCATCATCCTCACCCTCTCCCACAATTCTTCGGGAGAAGCACCGAAGGGGATGGTGTTGTCGTAAGATTTGCTCATCTTGCGGCCGTCGATGCCCGGCAGCACCTTGGCCTTGGAGAAGACCGCCTGCGGCTCGGGGAACACTTCCTGTTTGTAAAGATAATTGAAACGGCGCACTATCTCTCTGGTCAATTCCAAATGTGCGCTTTGATCTTCGCCCACCGGCACCCGCGTGGCCTTATAGAGGATGATGTCGGCGGCCATCAGCACCGGGTAGCCCAAAAAGCCGTAGGTGTGAAGATCTTTGCCGCTGTCTTCCAAGTCGCGCAGTTTATCTTTGTAAGTGGGCACCCGCTCCAGCCAAGAAAGGGGCGTGAGCATGCCCAAGAGCAGGGCCAGCTCCGCATGCTCCTGCACATGGCTCTGGAGGAAGATCACGTTCTTCTCCGGGTCGAGACCGGCGCTGAGCCAATCGATGGCCATCTGATGAATATTTTCCTGCAGCTTGGAAGTGTCGGCATAACTGGAAGTGAGGGCATGAAGATCGACGATGGCGAAGAAGCACTCGTATTCGTGCTGCAAGCGCACCCAATTCTCCAAAGCGCCCATGTAGTTGCCCAGATGAAAGCGGCCGGAAGGTTGCATGCCGCTGAAGATCCTGCCTTTGTTCATGTCAAAAACCCCTTTGCGGTAAGATGATGTTAAAAGATAAGCCCCAAGACGCGATTCACCAACAGCATATAGAGCCGGGCCGGAGGATTGATGAGCCAGCCGATGAGGCCGGAGACCACCAAAGCCAAAAGCAGCCAGAACCCGAAGCGGCCGACGAAGTTATCGTAAGACCAGGCCAAGCGGCCGGGCAACAGCTCCGTCAGCAGGCGATAGCCGTCCAGAGGCGGAATGGGAACGAGATTGAAAAAGGCGAACCAAACGTTGTAAAGCTGCAGCCAGAGGAAAAACCTGTAAAGGGTATCGCTCAAAAGCCCCAGCCTGCTCATCAAAGCCATGAGGAACGCAGCCAAAAAGCAAAGAAAAAGATTGGCGGCCACCCCGGCCACGGAGATCTTGATCATGCCGCTGCGGCGAGGATAGATGTTGTTGAAGTTGATGGACACCGGTTTGGCCCAGCCGAAGCCGCACACCACCAAGAGCAGCGCACCGATAGGGTCGAGATGAGCCAGCGGATTTAAAGTAAGACGGCCCATGAGCCGAGGGGTCGGGTCTCCCAAACTGTCGGCGCACTGGGCGTGGGCGTATTCGTGGATGGATATAGCCAAAAGCAGGGCCGGGATGCGAAAGACCATGCTGGCAAGATCGAGACCGTTAAACATATTCTTCCTTCCCCCGCTCTTTGCGCAAAAAGGCAGACCTTCAAGACAAAAAGCGGGAAGTCTTCATTTTTACATTATAGCGTAAAAGCAGGTGCTGCACAAGAGCGCAGCCCGGCCGCCGGCCCTCGCCTATCTTTCCAAAAGCATGAAGGCTGCAAGGTGGAGGCCGGCATCCTGTCTTAAAAGCAGCGAGCAGTGGAACTGACGCTCCATGGCCTTCAGTTCTTTGCGCAGCTGCTCGGCCAAATAGGGATGGCACACCAGCTCCAATTCTCTTTTGCCGCCGCTTTTTTGCTGAGCGCCCAGCCTTTCTTTCACTTGCTCCGTCAATTCGGTCAAACTGGTTATCCTGCCGCTGCCGCCGCACACCGGGCAGGGAGCGGTGAGGCTGTTCAGCAAAGCGGGCCGGGCCTGCCGCCTTGTGAGCTCTACCAAATTCAAAGGCGTGATGTCGATCACTTTGGGGTTCATCCTGTCTTTGCTCAGGGCCGCAGTCAAAGCAGCCAGCACTTCTTCTTTATGAGCAGGCTGCCGCATATCGATGAAATCTACGATGATGATGCCGCCGATGTCCCGCAGCCGCAGCTGACGGGCCACTTCCGCCGCCGCCCACAGATTGATGCGCCGGCCGGTCTCCTCTATGTTGGCTGCTGCGGAAAATTTGCCGCTGTTCACATCGATGACGGTCATGGCTTCGGTCTGATCGATGACCAAGTAGCCTCCTTCGGGCAGCTCTACCCGCCGTGCCGTGAGGCCGGCCGCTTCTTCTTCCAAGCCGGCGTGAGCGAAGAGAGGCTCGCGGCCCCGATACAGTTCTAAAGAAGGCCGCTCTTTTTCCGGCAAAGTCTTCACCAGTTCCTGCAGTCTTTCGTAAAGAGCTGGCCGATCGCACACCACCCGCTCCAAAGCGCTTTGATTATAATCGCGCACCATGCGCAAGGGGAGGCTCAATTCTCGCCGCAACAGGCCGCTCTTTCCTTCGATCTTGCTGCGGGCGACGATGGTCCGATATTCTTTCGCCAATTCGTCTGCTTCTCGCCGTAAGATCTCGTCTTGCGCATTTTGCGCAGCTGTCCTCACCACCACGCCGAAGCCCGCCTCTAAATAGGGAGCATAAAGAGCGCTCAAACGTTGTCTTGCGTCGCTTGCAGTGATCTTTTTGGAGATGCCCAAACGTTTGCTGCCCACCAAAAGCACGCAATACCTGCCGGCCAAGCTCAATTGCCTCGTACAGGCAGGGCCCTTGTTGCCCCGGGGCGCTTTGGTGACCTGCACCAAAAGCTGCTGCCCCTCGCTGATGCCGCTGCCCTTTTCCAAATAGAGAAAACCGTTTTGAGCGAGGCCCAGGTCCAAAAAAGCGGCCTGCAAAGAAGGCAGCACCCTCTCCACTTTGGCGTTGAAGATGCTCCCTACCGGTTCTTCCCCTTCCCATTCCAGCGCGTACTCAGCCAAGCGGCCCTCTTCCGTAAGAGCCAGACGAGTGCAGCCCGCGGTGGCGGTCATAAATATGGCAGCGCTCATCGAAGAGCCCCTTTCCCGACCGTGTCGTTGATGTTATTTTATTGTACAACCTTTTGCCTCTTTTGGCAAACAAAATAGCGGGGACGAAAAGCTCTTCGCTCCGCTGTTCAAAGGGCCTTCCTTTTCGGATGAGCGAACGAAATTGCGCACCGTGAGCTGAGGCTGTGACTTTTTTATTTGCGTCATCGCCGCATTTTTTCGTCTCTTCTCTTTTCGTTTTCGGCTCGACGGCTGCGACTGTTTCTTTTTACCCTCGGCGAACTTGCTGTGACTTTTTTACTTGCATCCTCGGCGAAATTATCGCGACTTTTTTCTTCGCATCTTCGGTTCAGCGGCCGCACTTTTTCTTTTCGTCTTTCACGAGCTCGTTGCTACTTTTTCTCCCGCAGCCTCGATCGTGTGAGCGCTGCTTTTTTCTTTTCGTCCTCGGCGCAAAAGGTGGGGCTTTTTCTGTTTATTATCGGCAAAAACATTGCGGCTGTTTCTCTGCGCCTTTTATAAGATCACCGCGACTTTTTCTTCCCCTCCTCATCGAGACCGTCGCGACTTTTATAAGAGCGGCGACTCGTGCTCTTTTATGCATGAACATAAAAGCAAAAGCCGCAGAGAGTGCGGCTTTTTTCTTTGCGTTATAAATTTGACGGTCAAAGCTTTTTCGAGCGAGGGGCAGCTCGTTGAGCTCCTCCGCAAAAGACGGACATGAAAAGCAAAAGGCACAGCTTTCGCTGTGCCTGAATGTGCGTAAATATTATCGAGCTCAACGGCCACGGCGGGCGTTGAAGCAGTCCCGGCAATAAACCGGCCTGTCGTCGGAAGGACGGAAGGGGACCATGGTCTCCTTGCCGCACTCGGCGCACACGGCGGGGAACAGTTCCCGCTGAGGACGCTCGGTGTTGATGCCCAAACGCTGCTTGCGGGCCTGACGGCAGCTGGGGCAGCGGCGAGGCTCGTTGGTAAAGCCTTTCTCTTCGTAGAACTCCTGCTCGGATGCGGTGAACACGAATTCGTTGTGGCATTCGCAGCAAGTCAAAACTTTGTCTTCTTTCACTTTTTCTTCCTCTCCTTTTACATAGCTGACATACCCCAAGGAGCACCTCTAGATGTTACTTCTTCTCCAGTCGTCTATGTAAAAATAATAGAAAGACAGTGAAGTTAGGAACCTAAGCTGGCTACGTGAGATACCTACGTAATAGTATAATGGCAGGTTTTTAAAAAGTCAACGGGTAAAGAGCCTGCCCCCGCCTATCTTACAGGCAAATTTTTGATCGCCGATCACAGTATCCCGGCCCCTCCTTCGGCAGCTTCGTCTCTGCCGAAAGACGGTCCGGCGGCCGCAGGAGTTTTAAAAGGAGAGCCGCCTGCAAGAGCTTTGTCTTCGCTCAAAAAATTGCGGACGTTGATGTTCTCCGCCATGAAGTTGCCGTCCCATTCCCGGATGACGCTGACACTGACGTTGTGGACGCACAACTTCCAAAAATTATTCAACGGCAGGCCCAAAAAAACGCAGAGCAAACATCTTATGAGCCCGCCGTGGCTGACTACGGCGATATCTTTATCGTGGCCTTCTTGAGAAAAGATATAGGCCAGCGCTTTTTTGCTCCGCTCTACGGCCTCGGCGAAAGTTTCCCCTCCCGGCGGCTGCCATTCGCCCGGTTTGGTGAGAAAAAGTTCCATCTCGCGGGGCCAGCGCCGGCCTATCTCATCCAAAGGCAGGCCCTCCCACTCACCGAAGCTCATCTCCTGCAGCAGTTCGGTGCATCTATAAGGCAAATTATGGGCCAGAGCCAAAGGCGCCGCCGTCATCCTGGCCCGCAGCATGCTGCTCGAATAGATGGCATCCAACTTCACCGAGTCCATATAAGCGGTCATGGCCCTAGCCTGCCGCAAGCCTTCGGCATTGAGAGGATAGTCGATACGCCCCTGCAGCTGCTTGCCGCTGTTGGAATCGGTCTGGCCGTGACGGATAAGATAAAGCTTTCCCATCTTCTCCTCCTAAACTCCCCGCCGGCGTTTTTGTTGCTCTGCGTGAGAATATTCTTTCACTTCTGTGTGCACCCCGGCCTCTTCGAAAGTTTCCATTTCTTTATAAACTTTGATGCCGGCGTTGAAGACGGTGACGGCCAAGGCCGCGCCGCAGCCCGTGCCCCCGCTGATCCCCAGCCTCAAAGGGGGAACGAGCCCCAATTTTTGCAAAAGTTCTTCGCAGCCTTCTTCGCCGCTCACTTGGGCGGCAAAACAATAGTCCAAGGCCGCCGGCGCCAGCGCCGCCGCTTGTCGAGCTGCCTCAAGAGCAGCCACGCCGTCCAAAATGACCGGCAATTTGCGGCTGGCCGCCGCCAATACTGCCCCTACCATGGCGCTGTGGACCGCTTCATTTGAAGGCGGAGCCAAACAACCAAAGGCCAAAAGGCCCAGCCCTTCCTCAGCCGCCACTTCCTGCACCAGAGCCACTCCTTCGTTCAAAGCATCGGCCGCAGCGGTGCAGGTCACCAGCAGTGGCTGCACCTGGAGCCCCACCGTTTTGGCCAGCACGTTGAGGGGATCGCGGCCGGTGAGCAAGCGCTCTGTTCTTTTCATGTGGCCGGCATCGGCGAAAACGAAAAGAGCGGCCCGAGGATAGTCCAATTTATTTTTGTCAGTTTCTCCCAAAATGCCGCAATAGCGGCTGGTGTTCACTTCCAAAAGAGCCAGCGAACCTACCGGTTTGATCAATTCGTCGAAACGTTTTTGCGCCAGCCTGCGGCATTCGGCCGAGGGAGGGACGATACTTTGGATTATTTCTTCTATATGCATGTGGGCTCCTTAAAACAACATTCTTCCCAAGATCAGCAAAGCTAGCAAATAGACCGCCGTGCCCACCTCTGTCAAAAAGCCGTAGGTGTCGCCGGTGAGGCCCCCCAGTTGTCGCTTCACATAGCAGGCCGCGAGCAAACTGCAGACAAAGCTCGTAAGTGCCGCCAGGGCATAGGCGGGGTTCACACCGAAGCTTACCAACAACACCGCAGCATAAAAGAGCAGAGCTGCCGTAACGTAGGATGACTTGGCGCCGTTGGCGAAGAGCCGAGCGATGCCGTCGGGCCGGGCACAGGGAAATTTTACGATGTAGAGGACCATGTGGGTGCATCTTGCCACATAAAGCACTATCAGAGCAAGGGGCAGCACATCGGGCCGCAAACTTGCCAAAGCGGAAAATTTCACCAACACGAGGGAGCAGAGCCCGATGACCGCATTGGCCCCCACGTGGCTGTCCTTCATGATCTCCAGCATCCGCTCTCTGTCGCGGGCGCTGAACAGACCGTCGCAGCTGTCCATGAAGCCGTCATACATCAGCGAGCCTATCAAAAGCAGCTCCCACAAGATCAACAAAGCGGCCCGCAGCAGATAGGGCACGTTGAGCCAAAACAAAAGATAAGCGCCGGCCCCCATGGCCAAGCCCATCAAAAGGCCTACTGCGGGGAACCAAGGCACGCTGCGGGCAAAGGCGTCGTCCCGCCAAGACTGCCTAGCCGCCGGCTTCCATCTGGTCAAAAATTCTATGCAGGTAAGAAGATCATTCAGCATCGGCGCACCTGCCTGCTTCGGTGTAAAGATCCAGCGCCGCCTGCAGCACTGGGATGGCCAAAGAAGCGCCCGTTCCCTCTCCCAGCCGCAGGCCCGCATCTACGATGGGCTGCAGTTGCAATTCTTCCAACATTTTATTTTGAGAGAGATCGCTGCTCTTGTGGCTGCAGAAAAGATAATTTCGACAGCCGGGATAGAGCCCCACCGCGATGAGAGCGGCGGCGGTGGCGTTGCAGCCGTCCACCACCGTGGGGATGCGGCGGCGGGCCCCGCCGATGATGGCGCCGGCCAAGCCGGCGTGATCGTAGCCGCCCACCTTGCACAGCACATCCATGGCATCGCGAACTTTGGGCTTATTCACTGCCAGTCCCTTGGCCACCACTTGCCGCTTCACTTTGAGACGGGCATCGTTGATGCCGCTGCCCCGTCCTACGGTGAGCACCGGGTCCAGCCCCAGATAAGCGGCGGCGATGGCGGCGGTGGAAGTGGTGTTGCCTATGCCCATCTCGCCTGTGTAAAGCAAATTATGTCCGGCCTCTATGGCGATGTCGGCCATTTCCATGCCCGCCTGCAAAGCAGCCTCTGCCTGTTCTTTGCTCATGGCCGGGCCCGAAGTGAAGTCTTCCGTGCCCCAGGCCACCTTTCTGTGATAAACGCCTTTTTGCTCCGACAGATCGAAGGCAGTGCCTACGTCGCATACGTAAACATCAGCCCCGGCGTGGCGGGCCAGCACGCTGGCCCCCGCTGTTTGCCGCATATAACCGTTGATCATCTGCAATGTGACTTCTTGCGGGAAGGCGCTTACTCCATACTTAGTGATGCCGTGGTCGCCGCACATCAAGATCAAAGCCGGGCGCAATTTGCTCCATGTTTCGTCAGCTTTTTGCAAAGCTGAGGGATCGATGCCCCGCATGGCGGCATATTGGCCGGCCAGCACCGGCAAGAGGCCCAGTTCTCCGGTAAATTCTTCCAAAGCGCCCAAACTGCGGGCCGCTTTTTTCCCTGCCTCCAGATCAAGAGGCGGTATCGTGATAGCTTGCATCCTTTACTCCTTGACGGTTTTTGCGGGACTGAGGGGATGAGCTCCTCCTTTTATCTCTACGGCCAGGCCCGCCGTGCAATAATAAACTTCTGCGGCCAACGCCGCCAAATGCTGATTGGCCCAGCCGGAAGCATCTCGATATTCTCTCCCTACAGGCGTGGGAGGCACCACGCCGCAGCCCACTTCATCGCTGACGAACACGGTGAGGCCGTCCCACTCAAGAGCTGCGGCAGCCAATTTTTTGACGGCCGCCAAGCCTCTGGTTATGGTATCTTCTTTAGTCGTACGCCCGTACATGGCATTAGCCAGATAGACGGTGATGCAGTCAAAGAGCACTGCCCCCACCTCATGCGGCAGCTCTTGAAAAATTTTTTCCGCTTCATAAGGAGCCTCAAAATTCGACCAGCGACCGTTCCGCCGCCGTGCTCTATGCAGCCGCACCCTTTCTGCCATCTCTTCGTCGGTTATCTCGGCCGTGGCGATGTAGGCGCAGTTTTTAGCGGCGTTCAAACAATATTTTTCGGCAAAAGCGCTCTTGCCGCTGCGAACTCCTCCGCTCACCAAGATCAATTTCCCCATCTCAGGCCCTCTTTCCCCGGGCTGCCGCTTGCTCGTCTTTAGCTTTCTTCCCGGCTCTCTCTAAAAAAACAGCCACAGAGCCTAAGCTCTGTGGCTGCCGTTACGCACTGCTTATTTGATCTGGCTCATGACCTCGGCGGCAAAGTCTTCTTTCTTCTTTTCGATGCCTTCGCCCAACTGGAAGCGGGCAAAGTCGCTGACCTTGGCGGCCTTCTGTTTCAAAAGAGCGGCCACAGTGAGATCCGGGTCTTTGACGAATTCCTGATCTACCAGGCAGACGTCCTTGTAGAATTTTTGGATGCGGCCCATCACCATCTTCTCGATGATCTTGTCCGGCTTACCCTCGTTGCGGGCCTTTTCTCTCTGCACTGCCTTCTCGTGCTCCAGCACATCGGCGGGCACCTGCTCTCTGGTCAGATACTGAGGATTGGCAGCGGCCACCTGCATAGCAAGATCTTTGCCCAGCTCGGCAGAGCCCCCCACCAAGTTGACCAAAGTGCCGATCTTGCCGCCCATGTGGATGTAAGCGGCTACCAAGCCGTCTTCGGCAGCTTCCAAACGAGCGAAGCGGCGCACTGCCATATTCTCGCCGATCTTGGCGATGGCGGCGGTCACTACAGCGCTGACGGTCTGACCGTCCATCTCGGAGGCCAGTAAAGCGGCTACATCGGCAGGCGCGGTCACGGCGATCTGTTTGGCGATGGCTTTGGCCATGTCTTGGAAGCCCGGGGTCTTGGCTACGAAGTCGGTCTCGCAGTTGACTTCTACGATGACGCCTACTTTGCCGTCGGGGCTCACGAAGCTGGCCACGGCGCCTTCGGCGGCGATGCGGCTGGCTTTCTTGGCAGCTGCGGCCAAGCCTTTTTCCCGTAAAAAGTCTACGGCCTTATCCATATCTCCGTCGGTGGCGGTAAGGGCCTTCTTGCAGTCCATCATGCCGGCGCCGGTGCGTTCTCTCAATTCTTTTACTAAAGCGGCGGTAATAGCCATGTGCTCTCCCTCCTATTCAGCTGCCGGAGCGGCTTCTGCGTCTGCAGCTTCCTCGACCTCGGCGGCCTCTTCTTCGGTCTGGACGCCCTGACGGCCTTCCAGCACGGCATCGGCCATCTTGGCGGTCAGCAGTTTCACGGCCCTGATGGCGTCGTCGTTGGCGGGGATCACATAATCGATCTCATCGGGATCGCAGTTGGTATCCACGGTGGCGATGATGGGGATGTTCAGCTTGCGAGCTTCCAGCACGGCGATGTGTTCCTTGCGGGGATCTACGATGAAAAGAGCGCCGGGCAGTTTCTTCATTTCTTTGATGCCGCCCAGATATTTGGTGAGGCGGCCCATCTCGTGCCGCAGCAGGATAACTTCCTTCTTGGGCAGCAAGTCGAAGGTGCCGTCGGCTTCCATAGCTTCCAGCTTGCGCAGCCGAGCGATACGAGTCTGGATGGTCTTGAAGTTGGTGAGCATGCCTCCCAGCCAGCGCTCGTTAACATAGAGCATGTTGCAGCGGGTGGCCTCTTCCCGCATGGCTTCCTGAGCCTGTTTCTTGGTGCCTACGAAAAGAACGGTATCGCCGGCGGCTACGACGTCTTTTACGAAATTGTAGGCTTCTTCCACCTTGCGCACGGTCTTCTGCAGGTCGATGATGTAGATGCCGTTGCGTTCGGTGAAGATGTACTTGGCCATCTTGGGGTTCCAGCGGCGAGTCTGGTGACCGAAGTGGACACCGGCCTCCAACAATTGTTTCATTGAGATGATTGCCATATTCAGCCTCCTGTTTTTACTTCCGCAGGCCACCTGCCCTCACCTTTTGCTCTCTTCTTTCGGTCCTTGGCCGCCGGCGCCGAAAAAGCCGGCAAAAGCTTTGGGTAAACAGTATTTGCCTGCGTGCGAAATGCACACGTTCTCAAAAACGTGCTCATTTATTTTACCACGCGGGGCCGCGGGGCGCAAGAAAAATTTAAAAGCGGAGCGAGCTTGTCCGCCCGCTCCGCCTTTTGCCGGCTTGAAAAAATTTTTTGTTTTCTTTTTTCAGTCCATCTTTTTATTTATGAACTTTTTGATCTCTTTGAACATGGCTTTGGTGTCCGGCAATTCGGGAAGGGTGAGGGTCCAATCGTGAGACATCCCCGCATAAACGGTGCGCTCTACGCGGACCCCTGCCAATTCGGCCCGCTCGCCGGCTAAAAGGGTGTCATCCAGCAGCAATTCGTCGCTGCCTGCAGTCAAGAGCATCTCGGGCAGGCCTTCAAAGCTTCCGTATAAAGGCGACACGTAGGGGTCGAAGAGGTCGCAGCCTTTGGCATAAGCGGCTTCTTGCGTCACCTGTCCCACCATCCTTTTATTGATGCTCCCCAAGATCTTGTCCGAAGCGAGAGCCAGTTTTCGGCTGGGCAGGGTCGTGCCCAGGTCCAGCCAGGGGGAGATGAGGATCAGCACTTTCGGCAGAGGAAGTTTGTTGTCCCTAAGGTACATGGCCAGAGCCAAAGCCAAGTTGCCGCCGGCAGAATCGCCGATCATGATCACTTTTTCGGGGTCGACGCCTTCTTGCAGCATCCCCTTGTAGACTTTCACCGCATCTTCCAAAGCAGCGGGATATTTATAGCGAGGGGCAAGGCGGTAATCGAAGGTGTAAAGCACGGCGTTGCCTGCCAAAGCAGCGTGGTTGATGCCCCAGTCTCGGTAAGAATTGGTCAGGCCCAGCACATAGCCGCCGCCGTGGCAGAAGAACACCACTCGGTCCTTGCCCTTCTTGAGAGGCTTATATTTTTCTACGGGCACGCCGTCAAAAGTTGCCAGCTCTCGGGTCCACCCGTCGCACACCGTGTAGGGAGGCTGGGGGCCGTAGGCTCCGGCTTGAAATATGGCTGCCGTTTTTTCTTCTATGTAGGCGGCCTTGGCCGGGCCTTTTAAATTTTTATAGACCACGGATCCGTAAAAATTGGGGGCCGCCAGAGCGGCTGCGTTGAATATCAGCCCGGCCATGAGAGCTGAGAGCATCAGAGAGAGCATACGTTTTACCTTGAACACGATCTTTCCTCCTTCGGGCAAAAAATCGATATTTTTGCCTTTTCGTTGTTCTGATTTTACCTTTGCCGCCCTTTTTTGTAAAATATTTTTTCCGCAGGAAAAGGCATGCCCCGAAGTTATCGCCTGCAAAAACAAAAAGTCGTCGCTAAATCCGCTCCTCTCTCTCGCACACTCAAATGATCTAAATGATCGTTCTGAGAGAACTCGGCGATGAACTCAGTGTGCGGAACATTTATGATGAGCAACATCATAGGCTCCTCGGCCGCCGAGCGGTCGCCGAAGCGTTAGGCGTGCTCACCACACTCCACACTCCACATTAAACAGAAGGGCGCCTTGCGGCGCCCCTCTCGTGAAATATCTGCTTAAAAAATTTTTTCTTTAATGGATGATACCTCTGATCTTCATGGCCTCGATCAGCCTGCTGAGAGCTACGATGTAAGCGGCCACCCGCATGTGCACGCCGTATTTCTCGGCTGCGGCCACCACTTCTTTGAAAGCAGAGCGCATCAAAGCGTTCTGGCGTTCTATAACATCTTCTTCCGTCCAGAAGTAACGGTAGAGGTTCTGCACCCACTCGAAATAGGATACTGTCACGCCGCCGCCGTTGGCCAAAATGTCGGGCACGACGAGCACGCCCTTTTTGGCCAAGATCTCGTCGGCCTCGGGGGTAGTAGGTCCGTTGGCGCCTTCGGAGATGATCTGAGCCTGCACTTTATCCGCATTCTCGGCGGTGATCTGCAGTTCCATAGCGCAGGGTGCCAGCACCGTTACCGGCAGGGACAACAACTCGGCGTTGCTGATCTCTTTGCTGCCGGGGTAGCCCACAACAGAGCCGGTCTTCTGCACGTATTCGTCTACTTTGTAGCAATCGAAGCCGTCGGCGTTGTATATGGCGCCGTTGATGTCGCTGAGGGCCACCACTTTCACGCCCTCGTCGCAGAAAAGTTTGGCGGTCCAGCTGCCTACGTTGCCGAAGCCCTGAACGGCAGCGGTAGCCTCGGCGGGAGCGATGCCTTTCAACTTCAAAGCTTCCAGAGCGGCTACGACCACGCCCCTGCCGGTGGCGGCGGTGCGGCCCAAGGAGCCGCCCACGATGATAGCCTTGCCGGTGATGAAGCCGGGTTCGAATTGACCGGTGAGCTTGCTGTATTCGTCCATCATCCAGCCCATCACCTGAGCATTGGTGTTCATGTCGGGAGCGGGGATGTCTTTCTTCTCGCCGATGATGGGAGCGATCTTGTCGATGAAGCCGCGGGTGAGGGCTTCTTTCTCTCTTAAGGACAGCTTGGAAGGATCGACGATGATGCCGCCCTTGCCTCCGCCGTAAGGCAGGCCGGCCACGGCGCACTTGCAGGTCATCCAGAAGGCCAGAGTTTTCACTTCATCCATGGAAACGTTCTGATGATAGCGAACGCCGCCCTTGGCGGGACCGAGGATGGTGCTGTGCTGGCTGCGGTAGCCGGTGAAAACTTTCACGCTGCCGTCGTCCATGTTCACGGGGATGGATACTTCCAGAGTGCGCTCCGGGTTGGCGATGATGTCCCGCACGCCCTGGTCCAATTTCATAGCCTCAACAGCTTGATTGAAAGGGATCTGCGCCATTTCGAAAATGTTCATGATCTTCCTCCTATGTGTATTTCCATTGCCGCGAAAGCCCGTCACGCCGTCGTCGCCGCCTCGGCTCCCGCAAAAAATTCTTAAAGCTTGCGCCTGTATACATTATACATTATAGCCTATTGCTTTGTCTACTCATTTTCAAAATATATTTTATGGAAAAAGTGTACACTGCTTTGCCACAAGCGATCGTACCTGCACTTTTTTGCAAAAAGCTCCGCCGCCCCGGCCCCGCAAAAAACGGCCCGCGCTTTCCCTTAAAGAGAAGGCCGGGCCGTTTTTCATTTTTCGTTTTTGCCAACGAGCTCTTGCCCCTTCATTTTCTTTTCCAACCTCACCGAAAAGCTGTCGGGCCGGCGGGCCCGCCAGATCAACCTCACCGGTACGTTGCTGGCTCCGGGGGGCGACCACACGAAGGTGTACCGGCCTTTGCTCAGCCTTGCCACTTCGATGGTCTCTTCTTCCGTCATGCCCAAAGAGAGTTGTTCGGCCGGCAAAGCGATGAGCTGCTCTTTGCCTCCCTCTTTGCGCAAAAGGCCCCAGCCGGCGAACTCGCCGCCCATGGGGTTGAACTGCAGGCTCACCGGGTCGTCGTTCTCGATGGCAAAGCGCACCGTATAGATCACTCCGTAATTGCCGTAATTCACGGCATCAAGGCCGGTGGTGGCATCGGTGCCCTCCTCGAAACCTTCTCCGCCGCTTGCCATCTTCAGCGCAAAGTCGGCCGTTTGCTCGTCGGCGAAAACGATAGGCTTCTTCACCTTATATTCGATGTCTGCGGCCGGGAAGGTGCCCCGCAGAGGGTGAGAGTCCATGGGCTGCATGGCGGAGTTTTTGCTGAAAAGGTCGAGAAAATTTTTCTCGTCGCACAATAACACTGTCAGGCGCAACGGTCTTTCGACGTAAAGATCGATCATGCCGCTGAGGAGTTTTTTATCGTCCAAAAGAAAGCCTCTCCCCGTCAGCAGTTCCGTCCAGCGGCCGAAGCCCAGCTTCCCGGCAGGCAGAGGAGCGCTCTTTTGATAGTCATCGGAAAAATAGCGCCACTGCCCCTGTTTGCCTTCGAAAAGATAATTATAGGAAGAGTCTCCCACTCCGGAGCGTTCAACCCGAAAGGCCACCGGGTGCAGGTCGTCCGTATTTTCCAAAAGCACTGCCAATTTTTTCCCGTCGCTGCCCGTGGCATTCACGTGATGAAAGAAAAGGCGGTTGTGCCCCACCACTCGGTCGCGATAGAGAAGGCCGTCTTTAAAAACTTCTTCGGGGCTGTCCGAAAAAAGCAACACCGGTCCCCCTTCCCGCTTCTCCGTTGCCACGGTGATGAATTCCTCGTCCTTCGGAGTGATCAGCACCTGTTCTGCGGCGGCGGGCAAAATAAAAGAGGCGAGAGCGAGAGCTATGATGAACGCCGACTTCGCTTTCATGCCTTTTTGCTCTTTTCGTAATCGGCGATGAAGGCAGCCAAGCCCTTATCGGTGAGTTCGTGCTTGATCATCTGGGCCAGCACCTTGGTGGGGATGGTGGCGATGTGGCAGCCGGTGAGCATCACTTCCTCCACGTGCTTCACGCTGCGAATGGAAGCGGCTATCACCTGGGTCTCTATCTGATAAAGTTTGAAGGCGGCGACGATGTCGGCCACCAACTTCACGCCGTCTTCACCGATGTCGTCCAAGCGGCCGATGAAGGGGCTCACGTACGTGGCCCCGGCCCGAGCTGCCAACATGGCCTGGGAAAGGCTGAAGATGAGAGTGACATTGGTGGGGATGCCCAAATAGGCCAGCACTTTCGTAGCCCGCAGCCCTTCTGCCGTGCAAGGGATCTTTATCACCACATTGGGGGCGATGGCACTGAGTTTCTTTGCTTCTTCCACCATGCCGGCTGCATCGGTGGCGATCACTTCGGCAGACACCGGCCCCGAAACAAGGGCGGCGATCTTGGGGATCACTTCTTCTTGGGGTCTGCCTGTTTTGGCGATGAGGCTGGGGTTGGTGGTAACTCCCCACACCACTCCCCAATCCACATAGGCGGCCAATTCTGCCACATCGGCAGTATCCATGAAGATCTTCATCTTTTTCCTCCTTTATTTATCCGGCAGCACCACGACTTTGGATGCATTGGTCCTGGCCGGCAGGCTCAAGCTGATGAGGTCGCACCACAGCAACACATTGTCGCCCACTTCGATCTCGTCGTAAGCGGCGCAGGCGAACTCCGTCACCGTGGCAATCAGGTCGCCGCTTTGATTGGTGATGACAGCATAGCTGCCCTTGCTGGCTTTGTCTTTTTCCGTTTTCACCTTGGCCACGGGGAAGAAGAAGCAATGACCCAGCTTGGCTTCGCCCACGATGAGGGCCACGCCCTGCACCTGAGGCGGCAAGCTGCGGCTGGCCTTCTCGCCGTAATAGGCGGCCACGCTGTCTCCCACTTGCAATTCGCTTTTCTCCAACTTGCTGCCGTCTTCTGCCTTCACCACATAAGTGCGGGAGCGGAGCAAAACGGTCACTTCATCGTAGTAGCCCGTGCCGCTGACAGTGATCAAACTGCCGTTGACGGCAGTGATCTCGCCCCTGGTGCAGTGCACAGCTTCTTTTTTCGCCACATAATCTGTGGAAACGGTGAGGCCGCCGCTGTTCACCCCGGCGAAGGCACCGCTCACCGGCAGCAGGCCAATCAGCATCATCAGCGCAAAAAGCAATTTCTTGCCCATGTTATCACCCTTTCTTCACTGCCAAAGGCAGTCTCTCTTCTTTGCTTTTAATAATATACTACTTTCACGCTTTCGGTCAAGACTGCCGGCCTCGCTCTTTACAAACGCTCCCTCAAGGCTTATGATAAAAGCAAGAAAGGAGACTGCCATGCTCAACGAAGACCTTTTTGCCGAACTGGGGCTGGCCCAAGAAGCCACGCCCGAAGAAAACATCGCCGTTTACACTATGGATTTTGCGAATTGCTACATCGAAGTCACCGATGCCGAGGGCCGTACCCCCGTCGACGAAAAGAGTCCCCTCATCGCTGCCTGCTATGATGAGGACTGCGCCTTCCTCTGGTTCGCCGAATTTAAAAATTTCGCCGCCTTTAAAAAAGTTTTCGCCGCTCACGCCCCGGGCAGCACCTCCCTTCTTGCGGCCTTGAGCGCCGTGAGCCGCGGGCAAGAACAAAGCGAACTTTAAAAATTTTTTTGCGATAAAATTTCGATCTCTGCATGAAAAGACGCCCCGCTTTCTGCGAGGCGTCTTTTGTTGCTCTCTTTGAGCTTCTTATGTGTGAGCTTATGCTCGCAAGAGAAAGCTTTTTATTTGCCGCTGAATTTAGGCGGCCTTTTTTCTTTGAAGGCAGCGATGCCTTCTTTGCAGTCGGCGGTGCCCATCAAAAGAGGCTGCGTGGTCTCTTCGATCGCCAGCACTTGGTCCAACGTGAGCCCTTCGTCGCTCAGATAGCGTTTGATGAGGCCCAAGGCCAGCGGTGCCTTAGCCGCCAATTTTTCCGCCATGGCGTAAACTTCCTGCTGCAAATTTTCCGGGGCGCAGACATGGTTCAGCATGCCGTATCTTTCCGCTGCGGCCGCATCGATGAGATCGGCTGTGAACATCAATTCTTTGGCCCGATGCACTCCCACGGCCTTCGGTAAAAAGTAGAGACCGCCGCAGTCGGGGATGAGCCCCACGTTGACGAAGGCTTGCCCGAAGCGGGCCTTTGCCGTCGCATAGGTGAGATCGCAGGCCAGCATCAAATTCACGCCGGCCCCGGCAGCCACGCCGTTCACCATACAGATGAAGGGCTTGGCGATGGCAGTGATCCTTTTAGCCACTGCCCCCACCCGGGCGATGAAGGCTTTTTTCTCTGCGGCTCCTTCCAAACTGTTCAGGTAGCCCAAGTCGCCGCCGGCGCAAAAGCCCTTACCGGCGCCGGTCAGCACGGCGCAGCGGACCGCCTCGTCTTTTTCCACCTTGTCCAAGGCTTCATGGAGGCCGTCGATCAGCTCGTCGTTCATGCTGTTCAGGCTTTGCGGCCGATTCAAGGTGATAGTGGCTATGCCTTTTTCAACTTGATACAATACGGCAGTTTCCACTGTTCCTCACTCCTTTTGCATTTGATTTATATAGATCGTAAGGTTTGACTTTTTTAATTTTGTCCTGAGCTTCATGATCATCGGCTCACTTGTCTTTGCTCCCCAAAGCGGCTCCTATGGCTTCGGCCAAAGTGCCGGCCTGATAGATGCGGGCTTCGGTTACCTGCTCTCTTCTCATCTGCAGCCTTCCTTTGGGCACGATGAAATTGCGAAAGCCCAAAGCATAAGCTTCCAAGATGCGCCGCTCGGGCTCGGCCACCTTCCTCACTTCTCCCGTCAGCCCCACTTCTCCGAAGAGAAGCGTGAGGGCCGGCAGGCTCTTGCTTCGATAACTGGAGACCAAGGCCGCTGCCACTGGCAGGTCCGCCGCCGGTTCTGCCGCTTTCAGCCCGCCCACTACGTTCACATAAGCGTCGTAGCTGCCCAGATCCAAATTCAAGTGCCGCTCCAACACAGCTATGAGCAGATTGACTCTGTTGTAATCGAAGCCTACCGCCGTCCGCCGGGGCAGACCGTAAGGAGTCTTGGCCAAGAGTGCTTGAAACTCGGCCAAAATGGGGCGGTTCCCTTCCAAAAGAGCGCCGATGGTGCTGCCCGAAACTCCTTCCCGCCTGTTTTCCAAAAAAAGTCCGGCCGGATTGGCCACCTCTTTTAAGCCCCCGGCTTCCATGGAAAAGATGCCGCTCTCTTGGGTGCTGCCGAAACGATTCTTCAAAGCTCGCAAAATGCGGAAGTTATAAGAACGGTCGCCGTCGAACTGCAGCACCACGTCCACCATGTGCTCCAAAAGCCGGGGACCGGCGATGGTGCCGTCCTTGGTGACATGACCGATCAATAGGCAGGCTATGTTCGTGGTCTTGGCAAATTGCAGCAATTGAGCGGTGCACTCCCGCACCTGCCCCACACTGCCGGCCCCAGCAGCAAGAGCGGGCCAATACATGGTCTGGATGGAATCGATGATGAGGATGTCCGGCTTCATTTTTTGCGCCGTTTGCAGAATGGCATTCAGATCGGTAGCGGTGAGGATGGCCAGCTCTGCCTGCCCTCCGCCCAAGCGTTTGGCTCTGAGAGCCGTCTGCTCTTCCGATTCTTCCCCGCTCACGTAGAGAGGCTTCAACCCCTTTTTGCTGTAACAAAGGGCTGCATCCAATAAAATAGTGGACTTGCCGATGCCGGGGCTTCCTCCCAACAGCACCAAGCTGCCCCGCACAAGGCCGCCTCCCAGCACTCTGTCCAGTTCTCTGATGCCCGAAGTCAAACGCCCCACTTCCTGTTGGGCGATGCCGGACAATTTTTTCGGTTCCAAAACGCCCTGAGCAGCAGGCAGATAAGAACGGCTGGCGGCAGCAAGAGGCTGCGCCTCTTCCGTCAAACTGTCCCAAGCGCCGCACTCCGGGCAGCGCCCCAGCCATTTAGGGGAACTGTAGCCGCAGCTTTGACATACGTAGTGATACTTGCTCTTGACCATAAGTCACTCCCGGCAGAGGGCCAGCTTGTCCACCGGCACTTCCAGCAAAAAATGCTCTCCCTCTACTGCTTTGTGAAAACTGAGGACCGTCCCCGCCGCTTCTGCTCTGATCTTGTCGCCTTTGGCGAAATTGCCCGCCAGGCAAAGGTCGCTGAGAGGATCTTCTATCAATTTGCGGAGCGCTCTGCGCAAGGGTCTGGCTCCGTAACGAGGATCTCGGCCTTCTTTCAGCCACAGTTCCAAAGCGGAAGGGGCCAGCTCCAAAGTAAGCCCCTGAGGCGCCAATCTGTCGTTGAGTTCCCGCAGCAAGAGGGAAGAGATGGAGCGCAATTCCGCCTCGGTCAAAGGGTCGAAGACGATGATCTCGTCGATGCGGTTCAAAAATTCCGGTTTGAAGAACTGCCGCACTTCTTTCAGCAGCCGCTCTCTGCGTCCTGCCGCTTCCTGTTCGCGGCTGCCGGCAAAGCCCAGTGCCTGACCGCTGCCCACGGTCTGAGCTCCCGCATTGCTGGTCATGATGATGATAGTGTTTTTGAAATCGACGGTGCGTCCCTGACTGTCGGTGAGGCGGCCGTCGTCCATGATCTGCAGGAAAAGATTGAAAACATCGGTGTGGGCCTTTTCGATCTCGTCCAAAAGAATGACGCAGTAAGGCCGGCGCCGTACCGCTTCGGTCAGTTTGCCGCCCTCGCCGTAACCCACATAGCCCGGAGGCGCACCTATCAGCCGTGCGGTAGTGTGCCGCTCCCGATATTCGGACATATCGAAACGCACCAGCGCCCGCTCATCATTAAAGAGCTCTGTTGCCAGCGCCTTGGCCAATTCTGTTTTGCCCACGCCGGTGGGGCCCAAGAAGAGGAAGCTGCCCTGGGGCCGCTTGTCGTCTTTGAACCCGGCTCGAGCCCGACGCACAGCTTTGGCCAGAGCCGTCACTGCCTGCTCCTGCCCGATGACCCGCCGATGCAGGTGTTCTTCCAAATGCAGCAGCCGTTGTCTTTCATCTCTGCTCAATTTTTGCACAGGTATGCCGGTCCAAGAGGCTACCACCTGAGCCACCCCCTCGGCATCTACGATCTTTTCTCTGCCGGGCCGAGCCAGAAGGAGCTCTCTTTCTTTTTGCAGCTCTGCCTCTTTATCCCGCAGTTCGGCCGCCGCTTCGTAATTTTTTTCTCTTACTGCAGCTTCCCGTTCCTTCTGCATTTTGCTCAACTGCTCTTCAGCTTTACGCAGCGGCTCGTCTTCTTTATATAGTATCAATTTACGCCGGGCGCAGGCTTCGTCCATAACGTCTATGGCCTTATCCGGCAGATTTCTGTCGGTGATGTAACGTTCGCTGAGCTCTGCCGCCGCTTGTATAGCTTCCCTCGTGATGGTGAGGCCGTGAAAGTTTTGATATTTATCCTGCAGGCCCTGCAGCATATGCACACATTCTTCCACCGTAGGCGCCTTCACCGTGACCGTTTGGAAACGCCTTTCCAAAGCGGCATCCTGCTCTATCCGCTTGCGGTAGTCTTCCACGGTGGTAGCGCCGATAAGCTGCAGTTCGCCTCGGGCCAGCGCCGGTTTGATCATATTGGCTGCGTCGATGCTGCCTTCGGCCGCACCTGCGCCTACTAAAGTGTGAAGTTCGTCCACGAAGAGGATGATCCGTCTATCTTCCCGCAAAAGGTCGAGGATGTGGGCCAGCCGCTCTTCGAATTCTCCCCGATACTTGCTGCCTGCTACCAATACGCCCATCTCCAAAGTGTGGAGTATCTTCCCCTGCAGATAATCGGGCACATCTCCCTTCACCAATCTTTGGGCCAAGGCTTCGGCCACAGCAGTCTTGCCCACGCCGGCTTCGCCTATCAGCACCGGATTGTTTTTAGTGCGGCGGCCCAAGATCTGGATGAGCCTCTCCACTTCCCGTTCTCTGCCGATGACCGGGTCGATGCTTCCCTCCTGAGCCAATTGATTGAGATTGCGCCCGAACTCGGCCAACAATTCCAAGGCGGAACCGTCGCCGTCCTCGCCGTCGGGGCCGCCCAATTTTACCTTGCCTCCCGGCACCGCTTTGGCGAAAAACTCCGCTGCGCCGCTTTCTTCGTACATTTCTTTGAGGCCCTCGCTCAGACGGTCTATGGTAAGGCCCAGTTTCTGCAAGATCTGGTAGCCGGCGCCGTCGCCGGCCATGTAAAGGCCCAGCAAGATATTGACGCTGCTCACTCGCTCGCTGCGGAACCTTCTGGCGTTCCTCACCGCCTCTTCCAGAGTTTTTTTCGCACGAGGACTGTAAGCCGGCACTCCCCCTTTGTGACTGCCCTTTTCCAGCCACTGCTCCAGCTCCTGCGCAATGGCCTCCGTCGCCCCCAGCTTTTTCAACAAAGTTTGAGCGAAGCAGCCGGCTGTGATGAGGCCGTAGAGGATATGCTCGGTGCCGATGTGCTCCGAGCCCAGATCGTAGGCTTTGCCGCTGGCCTCCCGCAGCACTCTTTGTACGCCTGCACTGTATCTTTCTTCCTTTTGCTGTTCCTGCCCGTAGTTCAAAACTTTAAGAAAGAAATCACGAGACTCCTTGGGCATGGAAGAAAGATCGAATTTGTCGAAGGAGATATATTTTTTCGCACACTCACCGCACAGCCACTTGCTTATCTCTTTACCGGCGCTCATGCTGGTGAGATGTAAGATCGCCTGTCTTTTGTGACACTCTTCGCATAACATGGTTTTGTCCTCTCTTTATCCGGCTCGCACCGGGAATTTTTGCGCGGGCTTCTTTATCTTTAACGGCTCGCTCCTCTTTGCTCCCGCATGTGCCGCAGGGCCTCCCGCAGCAGTTCCAGTTTTTTCCCTTCGTCGGCTTTGATCGCTCGCAAAAAGTAGGCCAAGAGCCGCCGCTCTCTTTGGGTGATGACTCTTTCCTCCTGCAAAGTTTTCAACAGTCCCTCCGCCGTAGGAGGCTGCTTGGGCGGCTGCTGCTCTTTTTCTTTGCTCCCTCGGGGAAGTTCTTCGTTCAAACGCAAAATGCGGACGAAGCCGCCGCTGCCCCGGCGTGATTGGACCAAATAGCCCCGCTCCGGGGTGAAGCGGGTGCTGAGCACATAGCTGATCTGAGAGGGAGCGCAGTCCAAATGCTCGGCCAGCTCGTTGCGCTGCACCAAATAACCTGCTTCTCCTTCCTGATACAATTCTCGCAGGATGAAATTTTCGATAATGTCGGCTAAATTTTGCATAACGGTCTTCCTTCGCCTGTCTTGCGGCTTTCATGTGAGCCTGAGGACGGAGCTTTTCTTTCTGCCCTTATTATATTTGACTTTTCGACTTTTGACAAGAGGCCGAAAAATTTTTCCTTCCGAAAAAAGTCCTCCCACCTGGAAGGAAAGAGCCTTCCTCCTTCCTGTCACCTTGATTTTCGTTTACACTCTTTCCCCGCTATGCTAAAATATATAAAGACGATAATGAGCCCTTTGTCCGCGCAAGAAGCGGCGGATCGGCGAGGGAGGAAGTTTTATGTACAGAAGCATCGACACCGGCGAAGCCATCAAAGAAGCACGCCGCTGCCGGGGTTGCCCCCGCCCCACTTGCATCGATGGCTGCCCCTTGGCCGTGCCCATCCCCGACTTTATGCGGGCGCTGGCGGAAGGCAACTTGGGCAGCGCCTACGAGATCATCATCGGCAGCAACAACCTGCCCGCCGTTTGCGGCCGGGTGTGCCCCCACGAACGTCAATGCGAAGCCCGCTGCTTTTTGGCTCGGCGGCAGACCGCCGTCAATATCGGCAATCTCGAAGCCTTCGTGGCCGACTTCGCCCTCAATAACGACATCAAGCCTCCCTGTCCCTCCACCAAAGAGGAGGGACGAGTAGCTGTCATCGGCTCCGGTCCCGCGGGGCTGACGGTAGCGGGAGAACTGGCCCGTTTAAATTACGACGTCACCATCTTCGAAGCTCAAGCCGAACCGGGGGGCGTGCTCCTCTACGGTTTCCCCGAATATCGCCTGCAAAAAAGCGTGGTGCGCCGAGAGATAGCTCAGCTCCGCAGTTTGGGAGTGGCCATCGAGACAGGCCGGATGGCCGGCGAAGACTTCACCGTAGACGACCTCTTCGCCGCAGGCTTCGACGCCATCTTCATCGGCAGCGGCACTTCTCTCCCCTATACATTGGATTTGCCCGGCAAAGAATTGAGCGGTATCCAAGCCGCCAGCTTCTTTTTGCGCAATGCCACCCTCATAGAAGCCGGCCGTTTGGACGAAGTAGAAACGCTGCTACACCCCGGTGACAATGTAGTGGTTGTGGGCAACGATGCCATGGCCATGGAAGCGGCCCGCACCGCTTTGAACTTCGGCCCGGCCTCCGTGAACATCGTCACCGGCAGGGACGAAGGCACTTTGGCCTGCGGTTACGAAGATTATATGCAAACGGCGGCGGCCGGCGTACAATTCAATTTTTTGACCAAGCCCATGGCTTATTTCAACAAAAAGCAGATGCGGGCTCTCCTCAATGTGCGCCGCAACGGCGACATGGCTGATGAGAGCCGAGTGGCCGGCCTGCTCTTGCAAAATCTTGCCCGTGACGAGGACGGCTCTTTGGTGCCGGAAGGCGGCCAGCAGCTCATGGAAGCCGACAGCATCATCCTCTCCGTGGGCCACAAGCCCATGCCTCGCATCATCGCCTCCACTGCAGGCCTGCAGACCGACAACCGAGGCTTCGTGATCACCCGTCGGCGTCCCTACGGCATGACCACCCGCACCGGAGTTTTCACCGGCGTAGACAGCGGCCCCGCCACCGTGGTCAACACCATGAAAGAGAGCAAACTGGTGGCCGAGGGCATGGCCCAATACATAGCCGCCAAAAAACTTTTGGCCGACTGCGAGCTCTAGGCTCCGTCGGCCGTGCTTTAAGCCCGCAGTGCGCCGCCCGCGGGCTTTTTCCCTTTATCCGCAAATTTTTAAACGCAAAGAAGGTCGCTGCATGAAAGATGCTTTGCACAACACCATGAACAGCATCAACCACTGGCAGGGTTTCCGGCTGAAACTTTTTGCCGAAGGCTGCATCATCGGTCTCTCGTCCGGTCTGGTGATCAGCTTCTTTCGCTTCGCCCTTTTTTGGACGGAAAAATTGCGATCGGAAGCCTATCTCTTTCTTCGCTCCGCTCCTGCGGCCTATCTGCTGCCTCTTTTCCTTTTTCTCGCTGTCATCGCTTTTCTTTTGACCAGATTAGTAAAGACGGAGCCTTTGGCTTCCGGTAGCGGCATCCCCCAGGTGAAGGGTGCGCTGATGGGCTTGGTGAAGCTCCGCTGGACCTCTATTTTATGGACTAAACTGTTGGGCGGCATCTTGGCCATCGGCGCCGGCCTCTCCCTAGGGCGAGAGGGCCCCAGCATCCAATTGGGAGCCGTCACCGCTCAGGGCATCAGCAGAGGCTTGGGCCGCACCCGCATGGAAGAGCGCTACCTGCTCACCAGCGGCGCCAGTGCCGGCCTCGCCGCCGCTTTCAACGCGCCTTTGGCGGGAGTGATCTTCGCTTTGGAAGAATTGCACAAAAACTTTTCCATCGTGGTGCTGTTGCCCTCCATGACGGCAGCAGTGTGCGCCACCGTAGTGAGCAGGGCCCTTTTCGGTCGCGACGCCATTTTTATTTTCGAAGAACTGCCCCTGGTGCCCATCGATCATCACTACGGCATCATCATCTTGGCGGCCCTCATCGCCGGGCTGGCTGGCGTGGCCTTCAACAAAGGCCTGCTCTCCATCAGCCGTTTTTACGCACTGCCCTTTTTTAAAAATACTTTCGCCAAATTGCTCTTCCCTCTCTTTTCAGCCGGGGTGCTGGGGCTGTACCTGCCCCAAGTGCTGGGTGGAGGCAACGAATTGATCAACGGGTTGGTGCGCTCTCCTGCGCCTCTGCGCCTCTTGGCTCTCTTTTTGTTGGGAAAATTTCTCTTCACTCTTTTCAGCTACGGCAGCGGCGCCCCCGGTGGCTTCTTTCTGCCCATGTTGGTCATCGGCGCTCTCTGCGGCGGGCTCTGCGGCCAAGCCTGCATCGCCCTCGGTCTTTTGGAGCCGAGCTTTGCTCCCAATATCATCGTCATCTCTATGGCCGCTCTCTTTGCTGCCTGCACTAAGGCCCCCATCACCGGCATGGTGCTGATCATGGAGATGACCGCTTCTTATCAGCATCTTTTGGTGCTGGCCTTGGCTTCTTTGGTGGCCTTCAGCGCAGCTGAACTGTGCGGCGGCCGCCCCATCTACGAAGAATTGCTGCTCCGCTCTTTGGAGCAGGGAAAACCGAAGAAGGACCTCTTGCGGCAGCGCAACGTGACGGAATTGGCGGTGGCCAGCGGCAGCGTGCTGGAAAATAAACTCATCAAACACGTGGCCTGGCCTCCCGACACCCTGCTGGTGGACATCAAACGGGGCGAGCAGCAGCTCATCCCTCACGGCGACACTCTCCTGCGGGCCGGCGATTATCTTTACATCATGACGGAGAACGCCAACATCCCCTATCTTGCTTCTCTGGCGGAAGAAAAAGCTGCGGATTAGCCCAGCCGCGCCAAAAATTTTTCCACATTGACGATCACTCTTTGATGTCGGCCCCTGCCTATGGGGCCTTTTTCGTCGGCGGCTTCCACCGTAAAGCTCAGGCCCCTGCCCTTCACTTCCGTCAAATGGGCGACGGCGGTGATGAGGCTGCCCGGGGCGCTGGCTCTTTCGTGAACGATCTCCAGCAGCGTGCCTACGCTGCTCTCGCCTTCTTGCAAAAGGTCATCGATGGCGGCGCAAGCCGCCTTTTCCATTAGGGCGCACATGGCGGGGGTAGCATAAACCGCTAAAGACCCGCTGCCCACGGCCTTGGCCGTCACTGCCGCCGTCACTGTTTCCTGTGCTCTGCCTTGCAGACCGGCTTTGATCTCCATGCTTCTTCCTCCTTCAGCCTCGGCTCGAAGCCTTTTGCCTTGCATTTTTTGAACGCATTCGTAGAAATTTTTTCGGACTTTTTTTGATTATAACAAAGTTTTCACCGCCAAGGCAAGAAGCGGCGCCTCGGGAAAATTTTTCTTGAGGCTGCGGCGGCCTCGCTCAAAATAATTTCTCATATTTTTTTTGAAGGAAGAAATTCGCCTTAACCTCTTTTGGCAAAAATGGTATAATGAGAGCGAAAGCAATTCTGCCGCGGGAGGTCGGGAGCATCATGGAATTCAGAAAAGCCACTTTCTTAAAAGTTTACACCGGCGAAGACGTGCTGTGCGACGACAAGCCCCTTTATAAGTGCATCATCGAAGAGGCCCGCCGCCTGGGCTTGGCCGGCGGCACCGTCTGCAAGGGCATAGGGGGCTACGCCTCCACGGCCCGGGGCATGGGCAGAGCCATCAACACTTTCATCAGCGGCAACGGCAATCTCCCCATCCTCGTGGAGATCGTGGACCTTAGAGAGAACATCGAAAAGATCCTGCCCTTTTTGGAAAAACACGCCGAGCATTCTCTGGTGGTGATTGAAGACAGCACCGTCATGGTCACCGACTACATCCGCAAACGGGAGGCAGAGCGCCGGGCAAAATTCGGCGAATGACGAGAAAAACGGCGGCAGCGGCTGATAAGGAGGTCGAGCCATGAGCGACGGACCGGAAGTTGTAGACGCAGAGATCATCGACGATAACATGCGGGCCGAAGAAGCGGAATCGTTGTGCCGCTGGGCAGCCGCCCGGGCCGGCGCCATCGTGGTGGTGCCGGGGCTAGGGCCTTTGAGCCTGTGGGCCAACGACATCTATCTCATCATGAAGATGGGCAAGCTTTTCGGCGAGACCCTGACCCAAAAGGCCGCAGCCGGCCTCATGGGCAGTTTGGGCGCCCACTTCATCGGCAGCACCCTCTCTGCCCTCATCCCCTTCCCTCCCCTGCAGATACCCATCGCCGTAGGCACCACCTACGGCTTGGGCCGCGTGGTGTACGAGTGGTATCTGGCCGGCAAGCCCGCCGACCTCTCCCCTTTCAAAAAAGTTTTCGACGATGCGGTAGCTACCGCCAAAGACAATATGACCATCTTCAAAGAGCATCCCAAAAAGGATGAACCTTTGGGAGACGAGAAGCAGCATTTTGAGGTTTGAACAGTGAAGACTACAGGCAGACATTTCGACGTGTGCATAGTGGGCGGCGGCCCTGCGGCCATCTTCGCCGCCTATGAATTCACGCTGAGAGCTCCTCGCTTGCAGGTAGCGCTGCTGGAGGCCGGGCATCCCATCAAGGCCCGCTTCTGCCCCTTGGCCGCGAAAAAGACCGATCACTGCCTCAGCTGCAAGCCTTGCTCCATCATGCGGGGCTTCGGCGGCGCCGGCGCTTTTTCCGACGGCAAATACAATTTCACCACCGAGTTCGGCGGCTGGCTCACCGATTATCTGCCGGTGAAGACCATCGAAGAGCTCATCGATTACGTAGACGGATTGAACTGCCGCCACGGCGCCCCGGGAGAATATTTCACTACGAAGAACTCTCCTCTCGCCGCCCGCTGCCTGCAGTACGACCTTCATCTTTTGAGCGCCAAGGTGCGCCATTTGGGCACAGAGAACAACCTGCTCATCATGGAAAGCATCTACGCCTATCTGAAAGACAAGATCGCTTTGCTCTGCGATACGGCAGTGAAAACTTTTTCTCCCGCCGCCGACGGTTTTAACGTGACTCTGCAAAACGGCGAGGTGCTCACTTGTCCCTATTTGATCTGCGCCCCCGGCCGAGCCGGGGCCGAATGGTTCGCCGAAGAATGTCGGCAGTTGGACCTTCCCCTCATCAACAATCAGGTAGACGTGGGGGTGCGGGTAGAAGTGCCCGCTCAGATCCTGAAAGAGATCACCGATTAGGTCTATGAGGCGAAGATCCTTTACCGCACCCAGCAATACAACGACTTGGTGCGCACTTTCTGCATGAATCCTTACGGCTATGTGGTGGCGGAAAACACCGACGGCATCATCACCGTCAACGGCCACAGCTACCGCGACCCCAAATTGCGCAGCGGCAACACCAACTTCGCCCTGCTGGTGAGCAATCGTTTCACCGAGCCCTTCCGCGAGCCCTTGCAATACGGCAAACGCATCGCTTCTTTCTCCAACATGCTGGGAGGCGGCGTGCTGGTGCAGCGCTTCGGTGACTTGGTGAAGGGACGCCGCACCAGCGAGAAGCGGATGGCCAAAAGTTTCACCAAGCCCACCTTAACCGCCACGCCGGGCGATCTCAGCTTGGCTCTGCCCAAGCGGCAGCTGGACGATATCATCGAAATGATCTATGCTTTAGACAAGATCGCTCCGGGCATGGCCAACGCCGACACTCTGCTCTACGGAGCCGAAGTGAAATTTTACAGTGCCCGTCCCCAATTGAGCTCCGAGTTGGAGACCGCCATCCCCGGCCTCTTCGCCGTCGGCGACGGGGCGGGCATCACCCGCGGTCTCTCTCAGGCTTCCGCCAGCGGCGTGTGGGCTGCCCGGTCCGTGATCCGGCGTTTTACTGACAAAGAGGAGGTCCAAAGTCGCTGATGAATTTCGATTTCTTCATGTTTTTGCTCTTCATGTCCATAGCATCCTTTGCCATGGCCTTTTTGGCCTACGGTTTCGTGGTGCGCTTCTGGGGCAAGACCGGTTGGGTGGCCAAGATCGGTCAGGTGGTGCTGGTGCCCATCTTGATCATCCTCTTCGACTTCGTCACCATAGCCACCCCCGTCAGATACCGTTACTATGTGGGCAGCTTGCCGCTGGCGGCTTTGGCCGCTTTGATCTTCTACTTTTATTTCATCAAAGGAGAAAGCCCCTTCGACAAAGACGAGGCCCCCAAGGCTCCCTCAAAACCGATCGTCGGCGAGAAAAAAGAGAGCAAAAAATCGCAACGCATCCATGCCGCCCGGCAAAAACGCGGCCGGGAATAAAAATATCTGGAGGTGTTTTCTATGTACAGCAAGATCATCGTGCCGGTAGACGGCAGTGAAAGCGCCTGGCGGGCGCTGGAGAACGCCAAGGCCATCGGCGAGAAGTTCTCCTCCGAGCTCATCGTGGTCAACGTGGTGCAGCCCTACAACAATGCGGCCCTTTTGGCCGTGCCTCTGGATCACTCCACCATCGCCCAAGGCAACAGCGACTTGGAACGCATCGGCGACAAGGTGCTGGAGATGGCCAAAGAGCGGCTGCAAGGCTACCCCTATCCTCTGGAATTTTGTTTGGAGACGGGCCACCCCAGCGAGCGCATCATCGCTTTGAGCAAAAAGCTGGGGGCCGACGCCATCATCCTGGGCAGCAGGGGCCTCAGCGGCATCGCCGAATTCTTTTTGGGCAGCGTTTCTTCCAAAGTTTCCCAATACGCCGAGGTGCCGGTGCTGATCGTCAAATAAAAGCTGCAGCGCTCTGTTCCCCTCATTGCAAAAATTTTCCCCGTCCTCTTCGGGACGGGGAACTTTTTGTATGAATAAGTTTTTATTGACTTTAGTCATTGACCATAGTACAATAAAGTCGACGGAGGTGAAAAATGTGGGCAAACGACAGGAAGCCGCAAAAGTTACCAGAGAAAAGATCGTTCAGGCAGCCAAACGGCTCCTCGCAGGCCGCGAGCCGTCCTCTGTTTCCGTAGACGAGATCGCGGCGGAAGCAGGCGTCAGCAAGGGCAGCTTTTACGTTTACTTCAAACGCAAAGAAGATGTGGCGGCGGAGATCGCCTCTCGCCGCTTCGACGAATTGAAAAAAGAAGCTGCCGCTTATCCGGGCACTGCCACCGCCAAATTGGGCCGCTTTCTCACCGAGAGCGTGCGTTATATAGAAGAGCAGGGCCTCTCCCTCTGCAAAGAATGGATGAAGGGTGCCGTCTGCCCCTGTTGCGGCGACAGTTCCGGTCAAAACAAATTAAATTTCGACAGAACTTTTATTTTACAGCTCCTGCTTTCGGAAAAAGAGAAAGAGCGTGAAGAAAATTTTCCCGCAGAAGCGTTGGCCGACATCATTTTGGCCGAATACTACGGCTGCGTGGCTCTTTGGAGCATGACCGACGGTGCCTTCCCTCTGCAAAAAAGGACGGAGCAATTCGTCGGTGCTCTGGACGATCTGCTGCCGAAATATTTTGAGCATATAGAGAGGTGTTGACGATGAACTGTTTTACTTTGGCAAACGGCGTAAAAATGCCTGCTCTCGGCCTCGGTGTTTATCAGATCCCCGATCATGCCGTGTGCGAAAATACCATCCTCGCCGCCTTTAAGGCCGGCTATCGGCTGATCGACACCGCCGAAGCTTACATGAACGAAGAAGCGGTAGGCTCCGCCTTTCGCCGCAGCGGTCTGAGGCGGGAAGAAGTGTTCATCACGTCCAAAGTGTGGGTGTCCAACTTCGGACGTGAAAAAACGAAACGGGCTTATGAAGCATCGCTGCAAAGGATGGGGCTGGACTATCTCGATCTTGTCCTTCTCCATCAATCTCTTGCAGATTATTACGGTGCGTGGCAAGCCCTGACGGAACTTTATGCAGAAGGGAAGGTGCGCTCCATCGGCGTTTCCAATTTTTATCCGGAACGGCTGACGGATCTTTGTCTGAACTTCGACCTGCGGCCCATGGTCAATCAGATCGAGTGTCACCCCTTCTTCCAAAGGGAAAGTGATCTGGACTGCGCACGGCACTTCAAAGTGCAAGTGCAGGCGTGGGCTCCCTTTGCGGAAGGCGGCAGAGGCATTTGGACGAACGAGATTCTCGCGAAGATAGCCGCCGCTCATAAAAAAGCGTGGCGCAAGTCTGCCTGCGTTGGAACCTGCAAAGAGGCGTAGCAGTGATCCCCAAGTCGGTCCGCCCCGAGCGCATCGCCGAAAACAGCGCCGTCTTCGATTTTTCCCTGACCGAAGCGGAGATGGCCGCCATCGCCATTTTAGACAGCGGCCACACGGAAATCATCGACCATCACGACTGGCACATCGCGGAATTTTTGAACAGTTACAAACTCTGAGGCGATAATTAAAAAGGCAGGCGAAAAAAATGGATCGCATTCTTTTAAACGACGGCAATAAGATCCCCGCCATCGGTTTCGGCGTTTTCATGATCGAAAACAACGGGCCTGCTTACGAAGCGGTGATGAAGGCGCTGGCGGCAGGCTACCCCCATATCGACACCGCAGCCGCCTACTTTAACGAAGAAGACGTGGGCAGAGCCGTGCGGGACAGCGGCCTTCCCCGCAGCGAGGTCTTTATCACCAGCAAACTGTGGCTCTCCGATCACGGCTACGAAGGTGCCAAACGAGGATTGGCCCGCTCTTTGAAAAAATTGGGCACCGACTACATCGATCTCTATCTCATCCATCAGCCCTACGGCGATGTGGCCGGGGCTTGGCGGGCTCTGGAAGAAGCTAAGGCCGCAGGCCTCATTCGCTCCATCGGCGTTTCCAATATGACCCCGAAACTTTATAAAGAACTTACTGCCTCTTTTTCCGTGAAGCCGGCCGTCGATCAGGTTGAATTCAATCCTTTATTCCAGCAGCGTCCTCTGCGTGCCTTGTTGCAAGAAGACGGAGTGAAGCTGGAAGCCTGGTATCCTCTCGGTCACGGAGATGCGAGTCTCCTCCTGCATCCCCTCATCACGGAACTGGCGAAAAAATACGGCAAGAGCGCTGCGCAGATCATCCTTCGTTTTGAAGTGCAAGAAGGGGCCATCGTCTTGCCTAAATCTACAGATGCGGAACACATCAAGGCCAATATCGATATCTTCGACTTCGCTCTTACAAAAGAAGAGTTGACTGCTTTGGCCGCTTTGGACAGCGGCAAAGGCAAGCACGACCCGGAAGCTCCCGGCATCGGCGAAATGCTGAGCAAAGCCTATATCATCGAGGATTGAAAGAGCGAGCGTTCGATCGCTCTACTGGATCTATTTTACCGCCTCATAGAAAAAAGCTGTCTCGTTCGAGACAGCTTTTCTTTTAACCCAAGGTGGTCTGCAGATGTTGGATGAAACGGGCGGCAGCGTGACTGAAAGGCAGGCCCTTCTTCCACACCAGCACACTGCTCGCTTCCAGCGGCGGTTCCAAAGGACGGCTCACGATCGAGCCTGCCTCGCCCCAACCTTTCAAGCCGCCGATGGCGATGGCATAACCCAAGCCCTGCCTTACCAAGGCCGCCGCATTATTGGAAAAATTGCTGGTGAATCCCACATTCAGATCTTTATAAAAGGGGCCGAACCAAGCGGCCAGGGCACTTTGAGCATCGGCCCGACGAGGCATTATGACGGGCAAAGCGCAAAGATCTGCGGGCCTCACCGCCTCCAAAGAAGCCAAAGGAGCATCGGGCCGCATCAAGACCACCCAAGTTTCCTTTTGCCGCAAACGCAGAGAATCGAAACTGCCGATGTCAGCAGGTTCCAGCATCAAGCCGATATCGGTGAGCCCCTTCTCCAGTTGCTCTTTCACCACGTCGGCAGTGGCGGTCACGATGTCGAAGACCACGGCGGGATAAAGTTTTTTAAAAGAAGCTATGGCCTCGGCCACCAAGCCCACGCCCGCCAGTTCTCCCATGCTGATGGAGACGGTGCCGGCCACGCTGTTTTCGTTGGCCGCTACTTCCTTCACCGTTTTGTTGGCCAATTCGTCGATCTCTTCCGCTCGCCGCTTCAACTGCAGCCCGGCCGAGGTGAGCTCTAATTTTTTGCTTCCTCTCTTAAAGAGGGCCACGCCCAGCTCTCCCTCCAAATGAGCCAGCTGCCGGCTCAAAGTGGGCTGAGTTATATACAGCTGCCGAGCGGCCTTGGTGATGTTCCCTTCCCGGGCCACCGCCAAAAAATAACGCAGCACTCTCAGTTCCGTTTTCACCGCCCCCTTTTTTTGGGATATCCTCGCTTAAATTCATTATAAAAAAGAATGAAAAGCAAGACAAGCCCTGAAGTTCGGTTTAATGACAAATAAAGTCAAAGAAAAGAGCCCCTGTCCTCGCCCTTGACAGGTGCGACCTCAGGCGGTATGCTGTAAATGAAAGACGATGGCTCTTCACGCCGTTTTTATGAACTTTATGTTTTTGCTCTTGTCGCATCTTGCGGAGGTATTTTTGATGGACTTTTATCGACCGCCCTTTCATATAACAGCTAAAATGACGGCCTTGGTGGCGGAGATCGGCGAAGAGATCGGCAGGCTCACCGTCAAGAGAAGCGACAAGATCGATCCCAAGTTGCGCCGCAAAAATCGCATCAGGACCATCCACTCCTCTCTCGCTATCGAGCATAATTCTCTTTCTTTGGAGCAAGTGACGGCCATCATAGACGGCAAACGGGTCCTCGGCCCTCCCGTCGAGATCAGAGAAGTGGAAAACGCTTATGAAGCCTATGAATCGCTGCTGCACTTAGATCCTTCTTCTGTCGCAGATCTTCTGAAAACTCACGGACTTATGATGAAGGGACTGATAGCGGAAAGCGGCAGGTTTCGCTCTAAAGGTGTGGGCATTTTCGACGGTGAAGTCCTCGTTCACATGGCCCCTCCTGCCACCTTCGTCCCTCAGCACATCCGCTCTCTCTTCGACTGGTATGCTTCATCTCATTTGCATCCTCTCTTGAAAAGCGCCGTCTTTCACTACGAATTTGAATTCATCCACCCCTTTGCCGATGGCAACGGGCGTATGGGCAGACTGTGGCACACGCTCCTGCTCGGCCATTGGAAAAAACTTTTCTTCTGGCTCCCTATCGAAGAATTGATCCGCTCCCGGCAAAAAGAATACTACGCCGCCCTCGGCAAAGCCGATGCCACTGCTGACTGCTCCTGCTTCGTTGAATTTATCCTCGAACTCATTCGGGACAGTTTGCGGGAAGCTGCCCTTGCGGAAAACGGCACCGACCAAGATACCGACCAAGATACCGACCAAGATAGAGCCTCCGGGATCGATAAAAGTCCGACGGAACGGTTGCTCGCCGCCTTAGGCGATGAGACTCTTTCCGCAGCTCAAATCATGCAACGGTTGGGGCTGAGCCATCGTCCCACCTTTCGGCAAAATTATTTGCAGCCGGCCTTGGCGCAAAAATTGATCGAGCGCACGATCCCCGACAAGCCCAACAGCAAAGATCAACGTTACAAAAAATGTAAAGATCGATTTGCGTGAGCGCCGCCGACGGCGCTCACGATTTATATTAAAGAGCGCCGCTTATCAAGCCTTAAAGTAAACTTTATCGGTGAAAGATACTCGGCAAGCATTGTTTTTATAGTTTAGAAGCATTTGCTTTTGTCTTTTTTGCGCTTTATAATTTAAGGCGAGCGGGCGGCTCTGCCCTTCGCAGCGTTTTTCGATGCGCTGCCCTCGCAGTGAAAGCGCCGCCGTTCTATCTTCAAAACTTCAACGAAAGGATGTTCTTCCATGAAAAAATTTTTCGTCTTTCTTCTCAGCTTCTGCTGTCTCGTGGCTTTGAGCGCTTGCGGCAGCTCTTCCTCTTCCGGCAAGGCAGCCCCCGCATCCGCCTCTGCGGCCGCAGCCGCCCCTGCCGCTCCAGCTCAGCCTGCCAAAAAAGTGCTGGTGGCCTACTTCTCTTACAGCGGCCAGACCGAGCAGGTAGCCAAAGCCATCCAGGCAAAGACCAAGGGCGATATCTTCAAGATCGAGACCGTCACTCCCTACCCTGCTTCTTACAGAGATTGCACCGCTTATGCCAAAGCCGAAAAGAACGAGAACAGACATCCCGCCATCAAACCCGGCCCCGCCAATGTGAAAGATTACGACGTGATCTTTTTGGGCTTCCCCATTTGGTGGTATGACGCGCCCATGGCCGTTTACACTTTCATCGAGCAGAACGACCTCAGCGGCAAGACCGTCATCAGCTTCTGCACCAGCGGCGGCAGTTCCATCGGCGAAAGCACTCCCGGCCTCAGCAAGGCTCTGGCGAAATCTGCATTTAAGGAAGGCACTCGCCTCTATGCCAGCGACGAGAGCGGCACGCAAAAATGGGTGGAGAGCTTGGGCTTTTAAAAGATCTTAAATTTTTCCGCAACGTAAAAGGACGGCAGCAGCCGTCCTTTTTTGTGTCCTTATTTTTTAAGATCGATGCTTTATCCTGTCTGCTTCCCCTCTTCGACGATCGACGCCGACGGCATACCTTCAAAAGCGCAAGCACTGCAGATCGCTCTTAACGCTTCAAGAAAAAGAGCCGCCTTCACCGCAAATATCGCAAGCCGGCAAAGTCCAGCACATAGGCTGCTCCCTCTTCGGCTCGGCCCAAAATTTTTTTGTCTCTGCTTGCGATGCCCGCCGCATTAGCCATGCCCACTTCGGCGATGGCCGCAAAGGCCCCGAATTTTTCCGCCTGAGCCAAGAGGGCGGCTCTGGTCCCATCGTCCACCCTGCCTTTAGCGGGGTAGCAGGCAAAATCTGCGGCGATAAAGGTGAGTATCTGTCCGCTTTTGGTGATGATGTGAGGCAGCACGCCCCGCTCGGGCTGGATCATTTCGATATTGTTGCCGTTGGCCTCCAGCCATTGCAGCAACAGGTTCAGCCCGGTGCGGTGCAGTTCGTCTGCCGTCAATTCTCTGGCCATGCTCTCTCCCTATTCTTCACCGATGATCTTTACTTCCGGCTCCAAACGAACTCGGAATTTTTCCCACACTTTTTCCTGCACGCAAATCATCAGGTCGAGCACGTCCCGAGCTGTTGCTCCTCCGGTATTGACGATGAAGCCCGCGTGTTTAAGAGAGACTTGAGCCGCTCCTACCCGAGTGCCCTTCAGCCCCGCCTGATCGATGAGGGCGGCGGCGAAAGCTCCCGGCGGCCGCTTGAAAGTGCTGCCGGCGCTGGCCTCTCCCACCGGTTGAGACGAACGCCGTTTGGCCTTGATCTCTTCCATCGTCGCCCGTATTTTTTCTTTATCGCCTAGCGAAAGTTGAAGCTCGACGTGAGTGACGCACAGTTCTTTTTCCATGAGAGCAGAATGGCGATAAGAAAATTGCAATTCTTCACTTTTGAAACTGTGCTCTTTGCCGACTTCATCCAGCGCCGTCACCTTCGCCACCAGCGGCCCGATCTCGCCGCCGTAGGCTCCTGCGTTCATATAGACAGCGCCGCCTAAACTGCCGGGGATGCCGCAGGCAAATTCCAAACCGCCGAAGCCCAGCTCCGCCGCTTTGTGAGCTGCGGCCGCCAGTGAAAGTCCGGCCCCGCAACGGAGCAGCCCCGTCTCTTCGTCGATCGCCCACTCTTCCAAACCGTCTGCCACTTTCAGCACCAGCCCTCTTATGCCTTTGTCCCGCACCAAAAGGTTGGTGCCGCGGCCCATCAAGGTGACGGGCACGGCATAGGCTGCTGCCGCTTGCAATAGAACTGCCACTTCCCGAGAAGAGACCGGCCGAGCCAAAAGATCGGCCGGGCCTCCAACTTTGAAACTGGTGTGGCGGGCCATGCTTTCATTTTTTAAGACGGGCCGAGCCAAATGAAGCTTTTCCAGGGCAGCCTCGAAGCTCATCACTTATCCCCTAAAACTTGCTTCACCACATCGGAGAGAGCCTTGTTGATATCGTTCATCAACATTTCGAAACGCATCATAGCCTGCAGATAGGCCACGGCGTCAGAGTTCAGCTGCAAAATGCTCAGCAGTTTGTCCGCCTTCTCCGTCTTTTCTTTTTCCGGCTCTTGCCCCTGATACTTGGCCATGCCCACTTCCACGTTGAGAGCCATGAATTCCTGAGCCATCTTCAAAGCATCGGGGTCTTTCGCCAGCGTTTCTTTGGTCTCTTTCAAATTTTGAAATTCTCTGCTTTCTTTTAAAGCTCTGGCCAATTCATTGGCGCTGTCGTAAACGTTCATACCTGTTACCTCCTATCGAGATCAATGATCTATGCAAAGCGTTGCTGCGTTTTGCTCCGTTGCGAAAAATTTTGCCGTCCTTTTTTACAGCCGATCGCTTTTACAGCTGAAGTCTTCGCGGCGGCACGAAGCGGCTTTGCGTCGCTCTTTTAGAAAATTCGGCTCATTGTAAGTCCCTCAGGGGAATATTCAAATGAGCATACTCTTCGCCGTCTTCGATGACGAAGTGCCACCACTCCATCTCGATCCCTCTGAAACCTGCGGCCAACATCGAAGAACGCAAAAGATCCCGCAGATAGCGGGCCCTGCTGCTGCCGCCGGGGTAGTGGCTGTATTGACGGGGCGAAGGTTCATCGAAGGCACAGATCATCTCTGCCTCCGCTCCTGTTGCCAATTCGCAGAGGCTCACATCTACGGCGTTGCCGGTGTTGTGGCTGCTGCCTTTTAAGTCCGGGTCTTCCAACATGCCCTTATTTCCTGCGGGCAGAGCCAAGTGAGCCAGCTTGCTCGCTCGCCAGGGGCGATAAGCATCTAAAAGCACCAAACCGTAGCCCTCTTTTTCTAAAAGAGCCTGAGCTCTCTTTAAAGCAGCTGCTGCCTCTTTGCTCACGAAAAGTTTGGGGCTTTCATATAAAGGCCTGCCGAAAAGATTGGCCTCTGTGGCATATACAGAGCGTATCTTCAGACCCGCCACTGTCGAAGCATCTTCTAAAACAGCTTCTTTGCCCGCAGTCAAAAGCAACGGCTCGACAGCGTTCTCTGCCGTCTTTTGCAGATTTTCCCAACTTTCTTCGCTTATAGCGGGCAGCCTGAAGAGCCTCTGTCTTTCTCCCGTGCCGTAGCCTAAAAAGAAACGGGTGTAGCGCACGCCCCCTACCTTGCAGGTGATGCCGTAGCCGTCTTCGTCTCTTTCGAAAGTCAGAGGCACCTCCGCTCCTCGGCCGGGCCCGGCTTCATAGAGGATATAGGAATCGAAACGTTCCTTAGTGAGGGGGAAGATGTTGCCTCGGCTGAAATTGCCGTCGGCGGGGCTGTAGCGATAAATAAGTTCCAAACGGCCGTCGTTCTCGCGGATGAGAAAATTTTCGCCGTTTCCGTAATAGAGCCCCACTATGTATTGGATATCTTTGGGCGGCGCAGGGGGCAGGCCGTAGCGATTGGCCGCTTCAGTCTCTTCCTGTTTGAGCAGTTCTTCTTTGCTCGGCTTGGGTGCGGCTTGTGCGAAGCCGGGGACGAAAAGGGTATAGAAAAACAGGCCGATCAAAAGAACGGCCCCTTTCACGGTCACACTGTTATAACGCTTCTGTTCCTCGGCCATCAGGAGATCAGCTCCCTGCGCACATCCGCCAGCGCATTGAGACGCTGCCGCACTTTTTTGACCAAAGCAAGATCGATATCGACGTATAAAATTTCTTCCTCTTCACCTGCTTCGGCCACGATCTTCCCCATGGGATCTATCGCCATGGAGTGACCGAAGAAAGGTGCCCCTTTAAATGTGCCGGCGCAATTCACAGCCAAGAGCCAAGCATGGTTCTCCGCTGCCCGGGCCTGAGCCAAAAGCCGCCAGATATCGCCTCTGGCCGTGGGCCACTCTGCCGGACAGAAGAATAGTTCTGCTCCCTGCAAGGCCAGATGCCTATACAATTCGGGAAAACGCAGATCGTAACAGATGGTGGAGCCGCACTTCACGCCGTCCAAGTCGTAGACCGAGAAGTCGTTCCCCGGTGCGAAAAAAGTTTCTTCATGAAAAAGGCCGAAGAGATGTACCTTATCGTAAGTGTGAACAACTTCTCCTTTTTTATTTATGGCCACAGAAGAATTATAGACCAGCCCGTCTCTGAAAAGGGGCACAGAGCCTGCCACGATGGCGCACTCTTCCCTCGCAGCCACAGCCTGCAACTCTTTCAGCACGGGGCCGTCCGGCTCTTCCGCTTCCTGCACGAGATGGCCCAAGCTGTAACCAGTGGTCCACACTTCGGGCAACAGCAAAAGGTCGCAACTCGTGGCTGCCTCGGCCGCCAGTTTTAAGCCGCGCCGCACATTTTCGGCCTTGGCCCTTTCCCGCACCTCAAGTTGCACCAAAGCTGCTTTCACAGTACCCGCTCCTTAGGCAACATGTTGTTGTTGGCAAGGCGGCGCAGGAAAAATTTTTCCAGCTTGCGGTTCACTCTGGTGATCCACAACTCTTTGCCGCCCAAGCTGTCGCACAGGATGACTTTTTGTTTGGCCAATTTAGCTCCCAGCACATCGGTCATTATCTGGTCGCCTACGAAGAGCACCTTGCCGCCACCCATAGCTTTCACCAAACGCTTGAAGGCGGTGGGCATGGGTTTGGCTGCTCTGGTGGCGCCGCCGCAATTGGTCTGCCTCATGATGGCGTCGATACGGCTGCCGTGATTGTTGGAGATGAGGGCCACGGTGATGCCCATCTGGCGACAGGAACGCAACCAATTCATCACCCTGGGGCCCACCAAATTTTTATCACGGGGCAACAGGGTGTTGTCGATATCCACCACTACTTTTGTGTACCCGTTGCGCTTCAGCCATTTAGGCGAAATATCGCACAGGTGTTTCACGCGATAATCGGGATTGAAATATTCTAGAATCATACTACCTTGACCTTCGGAAAATTTATTTCAAACGTGGTGCCTTCACCCCGTTTGCTGGTTACTTTAGCGCTGGCCCCGTGCACACGCACGATCTCTTTGGCGATGGCCAGCCCCAGCCCCGAGCCGGGCCGGTTGCGGCTGTGAGATTTATCTACTTTGTAGAACCGCTCCCAAATAAAGGGCAGATCTTCTTCGGGGATGCCGGGTCCGTCATCGTGGACCTTCAGCAGCACGCTGCCGTCTTCCTGCCGCCTGAGGCTCAACGTTATGGTGCCGTCTTCAGGTGAATATTTGCTGGCGTTGTCACACAGTATGAGCACCAACTGCACCAATTGATCGCCGTTGCCTAATATTTTGATGCCGTCGTCGGCCTGGATGTTGAACTTGATGTGGCGGCGGGCGCTGCTCACCAACAGCTTTTCCGCCACGGTGCGTATGATGGTCGCTAAAGGCAGGGCCTCCAAACTTTCGGGAGCGAGGGGATCTTCGGCCTGCAGACGGCTGATGTCCAAAAGTTCCCGCACCATGCGCTCCAAACGCACCGTTTCTTCGTTGATGAGGCCTCTGTAGCGCTGCAGCACCGCCTGATCGGTGATGATGCCGTCGCTGATGGCCTCGTTGTAGCCTCTGATGATGGTGATGGGAGTGCGCAGCTCGTGAGATACGTTGGCCACAAAATCCCGGCGGATCTTTTCGGTCCGTTGCATCTTGTCCACGTAATCTCCCAAGTCGGCGCCCAAACTGTTCAAGGCGCGGCCGAGGTCAGCCACCTCGTCGTCCCCTTTGATGGTGACCCTGCGGCTGTAGTCGCCTCCGGCGATGGCGGTGGCTATGCCCTTCATATCCACCAGCGGTTTGATAAAGCGCCGGGCCAGCCTGTTCACCAAAAAGAGGCTGAAGCCCAGAGCGCAGAGGCCGACCAGTGCAACATAGATATAGATGTTGCGGAGAAAATTATCGAAATCGCCCAAAGGCGTGGTGATCAAAATGGCCCCGGTGGTGCCGTCGATGGTGTTGTGATAGGGCAGCCCCACCATCAGCACCTGTTCTTTATAATAAGGATGAAAAACCTGGGAGCGCAGGCTCTTGCCGCCATAGATATCTTTCAGGATGATCCGCACTCTTTGGGAGAGATCGCCTTCTTTGATGGCCTTATCTAAAGCGACGATGCCTTCTTGAGACTGCAACTCGTTATTTCCTCTGTCTTTGTCGAAGAAAGCGTCCCAGATGCCGATGTTGTAGCCGGGCTGACGGCTTTTCGGCCCTTCGATGTAGGAAGCGGCCAAAAGATGGAAGCTGTCGTCGAACAGCCAGATGCGAGCGCCGATGAGCTGATCGACGGCGTTGATATAGCGCTGCAGGGTGTCCTTATCTTTGATGCTGATAAAATAAGAGATGTTGCCGGCCATCTCGTCCCCCTGCAGGCCCAGTTCTCTTTCCCGCAGAGAAAAGAAATAGTTGCCGACCAAATAAGAGACGCCCACGGAAGCCGCCACGATGACGCAGACTATCACAGCCATGAAACTGTAGGCCAAACGTGCGCTCAACGATCTTCTCATGCCGTTTCTCTCCGGGGCTGGCCTCTTTAAGGGGCGGCCGGCCCTACTTCAATTCGAACTTATAGCCTATGCCCCACACGGTGATGATGTCCCAAGCGGAATCTTGAGGGATGAGCAATTTTTGCCTTATCCTCTTCACGTGAGTGTCCACCGTACGAGTATCACCGTAATAAGAATAGCCCCAAATGGTCTCCAGCAGCTGATTGCGGCTGAAAGCTTTGCCCGGATTGGAGGCCAAGCACCATAAAAGCTCCATCTCTTTGGCGGTGAAAGTCACCCGTCTGCCGAAGGCCTCTACGATATATTGCTCCAGATCGATGGTGAGGCCGGGGAAGGTAAGCCGCTTCTTGCCGCCTTTGCCTCCCTTGATACCGCCTGAGCGGCGCAACACCGCCTTCACGCGGGCCACTACTTCACGTGAATTGAAAGGTTTGGTGATATAATCATCGGCGCCGATCTCCAAGCCGGCGATGCGGTCGTCGTCTTCGTCTTTGGCGGTGAGCATGATGATGGGCAGATCGCTCATCTGCCGCACCTGCTTGCACACTTCTATGCCGTCCATTACCGGCATCATAATGTCTAAAAGCAGCAAGTTGGGCCGCTCCGTGCGCAACTTGGTGATGGCCTCCGCTCCGTTTTCGGCCTCGCAGACTTCAAAACCGCTGTTTTCAAAATAGATCCGTAAAATTTCTCTGATCTGCGCTTCGTCGTCGGCGATAAGTATCTTCTGTTTAGCCATAACCTTTTCTCCTCTTAGCTGCTCACCCGTCCCGCTTACGCTCGGGCAAAATCATTATATCATAAAGTACGGCAAAAAGGGAGTGGTCATAAATTATTTAGCGGCTGGCCCTGCCCCTCGGCCAAAAAAAGAAAATTATTCAGCAACTGCCGCCGCTCTTTGTGATCGGGCAAAACGGAGCTCACCGCTCGCCAAAATTTTTCGCCGTGATCGGCATAACGCAAATGGGTCAACTCGTGCACCACGACATAATCTAAACAAGCTCTCGGTCTGTAGACCAAACGAAAATTGAATTTCACGAGGCCCTTGACGGGAAGGCACAGGCCCCAGCGGCTCTTGCCGTTCAACAATTGCCAATCGCGGGCGTAAAGGCCCAAAAGAGGCTGCCACTTTTGCAGCGCCAGTTCTACCTCGCGGGCGAAGAGTTTTTGCAACAGGCTCTTGAGGACCGCTTCTTTTTGCGAAGAGCTGTAACTTTGCGGCAGCAGGAAGAACTCGCCGGTAAAAAGCGGTTGCGTGATATCTTCGGCGGTGCGTACTTCATAAAGGCGGCCGAAGAACCACTGCCTGTCCCCTGCGGGTCCGGCGTCCGGGTCGGGAGTCTGCTCATCAAGGCGCAGAGCCTTCATTTTTTTTTGCAGCCAAGGCACCCGCTCCCGCAAAAATTTTTCCACATCCTCTCGCCTGCTGAAGAGAGGCACGGAGCAGCTCACCTGCCCTCTTCTGTCCACACTCAGCCGCAGGTAGAGGACTTTTTTGCGCCGCAGAATTATGCGCAGGCCCTCAATCTCCGCTTCTTCGATGTTATGATCTGCCTTCATGCCTTGGTATAAAGATAACGCTGCAGCATTTTGTTGAACTGCCAGCTTTCTTTGCCTGCCTCGTCGCTTGCGGCGAATTGGTTCATGACGGCGTCTATCTCATCGGCGTAATGGACGATGAAAGCTTCCTTGGTGCCGCAGGCCACCGGGGAACCCTTTTCGTTCTCGCCGTGATGAGATAAAAGCACGTGTAAAAGTTTCTCCGCTTTGTACAGGGGAATTTTCAATCTCAGGGCGGCTTCCTGCACCGTTAAAGCGGAAAAGCAGATGTGTCCCACAAAACGGCCGCTGTCGGTATAGGGGAAGCCCACCTGATAAGAGATCTCTTTCAATTTGCCGATGTCGTGGAGCAGGGCGCCGGTGATGACCAATTCCTTATCGGCGCCGCCGATCTGATCTGCCAAAACCAAGGCCAGGCCCGCCACATCCACCGAGTGCTGCAGAAGACCGCCTAAATAGGCATGATGCAGGCGGGAACCGGCTGGGTTTTTCAAGAAGCGCTCATAAGTTTCCCCTTTGAAGATCTCTTCCAATAAACTGTGATAGACGGGATTGCGCACTGTCTTGATGAGGTTGGCCAGCTTGGTTACGTAAACTTCTTTATCGAAATCGCCGTGGGGGATGATGTTTTTGATGTCGTCGTCGGGCCCCAGCGGCTCCACGTGCTGCACCATCAATTGGTTCACCGTCTCGTCGCTGTACTTGTAGGCATCCACCGCCCCCGTAACTTTAAAGGCAGTGGGCCCGTCCAAGGAAGCCAATTTTTCCACGGAACTTTTTTCGAAACAGATGAACTGCACGCGGCCGCTCTTGTCTTCGGCCAAGCCCCGGGCATAGGTGCCTCCCTTGCTACTGGTCCCCACTTTTTGCACCCGCAACAGCAGAGCCTGCCGCACTTGGCTGCCCACTTTAAGATCTTTGATCAACATTCCTTCACACCCCCTTCAGCAAAAGTTCTTCTTTCGCCACAGTAACGGTGATGGGCCAATTCTTTTCCGTAAAACGCAAGGAAAGCCTATCCGCCAATTCTTCCAAAACAGGCCATTCGCTCGTTTGATGCCCGGCATCGATGATGTTCAAGCCTCGATAAACTGCTTCCTGAGCTTTGTGATAAGTGACGTCCCCCGTCACCAAAGTGTCGGCTCCTTTGGCCAAAGCTTGAGGCACCAAGTCGGCCCCTGCCCCGCCGCACACCGCCACCCGCCGCACCGGGCGGCCGGCATCCCCATAGGCCACATAAGAAGCCCGCAGTGTTTTTTTCACGATCAGGGCAAAAGAACGCACATCCGGCTGAGGTTCTTCCAAATAACCTATGCGCCCCAGCCCGCTCTCTTCGTCCAGTTCGAAAACATCTCTTATCTTCAGCTTTTTGGCCAAAGCCATATTGACTCCGTGGGCGGCGCAGTCCAAATTGGTGTGCAGTGAATAAACGGCGATCTGTTTCTCCGCTAATCTTAATAACAGCTCTTGCCGCCAAGTTTCCCCGGTCATTTGCTTCAACGGCTGAAAGATGACCGGATGATGAGTGATGATGAGATCTGTTTTTCCTTCACAGGCTTGCCGACAGGTCTCTTCTGTCAGATCGAGGGCCAACAAGATCTTTTCTACTTTGTGCTGCCCTCTCCCCAAGAGCAGGCCCACGTTGTCCCAAGGAGCGGCCAAACGTTGGGGCACTAAGCTCTCTAAAAGGGCCGCTACTTCAGCTACGGTCATCGTACCATGCATCTTCTATCTCCTCCGCTTCTTCGGCCAACTGCAATAAATATTTGTACTTGGGGCTGTTCACCGCTTCGCTGCCTTGGGCCATGGCGGCCAAAGTGCGGGCCAATTTGCTCCGCTGCTTGGCCAGCTGCAGTTTCAAAAGGGGGTGCTTGTCTCGCAGGAGCAGGGGCCCCAGCAGCAACTGCCCCGGGCTGTAGCGGCAGTTCTCTCCTCTGGCGGCCGCGATGATCTCATAAAGGTGCTCGCCTTGCAGCACCAGTTCTTCTTTGATAAGAGCAAAACCTCGGCCGCAGAGGAAGCTTCGCAGGCCGGCGGCGCCGGCCATGGGCTGCAGGACGAGGCCCCGGGCTTTTTGGGCCACTTCGATATCTTTTTCCAAAATAGCGGCGATGGTGCTCCCGCCCATGCCGGCTATCACGATGTAAAAATCTTCCAAGTGAGGCTCGTCCCTCAAAATTGCGAGGCCGTCTCCCTGCCGCACTGCCACCTTAGCTTCCAGCTTCAGTGCTTTCACCGTCCGTCTTGCCGCTTCACAGGGCCCCGCCGCCACATCAGCTGCCACGGCGAAGGGAGAGCGGCCGCTTATTATGAGATAGCAGGGCAAATAAGCATGATCCGTGCCTATATCTGCCAGGGGACAACCCTCTTCTATCAAGGAAGCAACGGCGGCCAAGCGAGCATCCAACTTCATCTCTCAATCCTCCTTGAACTGAGCCATGTATAATCTGTAATACTCGCCCTTAGCGGCCAATAGTTCATGATGCGTGCCCTGTTCGGCGATGCCCCCGTCTTTTAAGACCACTATCCTATCGGCATTTTTGATAGTGGCCAGACGATGGGCGATGATGAGAGTGGTGCGGTCTTTGCTCAAAGCAGCCAGCGAATTTTGGATAGCCTGTTCTGTTTCGTTGTCCAAAGAAGAAGTGGCTTCATCTAAGATAAGGATGGGAGGATCTTTCAAGAAAGCCCGGGCTATGGCCAGCCTCTGCTTCTGCCCGCCGCTCAATTTAACGCCTCTTTCGCCCAATTCACTGTCATAACCGTGGGGCAAAAGTTTGATGAAACGATCGGCCTCGGCCAATATCGCCGCCTGCTCCACTTCTTCCCGCGTAGCCCCGGGCCTGCCGTAAGCGATGTTGTTATAAACGGTGTCGGCAAAAAGAAAGATGTCTTGAGCCACGCTGCCGATGTTGCGGCGCAGCCCCGTTAAAGTCATCTTCTTGATATCGATGCCGTCGATGGTGATGCGGCCCCCCTGCAGTTCGTAAAAACGAGGCAGCAAATTACAGAGAGTGCTTTTGCCTACGCCGGTGCTGCCCACGAAGGCCACCGCTTCCCCGGCCTTAACGGCAAGAGAAAAATGTTTCAAAACTTGCCTGTCTTCTCGATAACCGAAGGTGACGTCTTCAAAGACGATGTTGCCGCAAAGAGGCCCCGGGTCGAAAGCATCCTCGGCCTCGGGGATGCCACCCTGCTCTTTCAGCAGTTCTTGATAACGGGCAAAGCCCGCCACTCCCTTTTGGTAGACTTCGGCCAGGGCATTGAGGCGCAGCACCGGCCGCACGAAGATGGCCACATAGAGCAAGAAGGCCACCAGATCGCTCATCTTCATACCGCTCGTATAGATGAGCACGCCGCCGGCGCAGATGATGGCCAAATTTATGACATTGGTGAAGAACACCATGCTCACATGGCTGTGGGCCAAAAGTTGGAAATTTTTCTTGCGATAGGCCAAAAGGATCTCTGCCTCTTTGGCCAGCCTTTGGGCCTCCAAGTCTTCGTTGGTGAAGGCCTGAGCCAAACGCACGGCACTGAGGCTTTCGGCCACGCAACCGCTGATATTGCCTACTGCCCCCCTGGTAGCCCGCCCCATCTCTTTCAGCTTGCGGTTGGTGACGAAAGAGTCCCATGCTTTGGCGATTAGAAAGGCATTGATCAAAAGGGCCAGTTGCCAATTCAAAGAAAAGAGGATGACGGCTGTGCCCACCATGAAAATGGTGCACACCAAAAGAAAATTGGGCCCTAAAGAGACCAGCTCTCTGATCTCGGCGATGTCGCCGACGATGCGGGACAGCAACTGCCCCACTTGATGGTTGTCGAAATATTTGAAGCTGAAGCGCGAGACATGCTCGAAAAGTTTTTGCCTGAGATCCCGCTCCATGAGGGCCCCCACCAGCCGTCCCTCCACCGACACCCGGTAGTTGATGGCCAAATTAAAGATGTAGCCAGCTAAAAGGCCCAAGGACAATTGGGCCAGCAGCAACAGGTCTTTTTTGGGCAGCACTTGGTCCATGATGTAGCGGATGCAAAGGGGAAAGAAAAGCTCCACCAAACTGGTGAACACGGCGCCGGCCAGCACCAAAGCCAGCCGAGTTCTATACGGTTTGTAATAAGGCAGCAGATCGCGCAGCACGAGAAGCTCCTTCACTGTTTTTTCTTTGCGAAAAAGCCTTGCGGCCCTCCTTCGCGAAAAATATTCTCCGATTTATTTTATCATACCGCCGAATAAATGAAAAGAGCGGAAGCCTCCGAGGAAAAGAGGCTGACAGTGTCAAGTAATCGTTGGCAAAATTCTCCGGCAAAATATCAAAGTCAGAACCCTACAAAGGGCAAAGCATTC